>JBEKIB010000022.1:0-51254 GCA_050011975.1 Terriglobales bacterium | reverse complement strand
GTCTGGGCCGTGCCGATCACGTCCTTGCCTTCAAGGGCCGGAGAAATGGCGCGTGCCTGGATGGGTGTGAGGGTAATGAATTGAGCTGCCGCCAGTTTCTGCTGCAACTGAGCAGACAAGGGCAGTTCCGTAAATGTTGTCATTCGATTGTTTTCTTTCTGGAGGGGCTTACTTTTGATTTCTCGGACACATGTCCGAGTTCGCATGCCGCTCGCAATGAAATCGGCGCTGGAACCAAACGGCGGGCAGGAAATGCGGAAGTGTAACGGATCCAATAGGATCCCCGCGTGACGAGCAAACCGTAGCAAAAGCGTTAACGTCAGTATAGCAGAAGAAACCGCGGCGTGCAGTTACGTCGGTCATATTGTAGATAAACATTGTAGATAAACATTGTAGATAAACATTGTAGATAAACATTGTCGATAAACAATATTGAGATAACCAGGCACAGGGTTGTGCGGTCAGAACAAAAAAGCAGGCCGGAATTGCTCCGGCCCGCTCTGGTTTGAGGTTGGGTTACTTCACCGCGGCGGCAACGGCCGTGACGAAGCTAGCGCCGTTCGGCGTCCCCAGTCCGGTGACGTTGTCCCATCCCGGGCCCGTCGTCAGCGAAGTGTCGGTGCCGAAGCTGATAACGTACCAACGGGTAGAGGTTCCGTTGTACAGCAAACTTACGAAATCAACGGTGTTTTCCAACGGAGCCGCCAGCGCCTCCGGAGAATAGTAGACGGGAGAAGCGGGCGGGCTGTTGGTGGTGCCACTGACGTTGTTAGGACCGGTCACAGCGACCACGTCGGTGATTGCACCCGCAGGCAGGCCGTAAAGCAGCGGAGCGGCTTGGCCGAGCCATGCGCCCGCAGCCTGAGTGGAGATTGCCCACATACCCGAAAACATGGGGCAGGCGAGACTGGTTCCGCCGACCACGGAGATGAACTGTGTTCCACCCTCGGTATCGACAAACTCGGCGCCCGTGTACGGGTCAGCCACGTATGCGATGTCGGGGACGAGCCGCCAGCTGCCGGACAAGCTCCCCTGGTATGAAGGCTTCGGCCAGACAGCGCTTGTGCCGCCACCAGCTCCAGCGTAAAAACCAATGAAGTCCGGCGGAATAACGGGCGGGTTGGGAGTAGCTAAGGCGATGCGGGTGAGGTTGTTGCCCCACCCCGTCTGCAACTTAATAGAGTCGTTGGAATTGATAAACACGCTGGTGCCGCCGACACTGGTCGCGTAGGGAGAAGCCGCCGGCATGGAAACAGTCGTCACACCGTACGCGTACGAGAAGTCTCCGTCGTCGCCACTGGAGAAATTTACGGAGACGCCGAGCGCGGCGCCCAACTCGCTGAGCGTGTTCTGAACTGTAAGTTCAGCGGGATCCTCGGTTTCGAGAATAATCTCGCCGATGCCGTAGCTGTTGGAGATCACCGGACCGAGCCCGGTCTCGATGCCGTAGAGCACGGAGAGGTCAAGGTTGGTAAAGGAGTTGTCGGCCGACAACAACAGGGCAATGTTGGCTCCCGGAGCTACCGTGTGCGACCACTCCACGTCGAGGCTGGTCTCCACATCCCAGCCACAAGTATTACCTCCGCAATTCGTGGGGCCCGTGGGGTAGTAGATCGTGAAATTGCTGGAAGTCAACGCCGGAAGACCGTTGATCTCGGCGAAAGTATTGGCATCGGTGGTAATCGTGTCGGAACCGTAGGCATCCACGATGACAATGGTCTGGCCGCTGCCATCGAGCTTCTCTTTGTATAGGGGAGTGAGGCCGTACGCCTTCTCCATCTGCAGTGAATCGTAGCCGCAGGGGGGAAGATCGGGAACACCGGCAGTGATGGCGCCGCCGTAGCGCGCGCCATTGTAGATGGCATAGGGGGCGCCGCCGTCGGTCTTGAAATCCTTCACCTGTGTACCGCGGAGGCAGTCGGCGTTAAAGAACTTCTCGGTCGGGCCGGGGTGGTACAGCGGGACCACAGCCATGGGCTTGCCGGTGTCGGGGTCGATCTGGCGCTTGGCATAGTTGTGATACGTCAAATCAGAGAGGCCTTGGACGGCAGAAACCAGTTTGCTGGCGGCTCCGGAGATGACAGGCACTGCGCTGGGCACGCGATGCACCTCGCCATTGATTAACACGCGGTTCAGTTGCACACCGGTCGCCCGTTCGACGTCAGCTACGGTGCCGCGCGCGGTCACGGCATGATTGAGTTGGTCGGTCGCAACCACGTGGAGATTATTCGCAGCCAGATGCTGCCGAACAATCGCCATATCTCCAGCGCTCGGAGCGAACCGGGTTTTGTACTCATTCAGCGTGAGCCAGTGATGGTAGTTGGACGAATTTCGGTCGTACATCTGGCGGACCAGATCGTCGAAGCCAGCTTTGTCGTGCTGGTTGAGCCAGAACGTAACGGCAATCTGCCTGGACGGATCTTCAGCGCCAAGAACCTGAGAAGCGCGGACGCCACTCGCAGACTGCGAGAACGCCGGCACCGCGATCAGCATAACAGCCAGGCAGGCAAGCACCACAACGGGAAACATCCTACGCGTGTCTTGAGACATAAGTGACTCTCCTGAAAGAACGTCGATTTGCCCGCCAGTGCGGGGATCTGCACCTCGGCATATGCCGGGTTGGGAGGAGGAAGGATCATAAGGTGCTCTTTGGTACGAGCGGCCAGATGCCCACACTGTCCGTGAGGAAGCGCAGGGGATTTCCACCGGACGTCATCACCAAAGATCACCACCGGTAAATACAGAGGGAACATAATTACGCTGTCGGAGTGCCCAGTGTCAACGAAAGAGTTGCGACAGAAATAGATTGCAGTAAAGAGGCAGAAAGGTGGCGTTAGCAACTTGAACGCAAGATTTGCTATTGAGCTTCAGGGCCAGCGAACTCACAAGCACAGGTCACACACCGACGCATTTGCTTTATCTCAGGGACCCGCCATTGACGCGTACCCAGCCGTCAATTCCCTTGTCCTTAAAGTAGTAACGGCTCTGGCGGGAAACCCAGTTGCGCTCCGGGGCAGGGGAAGTGTACGCTTGCGAACCAGAGGTTTGACTCTAAATCTAAACTCGACCTGGAAGCACGATGGCGAAACGGTTGCTTGCCGGGCTACACGCAGTCGGCAGAAAAACGGCGCGTGCCGTCCGTTTGTCGGTCTATCGATGCTTTCCATAAACTTGTGCTTAAGGAGCTTGTCCATGAGTCGCAATTTTCTGACGAAACCCACTCGAACGATCGCGGGGCTGCTGACCGGCCTGCTGTTCGCGATTCTGGCTATTCCACTCGCCGCCACCACGGCGCCCGAATCTCGTGGACGAGGCTTTGGCCCCGCTTACGATGCGGCGCATGAAACCACTCTCAATGGGACCATTCAGAAAGTCGTCACCAAGCACGAGATCGGCAGTCCGGCAGGGATGCATCTGCTGGTGGCTGGCCCGGAGGGCGTGGTCGATACCCACGTCGGATCTTTCCTGAGCAAGGCGACTAAAGAATCCCTGCAAGTAGGAACGCCGGTTCAGATCGTTGGGGCCACGATGTCGCTGCGCGGGAAGAAATATTTCATGGCTCGCCAACTGACCGTCGGCGGCCGCACCGTCACGGTGCGCAGCAAACACGGATTGCTAGTGCGCGAGCACGCCCCCCGCGCGACGCGTTCCGCGTCTGCAGGCAAGACCGAACCGACATCCCAGGCTGCACTCAACGGAGGTGCCCGATGACATTCCGCAAATCGATTCTTCTTCTCATCAGTTTGATCATGATTGCCGGCTTGGTGGCATGCAGCCCATCCAGCAAACCGCTTACAACGATCACAGCGACGGCCGGAACGCCGCAAAGCGCGGTGGTTGGCACGGCGTACGCGAACCTGCAAGTCACGGTGATGGCAGGCTCAAACCCAGTGAGCGGCGCGACGGTGACGTTCTCGGCTCCGTTGTCGGGAGCGAGTGGCACTTTCGCTACGACCGGAACCTCCACGGAAACGGATACAACCGACTCGAGCGGGGTGGCTACCTCATCGGTCTTCACCGCGAATACGGTAGCCGGCTCGGCTGACGTGGGAGGCACGGTTCCAGGAGCGACGTCGTCGGCCAGCTTCATTCTCACGAACTTAGCAGGACCGCCGGCATCGCTCGCGGCGACAAGCGGAACCCCGCAAAGCGCGGTGATCAGCACGGCCTTTGCAAGTCCGCTGGTGGCAACCGTGACTGACAGTTTCGGCAACCCGGACAGCGGGGTGGCGATCACCTTCACCGCTCCGGCGTCGGCACCGTCCGGCACGTTCGCGTCGAATGGAACGAATACAGAAACGGATATGACAGACGCGAACGGCAATGCAACCTCTTCGACGTTCACCGCGGACGCGACAGCCGGCCCGGCTTATCAAGTGACGGCTGGGGCGGCTCCGGCTTTAGAATTGACGCCGGTCGACTTTGCCCTGACGAACACAACTTCCGTCTCCACCGGGCCTCTGGGCACAGGAAGCTACGTATTCTCTCTGAATGGAGAGAATGCTAACGGGTCTTACCATGTCGCAGGAGCCTTTACGGTTGGCACTGCCGGGGCGATCACCAGCGGCGAGCAGGACTTCGTCGACCCGGTCAATGGTGACCTCTACGATCAGATCAACCCCACCGGCAGCGGCGTGGCAATCACCGCCGATGGCAACCTGCAAATCACTCTGGTAACGTGCAGCGGTGCCACTTGCTCCTCTACCGACACCCTTGTGGGTGTGGGCGGGATCGAGACTCTGAATGGCACGGTGCTTCCGCTCAGCGCTACCGGCAAGACCTTCATTAACGAGTTCGACGCTTCGGCTTCGGCCAGCGGAGACATCAACGCCCAAACCACCGCCGCCACTACTCCTCTGGCAAGCGGCTACGCCTTCGTCGTTGGCGGCGAAGACATAGATGGCGATCCACTCGCTATCGGCGGCGTTATCAACGTCGATAGCTCCGGGGGCATCTCGGGGACGGGCAGCATTCTCGACGTAAACGACGCCGGCAACCTTGCGCCGGGTGCGACTTTAGGCGCCAGTACAGTTACTGCGACGCCTGACGCTTTCGGCAGGGTCGCGTTCACACTAAACCCCGCGGAACTCGACACAATCATCCTGTATGGCTACATCGTCGATTCCAATCACATCCGGCTGGTGGAAGGCAATGGCGATACGTTTGGTGGCACCACCGGCGGAGTCGCCCTCAGCCAGGGAGCGAATACCGGAACCTTCAGTTCCGCTTCCGTCTCTGGTAACACCTACGTGATCGGCCTCACCGGTGTCGACGCCATCGCTGGAGCGTTTCAAGCTGTCGGCCAGATCACTCCCGGCGCCACTACCGTAACCGGTTTCGTCGATTACAACGATCTCAGCTTGGTAGAGACGGCAAGTCCGGACCCCGTCACTGCTCCGGCTTATACGGTGGACCCCACCGGAGATGTAACGATAGCCGGCCTAACCGACGGCGCCGAAGGAGGCGCTAACGTTAACCTCCAGATCTATTTGGACGGGAACGGCAATGCGCTGGCGATTACCCTGGACACGACTGATGTCCTTGGCGGTCGTGGCTACCTGCAAACCGGAGCCGGCTCATTCACCGCTGCGTCTTTCAGTGGTCCCTATGCCTTGGGCGCTGGCGGCGCGGATGCGACTAACGAATTCGAGTTCGACGCTGTCGGTTTGTTTTCGGCTGACGGAGTCGGAACGTTCGCTGGATTCGTCGACATCAACTGGTTCGGTTTGACGGCTGCGGATGCGACCGTTACCGGCACCTTCGTTACTACCGGTACTGCTGCTTCCAACGGCATCTTCTCCGGCGGCACCATCACCGGCTTGGATGTCACATCCTGCACCACGTTCGGCGGCGCCGGTTGCACGGCCGACGTATTCAACTACTACCTGATTGATGCAACGGGAGACAACATAGCGATCGAAACCGACGCCAATCAGCTAACCCTCGGATACTTCGCCCAGCAGTAGCCGGGGAGTAGACTTACCAATTCGTGTTCAACTCAGTGGCGCACTCCGGTGCGCCACTTTTTTCTTGGGCGAAGGTGGCCCCGCCTGCGCTATCTATCCATCCCATCTATCCTTGCGGCAGCCAGGTTTCGATTCCCGGTTTACTTTTTCTTGCCGCTCATTTTCTCGGCGAACGCGGCAGCGTCATCGAGCATTTTGTCGATGCGGCGGGCTTGGGCGTCCGGAGTCCTGTAGTAGTAGATGCCAAACAGGTGCGCGCGCCGCCGTGCTGCCGACATGCGATCCCAACCTTCGCGGGCGCTCGGACTTGGATAACGATGGCGATGACGCGCGAAAGCCAGTTGCAGAACGGGTGGCAGTTCCCGTTCCGCCTCCATGACGGCGAGCAGGCGTTCCGCGAGCTGTTCCGCACGACGCACGCGGGCTTCGGCGCTCTTGGGTTCAGTGATCCATTTTGCAATGTCGTTGCGTGTGGAATGATTCAGCTCGTCATACCAGCGCCGAAGCGAGCGATCTTCTTCGGGAATGCGGCCGGGAATGCGGCCGAGGATGCGCTTCAGCTCATCGGGGATGGTTACCGTCCGTTCTTCGCGGTCGAGTTCCATCTGAAAACGCGCGACGCTGCCTTCAGCGGCTCGTGCTCCCTTTTGCATCCGCTTGTTGACCAGCAGAATGTGCCGACCCTCGCGCGTGGGAAACAGCGAAGTCCGGAACGCGAACCCGTTGATTTCGCCTTTCACTTTAATCTGGCCACGAACCCCCCAGATCTTTGCCGCATCGAACGGCATGTGGACGATAACCCAATGGAGGCGGGGGCGCATGCGCTCAAGCCTCGCCTCGAAATGCTTGGCGGCGAGCATGGGCTTGGCTTTAGAAGTTTTCGGCATGAACCGAGACCCGACGTCTGCATTCTAATATGAATGGAAGAGCGCAATGACATTGCCCGGCAGGAGTTAAACTGTAGGAAACAACATCCGGAGAAGCATTCGTGATCTGCCCGAAGTGCGGTGAGGACAATTCGGACAATTTCCGTTTTTGCGGAATGTGCGGCACCTTGCTTGAACCTCGGCTCGAAGCTCGAACCGAAGCTCGGCGACCGGCGGCCGCGCCCGCACTGAGCCCCTGGTCAACGACTCCGCCCCCGGTTCCCACAAAGATAGCGAACGCGCCGGAACCGGTGCGGACTCCCATCGAGGAGAACGCGACCACGCCAGCAAACAAAGCGGTGCCGCCGATCAGCGG
The DNA here is from genome assembly GCA_050011975.1 of Terriglobales bacterium. GTDB lineage: Bacteria > Acidobacteriota > Terriglobia > Terriglobales > Acidobacteriaceae > Acidiflorens. Next base: position 44,046 of record JBEKIB010000022.1, on the reverse strand, counting down.
ACCCTCGATGCTGGGCTTGAATCACCCTGGCGCAAATCAGCTCAGCCCGCATCCGCTCCATCAGCCCAGCCCGCATCCGCCCAGCCCGCACCAGCCGAGCATGCATCAGCCCAGCCTGGACTCGCTGCGGGAAAAATCCTTCTCCGGCTTGGATTCTTTTTTTGAGCCCGAGCAGCCCAAGACCGGCAGGCGGCGGTTCCTGTTGCTGGTAGCGCTGCTGGCAGCATTGGGCGTAGCCGGCTGGTGGACGTACACCAACTATCTCGACGCTATGGAGAGTCGAAAGCCGGAGGCCGCAACGTCGAATGCCGACGAAGCTCCCGCCGAGAAGCCGTCGCCGAAAGCGGTGGCCCAGAACGCGGCCCCGGCGCCCGCAGCGGGCTCGCCGCAGGCAGCGGTTCCGTCGGCCGGAGTTCCCGAAAGCCGCGCCGAGAACGCAAGCGCTGTTCCCGAGCCTGCGCGCAAGACCGTGGACGCAGCCGCAAAGCCCGAAGCGAAACCGGTGACACCGAAGGTAACTCCGAAGTTAACTCCAAAGTTAACTCCAAAGATCGCGCTCGCCGACAAGAGTGCGGAGAAACGCGAGTCCCCCGCAACCTCAGCCAATGCTTTGAAATCACCCGCGCCCGTCGCGGCAGAGTCCGGGGACGCGGACTTCCGCAAGGGCGAGGCCTATCTCTACGGGCGAGGCGTCTCCGAAAACTGTGCCGAGGCAGTGAAATACCTGAAGGCCGCTTCGGCCAAATCTAGCGCCAAAGCGCGAAGCGCGTTCGGAACCATGTATGCCACCGGCCACTGTGCGCCGCGCGATCTGCCGACATCGTATTTATGGTTTGCGCTGGCTCTGCGCGTGGATCCGAATAATCAGATTCTGGAAAAAGATTTGAGCGCGATCTGGAATCAGATGACCCCGCCGGAACGGCAAATGGCGACAAGAATGAAACAGTGAGCGCTTGAAATGGAGAGCCGGGCGTCCTCGCCCGGCCGCCATACTGTTGGACGGGCGAGACGCCCGTCGCTCCACTACTCGCCTCTTGGGACGAGATTCAACGCCTTCTTCATGCTACCGCGCTCGATCATGATTTTTTCCTGCAGCAGCGTGATCGCGTAAATCAACTGCTCGGGACGCGGCGGACATCCGGGGACATAAACATCCACGGGAATAACCTGATTCACGCTCTGCACCAGCGCGTAATTTTGAAAAACGCCGCCGGAAGTCGCGCACGCCCCCATCGAAATCACCCACTTCGGTTCCGGCATCTGTTCCCAGAGCTGGCGGATTACGGGAGCCATTTTGTTTGAAACGCGGCCGGCAATAATCATCAGGTCCGATTGCCGCGGCGACGGCCGAAACACCTCGGCGCCGAAGCGCGCGATATCGAAGCGCGACGCCCCCATCGACATCATTTCAATGGCGCAGCAAGCCAGCCCAAACGTCATCGGCCAGATCGAATTCTTGCGCGTCCAGTTGACGGCAGCGTCGAGCGTGGTCATGACGATACCTTCGGGCACGCCGTCTCCGAAGACAAGTTCCTTAACCACCTTCTTGCCGTTTTCGATATCAACGTAGGGGCCAAAACTGAGCTCTTGCGCCATGGGGCTATTTTAACCGCAGAGGAGGCCGAGTGCGCAGAGGAAACTAAAGCTCGGCACCTCTCGGCGCTCTCCGCGTCTCGGCGGTGAAAAGCTCTACGGGTTCAGCACGATCTTGCCGAACATCTGGCTCTTCCCCATATACTCGTGCGCCGTGCGAATTTCCTTCAAAGGAAAAGTATGGTCGATGACGGGCTTGAGCCGCCCGGCGAACACGTGGCCGAGCACTTCGTAGAGCTCGCTCATCGTTCCCATGTACGACCCGAGCAATGCGAGCTGCCGCGAGAATAGAAATCGCAGATCGAGGTCGACTTTCGGTCCCGTCGTTGCGCCGCATGTGACGAGCGTGCCTCCGGTTTTGAGCGACCGCACACTCTCCTCCCAGGTGGCGTGCCCAACGTGCTCGATGACGATATCGACGCCCTCGAAGTTGGTGATCTTGCGGACTTCCTGCGAAATTTTCTGCTCATAGTGGTTGATGACGAAATCGGCGCCGAGTTCGCGGGCGCGCTCCATTTTGCGTTCGTCGCCCGCGGTCGCGATCACCCGCGCGTGGAACAGTCTCGCAATCTGAATGGCGGCAATGCCCACCCCTGAATTCGCGCCCAGCACCAGCACACTTTGGCCGGGGCGGATCGCGGCGCGTCCCGTAAGCATGTGCCATGCGGTGAGAAACACCAGCGGAACGCTGGCGGCCTCGTTGAAATCGAGCGAGTCGGGGATGGGGATGACGTTCACGGCGGGCACGGCAATCAGTTCGCAGTTGCCGCCGTCCACGGCGTTGCCGAGCACGCTGAACTGGCGGCACTGGTTCTGCAGTCCGGCAACACACTTCGCGCAGTGGTTGCAGAAATGCATGGGCGCAAGCAGCACGCGCTGTCCGGGCTTGAAGTCGGTGATGTACTCGCCAACCTCGACAATTTCGCCGGCGATGTCGCTGCCGAGAATGTGCGGCAGATTGACGCCGGGCAGTCCTTTGCGCACCCAGAGGTCGAGGTGATTCAGAGAACAGGCTCGCACGCGGATGAGAACTTGATCTTTACGCGGCTTGGGATCGGAAACGTCTTCGTAGGTGAGGACTTCGGGTCCACCGAACTGATGAATGCGAACGGCTTTCATGGGAGCTCCTGGAGCGTGGACAACGGGAATTTGAACCCTACAAGCTAGCACAAATCGCATCTGCTCTGCGGAGGGACAGCCGCCCTCGGCTGTCCAGAGCACCGCTCGCTAGCTGGCGCGCACGCCCGCGTTTGACCTTCCCGGCTCAGCGAACCATAATCAACGCTATGGACCTGTACGAAGAGATCGTCCGTCTGCGAAAAGACGGACGCCGCGGGGCGGTGGCTACCATCGTCAACGCTCAGGGATCGATTCCTTCGTTCAAGACCGCCAAGATGCTGGTGCGCGACGATGGCTCGATCGTCGGGACCATCGGCGGCGGCTGCGTTGAGGCCGAGGTGTGGCAGGCGGCGCGCGAAGTGATGGAATCGGAGAAGCCGCGAACTATGACCTTTGATCTGAATCACGATCCGAAGTACGACACCGGCCTGGTCTGCGGCGGCACGCTGGAGATTTTCGTGGAGCCGGTTTTGCCTCCCGCGGATCTTTATATTTTTGGCGCGGGCCACGTCGCAGCCAGCCTTTACAAAGTGGCACGCATCGCCGGATTCGACGTTACCGTGATCGACGATCGCGAAGCTTACGCCAGCCGCGAACGCTTCCCCGAAGCGCAGCAGGTGATCGCCGACGATTTCGACAAGGCTACGGCTCGGCTCACGCCAGGCGAGTCTTCGTACATCGTGATCGTCACGCGCGGGCACCGCGACGATATGCGAATGCTGCGCTGGGCGGTGCAGACTCCGGCGCGCTACGTCGGCATGATTGGGTCGAAGCGGAAGACCATCACCATCTTCAAAGAGCTGCAACAGGAAGGTCTGCCCGCCCATTTATTTGACCGGGTCCATGCGCCCATCGGGCTGGATATTGGGGCGATTACGCCGGAAGAGATTGCCGTGTCGATCACCGCCGAACTGATCGCAAAACGGCGAAAAGTGGAGCGCGATCTGCCGCACATGAGCTGGTTCCATCGGCGGGCGCGAGAATCCGAGGTCGAGCCGAAGGAAACCGCCTAACCGCGGAGTGCGCAGAGTACGCAGAGAGGAATCTTGGTCTTGCTTTTCCTGTCGATCTGCCTCACGAACGGCCAGCAAATTCCTTCGCTCTGAAAATCCATTTTATTTCTCTGCGTTCTCCGCGTCCTCTGCGGTTCAAGCTTTTTGCAGGCGCGGCGGTTAAGATTTCATCATGCCGAAGGAAATCGAAATTAAATTTCGAATTGAGAATCTGCCCGCACTAACCCGGGCGCTGAAGCAAGCGGGGTTCAAACAGCTCACCCGCTCCACCCACGAGATGAATTCTCTCTACGACCTGCCCGGCCAGAAGCTGCGCAAGCGCGGTGAGATGCTGCGGCTGCGCAAGTACGGCGAGACCTGGGTGCTGACCCACAAGGCGAAAGGCAAGGCCGGTCGCCATAAAGTGCGCGCCGAACTCGAAACGCAGGTGGAGAACGGCCCCCAGATGGACGCCATTCTGCGCGTGCTTGGGTTCACGCCCACGTTTCGCTATGAAAAATATCGCGCGGAGTGGAGTGACGGCACCGGCCACGTGGTGCTGGATGAGACTCCGATTGGAAATTTCGGCGAGATCGAAGGGCCGTCGCGTTGGATTGACCGCACAGCGCGCGCGCTCGGAATCGGCCGAGGCGATTACATCACCGAGACCTACGCCCCTATGTTCTTTGCCTGGAAGCGGCGCACGCACAGCCCAGCCATGGAGATGACGTTTCGCGCGCTCGGTAAGAAACCAAAAGGCGTTTAACCGCCGAGACGCCAAGAGCGCCGAGAAAAAACTGAAAGGAATGATTTACTGCCGACCCATGAGCTCCAGCCAGAGATTCCCTCGGCGATCTCGGCGTCTCGGCGGTGAGAGCTCTACGAATTTGCGCCGCAACACTTCTTATATTTCTTGCCGCTGCCGCAAGGGCAAGGATCGTTGCGCCCGACTTTTTCTCCCGAGCGCACCACTTGCTGGACTTGCATGTCGCCAGCCCCGGCCATGCGCGCTTGTTCCAGCTCTTTCTTTTTCTTGCGCTGGAAGGCTTCTTCGATTTCGTCCACGGAGGTAGCGACTTGGCGCGGCGGGCGTCCGTTGCCGCCTCGACCTCCGGTGATGACTGGAGGCACGCCGGCTTCGGGCCCCTGGCCGGACAGCTCGTCGGCACTGCCTCCGCCGCCACCCGGCGCCGCTCCCGACTCCCGCGGACGCTCCATGATCTGCATCAGGTACAGGTAGCGAGCCGTTTCTTCCTGAAAGCGCTGCATCATTTCTTCGAACATGTCGAAGGACTCGCGCTTGTATTCGACCAGCGGATCGTGCTGTCCATAACCGCGCAGGCCGATGCCCTCTTTCAAGTGATCCATTCCGAGCAGATGATCTTTCCACTGCGCGTCGATTACGCTCAGCATGATCATGCGCTCGTGATAGCGCATGGCCTCGGCGCCAATCAGCTTCTCTTTCGCGTCATAACGTTCTTTGAGTTTTTCGAAGATGGCGTCGCCCAGTTCCTGGCGGTTCATCTGCTCAGGTTTGAGGCCCTCGGCGTAGATGTCCACGCCGAAGCGGGTGAAGATCGCGTCTTTCAGAGCCTTCAGGTCCCAGTTGGCGACGTGCTCTTTGGGAGGACAGTGCTGTTCAAGAATGTCGCCGAGAATCCCGGAGACGTAATCCTCGATGATCAGATCTTTCTGGTCGAGCCCTTCCAGCAGGCGGCGCCGCAGTCCGTAGACTGCTTCGCGCTGCTTGTTCATGACGTCGTCGTACTCGAGCAGATGTTTGCGGGCCTCGAAGTTCTGGCCTTCCACGGCCTTCTGCGCGGCTTCGATTCGGCGCGTGATCATGCGCGACTCGATGGGAACGCCTTCTTCCATGCCGAGCCGTTGCAGCAGGTTCGAAACCCATTCCTTGGCAAAAATCCGCATCAGGTCGTCTTCGAGCGAAAGATAGAAGCGCGAGGAGCCGGGGTCGCCCTGGCGTCCGGCACGCCCGCGGAGCTGATTGTCGATACGCCGCGCTTCGTGGCGTTCGGTGCCGAAGATGTGCAACCCGCCCGCCGCAATCACTTCCTTATGTTCCTGGTCGGTGTCAGCTTTGTAGCGCGTAAAAATCTCGTTCCACTGATCGGTCGGAACCGCGTATTCATTGCCGGCGTAGTACCAAACTGTGCGGTTGGGATCGTCGACCTCGGCTTCGATCTTGCCTTGCGCCGCGCGGATCGGCTGCGCGATTCCCTTCTTCACGCATTCCTGCTTGGCCATGAACTCGGGATTGCCGCCGAGCAGGATGTCGGTGCCACGGCCCGCCATGTTGGTGGCGATAGTGACCCTGCCTTTGCGTCCCGCCTGCGCCACAATTTCCGCTTCTTTCTCGTGGAACTTCGCGTTCAGCACAACGTGCTGCTTCAATCCCTTTTTATTCAGCAGGTCGGAAAGGCGTTCGGATTTTTCGATCGAGGTCGTGCCCACCAGCACGGGCTGGCCGCTCTCGTGCAGCCTTTGGATTTCGTCCGCGGCCGCGAAATATTTTTCTTTCTCCGTGCGGTAGACGATGTCCGGATTCTCTTGGCGCAGCAGCGTGCGATTGGTCGGAATGACAAGCACTTCGAGCCGGTAAATCTTGTCGAATTCCGGCGCTTCGGTTTCCGCCGTTCCTGTCATGCCTGCCAGCTTTTTATACATGCGGAAATAATTCTGGAAGGTGATGGTGGCGAGGGTTTGATTCTCGCGCTCGATCTTTACATTCTCCTTGGCTTCGATCGCCTGGTGCAGCCCGTCCGACCAGCGCCGTCCCGGCATCAGGCGCCCGGTGAATTCGTCCACGATCAGCACTTCTCCGTCTTTGACCACGTACTCGACGTCTCGCTTGTAAAGCGCGTGCGCTTTGACGGCGGTCTCTACGTGATGCTTCAGCGCCCAGTTTTCCGGGTCGGCGATGTTGCCGATTCCCAGCAGCTTCTCGACTTTTTCCCAGCCCACGTCAGTGACCGTGCAATTGCGGTGTTTTTCGTCGACCACAAAGTCGCCCGTCATGATCTTGGGCTCGCCCGGCTGCGTGTCAATCTCTTCGCCCTTTTCCAGCTTGGGGATAATGCGATTCACCTTGTAGTACTTGTCGGTGGACTCTTCACTCGCGCCCGAAATGATGAGTGGCGTTCGGGCTTCGTCGATCAGGATGGAATCGACTTCGTCGACGATGGCGTAGTTGTGCACGCGCTGCACGCAATCGTGCAGGTCGAACTTCATGTTGTCGCGCAGATAGTCGAAACCGAATTCGTTGTTGGTGCCGTAGGTGACGTCAGCGGCATAGGCGGCGCGGCGCTCGCCGTCGTCGAGGTCGTGGACGATCACGCCCACCGTCAGGCCAAGAAAGCTGTAGAGCTTGCCCATCCATTCCGAGTCGCGCTTGGCCAGGTAATCGTTGACCGTGACCACATGCACGCCGCGTCCACTCAAAGCGTTCAGAAACACCGGCAGCGTGGCGACCAGCGTTTTGCCTTCGCCGGTCTTCATTTCGGCGATCTTGCCTTCGTGCAGAACCATGCCGCCGATCAACTGCACGTCAAAGTGCCGCATGTTGAGCACGCGCCGTCCCGCTTCGCGCACCACGGCAAACGCCTCCTCAAGCAGTTCGTCGAGAACAACCTTGAGCGCCTCGCTGCGCTCCGCTTCGATTTCCTTCTGACGGTCAGGATCGGCATCCGGTTCGTCTGCAATCGAGCTAAGACGCTCCTGAATACGGGCGCGAAACTCCGCCGTCTTGGCGCGCAGTTCGTCGTCGGAGAGCTTCTGCATCTCCGGCTCGAGCGCGTTGATAGCCGCCACGCGAGGCTGCAGGCGCTTGACCTCGCGCTCGTTCTTCGTCCCAAAAACCTTGCCTAACAAAGTGTTGATCAAAACGGAAACCCTTCGGAGGACACGCGTCCTAAAGTATCAATAAAGCCTAGCACATTAGATGCGGCAGGGACGGCGAAGGACGGATCACACGACACGCCTGTTTGCACCCTGGCTAAAGAAACGGGTTCTGGACGACGAGATCGCCGAAGTGACGGCCATGTTGCATGTCCTCGCTGTAAAGGATCTCGCACCCACCCTGTATTGCAGCCGCAACGATGAGGGAGTCGTACCACACAATTTGGCCGGCCGCCTGTAGCCGCAGCGCTTCCACGAATAGCCCGGACGACGAGGGAATTGTCATCATCGGCAGCAAGACTTTGAAGAAATACAATTCCAGCTCGGTCACCGTCATCGTCGCCCTGAACTGCCGCAGGCTGACGTTCATGAACTCCTGCACGACCTGGTAGCTGATCACGCCCAGCCTCGACCCCACCCCACGCGTGACCAATTCCTCGGCTATCCGTGCCTTGCGGGGATCGACCGGATCAAGCGAGTAAACGAAAATGTTGGTGTCGAGGAAGTATCTATCGCTCATTCATCTCGTCGCGCGTAAACTTGCGGCCCGCATTCACATGACGGAGGCTGTTGTAGAGTTCCGTGACCTCCGCGGCGCTAACGCGACGGGATCCGTACTGAACCAGCCATTCGCGGAAAGCATCGATCAGGCTCCTGTGCTCGCTGCGAGCAACTTCGCGGGCGCGTTCAATGTCAGATTCGGCGGCGCTAAAAGTTATGTTCTTCATATGGATCTATCGCTCATTCATCTCTTCGCGTGTAAACTTCCGGCCCGCGTTCACGTGGCGCAGTTCATGCATCAGCGCACGATACTCCTGTACGCGGGTCTTCCGTCCTGCGATCATTTTCAGCCAGTCACGAAAGAGTCATGTAGCGTAGTGTTCTGGCTCTGAGCTTCCTCTCGGGCAAGCTCAATGTCAGGCTTGTCGGCGTTGAAAGTAATGTTCTGTCGCACGACAATAGTGTACACGAGGTTCGTGCGATCGCAAGCTGGATTTCTGCCTTGCTGCGGCTGTGGCCACTCCACTGCCCCGGATCGGCTTCGGTTTCAACCACCTACGCGCAAGCCTGATCGCCCTACGTCGGTCCCTGCAAGAATCCTTGCGCATTACCTTCTAGGGCTTGTACTGCCAAAAGTCGTTGAGGGATCCGTTTGCCCCGAAAGAGCCGTACCCAATCCCACCGAAGAGCCAGAGATTTCCGGACGCATCGGTCCAACTAACACCAAGTGTTCGTGCCCCGGGAACGTTACTGAGGGCGGCCGTTCCCTCTGTCCCGTAGGTTCCCAATTGGCCATTCACGTTCGACCCACCCACCCACGTCCATTGGCCCGCGCTATACTCCCACAGGTCGTTGAGCCATCCGACGGCGATCCCGGTCGAGTCGTATCCATCCCCACCGAAGAGCCAGAAATTTCCGGACGCATCCGTCCAACTAACCGCGCCGGTTCGCGCTCCGGGAACGTTGCCGGCGGCAGGCGTTCCCTGGGTTCCATAAGTCCCCGATTGGCCGTTCACGTTCGACCCGCCCATCCACGTCCATGCGCCCGCACTGTACTCCCACAGATCGTTGAGGTTCCCGCTCGCTCCGGCAGAGTCGTAACCCACCCCACCCCATAACCAGAAATTTCCGGACGCATCCGTCCAACTAACCGCGCCGTTTCTCGCTCCGGGAACGTTGCCGGCGGCGGCCGTCCCCTGCGTTCCGTAGATTCCCTCTTGGCTGGCCACATTCGACCCACTCATCCACGTCCACTCGCCCGCGCTGTATTTCCACAGGTCGTTGAGACTTCCCGAGTCCGCAGACGTGCAGCTCGTCGTGGCAGACGAGGCACAACCATTCCCACCAAAGAGCCAGAAATTTCCCGCCGCATCCGTCCAACCAGCCGCTCCGTATCGCGCCCCAGGAAGGTTGCCTGAAGCAGCCGTCCCCTGAGTGCCGTATGTCCCCGGTTGGCTGACCACGTTCGACCCGCCCATCCACGTCCATTGGCCCGCGCTAACCGCGTTGCCCGGGCTGTATTCCCACAGGTCATTCAGGACGCCCGCCCCGGACACAGAGCTACCGTAGCCGTACCCACCAAAGAGCCACAGATTTCCCGCCGCGTCCGTCCAACTAACGGCGCCCCATCGCGCCCCGGGAACGTTACTGAGCGCGGCCGTCCCCTGAGTCCCGTATATTCCCGGTTGAGCACCGCCGTTCGATCCGCTCATCCACGCCCAGTTCCCGCTGTACTCCCACAGGTCGTTCAGGACATTGGGATCCCCGTTCGAGCCGTAACCGTACCCACCGAAGAGCCAGAGATTTCCGGCCTTATCGACCCACCTAACGGCATTCTGCCGCGCTCCGGGAATGTTATTGGAGGCAGCCATTCCCTGCGTCCCGTATGTTCCCGGTTGGTTGATGACATCAGCGCCATTCGCCCAGGTCCATTGGTTGGCGCCGCTAGGCGCAGGTGCACTGCTCTTGCCGCCGCTGCCGCACGCCGAAAAAGAGAGCGCCGCCATTATCATCACCATCAACATGAGCACGCGTAACTTCTTCCCGTCCACCATCCTCAATCTCCGTTTCCATCTTCGAAATCCGGACAACGGCCGATTTTAGCCGACTTCTGCTGCATGGGAGCAGGACACGGCATCAATTTCGGAATTCTTAACAAACCCTTAATAAACAAGATTCCGGTTCGGAACTGCAAGCAGGCTTTTCTTGGACTCGGCCAAGGCTCCAGCCCACGCAACTCGATTTCCTGTAAGATTTCCTCCGAACCATGCCCACCTTCTATCAGCGTTTCCAGGAATGCGCCCGCAAGTTCCCCGACAACATTGCGCTTGAGATTCAGCGGCAGCAGACGGTTGAGCGTGTCACCTTCGCGGAACTGACGCGGATGTCGGAGAGCGTGGCGAGGTGGCTTTCGACGCGGGTTCCATGGGACGCGCGCGTGGCGATTCTGGCCGCGAACCATCCGCGGTGGGTGGCGGCGTACTTGGGAATCATCGCCGCCGGACGAACCGCGGTGCCGCTCGACACCGCTTTCCAAGCCGACCAGGTGAAGAAGTTATTGATCGACAGCGGGGCTTCGCTGCTCTTCTGCGACGTGAAGCACCTTCCGGTGGCGACGGAAGCGGTCGAGGGAATCCGCGTGGGTTTGGTAATGACTTCGGCGGCAGCGGAGCAGGTCGCCACGACTCCGACAACTGTGAATCCCACTCAAAGCATGGAACGCGATGAGCGCGGCAACCAGATCCTGCGAATTACCGAGAGCTTCGCCGGCGATCTCGATTCCATCATCGCCGCCGGCCCCGCTGACTTTCAGCCCATCGTCCCGGCTGAGAGCGATCTGGCCGCGCTGCTCTACACCTCCGGCACCACCGCCGATCCGAAGGGCGTCATGCTCACCCACGCCAACCTCGTCGGCGAGGCGAACTCGGTGCTCGCCACCATGAAAATCGGCCCTGAGGATGCGCTGCTCGGAATTCTCCCCATGTTTCACGTGCTCGCGCAGATGGCGAACCTTTTCCTGCCTCTATTTAATGGCGCGCGCGTCGTGTACCTGGAGACGCTGAACACCACTGAATTACTGCGCGCTTTGCAGGAACGCAACATCACCGCGTTTTGCGTCGTGCCCCAGTTCTTCTATCTGATTCACGAAAAGATTTTCAAAGAGCTCAACAAACACGGCAAGATCACGCTGCGGCTGGTGCGCACGCTGATGGCGCTCAACCGCGCGCTGCGGCGAGTCGGAGTCAACGCGGGTAAACTTTTCTTTGGAAAGATTCACGCCACCTTCGGCGCGCGCATGCGCTATCTGGTGACCGGCGGTTCGCGCTTCGATCCGGCCATTGCCCGCGACTTCTACTCTTTCGGCATCGACGTTCTGAACGCCTACGGCCTGACGGAAACCTCTGGCGGCGCTTTCATCAACCCGCCCGGGCAACGCATTGTCTTTGGCTCGGTCGGAAAGCCTTTTCCCGGAGTCGAAGCCAGGATTGTCGAAGAAAAAACTGTGGACCCGCAACCGGTGGAAGAAGGCGCGCCGCCTGTGGGCGACATTGCGATCCGCGGCGCGCTCGTGATGAAGGGATATTGGAATCGCCCCGAGGCCACGGCGGAGGTGCTTCGCGACGGCTGGCTGTACACCGGCGATCTCGGCTACTTCGATTCCGGCGGCAATCTATTCATCACCGGGCGGCGCAAGGAAATCATCGTGCTCGCCAATGGAAAAAATGTGTATCCCGAAGAGATCGAGGTCCACTACCTCCAGACTCCTTTCGTGAAAGAGATTTGCGTGATGGCCGTGGAGGCACGCCCGGGAGACCCGACGTCCGAGCGGCTGCACGCCGTGGTCGTGCCCAACTTTGAACTCCTGCGAGAGCGCAAGATCGTCAACTCAAAAGAGGTCATCCGCATCGACATCGAAGCGCTCTCCCACAAGATCGCTTCCACCAAGCGTCTGGGGAGTTATGACATTTGGCAGGAAGATCTGCCGCGCACCACCACGCGCAAGTTAAAGCGCTTCCAGATTGAAAAGAAGGTTCGTGAGCTGCAACAAAAGCCGGGCGCTGGCGATTTGAAGGTGGGCGTGGAGAATGCCAAGCCGCTAACCGACGACGAGCAATCATGGCTGGAGCGGGACGATGTGAAGCGCGCCCTCACCGTAGTCCAGGAATCGGTGCGGGAATCTTCGCGCAACCAGTTTCCCGCGATTCATCCCACTCATAATCTCGAGCTCGATTTGGGATTCGATTCCATGCAGCGCATTGAATTACTGACCGCCCTTGAGCAGCAGTTTGGCGGCGAAGTGCCCGAGTCCCAGCTGGCGGAACTTTATTCGGTGCGCGACCTGGTCGATGCCGTCCTTTCGAGCGCAAGCCGCGGCGAGGGCCAAGCCCGAGCGGCAGCGCCGGCCTGGTCGACAATCTTGAGCGAGCCGGTCACCGATCCCGAAGTGCTCGCACTGGCGCGCCACAATATTTTCGCGGAAGTCTTTTTCTTCCTGCTGGGGCGGCTGATTTATCTTTTCGCGCTCGATCGCTTTCACCTCAAAACGCGCGGACTGGAAAATCTGCCCGAAAAAGGCCCCTTCCTGCTCTGTTCGAATCACCAGAGCTATATCGATCCGCTGGTGATGGCGGGCGCCCTGCCCTGGAGCCTGTTTCGCGATACCTATGCGCTGGGCACGAGCGACATTTTCGGCGAAGGATTCATGCGCCGGCTGGCGCGCTGGCTTCGCGTCGTGGTCCTCGATCCGGACGCCAACCTGGTACCCGCCATGCGCGCCGGAGCTTTTGGCCTCAGCCAGGGACACATTCTCGTCCTGTATCCCGAAGGCGAACGCACCGACGACGGCAGCCCGAGGCTATTCCGCAAAGGCGCCGCAATTCTCTCCATTCACACCCAGGCTCCCATTGTCCCGATCGCAATCGAAGGCTTCTACGAAGCCTGGCCCCGCCACAAAAAGTTTCCCACCTTTCCGAATCCGAAGAGCACCGGTCTGCAACTCGTATTCGGCAAGCCGATTCAACCTCCTCCGGTGAACGAGGCGAGCGAGGCGGCGTATGAACGGCTGACGTCGGAGTTGAAATCCAGAGTGGTAACCATGTGGCAGGAATTGCGGAAAGAAGAATTGCGAGAAAAAGAATTGCCCGAAAAAGACTCGCCCATGCCGCAAGAGAATTCGAAGGGCGCGGCGCTGGCTAATACCCCTTAGCCTTATATACGAGTGCCTTTATGCTCCCGCGCCCCGAGCTCGCGTGCCCACGACTTTCGTGAAGGCTTCCACCACGCCGGCATGGAACCTCTGGCCTGCTCCCGCCTCAATCTCCTGCTCGGCTTGGTCAGGCGACAGCGCTTTGCCGTTAGCGCCGCTGATCATTTTCTGGTAGGCATCCGCCACCGCCAGAATGTGCGCCTCGATCGGAACGTTGACCGAACGCGCTCCCTGATCCTGCAAAATCTGTTGCGCGACGATGATTGGAATCACCCGCCGCAGCGAATTTCCGACCGCCTGGGCGCGCCCATCCGCCTTGCGACCCTTGCGAAAACTGGCCACCACTTCGTCGCGGCTCATATCGGCGGCCTTGTAGAGAATGTCGTTCGTAATGCCGAGCTTGCTCAGACTCCGCAGCAACACCGCAGACCGCACCAGCTCAATGCGATCCGAACCCAGGCCCATCGCCTCTGCCATTCTTATCGATGCCTCAACCACGCGCTGGTTTTCACCCACGCCCAGCTTCTCGTTGGCCATGAAGTGTTGCAGAACCAGCAGCAGCCCGCTGAAGCTTTCCCGGATGTCGGCCGTCATCGCCTGCTTGCGTTCGTAAAGTGTGCCCATCACGTATCCGACCACCACCAAAACCCCCGCCCAGATGGCAAAGTTGAACAGCCGCTCCCCGGGCAACGACAGCACCCGGTGCGCCGGCATCAGGTTGTTCAGAAAGTCCAGCAGAACCACCAGGAATACGCAGGCGAAAGCGGTGAGCGTCGCGTGCCGGCGTCCGAAGTAGTATGCCGAGTACAGAGTCGGCAGAAAGTAGAAGCAGAGCGCCATGGGCAGCGACTGCGCGAAGAATTGCACCGTTGCCGCAATCAGGAACAGCGATAGCAGCAGGATACTTTCATTGGCGATTTTACTCATCTTCTTCATTGCTTCCGACCATCCTGTTTCGTTGGCGCGAGCAGGAAACGCCCTGCTGCCATGTTCAGGCAATGGCACGCCCGTGCAAAGTTACGGGGGTAATGAGCCTTTTTTCAAAATGGCGCCGCAGAAAGCAGAGAGAGAGAGATGGGAAACCGATCGCCTGCCCGGAAACTCACGCCTGTCGAAGAAAGAGCCGGATCAACCAGAAGGTCGCGGACGCCATGACCGCTGCCGCTGGAATGGTGACCAACCACGCCCACACAATTCGCCGCGCCACGCCCCAGCGCACCGCCGACAACCGATTGACTGCGCCCACTCCCACTATGGCTCCGGTAATGGTGTGGGTTGTGCTGACGGGAATTCCGGCCAGGGCCGTCGCAAACAAAGTGATGGCCCCGGCGCTCTCGGCGCAGAAACCGCCAACCGGTTTCAGCTTCGTGATCCTTTGCCCCATCGTGTGCACGATGCGCCAGCCTCCGAAATAAGTTCCGGCGGCGATGGCGGCATGAGCCGCAAGAATGATCGGCCAGTGCAGGTGTCCCCAGCCGCCGAGCATGTCTTCCTTGCTCATGAATCCGGCGGTATAGAGCGCTCCGGCGACGATGCCCATGGTTTTTTGCGCGTCATTGCCGCCGTGTCCCAGGCTGTAGGCGGCCGCCGAGAGCAGTTGCAGTTTGCGGAACCACTTGTCAACCTGTTGCGGCGCTTTGTTTCTCATCAGCCAATAAACCGCGACCATGAACCCGAAGCCCATGACCAGCCCCATGAGGGGCGCGACCACAATGAAGATCAGGGTCTTGTACCATCCGGCGGCGATGATCACCGAGGGAGCCGCACGCCATCCGAAATGAATTGCCTCACGCGTCATGGCCGCGCCCGCGTATCCCCCAATCAACGCGTGCGACGAGGACGTAGGCAGACCCCACCACCACGTCAGCAGATCCCAGACAATGGCGCCGAACAGCGCCGCCAGCACCACGTACTGGTCCACCGCATCCAGTCGAATCATGCCGCGGCCGATGGTGTTGGCTACAGCGATGCCCAGCAGAAAGGCGGCCAGGAAGTTGAATGCCGCCGCCCACGCCACGGCCAGTTTGGGAGAGAGCACCCGGGTTGAGACCACCGTAGCGATGCTATTGGCCGCATCGTGAAACCCGTTGAAGAAATCGAAAATCAGAGCGACCAGAACGGTAATCACGACCAGCAGGACTTCCGCGTTCACCGGGGTTCGCTCCTTGGCGGCAGTGTCATCGGGATAGGTATGTTTCTGAAGCTGTAGAGACGGGGTTTGCCCCGTCTCCGCGGACGCTTCAGACGCGCCGCGAGCTGCATCAGGCATCCATACAGCGAAACCGGATTCGTATCAGGGTATCGCTTCAGCGATACCGCAAGTCCCGCGAAATCAGACGCCCCTTCAGGGGCTGGCATCACCACGAGCGTCCCACCTATGCGCTCTTCAGCACGATCGCTTCCAACACATTGGCCGCATCTTCGGCCTTGTCGGTTGCGGTTTCGAGCAGTTCGTAGAGTTCTTTCATCTTGATCAATTGGATGGGATCTTTCTCGTGTTCGAACAGCTCCCCAATGGCCTTGCGGGCGACTTGGTCGGCTTCGTCCTCCAGCCGGTTGACCTCGTCGCAATGCTGCATCACCTTGCCATTTTTTTCGAGCAGCGAAACCCCGCGCGCCAGCTCTTCGCTTTGCAGCACCAGGATTCCCGCCAACTCCGCCGCCGCCGCCGTGGGCCGCGCAATCTTATACATCACCAGCCGCGTCGCCGCCGTATTCATGTAGTCAAGAACGTCGTCCAGCGACGACGCCAGATGATGAATATCCTCGCGATCGAAAGGCGTAATAAAACTCTGGTTCAGCTTGGTCATGATGGCGTGGATCGCCTTGTCGCCCCGATGTTCGATAGCTTGCATCTGATCGACCCGGGCTTCCAGGTCGTGGGGATCCTCCAGAATGTTGCGCAGAAGGCGTGCCCCTTCGTTCATGTGGGTGGAAAGTTCGGCAAACAAATCGAAAAACTTGGTATCCCGCGGAAGAAGATGGATCATGACACCGCTAGCTGGTCAAAGAATTATTAGGACCCGGTACTATCTCATGCCAGCCAAGGAACGCGCAAGGAAACCGGTCACGCGGCGGTGTTCGTCAAAATGGCGGTGTCCGTCAAAAGCACGAAGCCATGGCACCTGGCCACGCCATCCAGTTTGTCATCTTGAGCGGAGCAGAGACTTCACGAAGTGAAGTCTCTGCGGAGTCGAAAGACCCCTACACACTGCTAGATTTCATTGCCGCGCAGCGCGGGTTGGAAGTCTCTGACGCGTGGCTCGGCCGTTTGTGATGCAAAAATCTGAGCAATTCGGAGTCGAAGTACAGCTTGCAATACGTCCGGCCGAACTGTTAAAGAAGGTGAGACTCAGGCTATGAACAAATCTACTTATCCGTTGAAGCTTCCGCTTTCCATCAAGAAGGCTGCGCAGCGGCTGGCGAAAGAAGATGGCGTGTCTTTGAACCAATGGATCGCGGTGGCGGTCGCCGAAAAAGTTGGCGTGGTGGAAACCGCGGCCGATTTTTTCAAAAAGCGGGCGGGCGAGGCCACCGGCGAAGGCCTCATGAAGTTTCTGCGCACCGCGCCCAAGACCGCGCCCGAACCGGAAGACACGCTTCGATAGCGGCAGCGCCATCCCACGCCTCGAAAACCGAGAGACGTGGGGCGCCGGCAACAAACGGTTTGGCGCACATGTGTGTCACGTGGTTTACGCTGGCTATGCCATCTCCCGTCAAAGGGATAGGGTTATGATGGCGGCGAGGTTGCGCCCTGTCTAAGCTATGGAGTTTCATTGTCAGCCTTTGCGGTGCGCTTGGTGGTATGGCCTGCGTGCTCACATGGCTCGGCATCAAGCCGCAAGACCTGTGGGGTGGGAATGTGTCGCTAGCCGTCCCACATTGGCTCTGGCTCTTCTTCGCTTTTGTGCTGTTCGCTTTTAGCATCGGGCTATCAGCATACGGACTCTTCAGGAAAGTACCAGCACCAGCGCAACCCTCTGGACAGGGAAAGCCGAAGTGGCAGAGGCTTCAATGGGCGAATACCGAACGGGAGAGACTAGAAGGCGAGGTTCGGAAGTGGAAAGATATGTACACCGCAGAGAATGTCGCGAAGACTGACTTTCAGAAGGAGATGGCTAGAGCGAACGTTCGCATAGGCGAGCTTGAAACCGCACAAAGGTCAATGTCTCCCCAACTTAGGCTTGACCCGCTACAGAGTGACGCTATTCAACTTTCCGGCGAACTTCTCGATTTTCTCAGGCGACTAGGGCCTCCGCCTGACCCAAAGTACACGTCCGAAGATATAGAAAAGATGACATCCGCTCAAATGAAGACGCTGATCAACGCCAAAGACGGTGACTTCCTTGAAGCTGTTGAGTATTACCGTCCGGGCGAGGTTGCCTTTACGCGTGAAGGTCTGGAAAATCAACCGACATCGAAGTGGACGCGACTACTGCCGTGGTATCAGAAGCTCGAAGCCACTTATTCGCTAGAAGGATTCAAGGACAAGGTGGAAAGATTGCGCAATCGCTTTCTGCTGGAAGGAATGACAGACAACGCGTTTCTGATGCCCATTGAGGGCAAAAATGGAGTAGATAAGGATACGGAATATAGCCTCTAAGCTATGGGAGCTAGCGTATAAGACTGGCGAAAAGGGAGTCCCGTGAAGATGGCGGCGGGTGCCCCTCGATAAGAGGCGGGTGGCCCACACAACGCGGTTTTCGTTGTGTGGGGAATTTGCCGGAACGTTCCCAGTAACTAGTTCGAATCACACCCCAGAGAGAACCGCAGGGCAGCACACACTTCATTCATCCGAGCGGGACTAAGCTGGGCCACACGTTTCCCCAGGCGCTGTTGTGACACCGTAACTGCATTGTGCAGGTTCACTGCGCAAGGGGACTTCATGCCGTCCTCTTCATTCAGAACGACTTCCGATGGCACGCCGCGAATGGTAGAAGTGACAGGCGCCACCGTGACCGTGGATAAATAGGCGATGGCGCTGTTGCGGGTGAGCACGAGCGCCGGTCGTTTTTTGTCGTTCGTCTTGCCGGCCGCGGCAAACTGGTAGAGCCGAACCTCACCTCGGGCGATCTGGACTCGGGCTATTCTTCCGGCCACGTGGCCTCCGATTCCCAACCCCGCGCTTCCGCGTCGGCTTGCGACTGTCGCGAGTAGCCCTGGCGGTCGCGTTCCTCACTGGCTCTCAGTTCCAACCGGCGGAGATGTTCCCGCAGGGCGTCTCGCACCAAGGCGGACCGGTTTCGCCGGGTGCGCTTCGCCGCTTGGTCGGCGGCGTGTAACAGCTTTTTATCCAGCACGATTTGAACGATTTCCATATGTGGAATTTATTCCACAGTATACTCCATATAGAAGACATTTTTTTTCAAACGGCGGGTGCCCCATACATTCGCGTTTTTTGCGAATGTGTGGGCGTGCGCACCGCCAAACTCTTCAAGGATTTTTCATCACAATTAACCTGTGAGCACCATCACAGACATCCAACCCGGACGTCGGCCACAATGGAGATTGGTCTGTTCTATCAGGTCCAAGGTGTGCCCGTCTCCCAGGACGGTTCCTCGAAGCTGTTCAGGCCAGCGTGCTATTGGCTCTTTGATAACTAAACGAAGCTGTATTTGAGGCGGCGAGCCCGACCTCAAAAAGCCGCTGAATCTATGGATTTCAAGAGAAAAGAGCAAGAAATCGAGCTAAGTCCTTATTCCGGAATATTTTGAAAATAAGTCTTTGGCGCTCTAGATTTTGGCGGCAAGACTCCCCCTAACCCCATCATTCGAAAGAATAGGGGGGAGGGGGGTGGTAGTAAACACGCATTAATACCTTCGGAGTTAATAGGCGGAAATTACCCTCACTTGGCCCGAGGATGCGTCTGGTCGTAGACGTTCATCACGTGCTTGACCGAGAGCTGCGTGTAGCGTTCGGTGGTCGCCAGGCGCTCATGCCCGAGCAGCTCCTGGATGGCGCGCAGGTCCGCTCCTTCTTCCAGCATGTGCGTGCCGAAGGCGTGACGCAGAGTGTGCGGATGAACTTCGGGCGACAGTCCCTTGGCCACGGCGATGCGCTTGACGATGCGTCCCACGCTGCGCGTCGTAAGGCGTCCACCGCGCTGGTTAACCAGGAGTTGGTTAACGACGAGCGCGGACATGCCTTTCGCGGCCGTTGTCTTTTTAAGTGTGGCGAGCAGTTGTTGGCGCCACGGCAAGTAGACCGAAAGCGCGGCGAGCGCCGAGCCTCCGAAGGGGACGTAGCGCTCCTTCTTGCCTTTGCCGCGAATCAGAATGGCTTCGTTGCTCAGGCTGATGTCGTCGAGATTGATGCCGACCAGCTCGGAGTTGCGAATGCCGCAGCCGTAGAGCAGTTCGAGCAGCAGGCGGTCGCGCTCGGGAAATGATGCTACCTCCGGCATTTTGCCGTCGAGCACAAAATTCATTTCCTCAATCGTTGGAACGCGCGGCAGCTTTTTGGGCAGCCGCGGCGTCGAAACCAGCTTCGCCGGATTCTGCTCGACCACGCCTTCCTGCGCCAGCCAGCGATAGAGCGAGCGCACGGCGGCCAGCGCGCGGGCAATGGAAGGCTTGCTCAATCCTTTGTCGTAGAGATGCGAGAGGAAACCGCGAATCGCGATGTGGTCGATTGACTTCCAGTCGATCGTCTTCCACCCGCGCGAACCGATATAGGCGGCAAAGTTGTCGAGGTCTCCGGTGTAAGCCTCGATCGTGTGCGGAGAGGCGTTGCGCTCGCGCAAATGGCGCAGGAAGTCGTCGGTAGCGCGTTCGACAATAGTGCGAGGCTGTTTCATGATTTGCAATCTGGTAATTTGTAATTTGTAATTGGAAAACCGAATCCGGTTCCTAAATTACAAATTACAAGTCACGAATTACAAATTGTTCCTCGTCTTCGCCCGCGGATGATGCTTCGCATACACACTCTTCAGGCGGTCGAGTGCCACGTGCGTATAAATCTGCGTGGTCGAAATGTCGGCGTGGCCGAGGATGGTCTGCACGGTCCGGAGGTCGGCGCCATTTTCCACCATGTGCGTCGCACACGAGTGACGCAACATGTGCGGACTGGCGTGGCGTCCCGAAACGAGCCCGGCCTTCGCGACCAGTTGCCACAAGCGCTGACGGGTCAGGCGCCGGCCTCCGGTGCCCAGAAATAACAGGGGCGAACTTTTTTCCCTGGAGATCACTTCCCTGCCGTTTTTCAGGTAGCGCTGCAACGCTTGCTGGGCGGGCACTCCGAGCGGCACCATGCGCTCTTTGTCGCCCTTGCCGCGCACCAGGATGTATCCCATTTCAAGCTTCAGATCTTCAAGACGAGCGTCGGCAACTTCGGAGACACGTACTCCGCCGGCATAGAGAAGTTCCAGCATGGCGTGATCGCGCAGCGCCAGCGCCTGAGCGCGGGCCGTTTCATTTCGCAGCGGCGTTCCGGCCAGATTTGTGTCGGCCAGCTTCGTTTCGGCAAGCATGGCTCCGACCTCATCGCGGCTCAGCGCCTTGGGCAGGACCTTCCATTGCTTGGGCAAGTCGATGTTCAGCGTCGGATCTTTGTCGATCTTTCCATCGAGCAGCAAATGCCGATAGAGATGCCGGATGGCCGAAAGCTTTCGTCCCACCGAGCGCCCGTCGAGTGAATTCGAAAATAATTCCTGGATGTATTCGCGCACATCTTCCCGCCGCGCTCGGCTAAGAAGAACGTGCCGGCTCTCGAGAAACTGCGCAAACTGCGCGAGGTCGCTGGCGTAAGCCGCGATGGTCAACTTGGCCGATCCGCGCTCAACCCGCAGATAGTCGAGAAAGGCAGAGAGCGTGCGCGCATTGGCATCCGAGGCCATGCACCGAGTATGAGATGTCAGGCGGAACCCGCAAAGTAACGAGCAGGATGCGGGCGGGATATTGGGCGATTCACGCCATGACGGGCGAGGACGCCCGTCGCTCCACTGGTTATTTCTTGCCGGCCGCTTGCAGCAGATCCACCGCGTAGAGCACGCCTTCCGGCGTCTCTTCGTGCTTGAAGTAGGCGAACACGTCGCGGCCGGCGGCGAGATGCTCTCTTATGCGCGCAACCATTGCTTTACGCTCTTCGGCGGTGTAACTGGGCTTGCGGTAACGATAGTAGGCGTAGTCGGCGGTGACTACGTCGGGAGTGTCGCGCTCCTCTGTTTCGGCCACGCAGAGCGCGATGTTGCGCTCGCGCAGCGTCGCGCAGGTGGCGTCACTGAACGTTGGCTCGGTCAACCACGATTCGTGGCGGAACTCAAACGCCGCGCGCACACTTCTCGGCAGGCTTTTTAGAAACTCGGAGAGCACCGCTTGGTCGGCTTTGAAATTCGGGGGCAGTTGAAAGAGCAGCGGGCCGAGGCGTCCGGCGCGCTCTAGAGCTTCCAGCGTGCCTAGAAAACGCTGCAGGAATTCTTCCGCGCTCTTCAAACGCTTGATGTGGGTGAGCACCTGGTGCGCCTTGATGGTGAAGCGGAAATGCTCGGGCGTCTCCGCAATCCAGTTCTGGACAGTCGTCTCTTTGACCAACTGGCGGAAGGTGTAGTTGACTTCGACGGCATTCAGTTTCGAGGCGTAGAAGTTCAGAAATTTCTTCTGCGCAAGTTTCTCCGGATAGAAAGCGGGCTTCCATGTGGGATACGCCCATCCGGAGGTGCCTACGTAGAGGTGCGCCATAAGGGTTCGGTGCTGCGTGCCTCAGCGGCTAAAGCCGCATTTTAAACGATGCCGTCACCGCAGCGCTGAAGCGCTGCGCCACCCAAAAACAAGCGCGATAAGAGGATCGTCGAGCGTTTCCCCAAGCCACGGGTACACGCCGGAATTATAGCTTGCGGCGCTTTGCCGCGGCTGACTTCGCTTTCGGCTTCGTCTTCTTCATTGGGCGCGGCTGCGCTTCGGGCTGGGCGGCGATGCTGATGGCTTCGTCGTCTTCTTTTTCTTTTTCCGATTCGGCAGCCAGTCCCGCCAACTGCGGCAGCTTCTGCTTTAGTTTCAGCACGGGCTCGAACAGGTCGCCCATCTTCTCTACGCGCGCTAGCACGTCTTTCGCCTCGAACACCAGCCGTGCCGCATCTTTTTTCTTGAGCGCTTGTTCGACTTCTTCCCATGTAATCGGCGTCGACACCGTCGGACGCTCGCGCGCACGCAATGAGTACACCGCAATCGTCGTCTTGTGCTGGTCGTTCTGGCTCCAGTCGACGAACACTTTATTGGTGCGCACGGCTTTTTTCATGTCGGAGACAACCAGTTCGGGGTGCTCCTGCTCGAGCAGACGCGCCACCGCGTGGGCAAAAGACTTCGTCTGCTGGTAACTGGTTTTCGTGGGCAGGGTTGCCGAGGGCATCGTCATCGAGTTCAATGGAACATAAATCTGCATCCCCTTCGAGCCGGAGGTTTTCGGAAAACTCTGCAGGCCGAAGTGATCGAAAATCTCGCGCACCCAGAGGCCAACCTGCGCGCACTGCACGATGTTCGCCGGAGGTCCGGGGTCAAGATCAAAAACAATCATCGTTGGCGTCGCGATGTCGGCGGCCAGCGAGAGCGATGGGTGCAGTTCGATCGATGCGAGGTTCGCGATCCACACCAGCGTGGGCAAATCGTTGGCGAGAATGAAATGGATGGTGCGGTGGTTGCTCTCGCTCCAGATGGGCGCGGTCTTCACCCAATCCGGCCGGTGCATGGGCGCGTTCTTTTCAAAAAAGTATTCGTGGTCAATTCCCTCGGGATAGCGCTTCATGGTGAGCGGGCGTCCGGCGAGATGCGGCACCAGCAGGGGCGCGATGCGGACGTAGAAATCCACGACCTGCCCTTTGGTGAAACCTGAAGCGGGATAGAGGACCTTCTCAAGATTCGTGAGCTTGAGCTTGCGGCCTTCGACTTCGACGATGGTGGGCGTAGACATGGAGCTGCGGGCTTCGGGCTGCGAGCTGCGAGCAGCGGCCGCAAAGCGGGTTCCAGTATATCGTTGCCGTCCTTGACGCTGGCACTATATTTCTAGTATTATCGAATCATGACCAGCGCTGCCAGCAAGATTCGAACTAACAGTGAACGCGTCGCCCGCTATGCCGACATGTTTTCGGCCATGGGTACCGAGCCGCGACTGCGCATTATGCAACTGCTGCTCTCTGCGCATCCCGAGGGACTGGTGGTTAGCGAGATCCAGGATGACCTCGAGATTCCCGGCTCCACGCTGTCTCACCATCTCGACAAGCTCAAGAATGAAGACCTGGTGCGGGTCGAGCGCAAGGGCACATTTCTGCGATACACCGCCAACACAGAAGCGCTACGCGAAATTCTGCAATTTCTTTATGCCGAGTGCTGCACCCGGAACAAGGCGCTTAAGCCGCAAGATCTCGTCCAATTCTGTAAGTAGGAGAAACGATCATGCCCGATGCCAATGTGGTCAATATAAAAGAAGTCGTAAAAGAGAAATACGGACAAGCGGCTTTGCGCGTCACAAGCGGCGGCAGCAGTTGCTGCGGCGCGGCGGCGGCCAGCGGACTCTCGTGCGATCCGATCACTTCGAATCTGTACGACGCGTCGCAGGCCGGGCAGATCCCCGAAGAAGCGATGCTGGCTTCGCTCGGATGCGGCAACCCAACGGCTCTTGCGCAATTGAAGCCCGGCGAAACTGTGCTCGATCTGGGTTCGGGCGGCGGCATTGATGTGCTGCTCTCGGCTGGGCGCGTCGGCCCACACGGCAAAGCCTACGGCCTCGACATGACGGACGAGATGCTTGCCCTGGCAAACGAAAACAAGCACAAGGCGGGCGCGGAGAACGTCGAATTCCTGAAGGGCGAGATTGAGAGCATTCCCCTGCCCGACAATACGGTCGATGTCGTCATTTCCAACTGCGTGATCAATCTTTCCGCCGACAAAGACCGCGTGCTCGGCGAGGCGTTTCGCGTGCTCAAGCCGGGCGGGCGGCTTGCGGTTTCAGACGTGGTCACGCGCGGCGAAATCGCCCCCGAGGTCCGGCAGAGTGTGCTGTTGTGGGTTGGTTGCATCGCCGGCGCTCTGGACGAAAAGGAATATCGCGGCAAGCTCTCGGCCGCCGGTTTTGAGCAAATCGAGATTGAACCGACACGAATTTATCGGGTTGAGGACGCGCGCGAGTTTCTCTCCTCATCGGGCATTGACGTGGATGCGATCGCGGCGCAGGTC
The DNA here is from genome assembly GCA_050011975.1 of Terriglobales bacterium. Taxonomy (GTDB): domain Bacteria; phylum Acidobacteriota; class Terriglobia; order Terriglobales; family Acidobacteriaceae; genus Acidiflorens. The sequence continues at coordinate 19,561 of JBEKIB010000022.1, read as the reverse complement.
GATGAAAAGGTCATGAGCGCGTTTGTGCGCGCGGTGAAGCCGAAACGGTGACCATGGACGCCCGCTACAACGTTCTGTTCCTGTGCACGGCAAATTCTGCGCGTTCCATCATGGCCGAGGCCATCCTTAACCACAAAGGAAAGCCTGTCTTCACCGCCTACAGCGCCGGGAGCCATCCTTCGGGAGCGGTTCGTCCCGAGGCTTTGAAGCAGCTGGAGATGGCTCGCATCTCCACAACCGGCCTGCGCAGTAAAAGCTGGGACGAATTCGGGCGGCGTGGCGCTCCCGAGATGCAGTTCGTATTCACGGTCTGCGACAACGCTGCTAAGGAGACCTGCCCGCTGTGGCCGGGACAGCCCATGACGGCGCACTGGGGAGTTCCCGATCCGGCCGCGGTTCACGGCGACTCCGCCGAAATCGAGCGCGCCTTCCGCGATGCGTTTTTTATTCTTGACCGGCGGATCGGTCTTTTTCTTGCTCTTCCTCTGGCGGCTTTGGATCGGCTGGCGCTGAAAAAAGAAGTGGATCGCATTGGGCGACAAGGACAGTGACCATAGCAACGATGAAGCCATCCCGCCGTCTCAATTTCTTTGACCGTTATCTCACCGCGTGGATCTTTGCCGCCATGGTCGCCGGTGTCGGTTTGGGATGGCGGGTGCCGGACATTGTGCCGTTTCTGAATCGCTTCAGCATCGGCACTACTTCGATTCCGATTGCGGTGGGACTCATCGTGATGATGTACCCGCCCTTCACAAAAGTGCGGCATGAGAAACTGCACGAGGTTTTCCGCAACACACGTGTGCTCGGTCTGTCCCTTATTCAGAACTGGGTGGTGGGTCCGATCCTGATGTTCACTTTGGCCGTCGTGTTTTTGCGCGGCTACCCCGAGTACATGGCTGGACTCATCATGATCGGGCTGGCTCGCTGTATCGCGATGGTCATCGTCTGGAACGAACTGGCCAGCGGCGATACCGAATATGCTGCTGGCCTGGTTGCCTTTAATTCCCTGTTCCAGGTTTTCTTCTACTCGCCGTACGCTTGGCTGTTCATCACGGTTCTTCCCGCAAAACTCGGCCTCCACGGTGCTATTGTCCATGTCTCCATCTTGGAAATCGCAAAGAGCGTATTTATTTATCTTGGCATTCCATTTCTTGCCGGGTTCGTAACTCGCACGCTGCTGCTGCGGCTTCGAGGGCGCGAGTGGTATGAGCGTATTTTTGTTCCCCGCGTAAGCCCGCTCACGCTGATTGCGTTGCTGTTCACGATTGTGGTGATGTTCTCACTCAAGGGCGCTTACATCGTTCGGCTCCCGCTCGATGTCCTGCGGATCGCGGTGCCGCTGTTGATCTACTTCGTCGTGATGTTCCTGGTATCGTTTTACATGGGGAAGAAACTCGGCGCCGACTATTCGAAGACGGCCACGCTCTCCTTCACCGCGGCCTCGAACAACTTTGAGCTCGCGATTGCGGTTGCCGTTTCTGTTTTTGGCATTAACTCCGGGGCTGCGTTCGCTGCGGTCATTGGCCCCCTGGTTGAAGTGCCCGTGATGATCATGCTGGTCAACGTAGCGCTTTACTTCCAGCGCCGCTATTTTCCCGATGCCGCTCGTTTGACAACCTTCCCTGCCACCACGTAACTTCAAATTTTTGGGGTTGTGACGTGGAGGCAGGATGAAATCCCGCTTGACTCTTATACAAACAGTGGTTGTCTGTTTCGTGCTGTGCTCGCTGGCTCTGGGGCAGGATCTGACTTCATTCGAGAAGCGGACCACGGTCAAGAAGCTGGCCAACGGGCTCACCATTATCATCTGCGAGCGGCCGGAGGCTCCGGTGTTTTCGTTCTTTACGCACGTGGATGTGGGATCGGTGCAGGATCCGATGGGCAAGACGGGCCTGGCGCACATGTTCGAGCACATGGCGTTCAAGGGAACGGAGACGATTGGGACGCGCGATTACGCTGACGAAAAAGTTGCGCTGGCTAAAGTCGAAGAGGCTTATGCCGCATACATTGCCGAGCGCGACAAGCCGGTGGACCGCGACGAGCAGAAGCTCAAGCAACTTGAGCAAACGTGGAAGGATGCGACTGCGGCCGCCGACAAGATCTCCAACCCTTACAACAATGAGTTTGGCAAGATTGTCGAAAGCGAAGGCGGCGAGGGGATGAACGCCGAAACCAGTTACGATGAGACCCAATACTTCTATTCGTTCCCCGTGAACCGGCTGGAGTTGTGGGCCTATCTGGAATCGGAGCGTTTTCTGCATCCGGTGCTGCGGCAATTTTACAAAGAGCGCAACGTGGTGATCGAAGAGCGCCGCATGCGGGTCGACAGCAATCCCATCGGGCGGTTGCTTGAGCAATTCACGGAAGAGGCGTTCGCGGCGCATCCTTATCATCGGCCGACGATCGGGTGGATCTCGGACTTGAATTCTTTTTCGGCGACCGACGCACAGAACTTCTTCGACAAGTACTACGTGCCTTCGAACATGGTGGTCACCGTGGTTGGAGACGTAAAGGCTTCAGAAGCGATGCCGATTGTCGAGAAATATTTTTCGCGAATTCCGGCGCGTCCGCAGCCGGACACGGCTACTACGGTTGAGCCTCCGCAGAACTCGGAGCGCAGGGTGGTGCTGCGCGAGCAGTCGCAGCCGCTTTATCTCGAAGGCTATCATCGTCCGGATTACCGTAACCCGGATGACCAGGTGTATGAGGCTATTGCCGATTTGATGTCGAATGGGCGCACTTCCCGGCTCTACCGGGCGCTGGTTCGCGACAAACAGATTGCTTCGGACTCGGCGGGATTTACCGGGCTGCCGGGAACCAAGTATCCGCAATTGTTCGCGTTTTATGCGTTCCCGATTCCGGGGCACACGCCGCAGGAAGTGGCCGATGCGATTCATGTGGAGATTGAACGGTTGAAGAAAGAAGATATTTCGGATGAAGAGCTGAAAATGATCAAGACGCGGGCCAAGGCGAACCTGATCCGGTCGCTCGGATCGAATGAGGGTCTGGCGTCCGAGCTTGGGCTGTATCAGGCGCGCTATGACGACTGGCGGGAATTGTTCCGCTCAGTCGACCGGATCGAAAAAGTCACCAAGGCGGATATTCGGCGGGTGGCGGCCAAGACGTTCACACCCGATAACCGGACGGTGGGGATTATTGAGTTTGCTGGCGGGCCTCCGGGGAATGGTGCTGGGCCGCAAGGAGGTGGACAGTGAAGGGCGCGCGTTCAACCCCTAAAGGGGCAACGGATTTCGAGGGATTTACGGTATCGCTAAAGCGATACCCTGATACGAAGCCACTGGTCGTCTTTGCTCTTGTCCTGTTTGTTGGCTTCTTCAGCAGTTCGATACAAGTGTGGGCACAGCCGCAGCAGACTTCGCAGCAGGCCTGGCAGAAAATACCGATTCCCAAGTTGCCGGCGTTTCATCCGGCGCAGCCGAAGCGCATCGAGTTGCCGAATGGCATGGTGGTTTTTCTTCAGGAAGACCACGAGTTGCCGATGATTGACGGCACGGCTCGGATTCGCGGCGGCGCGCGCGCGGTTCCGGCGAACAAGACGGGGCTGGCCGATATTTATGGCGAAGTGTGGCGCACCGGCGGGACGAAGTCCCAGACCGGCGATCAACTGGACGATTACCTGGAGCAGCGCGCCGCCAAGGTCGAAACCGGCGCAAGCGGCGACTCGACAAGCGTGAGCTGGTCTTGTCTGAAAGAAGATTTCGACGACGTGTTTCGCGTGTTTGAGGATGTGCTGAAGAATCCGGAATTCCGCGCCGACAAAATTGAGATTGCGCAGAAGGGGATGTACGACGGCATCTCGCGGCGCAATGACGATCCCTCGCAGATTGCGGGACGGGAAGCGGCGAAGCTGGTGTATGGCGCGAATAGTCCGTATGCGCGGGTCGCGGAATATGCGACGGTGGCGGCGATCACGCGGCAGGATCTGGTCGAGTGGCATGGCAAGTACGTTCACCCGAACAACATTATTCTGGGCGTAGTCGGCGACTTCGACTCGGCGAAGATGGAAGCTCGTCTGCGCGAGGCGTTTGCGGCGTGGCCTAAGGGGCCAGCGGCAAATGGTCCGGAGATCAAGCCGGAGCCCGCGAAGCCGGGATATTACGAAGTCGATAAGACCGACGTGAATCAAAGCAACATTCAGATGGTGGCGTTGGGCATCACGCGCAGGAGTCCGGACTACTTTGCGACCTCGGTGTTCAACGAGGCCTTCGGCGGAGGATTTTCGTCGCGGCTGTTTAACGACATTCGCACCACCAAAGGACTCGCCTATGGAGTCGGCGGTGGAGTGGGCGCGGGGTGGGATCATCCTGGAATGCTGCGGCTGATGGTGAGCACCAAGAGCAAGACCACGATCGAATCGATTCAGGCGATTGATGAGGAAATCGCCGACCTGGCCACGCGCCCTATCAACGATGAGGAGATCAAGCGCGCCAAGGACGCGATTCTGAATTCTTTTGTCTTTCGGTTTGATTCGCCGGAGAAGGTTTTGCAGGAAAAAATGGCTTATGAGTTTTATGGCTATCCGCTGGATTTTCTGGAGAAGTTTCAGGCGGGGATCGAAGGAGTTACGAAGGAAGACGTGGCGCGGGTGGCGGCGAAGTACATCCACCGCGAGCAGATGGCGGTGCTGGTGGTGGGCAACGTGAGCGAATTCGACAAGCCATTGTCATCGCTTGGGGCGGTTAACAAACTGGATATCGCGATTCCGGCGCCGCCGCCGGGGCTGATGCCGGCACAGGGCGAGCATCCGTAAGGCTACAGCGGACGAAAACGATGGAGCTTGCATCCCGGATGCCAAGCACTCCCCATTTGACAAGAGTCCAGGCAGGAGGTATTGTAGGCGAACAAATGGCGAATATCGCCGACGCCTATGGCCTCACTCCCTTTGCTCCCCGATGCCGAGTCCCGCCCGAAGTTAATTGGCATCGCTCGGATTGCGGCTGCGGGTGAGTCGCTGCGCGAAGGGCATAACGTCGGGTACTTCACTTTGGGGGCTCGTTCGCTGCTCAGCCGTGTTGTAAGCCGGCGCAATCTGCCTTTTACCTGGGCCATCAATCCTTATCGCGGCTGCGAGTTTGCCTGCAAATACTGTTATGCGCGCTACACCCACGAGTTCATGGAATTGCGCGACGGCGTCGAGTTCGAGCGGAAAATTTTCGTCAAGCAGCATACGGCGGAGCTGCTGCGGCAAGAGTTAAAGAAGGTGAAGCGAGGGGAGGAGATTGCCATCGGCACGGCTACCGACCCGTATCAGCCGGCGGAACGGCGCTTTGAGGTGACGCGCGCCATTCTTGAAGAGCTGGCAAAACATTCGGGCCTGGAAATCGGGATTGTGACCAAGTCGAACCTGGTTACGCGGGATGCGGAGATTCTGCGGCGGGTAGGGGAGAACAATCGAATCTTTGTGAATGTGACGGTGACCACGGTGGATGTGGAACTGGCGCGGAAACTGGAGCCGCGGGCGCCGCGCCCCGATCTGCGGCTGGAGACAGTTCGCCAGTTGAATCTGGCGGGGGTGGACGCGGGCGTGATCTGCGCTCCGGTGCTGCCCGAGATCACGGATCGCCCGCGCGATCTGGAGGCTCTGGTGAAGGCGGCCAGTGAAGCGGGCGCGAAATATATCTTTGCCAACCCGCTTTTCCTGAAACCGTGCTCAGCGGCGGTGTTCCTGCCGTTTCTGGAGGAACAGTTCCCTGCCCTGGTCGACAACTACAAGAGGCGCTATGAAAATCGCGCATTTCTGCCGAAGGGGTACGGGCAGAGACTGTCGCAGCTGATGACGATGTTGCGACGGAAATATGGGATTGAGATGGAATATGCCAGACGAAGCGAGCGGGCACACGCTGGGGAAAAGGCGAATCAGCAACTGGACCTGTTCTGAAGGATCGGTCTGGTGGCTCTTCCTTCTCTTACCTAGACCGGTACCGAGCCAAGAATTTCGGGCAAGCCCTAGACGGGGCAAGCCCCGTCTCTACACGAGCTTTCCGCAGGCTGCGAACGGCGGCAGCAGCCTATAATGATTGCTCCGCCATGGCTTCTCCTCAGCAAACGGTTCCTCCATCATCCCGATTGAAGGGCAATGCCCGGCAGTTCTGGCATCGGGTGAGCGAGGGGCTGGAGCTGAACGAGCTCTGGGCGCAGTTTGAGAAAGATGCGCGATCAAGCTACCGGCTGTACTCGGCGGGGCTGGAGAATCTGCCGGCGGAACCGCATCTGTTGCGGCGAGCCTGGCTGATCATGAAGGCTCTGTTCTGGGCAATCCTGGAAAAGCTGACCCCGGCGCGCCGGGTGCTGCTGCTGGTGGCGCTGATTCTGCTGTTCTTTCCTGGCGGCGGGCTTACTTACATCAACGGCGACAAACATGTCGAGGTCCAAGGACTGGACTTTCATTTCTGGGGCGGGTTGTTGCTGTTCGTCGTGTTGCTGCTGGAGTTGGCGGATCGGGTGGTGATGAAACGCGACCTGGAAATCGCCAAAGATATTCAGGCGTGGCTGTTGCCGGGCGCTCCGCTGCAGATTCCGGGATATCAAATCGCTTACGCGACGCAACCGGCCAACACGGTGGCGGGCGATTATTACGATGTGATCCTGCGGCCGGGGCGGACGTTTAGCGAAGACCGCATTCTGTTTGTGGTGGCGGATGTGGCGGGAAAAAGTATTCCGGCGGCGATGCTGATGGCGACCTTCCAGGCCAGTCTGCGGACGCTGTCGACAAGCGGCATCGCGCTGGCGGAACTGGTGGCCAGCGTGAATCGCTATGCCTGTTCGAACAGCATGGGTGGAGCTCGCTTCACGACTGCCTTCTTCGCCGAACTGGATGCGGCAACCGGCGACGTGGCTTATGTCAACGCGGGGCATAACGTTCCGATTCTGCGGAGGAAATCGGGCACGGTGGAACGGCTGGAGGCGGGAGGCGTCCCGATAGGAATTTTTGCGGAGTCGCCTTACCAGGTGGGAACGACTCGGCTGGAAAGTGGCGACTGGCTGGTGATTTTTACCGATGGGGTGGTCGAAGCGGTCAATACGAAGGATGAGGAATACGGCGAGCCGGAATTGATACGACTGGTGGATCGCGAGTCGCGGTCGGCACCGGCGGAACTACTGCGCAGTCTGCTGGCGGATTTGGATCGGCACGTGGGGAACACTCCGCAGCACGACGACATCACTTGTTTGCTGCTGAAGAAGACCTGAGTTTTCGCCGCCGGGACGCCGAGTACGCCGAGAAAAAGCCGGGAAAAACAACAGCAGTCCAACGTTCGTGTTCCGCTGTCGTTCGTATTCCGCCGTCGTTCGTATTCCGCCGTTGCAGCGTCCCTTGGGGTTGAGGATTTTGATTTTCCTCTAGCTTGCTCGGCGTACTCGGCGGTGAAAGTTCCTTACGGCCGGCCGACAACGGAGAGTAATTGTCCGGCTGCGGTTTGAGCCTGGCTTAAATCCGAGGAGACCTTCAGGGCTTCGGCCGAAGCGGAGTCGGCCTCCGCGGTGCGACCGGCGCGGCGTAGAGCCTGCGCGTAGAGAAGGAGATTGACATCGCTGGCATCGATTTTCACGACATGGGCTAACTGGCTGATCGCTGCGTCGGGCTGGTCCCGCCGCAGCGCCAGGAGACCCGAACCAATGAGCGCCATTTCGTCCTCGGGATTCAGGCGCAGAGCATTCTGGTAGCTCTCGGCGGCCTGATCGTAGTGGCGCAACTGCAAGTGCGCTTGGCCACGTTCGCTCCACGCGACAGCTTGAACGTTGGGATCGGCCGAAGTGCGCAGGACCGAATCGCATTCCTCGATCGCCTCCTCGGGATGCCCGACCCTTAATTCGTACAAAGCGAGGGTAAGCACCTGGTTCGCGGGATACTTGTGCAGTGCCGCGGCGGCCTGAAACTGAACGACCGCCTCGTCGGAGCGGCCCGCTTTGGCCAAGGCAATCGCAAGATTGTCGTGTGCCATGTAATTCCGGTCGGTGACGCTCAAGGTATAGCGCCAGAGGGTTTCATCGTCGCGCCAGTAGCCGAGTTGGCGATAGGTGAGGCATCCCAGAGTGAAGACAACGAGCGTGGCGGCGGCAGCGCGCCACACCCTGGGGATTCGATACTGAGCGGCGACCGCATCAAAAGTCCAGGCGCTTAGAGTCCAGACAACCGCGACAAACAAACCGATAAAGGGGATGTACGCGAAGCGGTCGGCCATCGCCTGTTCGCCAACCGTGATAATCCCGATCATGGGGACCAGGGTTCCCAGAAACCAGAACCATCCGACTAACAAATAGCGGCGGTCGCGGCAGTGCAGCACGAGCGCGGACAGCAGAAGCAGCAGCGCCGCTGCGCCCACCACCTGGCCGGTGGGCAGCGAATTGCCCGGATGCGGATACAGGGGAGCGAGGCGGGAGGGCCAAAACGCTTTCCCCAGATAACGCACGTAGGAGACCAAGACATTTTCGAAGCGCGCCGACAGCGAGACTTCCTGAGCGGTGCGTACCGCGGCCCCGGCGCGTTGCGCAATCACGGTGACGACTGAATCGGCCAGGGCAAGAATGAAGAGGGGCATTTTTTCCCAGACCAGAAAAGAGAACGAGCGCTGGGTGAGGGCCGAAGTCGAGCCTCCGACCGAACCCATTCGCTGGAGCGGCCAATAATCCCAAAGCAGAAGCACAAACGGCAGGGTGACGACCTGCGGCTTCGCCATCAGGGCCAGTGCGAACAGAACGGCGACCCACCAATAGAGATAACGCCGGCCGGTCCGCGCGTAGCGGTCGTAAGCGTGCAGGGCGAGCAGGAAGAACAGCATGCTGAGCACATTCTTGCGCTCTGCCGCCCAGGCTACCGACTCGACGTTGATGGGGTGCAGTGCAAACAGCGCACCCACTACCAGACTGGACCAGGTAAATCCGGTCGCCTGCTGCAACAACAAGAAGAGCAGAACCGCATTAGCCGCGTGCAGCAGAAGATTGGTGTAGTGGTGGCCGGCGGGATTGAGGCGAAAAATCTGGCAGTCCAGGGCATGCGAGAGCCAAGTCAGCGGGTGCCAGAAGCCGGCGTGAAAAGTCGTGAACGACCATTTCACGGTGTCCCATGTCAGGCCGGTCTGAACCTGGACATTTTTTAGAATGTATACGGAGTCGTCAAAATCGGTGAATCGGTTACCGACGATGGGATTGTAGAAAGCAAGCGTGGCCGCCACCAGCAAGAGACTGAAGATGACGACGCGCTTCTCGTGGGAGACTGACATGTCGATAGCTGGAGGCGACTTGGTTGGCAGAAGGCTAGCGCTTGCTCAAGGCAATATCCCTTCCTTAAGACAACATGCCTTCCCGCCGATGACGATTCTAACGCGATGTTTGTTGACGAGACGGTTCTACGGTGCCCGGAACAAATCGACGGTAACCAGTGCCGGGCCTGCTTTTTCTCACCGCCGAGACGCCGAGAAAAATCGAGGAAAAGCAAAACCTTGGGCCACGGGCGACACAGGCGTACACAACTGCGGAAATCAGGGCATGAGCTCGCGGTACATCTGATGGAAGGCGTGGACGCCTTTTTCCTGCTTCACGCTGTAGCGGCCGCTGTGGTAGCTGCGGGAGTGGAGATTCTTCTGCACGATCTCGCAGATGCTGGCGTCTTCGATCTGAATCTCGTCGCTGAAGGCTAAAGCCTTGCGGGCGGCTTCGCTCCCCAGATCTTTTTCCGGCAAATACCATTCAAAACTTGCCCGCGTGCGCTCGGGCCCGAGGGGCAGGATGATGTTGACGGAGATGTTATCGGGATAGCAGTTGAGCATCCAGTTGGGAAAGACCCAGAAATAATCGGCGGTGAGGTCAGCACCGGATTGCGGGTAGCGGCGCGGGGTGGCGTCTCCGGGCTGGGCGCCGCGGATCGGAGTCCACTGGCGGACGTACTGGGGATAAGGCTCGACGGTGTAGGCGCTGTAGTTGATTTCGCGATTGAGCGCGGGGTGGACGCTGGGTACGTGGTAGCCCTCGAGATAGTTGTCGATGTAGGTCTTCCAGTTGCAGTTCATTTCGTAGGTGCGGCGCTCGGAGAACTTCATGCTGCCGAAGTCGAACTTTTCGGCTTGAGCGGGCAATTCGCCGAGAGACTCGCGCAGGGGGCCGGCCTCGGGATCGAGATTGACGAAGATGAGGTTGAACCACTCCTCGAGGCGCACCGGGACGAGGCCGAAGTCCTGGGGATCGAAATCTTCGACGCCATCGAATTCAGGGGTGACGAGCAGAGCGCCGTCGAGGCGGTAGGTCCAGCCGTGGTAGCCGCAGCGGAAGAGCTTGCGGTTGCCGCAGCCGGAGGCGGGATTGCCGGCGCGATGGCGGCAGACGTTGTGAAAGCAGCGCAGAATGCCGTCGTCGCCGCGGGCGATGAGCAGCGGCTCCCCGATGAGGTCGAAAGTAAAGTAGTCGCCCGGGCTCGCGGCCTGGTGAACGTGACCGACGACCTGCCAGGTGGAAGCGAAGAGCTTGCTCTTTTCCTCCTCAAACGTCTCCGGTTTGAAATACAGGGGTGCGGGCAGCGTGGAAGCGCGAGCGATATCGCGATCGGCATTCAATTGAAGGTTCGGCATGGGCGCTCCGGCGAGGGCTATTCTACCGCCGAGACGCCGAGCACGCTGAGAAAAAGCGAGGAAAATCAAGAACCCGAGGGACAACGAACGGCACCGATCAAGTCGTTTACTTTCCTACGTCAGTCCGATTGCGCAGAATGACATGCCCCTTCCGTAACTCAGGCTTCCGCACCCAGAGTTCGATAGTACAAGCGAGTTGATCATCCAACCAAGGCGCTCAAAGGGAACGAGGACGAATTTAGATGCAGAAACAAAAGGGTTTCTCACTGATTGAATTGCTGATTGTGGTAGCGATCATCCTGATCATCGCCGCGATTGCTATCCCGAACCTGTTGCGCGCACGTATTGCGGCCAATGAGTCGGCGGCGGTGGCGGCGGTTCGTACCATCAACACGGCACAGGTTTCATACAACTCCGCCTACCCGACGGTGGGCTATGGTTCCAATCTGACCGTTCTCTCGGGCACGAACTGCGCTCCGCCAGACTCGACCCAAGCTTGCCTGATCGACACGCAGCTTTCGTCGGGCACTAAGAGCGGCTATTCGTTCGTTTTGAACAACGTCACCGGCACTCCGGGGTCAACCTATATGACGATCGCAACGCCGCTGACTCCGAACCAGACGGGCGTGCGCTACTTCTGCTCGTTCGCCGATGCCGTGGTGCGCTACAACGCCGGTGCAATCGCCACTTGCGACACCACCCAGACCCCACTGCAGTAAGTTTAGATTTGGCAACGTACCTGGGGGAGGGTACCAGCCGGAAAGAAGCAGGGGAGCAATCCTCTGCTTTTTTACTAGCGCGAGTTTTTCTTGGCCGTCAGCTAATGATCGTCCAATAGTAACCAAGGGAACTCACGTTTCGCAGTTCTATCTCGCGAATCCTTCGTATCTGGTTCAGAATTATTGAATCCATGAGTTCGTCTCCCTTTGCCGCAGCGCCGAAACGTCTGGAAGAACCGGCAGTCTCGGCTTCCTCCAGGCTGTTTCAGTCGCCCGAGCGGCGAACTCAACTGCTCTGCCTGCTGCTGACGGTCGTGGTGCTCGTGTCCTACAGCCCCGTGACTCACAACGGGTTCCTCAGTTATGACGACGATCGGTACATTACCGACAATCCTCACGTCAGGGCGGGCCTGACGCGGGCGACCGTGAAATGGAGTTTTACCACTTATGATCAGGCGAACTGGCACCCGCTGACCTGGCTTTCCCACGCTCTCGACTGCGAACTTTTCGGACTGAATCCTGCGGGGCATCACTACGTGAGTGTGCTGCTCGATGCCGCCAACGTTGTCCTTCTCTTTCTGCTGCTCCAGAGCGCCACGGGATTCTGCTGGCGCAGCCTGATGGTCGCCGCTCTGTTTGCGCTTCATCCCATCAACGTCGAGTCCGTAGCCTGGGCGTCGGAGCGGAAGAACGTGTTGAGCATGTTGTTCTTTCTGGTCGCCCTGCAGGCTTATGTCTGGTACACGCGCCGCCCTGGGATCCGCCGTTATGCCATGGTGATGTTCGTGTATGCGCTGGCGCTGCTCAGCAAGCCACAGGTGATCACGTTTCCGTTTCTGCTCTGCCTGTGGGACTACTGGCCGCTCGGGCGGATCGGCGCTCCGGCAGTGACGAGTCGGGCGGCGGGCGGCGGGAACGCGCCCAGATTGTGGAGCGGATGGCTGGTATTGGAAAAGTTGCCACTCCTGCTGCTCTCGGCAGCCAGCGCGGTGCTAACGATGAAGGCCCAGAAGGCCGGAGGCGCGGTCCAGTCTTCCCACTACAGCCTGCTTCTTCGGTTGGAGACGGCCGCGATCTCGTATGTGCGCTACCTTGGGAAGGCTCTCTGGCCTTCGAAGCTCGTCGCGCTCTATCCGCACCCCACCGAACTCTACCCGGCATGGCAAGCAGGCGCGGCGGTGCTGGTATTGGTGCTGGTCACCACCTTGGTCCTTCGGGCGCGAAAGCAACGGTATCTTGCGGTCGGATGGTTCTGGTTTCTGGGCAGCCTGGTACCGATGATCGGGCTGGTTCAAGTGGGGGCTCAGGCCATGGCGGATCGCTACGCTTACATCCCGTTCGTTGGGTTGTTTCTGATGTTGACCTGGCTGGCAGCCGACGGGGCGCAAACGTACCGACTTTCCGCCGCATGGCTTGTCATTCCCGCAGTTTCTTGCCTGCTGGTGTTGGGGACTCTCACTTACCGCCAGGTTGGGTACTGGCACGATACTGAGTCATTCTGGCGGCGCACGTTGGCGTTGACGCAGAACAACTACGTCGCCCATGACACACTGGGATACTTTCTGGCCAAGCAGGGCCGGACCGAAGAGGCGGCGGCGCATTTCCGCGCCGCGCTCGCCATCCGCCCGGATGATCTGCCGGCCAATCTGGGTCTCGGCACCTATGAGCATGGCCGCGGCAATCTAACCGCAGCCATCGAACGGTATCAGTTGGTAGCTCGCTACACGGCCAACGAGCTTCTTCGCGCGGAAGCCTACGGCAATCTGGGTTCTGCCTACCGCCAAATGGGTGAGTCGAAGAAGGCGCAGCAGTATTTTGAAAGGGCGCTGCAGTTGGCGCCCGAGCAAACTATGGCAATGATCGGACTAGGCTTGATCGCTCAGAAAGAGGGCGACCTGCCGGAAGCGGTTCGGCAGTACTCCCATGCCATGGCCGTCGAGCCCACCGATGTTGGCTACTTGCTCTTAGCGGAGGCTTTGCGGCTGCAAGGGCGGTCCGAGGAAGCAAAAGCGATTTCCGACCGCGTCGCCCGCTTCTCGCCGAATCTTGCCGAAGCGCAGGCAACAGCGGAGTCGCTCCTCTCCGGCAAGTAACGGGCACTTGCGGCACAGGTTGCCAAGCCGCCGGGAAAGTGCAAGCGGGCGCAAGAAAAGCAAAGGTGAGCGTTCTTCGAGAATGGGAGTTGCAGCACCTGACGGGCGGTTTGAGGGGAAGATGGAGACGAGGGACGACTGGCAAAATTTGTCAATCTGGGTCTCTGAAAATGTCATACTGGAAGTATTGAGGGTGACTGGGGAGGTGACTATCCCGCAGAAGGCCACTGAAAACGCTGAGTTTGCATCCAGAAGGACATCTGACTTCCGTCACTTTGGTTTCTGGCCCCTAGAGTGCGATAGTACAAGCGAGTTGGTCATCCAACCAAACCAGTTAAACGGAGACGAGGATAATCTAAATGAGGAAACAAAAGGGCTTCTCACTGATCGAATTGCTGATTGTGGTAGCGATCATTCTGATCATTGCCGCGATTGCCATCCCGAACCTGTTGCGCGCACGTATTGCGGCGAATGAGTCGTCCGCCGTGGCGTCGGTTCGCACACTGAACACCGCACAGATTTCATACAACTCGGCTTACCCGACGGTAGGCTTTGGTTCCAGTCTGGCTGTTCTCTCGGGCACGAGCTGCGCTCCGCCCAATTCGACGGGCGCTTGCTTGATCGATACGCAGCTTTCGTCGGGCACGAAGAGTGGCTATGCCTTTCAAATGACGGGCGTAACCGGCACTCCGGCGTCCACCTATCAAGCAATCGCAACACCGTTGACTCCGAACCAGACGGGTGTCCGCTACTTCTGCTCGTTCGCGGATGCTGTGGTGCGCTACAACCCCGCTGCAATCGCGACCTGCGACACCACCTCGACCCCACTGCAGTAAGTTTAGATTTGGCAAAGTACCTGGGGGAGGGTACAAGCCGGAAAGAAGCAGAGGAGAAATCCTCTGCTTTTTTTTATTGGTGCGAGTCTTCTGATTTCTTGCCGCGAAGATGGCCCAGCGACGGACAAAATTTGGCAGAGCGATCCATGAAGAATTGTCAATTCTTGTCAAGCAACCGGCGGAGGCCGACGCGAAAGGCCTCTCAAGCACAGCCGGCATAAACGGTGCCAAAGAAAACACAGACTTTGAACGGTATGGACTTACCCTGGGTCACGTGCGGGAAGAGCGGTCCGTCAAGTGCAACTAATGAAAGGTTATCGTGGCTACGTGGGACCCCGGCTGGGGCGGAGATTTCAAAAAATGCAGAGGCAGAAGGGCTTTTCGCTGATCGAGTTGCTTATAGTGGTAGCGATCATTTTAATTATTGCAGCGATTGCGATCCCGAACCTGCTGCGGGCGCGGATTGCAGCGAACGAAGCGTCGGCGGTAGCGTCGACTCGGACACTAAACACGGCACAGATTTCATACAACTCCTCCTACCCCACGGTCGGCTTTGCGAGCACGCTGGCCGCTCTCTCGGGCACGAGCTGCGCTCCGCCCAATTCGACTGGGGCTTGCTTGATCGATACACAGCTTTCGTCGGGCACGAAGAGCGGCTATAAGTTCGCTCTGTCGGGTGTGACCGGCACCCCAGCGTCCACCTACCAAGCGATCGCAACGCCGCTGACTCCGAACCAGTCGGGCGAGCGCTACTTCTGTTCGTTTGCGGATGCCGTGGTGCGCTACAACACCGCTGCAATCGCCACCTGTGACACCACCTCGAGCCCGCTGCAGTAAGTTTGGATTTGGCAAAGTACCTGGGGGAGGGTACAAGCCGGAGAAAAGCAGAGGAGAAAATCCTCTGCTTTTTTATTGTGGGACGTTTTTCAGCGGGTTGCTCGTTTCCAGGGCCGGAAGTGCACTGACAAAAAATGTCATTTTCGATTGCGGGGAAATGAGGAAAGCGGCGAACGAGGAGTCGGAGCGGCGAATTGCATTGCATTCCCAAGGACTTACGGTTCGCCTGGAGGGGGCCGAGTCCGGCATGCAAAGTGCAAGAGTGTAGTTGGAACTTGATCGGATGTGGTCATCCGGGATCGCGATCCGGGATCGTCATCCCAGATCAGGGAGATGCGATGCAAAAGGCCAAAGGATTTTCGCTTATTGAACTGCTGATTGTAGTGGCCATCATTCTGATCATTGCGGCGATTGCTGTGCCCAGTTTTCTGCGTTCGCGCATCGCGGCCAACGAATCGTCCGCCGTGGCGTCGGTCCGGACCTTGAACACGGCGCAGATCTCGTACAATTCGGCTTATCCGACGGTAGGGTATGCGGCCACCCTGGCGGCGCTGGGGGGCACAACTTGCACACCGCCGAATTCGACGAGCGCCTGCCTGATTGATACGGTGCTGGGTGGGGGCCAACGGAGCGGCTACAACTTCACGCTGAGCAATGTAAACGGCACACCGAGCTCAAGCTACAACTTTATCGCTAGCCCGGTACTGTGGAACTATTCGGGAATGCGCTATTTCTGTTCGTTCGAAGACGCGGTGGTCCGCGTCAGCATGACTACGATCACGACCTGCGATGAGACGGTCAGTCCGCAACAGTAGGGCGGAGCGCCAAAGACTTGTGGGGTGAGCCGTGGTCCCAGCCGGCGGTTTACCTTCGTAACCGTCCGAACTGGCAGACACGGACAGGGCACGCGAGCATTGCTTATAATTCTCTTCATCAGTATCAGTCTCCATATCAAATTCCACGCAAGGGGCTGGGCATTGCGCGCATGGCCATGGCTGCGATAGAAATTCTCGACCTGGAAAAGAGCTACCCCGTTGGATTCTGGCGCAAGCGGCCAAAACTTGCGCTGCGTCCGCTCCGCCTGACGATCGAAGAGGGCGAGGTGTTCGGCTTCCTCGGCCCGAACGGTGCGGGCAAGACCACTACCCTCAAGCTGCTGATGGGACTGGTGTTCCCGACGGCGGGGAGCGCGCGGATTCTGGGCGCGGACATGGATGATCCGTGGGTGAAATCGCAGATTGGATTTCTGCCCGAGCAACCCTACTTCTACGACCATCTGAGCGCCCGCGAACTGCTCAACTATTATGGGCAGCTTTCTGGAATGCCGGCAAAAGGGCGCTCGGCGCGGGTGGAGCAGATGCTGGCGCGGGTGGGATTAAGCGATGCGGCGGGGATGCAGTTGCGGAAGTTCTCGAAGGGCATGTTGCAGCGGGTGGGGCTGGCGCAGGCGATCTTGCACGACCCGAAGCTGGTGTTTCTGGATGAGCCGATGTCGGGACTGGATCCGACGGGGCGGCGTGAGGTTCGCGATCTGATCCAGCAACTGCGGCACGAAGGCAAGACGGTTTTCTTTTCGACGCACATTCTGTCGGATGCGGAGGCGCTTTGCGACCGGGTGGGGATCATCCACCAGGGTGAGTTGCGCGGAGTGGGGGCGGTCGCGGAATTGACTTCCGGGACGCAGGGCAAAGTCGAGATTATTTTTTGGGCGCCCAGCGTGCCGGCGGGTTTGACCAGCCTGGGGGCGGAGGCGCGGGTCAGTGGCGACATGGTGAACGCGGTATTGCCGGAGGAGCAGCAGGATGCGGCCCTCGAAGTGCTGCGGCGCGAGCGCCTCAAGTTGATTTCGCTGACGCCGGTGCGCAGTTCGCTGGAAGAATATTACATCCAGAAACTGCGGCCCACGGAAGGCCGGGACAAGGAAAGCGGCAAAGGGGCGGGAGTATGAACTCCAGAATCGGTTATATCGCCTTCAACACTTTTCGCGAGGCGGTGCGCGACCGGGTTCTGTACAACCTGATTGCCTTCGCGCTGCTGCTTTCCGGGGCGGCGATTCTGGTGGGAGAAATTTCGATCGACATCGAGCGCCTGGTGGTGGTGAACCTGGGGCTGACGGCGGTGTCACTGTTCGGAGTGGTAATCGCCATCTTCATCGGGATTGGTCTGGTTTCGAAAGAGATCGACAAGCGCACGCTGTACACGGTTCTGTCACGGCCGGTTCGCCGATGGGAGTTTGTAGTGGGCAAGTTCTTTGGGCTCACGGGAACGCTGGTGGTGAACACGTTCCTCATGGCGATCGGCGTTTTTCTGGCGCTGCTCTATGTCGCGCACAGGTTCGAGAAGATGGACGGGTGGGTGCTGGTCGCGCTGTATTTTATCGTGCTGCAGTTTCTGATCGTGTGTGCGCTGGCGCTGTTCTTCTCGTCCTTTTCGACGCCGCTGATGGCGGCGGTTTTCACCTTCGCACTGTTCGTGATCGGAAGTCTGGCGGAGGATCTGCGGGGCTTTGCCAGAATCACACATGGACTCGGTGGCTGGCTGGCGACGGCCATCGCCTATCTGGTGCCGAATTTTTCCGCCTTGAACGTGATCAGCCAGGTGGCGCACGGGGACGCCGTACCTGGGCGCCTGATTCTGTACAACACCGTGTACGCGCTGCTGTATTCGGCAATGGCCATCGCGGGAGCGGTGCTGATCTTCCAGCGCCGAAATCTGAAATGAGAATGAGTTCCACGCGGCGCGTGAACCTGGTGGCGGTCGCGGTGCTGTTGTTCTCCATGGCAGGCGCCATGTTGACGCACTATGGCATCGACCACCTGCGGCGGGTACCCGTCGCGCAGGAAGCGCTGTATCTGCGCTCTTCGAATGCACTGCGGCGGATGTGTCTCGGCTACACCGGCCTGCTGGCCGACATTTACTGGACGCGCGCGGTGCAGTATTTCGGAGAACAGCACCACAGTGGTTCCGGCGATTTCCGCTTGCTGGCGCCGCTGCTCGAAGTCACGACGGAACTGGATCCGAAGCTTTTGCCGGCGTACCAGTTTGGGGCCAACTTTCTGGCTCCGAAACCACCCAGCGGCGCGGGCTTGCCGGGAGCGGCGCTGGCGCTGATGAAATACGGAATCGAGCACAATCCCGACCAGTGGCGGCTCTACTACAACCTGGGATTTCTGTACTACACGGAGTTCAAGGACTACGCGCGGGCCGCGGATGCGTTTGCGCAGGGAGCGAAGCTTCCGGTGACCAACGAATACATGCCCATTCTGGCGGCACGGATGGCGCAGCATGCGGGCGAATTCGACACGGCGCGCATGTTGTGGTTCACCACCTACCAGAGCACCAAGGAAGCGCAGATCCGGGAGAACGCGGTCGAACATCTGCTCGCGCTGCAAGTGGATGAAGACGTGACGCGGCTGGAACAGGTGGTCGAAAAGTACCGCGAACAGACTGGACGATTGCCGGCCAGCATGGGCGATCTGGAGCGCGCGGGGTTCATCCATGGAACGCCTGCCGATCCGAAGGGTCGAGCGTACAAGCTGATGCCGGATGGGCGGATCGAAGTGCAGAATCCGGAGAGCATTTTCTTTATTACCAAGGGCCTTCCGCCGGGCGCGGAGCCGCCGCAACCACCGCGAAAGACGCGGGCGGATTCGAAGTAAGCGGAGAGGCTGCTCGCTTTTCGCTGTTCGCTAGAAGCCACGGTCGAACAGCCTATAGCTAACGACGCCTTCTCCGTTTTGTTAGCATCCTTGCGTGTCCTCAAGTTCTCCCCAACAATTCTGGACAGCGTTACTTAACTGGTGGCGCGAGCAGACTAGAGAGAAGGGCGCCTGGAGCGCGAGTTCCCTGCTGGCGCGGAATCTTTGGACGTTTATGCGCGAGTCGACGCCCGAGCGTCGGCGGCAGCGCTATGGCGACATGGAGTACGACTGGGAGCATCGAGTCAACACCACCAGCGGCACGGTGGGCTGGCGCGCGCGGCTGCTGGGGTTATTTCATTCCCCTTATCAGCCGACCGACGCGGCTCTGTTTCGAGAGATGATGGCGAGACTGTCGTTAGAAGGAGAGCTGGAAGGAAAGCTGGGAGGAAAGCCCATCGAGTTCGAGAGATTCACCTTCGTCGATATTGGTTCCGGCAAGGGACGGACGCTGCTGATGGCGTCGGAGTATCCGTTTCGGAAAATTATCGGTGTGGAATTGATTGCCGAGTTGCATGGCGCGGCGGAGGAGAACATACGCGGTTATCGGAGCCCAACGCAGCGCTGTGTGCACATCGAATCGATGCTCGCGGACGCGCGCGAGTTCGAACTCCCGGAGGAACCGCTGGTGCTCTACCTGTTCAACCCGCTGCCGGAGCCTGGTATGAAGCGCGTGATGGCTCGCCTCGAGAAGAGCCTGGCGGCGAATCCGCGTCCGGTGTGGATTCTGTACCACAATCCGCTGCTCGGACACATGATCGGCGAGGGCGCAGGGTTTGCCCGAGTCGGTGGGACTGA
>JBEKIB010000021.1:0-51888 GCA_050011975.1 Terriglobales bacterium | reverse complement strand
GCCACTGGCTATGGCTGCGTGTACTTCGCTCAGGAAATGCTGAAGACTCGCAAAGACACGCTGGAAGGCAAAGTGTGTCTGGTCTCCGGCAGCGGCAACGTCTCGCAATACACCGTCGAGAAGCTGCTGGATCTGGGCGCGAAGCCGGTTACCGTGTCCGATTCGGACGGCGCCATCTACGATGCCGACGGCATCGACCGCGACAAGCTCGCCTTTGTCATGGATCTGAAGAATAATCGCCGTGGCCGCATCAAGGAGTACACGGAGAAATTCAAGAAGGCCATCTACAGCGCCACCGACAAGAAGCTCGATCACAATTGGCTGTGGAACATCAAGGCCGACTGCGCGTTCCCGAGCGCCACTCAGAATGAGATCAACGCGAAAGACGCGGCGAACCTCATCAAGAATGGCGTAAAGGTAGTCAGCGAGGGAGCCAACATGCCGAGCACCCTCGAAGCCACCAAAGCGTTCCTCGACGCCAAAGTCCTCTACGGACCGGCCAAGGCTGCCAATGCCGGCGGCGTTGCCACCTCTGGACTCGAAATGTCGCAGAACAGCATGCGCCTCTCCTGGACTCGTGAAGAAGTCGATGATCGTTTGCACAAGATCATGATTGCCATCCACCAGAACTGCTACGAAACGGCCGAGAAGTACGGCACGCCCGGCAACCTGGTGAACGGCGCCAATATCGCGGGCTTCCTGAAGGTCGCGAATGCGATGCTGGATCAGGGCCTGGTGTAACGGAGAATTGCATCTCGCATAAAACGAAGCGGGAGGGAGCAATCCCTCCCGCATTTTCGTGCCTGGAAACCTCGTGTGAAAAGCTAGTGTGGGTTTTGGGTGGCGCAGCTGTTTACCTGTCCAGTCTCATGACATCCTTTACACAGCGTTATCATGACATCCTTTACAGTTTGGTTGGGTCTAGGGCCCGACGGTGGAGAGGCGCCGGGCAAGGATATCGATCTCCTTCAGCAGCGAGTTGCAGTAGTAAACGAGGATGCGGTCGGCGATGCGGACTAGGCGCACCCGTTCCCGTGCCAGCGCTCTACTGATCGGGCTTTAGCCCCGGAGGGACGCGCATTCCGAGGTGACTTATTTCTGCTCCTGCCGTTCTAGGAAAATCTTGTCAAGAGGGAAAAATTTACAAATTCCTTTTAACTCCATGAAGGCATTCCAAATATAAAGTTGGGAAATTTGTCCACCTACCCCACCTCAATTTGATATTCTGAATATAGGAAGCTGAAATAAAAGGCGTGGCCCCACGGGCTGCGCCTTTTCCGTTTTGGGGGACAATCTGAACTGAGGACCCACTTTCTCCCGATTCTAGAACCAAAGTTTATCGCCGCTAAGTCATTATTCCGGAATACTTTACATATAAGTCCTTTAAACCCAAAGACCTGGCGGGAATTTCCTCCTAAACCCATGATTCCAATAGACAGGGGGGGAGGGGGGTACCCCTAGGGTTGGCAATCTTTGCCAACTGTGGAATTGGCGGGTGGGACAATCGAAGCGACGGCGCCAGAATTTGCCTTCTGAGAGAAGGCGCCTTATTCCTTCGGACTCCGCTGCCACATCGGCAGCGTCGGATTCCAGGTGTGCACTTCTTTCTCGAAATTCCGAACCTTCGGCCCAACTCCAGCCATTGCGCTCGCTTCCAGAATCTCCGCAATCCGCGCATCAAGCCGTTTGCGAAGTTCCGGATTTGCAAACCGGTCCACGATCTCCGATCGCAACACTTCCCCACGCCCCTCGCAGAGTGGGCACTTCAGCTTTCCAGTCAATTCCACCATGATGGGATTTCCCCGGGCTTTCCACTGCAGGATAAGAATCTGATCCAGCCTGATTACACTCTCGGAAACGAGGGCGCACAGTGACTGGTGCCACGCGAAGGGGTGAGTTGCCTCACAAGCCGGTGTGCTAAATGTTGATAACTGATAACTGACAACTGACAACTGATAACTGAAAGCCGACAACTGACCGCTCTCCTCACCGCGCTCGCGCCAGAACCACCGTTACGTCGTCGGGCTGTTCGTTGTCGCCGATCCAGTCGGCGACGGCGGTGATGACAATGTCGGTGATGCGCTCCAGCGGCAGATGGCGATTCTCGCGCACCAGTTGGATCAGCCGCTCCTCGCCGAATTCGCCATAATCGTTTTCCGGCTCGGTCACGCCATCCGTGTAAGCCACCAGCATATCGCCGGGGCGAAGTTGCACGGTCGCTTCCGGAAAACTCAAGTTGTCGAACAGTCCGACCACGGTTCCGCCGCAGCTCAGCAACTGAGACGACCCATCTTCGGAAATCAGGATCGGCGGCAGGTGACCGCCGTTCGCGTAATTGAGCCGGCGCGTCGCGCCATCGTAAATTCCCAAAAACAAAGTCGCGTACTTTGCCGCCGGAGTGCTTTCGTAAAGCTGATGGTTCAAGAGCGTCAGCAGCGTTGCTGGAGACGTGTCCGCTCCTCTCGATTCGGAAGCCAGCATCAACCCCGAGCCGCCCGCGGCGCCGACCGAGGCTGCTTCGTGCAGCACGGGAATGTCTTCGATGGTGTATGCGCGCACCGCGGAGTAGATCGTCGCCATCAGCAGCGCCGCCGAAATTCCCTTGCCGCTGATGTCGCCGACCGCCAGCATCAGCTTGTCGGAATTCAGAGCGAGAAAATCGTAGTAGTCCCCGCTTACCGTGCGCGCTGGACGGCAGAACCCGTGAACTTCGAGGGTATCCAGTTGCGTGATCAATTTGGGGTAAAGCTGCGCCTGTACTTCCTGAGCAATAACTAATTCGCCTTCCAGGCGCTGCTTTTCCTTCTGCTCCTGAACCAGTTTCTCGATCGACGTGGTCATCGAGTTGAAGGAGTTTGCCAGGGTTGCCAGCTGGTCGCTGGAGTGCACTGTGATGCGATGGCTGAAGTCGGCGCGATTGATGTGCTTGGTGGCTTCGTAGAGCTGGCCGACTGCGGAAGTAATGCTGCGCGTCAGTTTGGTGCCAACGAACAGCGCCAGCAGCTCTATGATTGCGAACAGAATCGCAATCGACAGCAAGATATATTCCACGCCCTTGGCGTAATCTCCCCGCGCCGCAAAAAGTCTGGCATAGATCACCGAGGGCCGCGTTTGGACATCCGCGAGGGCTCCATCGCGCCGCCATTCTCCCGTGGCCCAATCCACCACCTGCAGCGGAATCGTGAAAGGTACCGCGTAGTCGAACGCGTTGCTGGCGGGCGGAAGCGTCCCAGCAGAAAAGGCCTGCTGGCGTTGTTTCCCGTCATCGAATGACAGAAATGGCTTCGCGTCGTTCTGCTCCGCCGGCGCGGTCGAGTTCGCAGCCGGGATCGTGGTTCCATAGACCGTGATCCGGCCGAGGTCGCCCGCGATCCTCTCAACAAAATAATTGTCGAGGGGCTCGCTCAAAATTACGCGCAAACGGTTCTGATCAGGGGCAAGCACGGTCGCCGTGCGCAGATACAGTGTGCCGTGGTCGCTCACAATGTCGTCGAAATCCCCGGTGATAAACGAAGGAGAATCAAAGCCAGCCGCGCCCTCGGGGCCGGAGCAATAAGGTTGCGGCTGGCTCCGGTACCACGCGCACACCTGCCGCCGCGTCCACTCCGAACGGCGTGGTCTTGCCTGGGAAATCGCCGCGTCCAGCTTTGCACCATCCGAGACTTGCGTTGCCAGATGATGGGCGATGGCGCGATTGGCTGCTTCCATGCTGCGCAGGTGGGTGGTGATGTCAGAAGTTACGACAAAGCTGGCGAACTGCCCGGCTAGAAGATAGAGGGTGATCAGAGAAATCATCACCAGCAGAAGCACCGGAATCACGCCGATAAAAACATAGGTAACGATCAACCGGTTCCGCAGCCGCCACAGCAATTGCGAGCGCAGCCAGCGATACCCGGCAATCGCGAGCAATACAATCGCCAGCAGGCTGAGAAAAATTACCCAGCCCCCGAGGCTCGCCGACGTTGCTGGACTCGCCCGGCGCGTCAGCCACTGCACCGCGAACAGAAGCAGGTCGAGCGCCAGCACGTAGAGCGCCGCCCACGCGATCCGGCTCTGCGGCCAGAGCCCTTTTGCGCGCAGCTTGCTCTCGAGTTCGAGAGAGATCAGTCTCATCCAGTTGCCTGATTTGCCGCCTGATTATAGGACTTCGCGCATCGCCGTCATAATCTCAAGCTTCATATCTCAGGATAGATGTCGAAAAAGGCCGCAAGACTCGTTTTGAGCTGCTTCTCGATCTCGTCTTTGTCGCCCTCGAGAATGTGCATGGCGATGTGCGCATCCCGCCCATTTTTCAGTTTGATCGTCGCGTCGCCAACCTCCGCGACCTCATCGGAGGGCAGCAGGCGCAGGCCGTACACCAATGTCAGGTTTGCCATCCCACGATTGTAAGCCAGAGATTGTAAGTCAGAAGAGCTGAGACTTGCTGATGGAGTGCCGGGCGTCCTCGCCCGGCCGCCGAGCTGCCACAAGGACTGGTGGGCACACCCGTCGCTCCACTGACATGATTTGTCACGCGGGCGCGAACTATCCCGGCGGCCAGCGCAGCGCCCGCCCGCCGATCAGGTGTACATGCAGATGAAAAACCGATTGGCCGGCGCGCGGACCCACATTCATCACCGTGCGGTAGCCATCTTCAATCGACCGCTCGCGTGCAATCTGCGCGGCCGCGAGGTAACAGTGTCCCACCAGCTCCGCGTCTTCTGCCGCAGCTTCCTTCAATCCGGCAATATGTTTTTTCGGGACGACCAGCACGTGGGTCGGGCCTTGCGGGTTCAGATCTTCAAAGGCGAAAGTGTGCTCGTCTTCATAGACTTTCCTGGATGGCACTTCGCCGCGAATGATCCGGCAGAATAGACAATCCGCCATGAGTGATTCTCCCCTCGCCAGGGATTACGATCACCAGACGAGTCCACACGGAGTTAGCTTCTGTATAACTTCGGAAGAAACAATACCACTCCAGCTAATAACGTCCCGTAAGAAATCGTCAGTCGAGCCGCACCAGAAACACCGACCCCTCTGGCGTTTCCGTCTCGTGCGCCAGAGTGGTTGCGCGCTGGCGGTCGTCGTCCAGCACTCGTACCCGCACCCACCAGTTTCCCACGGGGCTCACAAACTTCAGGACTTTGGCCATCTCGTAACGCCTCTGCAGGTGCTCCGCCAATGCAGCGGCCTCCTTCTCCCTGGTGAAAGAGCCAATCTGAACCGCCCAGCGTCCACCCGTATCGAGAGGCGCGGGCGCCTGCAGCACCTCCAGCCGAACTTTCGCAGTGCCGGGCAGGTAGACATCCAGCGCCTTGGCGGCGGCCAGCGAAAGATCAACGATGCGTCCTACCACGAACGGCCCGCGATCGGTGATGCGCACCAACGCCGAATGTCCGGTTTTCAAATTCGTGATGCGCACGATCGACCCCAGCGGCAAAGTAAGATGTGCCGCCGTCATCGCGTTCATGTCGTAAACCTCGCCGTTCGATCCGCGCCGGTTGTGATAGGGAGCGCCGTACCAGCTTGCCGTCCCAATTTCTTCAAAGATGGGTTTCGTGCCGGCGGGAATGTCGATCTTTTCTTCTGCGCCCGTGGTTTCTGCTGGCGGCGGAGTCGCGGCTGGTTTTTCCTGCGGAAGTGACGGCGGCGCTGGAACCTGCGCCTGGGTATGTTTGTGTCCACAGCCGCTGAAAAGCGCGCTGCCCAGCAAGACAACGAATAGAAGACATGCTGCCGGCCACCGCACCGGCAGTCGCGGGTTCTTCGGCGGGTAGTTGCAAGCGCGGCAGGTCAAGAACTCTTGCGCTGCGTTTCCAGAAAGTCCGCGAACTCGGAGAGTTTCCCCGCCGCCGTTCGCAGCGCCTTCGAGGAATGGGTTCGCACTGCCGGCACAACCTCGTCGTTCAGATACGTCACCAGTTCCGCTGTCTCTTTTTCCAGAGTCTCGGCGATATTCGCTACCGAGCGATTGAAACGCGCGGAAGCCTCTTCCACCTTGCGGTCGAATTCGGTCATACCCATCCTGCCGGTTCAGGTTAATATTCACGCGTCGGTCGCGGTTACCAGGCTTCATCATTATCATGGGCGTGCTCCCGGCGGTCAATCGGCTTTGTGTGGAGGCGGGGCCTGGCCCGCATGGACGGGGCAGAGCCCCGTCTCCGCACAAGCCGGGCCGCGGTACAATCACGCCATGCGTCCGAGGATAGCCATCGAATCGCCCTCGCTTTCTCTGATTTTGATGCTGGCTTTCGCGCTGATGTTCATGCTGATCTTCGCACCGGCCTGTACCTTTTATGGCGATCATCCGGCGCGTGCCTTGTCCGAAGCAACCGGAGGCGAGGCTCTGGAGCGCGTCTTCTGGAAAGACGTGCGAGCGGCGAACTGGGTCGAAGTGGAGCGCGCTCTCGCTTCGAACTACGCCGGCGTAACCCCCAGCGGAACATTCGATCGCTCCGCCACACTGGAGCAGTATCGCGGGTGGCAGCTTAAAGACTATGCGATCGGAGATTTGCAGACCGAGTTGAATGGAAACACTATCGTGGTGACCTATACCATCACTCTGAACGGTGTCATCGCGAATGGAACCGGCGGCTCGCAACCGCTCCCTTCGGCGCCGCAGCACATGATGACGGTGTGGCAGCAGCAAAAAGCAGGATGGGTCGCGATCGCGCACAGCGTCAGCCAACAACTACAACAATGAGCGCGTCGAACTCCATCGCCGGAGAGACGCGGCTTGCCGCGTCTCCAGTTCCACTGCTATCGACCGGCAAGGAGCTGGGCGCTTTCCGGCGCGCGCTGCTGCGCTGGTACGACCAGCATCGTCGCGAACTTCCCTGGCGCGAAACTCGCGATCCCTACCGCATCTGGCTCAGCGAAATCATGCTGCAGCAGACGCGCGTGGCCGCAGTGCTTGAACACTACCGGACTTTCCTCGAACGCTTTCCGAATGTCCAAGCGCTCGCCGCGGCTTCTGAAGAGGCGGTGCTGGCCGCCTGGAGCGGTCTGGGCTACTATCGGCGAGCGCGCATGTTGCATCGGTGCGCGCAGCAGATCGCGGAACAACACGGCGGCTGCTTTCCGCAGAATGCCGCAGCCTTGCTCGCCCTCCCCGGCATTGGCCGCTACACTGGCGCTGCCATCTCGAGCATCGCGTTTGCCGAGCCCGTAGCCGTTGTCGATGGCAACGTCGAGCGCGTGTTGCAAAGACTGCTCGGCATCAAATTGATCGGCATCAATCTCGGCACGCCGCAAACCTGGGCACACGCACAAGCGCTTCTCGCCAACTCGCGGCCCGGGGATTTCAATCAGGCGATGATGGAACTCGGCGCCACCGTGTGCGTACCGCGCCAGCCCCGATGCGCAGTCTGCCCGGTTCGGAAATGGTGCATCACGCAGGGAGAAGGCCCACGCGACAAGCCGCTGTCGCGCCAGAAAAAGAAAGAAATCTGGTGTGCCCTGGAGTGGCGCGATGGCAATGGCAACGGCGGTGGCAGAGTCCGACTGGTGCAGCGCCCGGGAAAAGCTGCGCTGATGCCCGGCATGTGGGAACTGCCGCAATCGTCCGAGCCTCCGCGCCCCTTGTCCCGTTCAGCGCGCTGGCGCACGTTTCGCCATTCTATTACCGTCACCGACTACACGGTTCATGTTTTACGGAATGCGTCGTCACCAAATATGCAGTCGCCAGATACTTCGCCCGCTGCGAAAGGCAAGTGGATCGCAATCGATCGCATCCCGCAGATCCCCATCACCGGGTTGACGCGGAAAATCCTGAAGGCCGGCGGCATCATCTAATGTTGTGAGGCATTTCTTATGAAGTGGCTCGATCGTTTGTTCGGAGGTCCGAAAGATATGGCTGCATTACCGGCCGGAACCAAAGCGCCTGACTTTTCGTTGCCCGCCCTCTTTAGCGGCAAAGATGGCGGCAAATTTTCATTGCAAGCCGCTCTCAAACAAGGGCCGGTACTCGCAGCCTTCTTCAAGGTTTCCTGCCCGGTCTGCCAATACACGTTCCCCTACCTCGAGCGCTTGCACAAAGCGCACGGCGACAATAAGATCACGATCGTGGGCATTTCGCAGAACGACCAGCGCGACACTGCCGCCTTTCTGAAAGAGTACGGTGTTACCTTCCGCTCGTTGCTCGACGATCCGAACGGCTACGCGGTCTCGAATGCCTACGGCTTGACGAACGTCCCCAGTTTGTTCTTGATTGGACAAGATGGCCAGATCGAAATCACGAGCGTCGGATGGGTCAAGCAGGAACTGGAGGACATCAACCGCAAGCTCGCCGCCGCGCAGGAAACTCCGCCCCCTCCGATTTTTCAGCCCGGAGAAGACGTCCGCGATTTCCGCGCTGGTTGAGGCTCGAAAAACTGACCCCGCGGTCGCGGGACAAAACCCAGCGTGGAAGCCGAAAGGCAACCAAAGTTACCCCAGTACGATGCTCGGATGGTGCCGTCCGTCCTCCCGTTTCCGTTTACAATTCGGGGGTACTCCTTCACAACTAAAGTTTAGAGGCCCCGCGTGAACATTCGCACAATTGCCATGCTCGCCGCCGTTCTTTTCCCGATTGCCGTAGTCTTAACGCAAGAAGGTTCGGCGCAACAAAAGCCAGTAAAGCCGCGGGCTGAATCCCGCTTCGGCTCGCACCTTCCCGCTGCGGCCATTGCCGCCATGCAGGGCATTCGTCCCGACAACATCGAGACCCATGTTCGCTTCCTCTCCCACGATCTTCTCGAGGGACGCGGCACCGGCCAGCGTGGGGGCGACATTGCCGCCGAATACATCGCGACGCAGTTTGCGCTCTATGGGCTGAAGCCCGCCGGCGACAACGGTTCCTATCTGCAAAGAGTTCCGCTGGTCGGCATCACGCCCGGCGCCGACACGCGCTTCACGCTGGTTCCCGCCAACGGTTCGTCGTCCTTTAATCCGCTCGACCTCAAACCGCTCGATGACTATGTCGCCTACGATCAGACGCAGCAGCCCGCATCCAATGTTGACGCCGAGATTGTCTATGTCGGCTACGGCATCGAGGCGCCCGAATACAACTGGGACGACTACAAAGGTGTGGACGTCAAAGGCAAGGTCCTGCTCATGCTGGTCAACGAGCCGCCCTCGGACGATCCGAAGTTTTTCGCCGGAAAGGCGCTCACTTACTACGGCCGCTGGGTTTACAAGTACGAAGAAGCCGCGCGCAAAGGGGCCATTGGCGCGATTCTCATTCATAAAACCGAGATGGCCAGCTATGGCTGGGAAGTCGTGCGTAATTCCAACTCCGGCGAGAAGTCTTATCTCAGGCTCGACGGCACTCCCAAGCTGAAAGCTGCCGCCTGGATCCATCTCGATATCGCGCGCAAACTTGCCTCTGCCGCCGGCATGGATCTCGACAAGATGATGGCCGACGCGACCTCACGCGACTTCAAACCGGTGCCGCTCCCCGTTCGCCTCTCCGCTCACATGACCAGCAAGGTTCGTCCTTTCGAATCGAACAATGTGATCGCCATGCTTTCGGGATCCGGCGCCGCTCTGAAAAATGAAGGCGTGATGTACACCGCGCACTATGACCATCTCGGCATCCGGCCCGACATGCCCGGCGACAACATCTATAACGGCGCCATGGACAATGCCACCGGCTGCGGCATCCTGATGGAAATCGCTCGTGCCTATGCGGGCGCCGCGCAGAAGCCGCGCCGCTCCATCTATTTCGTTTCGGTCACGGCCGAGGAACAAGGCTTGCTGGGCTCCGAATACCTGGGCAAGCATCCGCCGATTCCGGTGGGCAAGATGTCGCTCGATCTAAATTACGACGACTTGATGCCCCTCGGCGCGCCCGAGGAAGTGCAGGTTTCCGGCGCCGAGCGAACCACGTTTTATCCAACAGTGCAGACGATCGCTCAGGATTTCCGCTTCAGGATTCGTCCCGATGCGCGTCCCGAAGCCGGACACTACTACCGCTCCGATCACTTCAGCCTGGCGCGCGTCGGCGTTCCAGCCTTTTCCATCAATGAGGGAATGAAGTTCAAGGGCCACGACGAAGCGTGGGGGCTGGCACAGGATGCCGACTACACTGCCCATCACTATCACCAGCCGAGCGACGAATATCATCCCGGCATGGACTGGACCGCGGATGCCGCCATGGCGCGCTTCGGTTTCGCGCTCGGCTGGGAGGCGGCCAACCAGGCGCGCCTCGTCGACTGGAAGAAAGGCGAGGAATTCGAGAAAGCGCGCCGCGCCAGTCAATAGCCGTTACCGCGATGCTTCTGCGCTTGCACTAGCGTAACTTTCGACCCCTCCCGGCGACGTGCTAGCCTGCAGCTTAGTGTTGCAGTTTCAGCAATTTGCAAGCAGCGCAAGAGACGATGCCCAAGCTCCCGATTTTCCGGTTGCGTAGTTCCGAACCGCCCAGCCGGCCCGATCTGCAATACTACGGGCCCACCCTTGCATTCAACGATTTGCAACTGGGCGTCGACAATCTCCGCTACGACGTTTTTCTCAGCCCGCGCATCACGGCGGATTTGAGTTTTCATCTGGCGCGTTACATCTGCCGCTTCGGTGGGGTGGAATCGCTGTTCGAAATGGACGTTCCGTCCGCGACCCAAACCAAATTCATACGCGCCGCCGAGGGCACGACCAAACTGCGCAAGCCCGGCCCGGCGGACCTGAGAACTCTGCTGGTGTCGATTCATCTCGCAATCCTGAATCGCGCCAAGGCAGAAGGCAATCCATCGGTCGACGTGCTCGGTCGCGTGGCCGTGCTCAAGTTCATCCGCACCGAACTGCAGGCGCAATTTGCCAGGATTCTAGAGCAGTGCCGCATGAAGTCGAAGTCGCTCGAGGGTGTGCGGCAGGCGAAAATGATGCAGACGCAGGAACTGGTCTCCTGTTTTCAGGTGGGGAAGAAGATCATCCTCCGCCGCGCCGGGCAGGAGATGTTCCGTCTGCTTCGCGAAATCGAGAAGGAAACGCTGGTCCGCACCCGCCGTTCGCTGCTGGGCGAATTGCCCGCCGACTGCTATCGCCTGTTCCTCAATCCGCTGATTCTTACCGAAGATGGCCGCGACGATTATCTCTGCGCCGAGTACTATTACATGTTCGGTAACTTCGACAAGGATCCCGACCGTTTCCCCAGTCTTCGCCAGTTCGCACTAAATTTTCTGCGCGAACTCGGATACGGGGAAGCCGTTGACGATGAGCATCTGGAGCAGGCGCTCAATGTTCCCGAAAACGCCGCTATGCTGGTTGGCACCGGCAACGGCGAAGACCTGACGCCAGAAGATCGCAACCGAAAAGACCGCCTCGACATCTGGACCCGTATGCTGCAGCGCGAAGGCGTTCTGGCGCACGTCGTGGCCTCTTATGAGGCCGTTCCGCTGCTCGCCGAATATGCGCCGCGGGTGAATCCGCAGCAGATCAAGAACGCGTTGATCTTCCGCGAAGAAGCAGCCCGCGTCGAAAAAATCATTGCCGAAAGCCGACTCCATTCCGACCGGCTGTTTGCCGCCGTCGGACGCGTCGCCTCCTGCCGCAGCTCGGAGCGCAGCCGTTTTGCCGCGCGTCTTCTGCACGACCTCTTGTGCTATCACCGCGATCTGCGCGGCTTGGAAGCCGTCACCGCCGGCTTTGACAGTATCAATCTGGTCAGCGACCACAAGGTCCGAGAACTTTCCACGCTCAACGGCATGCTCTATGAGTTCCTGCCTCCCGAAGACCAGAAGCCTGCCGAGGATCGTGTGGTTCACCACGTGATCCTGAAGGCCGACGTGCGCGATTCTTCGCGCCTTACCCGCTCGCTGATGGAAAAAGGCATGAACGCCGCCTCCTATTTCAGCCTCAATTTCTATGATCCGGTCAACAAGTTGCTGGCGAAATACGGCGCCACCAAAGTCTTTCTCGAGGGCGATGCCATCATCGTAGCGCTGCTCGAGCGCGAGGGCGAAACCATGCTCAGCGTCGGCCGCACCTGCGTCCTGGCTTGGGAGATTGTGAGCCTGTTGCACGAGTACAACGAACTCCTCGAGCGCTCCGGTCTGCCCCCGATGGAAGTCGGACTGGGTGTCGCCTACCAGAATTCGCCTCCGCTCTACCTGATGGATGGCGAGCACCGCATCATGATTTCCGACGCCATCAATGAGAGCGACCGTCTCTCTTCCTGCAGCAAGCGCGTCCGCAAGAAAATCGCACCCGATGCCGGAGTCTTTCAAGTGTACTCAGTTCAGATCGGAGGCGGAGGCAATAACAACCACAATGACAGCGCGAGCGCGGAAGCCGGAGCGGAAGAAATGCGACTCAACTACAATGTGGGCGGAATCTGTCTGAGTGAAGCGGCCTTCCGCAAACTGCAGCAGGAAATCTCGCTTTCCCCCTGGGCAGCAGATCCGAGCGAATCTGGGTTTAAGGGCCCCTGGATCGAAGACGAGTGCGAGTTCTTCGTCGGCACTGTTCCCATTGCCAATGGAGTATTTCGGAAGATTGCCATCCGCAAGAACCGCATCGCCCAAGTCGATGTCCGCGATCTATCTATCTTGCAATGGACCGACCGCTGGTATTACGAAGTCTGTGCCAATCCCGCGGTGTACGCCGCCCTGCAGGGTGAACAGTCCGCGGCGGCTCAGAGTTAGTAACGGAGCGACGGGCGTCTCGCGAGCCTGCCCTGAGCGACAGTCGAAGGGACGCCTAGCACTCCACCAGCAAGCAGTAACGCCCCTTCAGAAACTCCGCCGCACCCGAAACGGAATTTCCACCACGGCTTCGAGGGCTACCGGTTTCCCCGCTCTTTCTGCGGGCAAGAATTTCCAGTGAGCCAGGGCTTTCGCCGCATAGGAATCCAGACGTTCGTCCGGGCTGTTGAGGACGCGGATTTCGCCCACCTTTCCATCCGAGTGAATGACCGCATAGAGCGTGACCATGCCGTGCACGTTGGAGCGAATCAATTCCAGCGGATAGCCGGGGTCCGATTTCTCCGTGGCCACCGGCTCCAGCAGTTCCCCTTCTTTCCGTCCCCCGTCGAGTTCCGCAAACTTTATTACCCAACTGCCCGTCGAGGAATTCAGATTCGGCATGTTCAGCGTCCTGCCATAGACGCGCTTGCCGCCAAAAATCTTGCGGTCCGTGTCGGTGATCTTATCGTTGGCAACCGGAGACGCTGCGCGCGCGCCCGGCGTCGCCCCCGCCGACGAGGCTGACGAAAGGCTGGCCATCTCGCGTGCGTCATCCGCGCCGCCCACATGCAGGCCAGCCGGTAGAGAGCCATGCACGTTGTCGCGCGCGTTGGAGCCGCCGCCGTCTCCTCGAGCGCCCGAGCCTTTCGCTTCCGATTTCGATCCCGCCAAACCTGGCGTTCCCGAAGCGCCTGGTTTTCCCTGTGGATTGGCGGCGAATGTTCCCCGGCGATTGCCTCCGGGAACAGCGACCGGCCCGGTGGGCGCAACCGGATGAATTCCCAACGCGATCAGCCGTCCGCCCGCGCCGGCTCGGCCCGTCGCCGCCACGCTGGGCGGAGGGCCCACCGGTTGTACGCCACCGCCCGGCAGCCGTCCGGTGCCGCGCGCCGCCAGCGAGTGTTGTTCTTCCAGCGTGAGCTGGGGAGCCGGCCCCACCACTTCACTCGGGCCAATGTTAATGGGCCCGACGTGTCCCTTCGTTGTTCGAGATAATGATTGCGTCAACTCCGGAGGCGGCGCAATCACGTCCGATTTCATCGCCGCTCGAACCACATGGTCCGACGCAAACTCCACTTCCGGAGCGGGCGCTACCACTTGCGCTTCGGGCGCAACCATGCGGGTCGATGGGGCTTGCGTCGCATCCAGCGGAACCGCCGGAACGATGGCTCCCGTGGCGACAATGTTGGGCAAGGCGACGTCGTGGTCAAGCTTGAGATCGGGCGGTACGACGATGGTTTGGGACCGATTGTCCGCTTCCGGCGGAACGGAAAGGATCGGTTGCTTCGCGTAGACAGGATCTCCCGCTTGCGCCTTGGGCGTTTCGGATGTACCCGTGTCGAGCGGTGGCAGATATTCTTCCGGCGAATACGTTACCAGCGACGACCGGTCAAACGTGGCAGAAACCAGAATTTTTTGCTGTCGAATCCACGAGAGCGAAACCGCCCATATGAGGGCAACTGCCGTTGCATGCAACAGCGCGGATTGCAGAAAGCGTCCCCACGGCAGCTTTTGCTGGACGAAGACATCCCGCCACAGGTCGAATTCGCCGCCACCCGCCAACTTCGCCTGCAGTTCCGGCGAACGCAGAGCGGTGCGAACTCCGCTCCGGAATTCCGGGCTCGCGGGATCGCGTTCCACCAAAAGTCTCAACAGGTTATTCCCTGGGGATTCCATCTCTGGCTCCAGTTGCGATCTAGCCAACTCCCACGACGGTGCCCCCAAAAGGCGGGATCCGAGGCGTTCTCGCTGGCTCGCCACGGACGGCTACTTTGTAGAAAGATTATAACCGACCTCGAGGGGTTGTCGGCCACGTTTTGCCCGCATCCTAACCATGACCGCTATACTGACTGTTCCGAGGTGAGCATGCCGATCCGCACTACCCGCTTCTACGCCCTGCAAGTTGCGTGTTTCGTTCTCCTTGCTTGGATGCTTGCTGGCGCCCAGGTGAACCTGAATCGTTTGAGCAAGGATGAGCAGAGCAAGGATGATCAGAACCGGGCCCCGAGTCCAGCAACGCCCGGCGCGGATTATTCCGGCATGTCGTCAGTGTTCGATCAACCATCGATCAATTGTTGATTTGCTCCAGTATTGATTTGCTCCAGGCCCGAGATCGCTTTGATATCAGGCATGCTCGATACGATGCATCCGCTCTATGCGGCAACTAAGAGAGGGAGCAAGGCTCGATACGAGGGCCACGTCAAGCCATTTAAGGACGTATCCCTGGATACGACCGTCGAGACATTTGGAAATGGACCGAAGACCCGTAAATGCGCTGCGGTTTCTGATCGATCAACTTCCCCAGTTAACCGTCGATGTCTGCCATTCGGTGACAGGTGCACTTTCAGAACGCTCTACCTCCTCCCCCTCTCATCCTTGACACCCTCGTCAGCGCTCCCTAGAATTCCATTAGGCGGCGATGGAGTCTTTATCTAAGCCACTGCATCTAAAGAATTTAGAGGGGCGGTTCAGCTCCGAGACTCGGGTGGTTATGCCTGCAGGGCCAAGCGGCGGACGGGAACGGGAAATCCTGACTGCCATTGTCGAGACATTCATTGCCAGCGGAGAGCCGGTGGGGTCGCGCACGCTGGCTCGCTCCAGCCGGGAAGGGCTGAGTGCGGCTACGATTCGCAATGTGATGGCTGATCTTGCCGACGCGGGATTTCTGGAGCAGCCTCACGCTTCGGCGGGGCGCGTTCCTACGGCTGAGGCTTATCGCTATTACGTCGAGCAGCTTAGTGGTGAAGCGCATCTCTCGCATGAGAACCAGAGCATCATTCAGGACACGCTGACCGGGGTTACGGACGTGGCGGAGTTCATGGAGCGGACCTCGCATGTGCTCTCCCTGATCTCGCACAGCGTTGGTATTACCGTGGCTACCAGCGGACCGCGGAATGCACTGGAGCATGTTTTCTTCTCGCGGCTGGGCGATCAGAAAGTGCTGGCGGTGGTGGTTACGCGCTCGGGGGTGGTGCGCGATCGGGTGCTGCGGCTTGATATTCCGCAATCCGATCTTGACCTGGCCGCGCGCTACATCAACGATAATTTTCGCGGCTGGACGATGGGCGACATGCGCGCCGAGCTGGCCCGCCGGCTGGAACAGGAACGCAGCGAGTACGACCGGCTGATGAAGTCGATCGAGCAACTCTATCAGCAAGGGGCACTGGCTTCGGCGGACGATACGCAGGCGGTGTTCGTGGAAGGCGCGGCGAATCTGGTGACCGGGCAGGAAGATCGCGCGCGCCTGCAAGTGATGCTGCGCACGCTCGAGGAAAAGGAAAAAGTTGTGAAGCTGCTCGGGGCTTATCTGGATACGCGGCAGGAAGCGGTGCGCGTGGTGATTGGGCTCGACGAGGCGCTGCCTGCTTCGAATTTGCAGAATTTTGTGCTCATTGGGGCTCCCGCCCGCGTCGGCGGAGAAGTGATGGGGTCGCTGGCTGTGATTGGACCTACGCGGCTGGATTATCAACACACCATGTCGGCGGTGTCGTACATTGCGCGGCTGTTCGACAAACTTTTGAACGAATCGGAGTGATGCAGCCGTATGGCTAAAGGGAATGGAAAAACCGACCGGAGTATCGATCTGGACCACGAGCTTCCGGCCGCGGAAAGCGTAGAAGAAGCTGCGCCTGACGCGGCCGCGCCGGCGGAAGTTGGTGCGCCTTCGGAAGTAGAAAAGCTGAAGGCGGAGCGCGACGCGCTGCTTGATCGTCTGGCCCGTCTGCAGGCGGAGTTCGATAATGCCCGCAAGCGCGCGGCGCGTGAACAGCAGGATTTCCGCGAATTCGCCGCGGCCGATGTCATCAAGAATTTTCTGCCGACTCTTGACAGTTTCGAGCGGGCGTTGAAAGCCAACGCCGATTCCACCGACTTCCGCAACGGCATTGAGCTTATCTACCGTCAGTTCCAGGATGCGTTGCAGAAAATCGGAGTGCAGCCGATTCCTGCCGTGGGACAGCCTTTCGATCCACGGGTTCACGAAGCCGTCGAAATGGTGGATAGCACCGAGGTTCCGGATCACCAC
Organism: Terriglobales bacterium; assembly: GCA_050011975.1. Classification (GTDB taxonomy): domain Bacteria; phylum Acidobacteriota; class Terriglobia; order Terriglobales; family Acidobacteriaceae; genus Acidiflorens. The sequence goes on along the minus strand of JBEKIB010000021.1, from coordinate 35,229 downwards.
GTGCTCGACGAACTACAGCGCGGCTACAAGTATAAGGATCGCCTGCTGCGGCCCGCGATGGTGCGGGTCGCTCGCAATACCCGCGCGTAATAAAATTAAGATTGGCTCAGTTAAAGAGTGGGGGAGTTTCTGGCCGCAAATACAAAACGCGATTATTACGAGGTCCTCGGTGTTACCCGTGCGGCCACCGACGTTGAAATCAAGAGCGCTTATCGCAAGCTGGCGATGACGCACCATCCTGACCGCAACCCCAACAATCCGGACTCGGAAGAAAAGTTCAAGGAGATCACGGAAGCGTACGCAATTCTCGCCGATAGCGAAAAGCGATCGTTGTATGACCGCTTCGGGCATGCCGGCGTGGGCGGCAGCAGCGGAGGGCCGGCCGGATTCGATCCCGCGATTTTCCAGGATTTCGGCGACATCTTCGGCGACATCTTCGGCTTCGGCGACGCGTTTGGGCAAGGCAGCCGGCGTCGCAGCCGCGCCCAGCGTGGGGCCGATCTGCGCGAAGACCTGAATCTCGAATTCGATGAAGCGGTCTTCGGCACCGATAAGAAAGTGAGTGTTCGCCGCCATGAGACTTGCGACGCTTGCCGAGGAGCCGGTGCTGCGCCCGGTAAAGCTCCGGTTACCTGCCGGTCGTGCAATGGCCGAGGGCAGGTGCGGTATCAGCAAGGCTTCTTCAGCATCGCTCGAACCTGCCCCAGTTGCCAGGGCGCGGGCAGCGTGATCACCGATCCCTGCCCGAAGTGCAAAGGCGAAGGCCGCTTGCTGCGCGATCGCGTAGTGGAAGCGCAGGTGCCTGCGGGAGTGGAGGACGGCACGCGAATCCGTTTTACTGGCTTGGGCGAAGCGGGCGCGTTTGGCGGACCAGGCGGCGATTTGTATGTTGTGCTGCACGTCAAAGAGCACGCCTTCTTTGAGCGCGAGGGCAACGACCTGCACTGCGTGGTTCCGATTTCGTTTCCGCAAGCTGCTCTGGGAATCGAGATTATGGTTCCAACGCTGGAGGGAGAACACAAGCTGAAAATTCCCGAAGGGACGCAGTCGGGAACTTCGTTTCGCATTCGGAACAAGGGTGTGCCGGTACTCAATGGGCACGGCAAAGGCGATCTTTACGTCGAGGTGCGAATCCAAACACCCGGGAAACTGAATAAGCGCCAGCGCGAACTGTTGGCTGAGCTGGGGGAACTGTCTCCGGTGGAAAACAAACCGCAACACCGGTCGCTGTTAGGACGCGTGAAGGACATGTTCGTCTAGAGAAGTTCTCAGTTCCCGGTTCTCGGTTCTCAGAATCAAGCTCCGGCCCTTATCGTCCAAATGAAACAGCCTTTACTGAGAACTGAGAACTGAGAACCGATTTATGACACGACGCCGCTGGATCGCCGACGAGGTTTCCGGAGACACCGCTGCGTTGGTGGGCGAACATGCGGCGCATCTTGCTCGCGTACTGCGCGCCGAAGTCGGGCAGGAGTTTGACATTGCGACTGGAGAAGGAGTTCACCGGGGAACCATTACCACGATCTCCCATGATCGCGTTGAGTTCGCGCTCGGCACGAAGCAACACCGCAGGCCAAGGTCCAAGCCGTTTGACGCTCCGAAGATTACGCTGGCGCTCGCCATCTTCAAGTTTGACCGCATGGAATGGGCGATCGAGAAGTGCACGGAGATCGGGGTCGCTCGCATCATTCCCGTGATCGCGTGCCGAAGTGGTGCTCATCTCGTTACTGCTGCATTGAAGCGCCACGAGCGCTGGCAGCGCATCGTGCGTCAGGCGGCCGAACAGTCGCGCAGGTCGGCGGCGCCGCAGATTGCAGCGCCGGTCAAATTGAAAGATCTTGATAGTGCTGGTGTCGTGCCGCCCGGCGCGCTGCGTGTCATTCTTGCTGAGTCGCTTGCTGGATCGGAAGAGGAGACTCGGCTGGGAGAGGTTTTGCAATCCCACTCAACAGAAGACGAAGTGGCGCTCGCCGTAGGGCCTGAAGGCGGATGGGCCGACGGTGAGCTCGCGTGGTTTCACGAATCGGGATGGGTCGCGGCTTCGCTTGGCGACACGATCCTGCGGGCCGAGACTGCGGCGATTGTCGCCACTGCACTCGCGCTTGAAGCGCTACGCTGAGTCTCCTGGAAAATCTGGGTCGTCCCTTCGGGACTTGAGTCTTGATTCCACTTTACCCCGCGCTGCGCGGCGCTAAGCTCGGCCGCCCCTCTAGGTCTGGATTCTCGCGGCGCTTCATCGCTAAAGCGATGCCCCGATACGAAGTAGGGCGACGCTGCCGGAGTTTTTCGCCAACTTGCGCACAGCATTCCGCGACTGCCTCTGATATTCTCCGGCTAGTGGCCTTTCAAGTGATTTCGACTGCCTCGCCTGCGACGAAGATCGTTCCCGATGAACGGCAGCAGCAAGCCATCGGACACGTTCATGGGCCAATGCTGTTGATCGCCGGCGCTGGGACCGGGAAGACCACCGTCCTCACGCAGCGGGTCGCCAAGCTCATCCGCGAAGGGCACGCGCGCCCCGACGAAATTGTTGCGCTCACCTACACCGAAAATGCCGCCGCCGAAATGCTGGCCCGCGTCCGAGAGGAACTGAAAGGCACCGCCATCGACGGGCTGCAGACCTGCACGTTTCACGCCTGGTGCAACGGACTGCTGCAGCGTCGCGGCGCGGGCTTTGGCGTGCTCGACGACAAAGATCTCTGGGTGTACTTGCGCCGCCGTATTCGGGATCTGCGCCTGAAGCACTTCGTGCGCGCGGCCAACGTCGGTCAGTTTCTCGACAGCCTGCTCGATTTCATGCGTCGCTGCCAGGACGAACTGGTCGGCCCCGAACAATACGCGCGCTACGTGGAACGCCTCGAACGCGGCGAGGTCCCACTTCCGCGGGTTACGCGCTCGAAGAAGCAAACGGAAATGGAAGATGGGGAAATACTGGAGCGCTGCCAGGAAATCGCTCGCGTTTTCGCCACCGTGGAAAACATGCTCCGCGAAAAAAACCTGGGCACCTTCGGACACATGATCACCAGGGCTTATCGGTTGCTGAAGGACGATCCCACGTTGCTCGAAGAAGAACGGCGGCGCACTCGCTTTCTGCTGGTGGATGAATTTCAGGACGCGAATTTTGCCCAGGTCGAGATGCTCTCATTACTCGCCGGTCAGGCGGCGAACGTTTTTGCCGTGGGCGATCCGGATCAGGCGATCTACCAGTTTCGCGGCGCTTCGAGCGAAGCATTCACGCTGTTCGCAAGTAAGTTTCAAGCGGCGCGAGTTGTTGTGCTGGGAAAGAACCGTCGCTCGCTCCCGCCAATCTTGCATTGCGCTTTTGGCATTGTGAATGACAACCCGCCGGTTTTTGGACAAACACTTTCGCAAAAAGGAATTTCAAATTCTTACCAGCGGACGCCACTGGAATCGCTGCGCGACGAGGAGGCCAAGCAAGAAGGCGAGACCACGGCAGCGCCGCCGGTCGAAATAGTTACCTGGAGGGATAAAGAAGTCGAGGCCGCCGACCTCGCCCGCCGGATCCAGAAGAAGCGCAAGCAGGAGCGATGCGCGTGGAGCGATTTTGCCGTGCTGTATCGCCAGCACAACCATCGTGACGAACTGGTCCATGAATTTGCCGAGCGCGGCATTCCATTCGCCATAGAAGGTCTGGACGTCCTCGACACTCCGGAGGTACGCGACGTAGTGGCTTGCGCGACTGCGGCTGTGTCCCCCAACGACGCCGCAAGCCTGTTTCGCGTGGCGGCGATGCCGCAGTTCGGCGTCAACCCAAACGAATTGCGAGCAGCGATGAGGGCGGTGCGGCGGCAGGAACTCGATCTCCGCACGGTGTTGGGAAGGCTTGCAGGCGGCCTCGCGGTGCTCGAAAAGGTGGAAAAGGCGCACCGCGAAGTGGCGAAGGACGGAGTTCGCGCGGACGCTGCGGTCAACGTCGTGATTCGGCACTTTGGCTTGCAGCGGTCGGATTTGGTAGTCGCGTTTCTGAAGTTTGTGGAAGCGTGGCATCAGAAAGCCATTGCCGAAACCGGGAGCCCTTCCGAATTCCTCGAGTATCTCGATTACTTCGGCCAGGCACGGGGCACAATTCCGCTTCCGCACAGCGAGGAAGATGCCGTACAGCTTCTGACCGCGCACGCCGCCAAGGGGCTCGAGTACCGGCACGTCGCTATCATGCGTGGTTCGTCCACTTCGTTCCCGACCAGCTACCATGAGCCGCTTATTGCTTTTCCGGCAGAACTGCGCCGGTCGAACACGTCGTTTTCGGACGGGCATGGAAAAGACGACAAGGCACTGCACGAAGAAGAAGAGCGCCGACTTTTCTACGTGGCTATGACGCGCGCGAAGGACACGCTCGCAATCTATGCCAACCAGGGCCGGGGCAAGAAGGATCCCAAGCCAACCCAGTTTTTACGGGAGTTCATGGTTCACCCGGCTTACAAGAAGTTCTGGTCTAGTCGCCCAGCGGCGGCGGTGCAGGATACCTTGTTTGCCGAGGAAGAACAGAGAATCGAGATGCAGCAATCGAATGTTGCCGCGTGGCTGCTGATGCCGCCTTCGGCGAGCTTCGTCACCGGCCTGAGCGCGTCGGCGATTGAAATCTATGAGGAGTGTCCGCTGCGCTTCAAGCTCGAACGGGAGTGGAACCTGCCGCGCGACGTCCCTGCCGCGCTGCATTACGGAGCGGCGATGCACGGCGTCCTGCACACCTACTACGATGCGCAGCGCTATGGGCGGGAGATCGGCGACGACGATTTGTTCGAACTGTTTCGGTCGGCCCTGGCTGCCGCGGGCATCGCCGACCGCTATCAGTACGAGTTGTATCTGCGGCAGGGAATGGAGCAGTTGCGGCAGTTCCTGGAGGCGGCTCGCAGTGCTCCGCCGCCTGAGGTCATCGAGACGGAACGCAGATTTGAACTGCAAGTGGGCTCGGCGAAGTTGGCGGGACGCGTGGATCGCATCGATCGCACCGGCCCGGACACGGTTGCCATCGTGGACTACAAGACGGGCAAGCCGCGGTCCCAAGAGGATGCCGACGAAAGCCTGCAACTTTCTTTGTATGCGCTTGCGGCCAGGGAGACGTGGGGGAAGCGTGCCGACCGCTTGATCTTCCACAACCTCGAAAACAACACGCCCGTCTACAGCACGCGGACTGACGCTGAGTTGGAAGCGGCGAAATTGCGCGTGCAAGAAGCGGCGGATGCCATCGCGGAGGGAAAGTTTGCCGCGAAGCCTGGGTATCACTGCGCGTTTTGTCCTTATCGCAATCTGTGTCCTGCGACCGAGAAGGTCGTCGCCGCCCCGCAGAAGAAGTCGGCGGCTCGCATCAATTAGTGGAGCAACGGCCGGGCGGGGACGCCCGGCTCTCCACGAGAACCTGGCTACCTATAAAAAACTTTGGGGACGCTCATCGCGTCCCCTTTGTCGTTGCCTGTTGCAGTTGCTTAGTGCTTCTTGCTGCTTTTCTTCTTTGCTTTCTTTTTGGTTGCCATGGATCTATTCTCCCTTTTCCATTCTGCATGGAATTTTGCAACGGTAATTTGTTGCAACTGTTTGAATGTATAGAGTCAACGCAGAACGAAGTCAAGAGAAAAATGATCGAAGCGGGTGCATGCAACGCTGTACCAAAGTCACCTGCGCGATTCGCACGCGAAGAAAAGTTCGCGTGACATCACGATTCGCTCTCGCGTGTTCTGCCACCACGCGGTTGTCTGCCGCGCACGTTGCAACGAAGTGAATCGTCCATTCGCTAACCCGTCGTCGGGCCCGACTCCACCGGTGGCTTTGCTGGCAACGTAATCGTGAACACCGCGCCTCCACCGGGGGCTGAGGTGGCTTCGATGTTCCCTCCATGCTCGCGCAGCACGGTCTTGCAGATGCTCAGTCCGAGGCCGGTGCCGCGGCCGGGGCGCTTGGTGGTGAAGAAGGGATCGAAAATGTGCGCCAGGTTGTCGGGTGCGATTCCAGGACCGTCATCCTGAAAGACGATCGATACCGAGTCGGGCTTGCGTTCGATGCGCACACGGATCGTGCCTTTCTCCCGGCTTTCGCGGATCGCCTGCTCCGCATTCAGCAAGAGGTTCAAAAAAACCTGCATCAGCTGATTGGGGTCGGCCACGATCGCGGGTATCGCCGGTTCGGGCAAAAAATCCACCGTGATGTTGCTCTTGCGCAACGGATACGCTTGCATCTGCACGGTGCGTTGCACCAGTTCATTCAGATTGACCTGGCTCTTTCCCGGGGCGGGCGGGCGAGCGAAGTATTGCAAGTTCTGCACGATTTCGGCCGCGCGCCGCGCCTCCTTGTGCAAAATTGAGACTTGTTTGCGGGCGGCTTCGCTGACGTCGCCATCCTGCAGGAGTTCCGCCATGCCGAGAATGCTGGTCAGCGGATTATTGAGCTCGTGGGCGAAACCGCCGATCATCTGGCCCATGGCCGCGAGACGTTCGCTCTGAATAATCTGCTGTTCCAGCTTCTTCTCTGTCGTCACATCGCGGACGGAGATGATTACGCCGGCTGGTTTGCCTTCGGCATCGAGCAGAGGACTCGCCATGCCCAGCATGGTGCGCCAGCTGCCGTCCTGGTGCCGGGAGCCGTATTCGCACGAGGTGCGCGAACTCTGACCGGTGGCGACGGTGCGGTAGAGAGCAGTCAGTTCCGGTGAAGTATTTTCCGCATCCTCGACGTTCTTGCCCATGAGGTGTTCCGGCCCGTACCCGAGGAGATCGGCGATGCGCGCGCTCACGAAGGTGTACTTCCCCTTCAGATCAAGCACCAGAATGAGATCCGGAAAACTTTCCAGCAGGTGCTGGCGGAACTCTTCCTGCCGGTGCAACTGCCGCTCCAGTGCCCGCTTCTCGGTGACATCCACCAGCGTGCCCTGGTAACGGACAATCCGTCCCGCTTCCAACACGCCGGTCGAGGTATCCGCGCACACCGCGATGCCGCCATCTTTTCTTCGCAGTCGAACCTCTCGAGTGCGAGTGCGGCCGCTCTGACTTCCGCCGCGTCCCAGCACCGGATCTCCACTGGCGTCAACACCGAGCCGCTCCGGCGCCAGATCCAACAATTCTTCTTTACTCTCGTATCCCAAGATGGTCACCAGCGCCGGGTTCACCTCGAGCAGCTTGCCTTCCAGATCGCTGATGTACACACCTTCCTGCAGAGATTCGAACAACTGCGTGAAGCGCTGTTCCTTCTCGCGCTGCCCGGTGATGTCGCGCGCCAGCACACTCGCTCCGGTCACATCGCCGCCCTTGACGATGGCGTTGACAACGCAGTCGTAGAAACGCCGCGAGCCGTCCTTAAGGTGGACTTCGACCACTCCCGACCAGTTTCGCTTCTCCAGAAACCGTGACAGGCTCCCTGACGCCTCCGCATGCAGCGGCGCGCCCAGGAATTCCTCAAGTTTGTGACCAACCAGCTCGGAATAATGAACGCCGAGAATTTCGCTGGTTCGACGGTTTACGGTTCGCAGGGTGCCATCGAGTGAGATGGCGAGCGCCACTTCATCGAGAGAATCGATCAGCTCCTTGAAGTTGCGCTGTGAACGCATTATCAATTGGCCCAACTGATCCAGTTGCTCTTCGGAAGGTGTGACTCCTGCCTGATTCTGAAAGCCCTTCAGAATCTGTTGGAGCTCGGAAACCTCACGTTTGCGCCCGAAAGCATAGGCGGCAAACAAGACCGTGAGCGCGAAAAGCCCGGCGGGGATTGCCCACAGCCGGTAAGGAAGATCTTTCAATTGCTGCCACGACAGCGCCGCTACCGCCGCCGCAAACAAAACGAGCAGGCCAAGCGCCCATCGCCACAACTGGCTCTCTTCGCGTTGCAGCCGGTTTGACGCCGGATCGGGCTGGTTTGGAGTGGGATCTTCGTCAGGCATTGGGGGACTCCGCGTTTCCGCAGATTGCCTTTAGGTTAGCACCGAAAGCGGCCTTTCACGATAGGACGTTCCGTTACGTTCCATCACGGTAACCGGGTGACGACCATCACAGCGGTGTGGGTCCTCACCGACTATGATGTCCGCAGGGATCTCCCATCCGCGCTGCCCTCTTCGTGTGCCCACTGGTGTCCCTATGCTTTATAAGACCCTGAGTGCTGCCGTTTACGGCATTGACGCCAACATCATCGAAGTGGAAGTGGATGTGTCTGGCATCAAGATGAACGAAGACCACTTTCACACGGTCGGCCTGCCCGATGCTGCCGTCCGGGAAAGCCGCGACCGGGTGCGCTCGGCACTGAAAAACTGCGGCTATGACATTCCTCCCACCCAGATCACCATTAATCTTGCGCCTGCCGACATCCGCAAAGAAGGTTCCGGTTTCGACCTGCCCATGGCGCTCGGCATTCTCGGCGCATACGGCGGTCTGAATAAGAAGGAGATCCCCGACGCGTTGTTTGTCGGCGAACTTTCTCTCGACGGAAGTCTGCGCGGAGTCCGTGGCGCTTTGCCGATCGCGATCGAAGCTCGCCGGACGAAGGTGAAGCGCCTGATCGTGCCCGAAGTCAACGCTCGCGAAGCGGCCATGGTCGGGGGCGTTGAGGTCTACCCTGTCAAGTCACTGCTCGACGTCATTCGTTTCATCAACTCCGGCAATGGCGTTTCCCGTCTGCAGATCGACACCGATCAACTGCTCAGTCAGGCGCAGCAATTCCACGTCGATTTCAAAGACGTTCGCGGCCAGCAAACTGCCAAGCGCGCTCTCGAAGTCGCCTGCGCCGGCGGCCATAACATTCTGATGATCGGGCCTCCAGGATCCGGAAAAACAATGCTTGCGAAACGCATGCCGACCATCCTGCCGCCCTTTACCTTCGAAGAGGCGCTCGAGACCACCAAGATTCACAGCGTGGCGGGCGTGCTCGACGCGCGCGCCGGATTGGTTGGCCTGCGCCCTTTCCGCGCGCCTCATCACACCATCTCGGATGCAGGTCTGATCGGCGGGGGCGCGATTCCGCGGCCGGGCGAAGTTTCGCTCGCTCATAATGGCGTTCTGTTCCTCGACGAGCTTCCCGAATTCCCGCGCAACGTTCTTGAAGTCATGCGGCAGCCGCTCGAAGACGGTACTGTCTGTATCGCACGGGCCGCCATGTCGCTGACCTTCCCCGCGCGCTTCATGCTGGCTGCCGCCATGAACCCCTGTCCCTGCGGATTTCACAATGACCGCACGCGCGAATGCCACTGCACGCCGCCCATGATCCAGCGCTACATTTCTAAAATTTCGGGGCCGCTGCTGGATCGCATCGACATTCACATCGACGTCCCGGCGGTGAACTACAAAGAAATGCGCAGCACGACGGAGCCGGAAAGCTCAGCCAGGATTCTGGAGCGCGTGATCCGCGCCCGCGAGATCCAGCTGACGCGCTTTTCTTCCGGACGCGAAAAACTCTACTGCAACGCCCAAATGCCGCCGCAGTCCATTCGCAAGTTCTGCGAGCTTTCCGCTGATTGCGAGCGCCTGCTGGAACGCGCCATGGCGCAACAAGGACTCAGTGCCCGCGCCCACGACCGCATCCTGAAAGTCGCGCGCACGATTGCCGACTTGGACGGGATCCCGCAGCTCGAACCGAAACACATCGCCGAGGCAATTCAGTATCGAACGCTGGACCGGACGTTCTGGGCGTGACGCGATTGGGATAGCGAGGCAGAGTTCCTTCCGATTAGGCGTGATCCGACCGGAAACCGAACCCAGCCAGTCCGGATCGTGAGCGCTATCGCTGATTTCGCCAACTGACCCTGAGGCCCGAAGCCCGTGCGACAATGCGGATGAGGTGCGGTAATGAAATCACCCTTTCTGCGCGTCTTCGCGGGTGCGTTGGTGCTCGCAGCGGCGGCCTTCGGGCAGAAAGAAACTTTTGTCCCGCCAAATGATGTTTCGTTCACGGTTACGACAGAGCGGTATACATACACAGCTGGAGAACAGATTTACTTGAAATATCAAATCGTGAACATCAGCAACGGGGCGTTGTATGTGCCACGGGAATGGGAGGCGAAATGTCCCTCAAATCCTCACGTTTGGGCATGGTTTGAGGACAGTTCCGGGAAGCATTTTGTTCCGGGATATGCCGGTTCGTGTTCGCCCTCCGCCCAGACGCTTACAGCGCGAATGAAGAAAGAGGCAGTCCTGCTTAAGCCCGGACAGCGGCTCGAAGGAACTGTAACAATGGATACGGCTCTTTTCGGTGGCTTAAAACCGGGAGCTTATCGACTTGAAGCGTCCTTGACCGGCTGGAGCGACAAAGACTTCAGCCAGGAGCAGCAATCGGAACTGGAAAAGATGACTGCGCCCTTCATCCGTGGGGAAGTGCCCGCCTCCACGCACATCACCTTGCAACCTTGATGGCGGTGTATCCAACTGAGTGACTGGCGAAATATCGCAATATCACTCACAACGCCCGAATCCGATTACTTCGCGAGTAATAGGCTACTCGGAGATATTCTATGATTCAGCGCTGCACCGCGCATTCTATAATTCAGGCCGGAGGGTTCGTGGCTGGGTGGGGGACGGGCAGTTTCGAAAACGAGGATGCGCAGAATTTTCTTGCCGCGCTGCATTTGAAAACGCCCGACGACTTGAAGCAGATCCTGGCGCGCGCGGCTGATGAAAGCGACTACTTGGAAGCGTCCCAGAGTGGTGTCGTGATTGTGGCAGCCGAGGTTGTGGCTACTGCGAAGGGTGCGCCTCCTCCGACTGTGCCACGCCAAATTGCAGAATGGGTCAGCAAGATTGAAGGCGCTCCGAGCGCTGAGATGAACGAACTGGCGCAGCGGGCCGTCAACAAAGTGCGCACCAACTCCGAACTCAAAGATCTGTGGCTGGAGGCGGAGGGGCTGAACGAGTGGAGTGCGGCACTTCGAGAACTGGAGGGAAGACTCAGCGAGTGAGGCCAGGTCAGAGGTATGAGGTCAGATTGCAGAGGTAAGAAGCAAATCTCCGACCGGCCCGCAAGCGAGCTTTACCTCTTCAATCTGACCTCATACCTCTGACCTCTTCATTCAGTCGGCGGCCGCACCGCTGTTTGAATTGCTGGCGGTGGCGAGAGCCGTCTTCTCCGCCTGGCGCAGGCGCAGCGCACGGTTCGAGGGCAAGCCGGCATCGCGGATTTTGTAAAGCAAGGCGCGATAGCTGATGCCCAGCGTGCGGGCTGCCTGCTTGCGATTCCAATGATGCTGTTGCAGGACTTTCAGTATGACCTTGCGCTCCAGTTCGCGCACACACTGGCGTGTCAGCTTCTTCAGGGAAATCGGGCCGTCGAGCGAGATCTCGGTATTGAAAAAATCTGGCTCGCGCGCCACCAGGTCGTTGGTGATCACTTCCTCATGGCCCAGGATCACGTAGCGCTTGATCAGGTTTTCCAGTTCGCGGATGTTTCCCGGCCAGTGATATTTCTGCAGCACCGCCAGCACTTCATTCGACACAGGCCGGGCCCGGCAGTTGAACTTGCGGTTGTAGTATTCCAGGAAGTAGCTGCACAAATCTTCAATGTCGCCGCGGCGTTCGCGCAGCGCCGGCATGCGCAGATTCACCACGTTGATGCGATAGTAAAGATCCTGGCGGAAAGTTCCCGCTTCGATCTCCGCTTCCAGCTGGCGGTTGGTAGCGCACACCACCCGCACCTCGACCTTCTTGTCTTCCTGGGCGCCGATCCGGCAAAACTGTCCATCCTGCAAAAGTTGCAAAAGCTTCGACTGCAAGGATGGGTCAAGCTCGGAAATTTCATCCAGAAACAAGGTGCCGCGGTGGGCCATTTCGACCCGTCCCGGCTTCGACCCAACCGCGCCCGTAAAGGCTCCTCGTTCGTAGCCGAACAACTCGCTTTCCAGAAGGGTCCCAGGAATCGCCGGGCAGTTCACCTTCACATACGGTCCGGTTTTCCACGGCGACAATCCGTGGATGAGGCGGGCAATGATGTCTTTCCCGGTGCCGCTCTCGCCGGTGATCAGGACCGGAACGTTGGCGGCGGCCACCTTGCCCAGCCGCGAACGCACCGCCTGCATGACCTCAGAGTGACCAAAAATGATGTGGTCAGGCGGGACCTCGCCTAGCGACTGCGCCAGATAACTTACCGAAAGTGTGGTCATAAGACTGAATGCCCCTTTGCGGTGAGTATTCACCCGCATGCACTAAAAGTGCATCCCGAGCACCAAACGGGGGAGAAGAGCCGAGCGGCCGGGAAGACTACCCTTAACCGCTCAACTTATGAATGGCTTGGGCTGATAATACGCCGGAAGGGAAATCATAGGGCATGGCACTAAAGTGCTATTAGGGGATGGTCTTAAGAAGGGAAAAACATTTCACACCGCAGAACCCACTTTTCTCAAACGCCTACCGGAAATAACCGTCGCGTCGGTGCTCAGTGGCCGCGCGAACTTCAGCCCTAGAAGATGGTAGTCATCGAGATGCGTAACCCAGACCGCCTTCGCTTGGATGATCCGCGAGGAGGTCTTTAACCCGTTGGCAGGTCCGATTGGAGCACTTGGAATCTCCAGTGAAACAAGCGCCGACGTGGGCAAGGAACGGCGAACTGCCACCAAAGCACCCCCAGGGGAAATGTTAATAGCAGTGGCAAACTCCAGGGAATCCTTGTCAATTCCGTCGCGAGTGCGGATAAAAACCGGAATGGCGAGCTGCAACCGTGCCCACTTGCGTTGTTCCTTCTTTAATAAGCTACGACGCACGTGTCTGCTCCACCATAAAGAGGTCTTTACACCCCAAAGACCGCACCTCATGGGCCAAACCCGGAGAGGGATGGAGACGGTCGGGAATCGTTCCAAACCACGCAGCCAACAGGGAGATTACCGAGGTAACTTCACGTCCCCGGTATTTTATAATGACTGCAAGTCATGTCACGAAAGTGCAATATTTTTCGCATCGGTGGCTTTTGAGGCTATTTCCAATTGACAGTTTGTTGCACCTGACATAGCATCACGTTATCCCCCCGTTCTGACGGTAGAAGATTACCCTCCCCAATCGTTGGCGTTAGTTTGGTTCTCCATGGCTTCGATGCCCGACAAAAGCCCAGCTGCTGCCCCTACTGGCACGAGTGCGAAAGACGGCTTGCCGCCAACCGGCACGGCGCGAGTTTCCGCGCCGAGCTCTGCCGCCGATGTGGTACGCGAGCTCGAACAATTACGCGACCGTTTTCGCAAGACCACGAACGCTCTCGCCTCTGCCGCCCACGACCTCAAGACGCCCTTGGCGATCCTGAATGGCTACATTGAACTGCTGCAGAGCCAGAAACTCGGACCGCTGAATGACCGCCAGCGCGAAGTGATGGGCGACATGTTTTCCAGCGGACAGCGCTTGCAGCACTTCATTCAGGACTTTCTGACCTTCAGCGTGCTCGAAACCGGCGAACTGCGCATGCAGTTCGTGGAAGGCGACATGAACTCGTGCCTCTCCGAAGTTTGCCGCCTCTGGTCGGGCCGGTTTCAGGAGCGCGGTCTCGCCCTGTATTTCCTGGCGCATGACAAACTGACGCCATTTCCCTTCGATGGGCCCAAGATCCAGCGCGTAATTTCCAATCTTCTGGAGAACGCCGCCAAGTACACACCTCAGGGCGGAACGGTGTGGTTGCACGCTGAACCTCATATGTGGGAGCGTCGCGGCGTGAGCAAGTCCGCAGTCAATGGCGACCGCCGGCGTCAAGCCACGAACGTGCCGAACTCCGTCAAAGTGAGCGTTGCCGATACGGGCCCGGGAATTCGTCCGGAGTTTCACCTGGAAATTTTCGATGATTTCTTCCGCCTGCCGGGCAGCGAATCGGCCGAGGGCATGGGCCTCGGACTAGCTATTGCTCGCCGTCTGCTCCAAGGCATGGGTGGCAAGATCTGGGTGGAAAGCGAACCTGGCGCGGGGTGCAAGTTTTCATTTCTCATCCCCATGAAACCAATTCTGAGCAATCCGTCGCGAGGAACGAAATGAGTGAAGCCGCCAACATCCTGCTGGTGGATGACGAACCGGGAATGCTGCGCTATATCCGCACGCTGCTGGAAGTGGATGAGCACAAAGTTCAGACCGCGAGCACCGGCGAAGAAGCGGTCGAGCGCGTCCAGAAGGGACTGCAGCCCGATCTGGTGTTGCTTGATCTGCTCATGCCCGGCATCGATGGGTTGCAGACTCTCGAACAACTCCGCCATCTGCGGCCAGGATTGAAAGTCGTCATGCTCTCCTGCGTGAATGACACGCGCAAAGTGGTGCAGGCCATGCGCCTCGGCGCCATCGATTATCTGACCAAGCCGTTCCAGAAAGCCGAACTCGACGCGGTCATTGGACAATGCGTGGGCTCGGCCAAGAGTGAGAACTACGCGGGCGACATCGAAGAACTTTGCGACGACGTGTTCTTTGTCGCCGCCAGCCCGGCGATGAAAAAAATTCGCTCGCAGGCCGCGCTCGTCGCCAACGTCGACATCCCTGTCCTCCTGCTCGGAGAAAGCGGTACGGGCAAGGAAGTGCTCGCCCGCCTGATTCACAAACTTTCTCCGCGCGCCCACCGCACCTTCCTCAAAGTGAACTGTGCGGCGGTGCCGGCCGACCTGCTCGAAAGCGAACTGTTCGGGTACGAAGCGGGAGCCTTCACCGGCGCCACGCACCCCAAGCCCGGCAAGTTCGAGCTCTGCAACAAAGGCACCATCCTGCTCGACGAAATCGGCGAGATGCCGCCGCTCTTGCAGGCCAAGCTGCTGCACGTCCTCCAGGACCAGCAGTTCTCCCGCCTGGGCAGCCGCACCATGGTCAGGGTGGACGTGCGCATCCTGGCCGCCACCAACATCAACATTGCCGAAGCGCTCGCCAACAAGCGTCTGCGCGAGGATCTCTATTACCGCTTGAACGCTTTTACCATGACGCTGCCTCCGCTACGCGATCGCAAGGAAGAAATTCCGATCCTGCTGAAGCATTTCATGTCGCGCATGTCAGAGTCCTACGCGCGTCCTCCGCTGCCACTTTCGACCCCGTTGATGGAGGCATGCCTGCGCCATTCCTGGCCTGGCAACCTGCGCGAACTGAGCAACTTCATCAAACGCTATCTGGTTCTGGGAGACGAAACGCTGGCCGCATCCGAGTTGCAGCCCCGGCCCGATGGCGGTGGAGGACTGCACACCGAAGCCGGCAGAAGCGCGGGTGCTGACTCCGGCGGCGGACTGAAGTCGCTGTCACGCAACGCCAAAGATGAAGCCGAGGCCGAAGCCATTGCCCGCGCCCTGGAAGAGACAAATTGGAATCGCAAACAAGCCGCGGCGCTGCTGAAAATCAGCTACAAGGCTCTGCTGTATAAGATCCGCCAGTACGGCATCGCGCAAAGCCGCAGCACGCACCGCTTGTCCGCGGGCGCGTAGAACCAGTTGCAGTCTCAGTTGGAATCCGAGCGAATAACCGCATGGCGAAGCCCATGCGGAGCGCGAAGAGGGCCTGCACAGCCACTACACCACGGTCTTAACTGGCAGGCGCTGGCAACTGGCAACTGTTTTTGGTGCGGATGAGAGGACTTGAACCTCCACGACCTTGCGGCCACTAGGTCCTGAACCTAGCGCGTCTGCCAGTTCCGCCACATCCGCATAAAAGAAAAAATCGGCAGGGCCCTCTTCAAGGGCGACTACACTACTATCTACTGGCTGGCGTTCGGCTGTCAAACGAGCGCAACGTCATTTGCAAGACGCCAAGCCGCAGAAGACCATGGCAAATGCCTCCGATAAAATCCCCGCGGAATTGGCGCGGGAACTCCGCACGCTGGCGCACGATCTCAGCAACGCGCTCGAAACCATCGTGCAAGCGACCTATCTGATTTCGCAGGCCGGCCCGCCAGAGAACTCACGCCGCTGGGTCGAACTGATTGACCAGGCATCGCAGGAAGCGGTGAAAATCAATCAGAAGCTGCGCCAGATCTTGCGTTCGCAGAGCCAGTAAGTTCTTCCACCTGTAGAGACGCGGCTTGCCCATCTCGCTTCGAAAGCCAGAGGACTGGAAGCGCGAGCGGAGACGCGGCAAGCCGCGTCTCTACCGGAATCACCTGCCGCTAGCCCAGCTTCGCATCCATGGTAATCTTCGCGTTCAGTACCTTCGACACCGGGCAGCCGGCCTTCGCGTTTTGCGCTGCTGTGTTAAAGGCTTCCGCACTCGCGCCCGGTACCTCGGCGACCACATCCAGGTGTACAGCCGTGATGGTCCAGCCGCCATCGATGTTCTCCATGGTGAGTGTGGCGGCGGTGCTGATGCTCTCGGGAGTCAGTTTCGCGCCTCCCAGTTGCGCCGACAGCGCCATCGAAAAACAGGCCGCATGCGCCGCCGCAATCAGTTCTTCCGGATTTGTTCCCGGAGTGTTTTCAAACCGCGTGGTAAACGAATAGGGCGTATTCGAAAGCACGCCGCTGGTGGACGAAACCGTCCCTTTACCATCTTTAAGACCACCCTTCCACACTGCACTCGCTTTGCGTTGCATTGCAATCTCCTGATGTGAGATCAAAACGAAGTTCAACTTATTGTAGAAGCTCGAAGAGAAAATCGCGCGGGGACGGTTGCCTGCCTCAGCAAAAACCTGCCTCAGTAGAAATCGGAGCAGCTCAAATAGAAGCCGCATTTTGTACAAACCGCTTTGCATCGGTGTTCGCGTAACTCGGTGGAGCAGTTGGGACAGATCGAGGACGCATCCTTCCGCAGATTCGGAGGCGCGAGATTTGCGGGAACGCCAACCGGTGTCTCCGCCCTCGGCGCAGTCGCGGAACCGCACGAGCTTCCAATCGAATTCAGCGGCGCAGTCATGTCCGGTGTTGTAGCACAGATTTAGTGGCGAGAGAAGATGGACGATCGCGAGCACGTAAGTAAGCCGCTAGCCGTCCCGCAATGTTTTCTAGACAAAACTCCCGTCGAGGCTCTACTGTAAAGTGACCAGGCGCGGTACCCAAGTGGTAAGGGAGAGGTCTGCAAAACCTTTATGCGTGAGTTCAATTCTCACCCGCGCCTCCAGCCTTTCTCTGTTTTGAGCTGTGGTCATGGGTTTATTCTCCTCGTCGATCTTGGGCATGGTACGCGCCTTGCCCTAACGATGCCGACCTGCGTATTGTTACGGAGTGAAGTTCCCGCGATGTAGTGGAATCCTGCTCCACTTTACTTCTCTGCCCGGCCGCTTCGGCATCGGCGATCTCGGCCCCTGCGCCTACGAATTTGCGGACTTCCTCTTTGCCGCCGGACAGAAGTTGTGGCAGGTTCTGCCGCTGAATCCTACTGGATACGGCGATTCCCCGTACCAGTGCTTCTCGGCTTTTGCGGGCAACCCGCTGTTGCTCAGTCTGGAGCGTATGCGCGATCAGGGCTTGCTGCAAAAGTCAGACTTGGACCTCGCTCAATCGCCGCCGTTTCCCGAAGACTTTGTCGACTACGGGCCGGTGATCGAGTTCAAGATGGCCACTTTGCGCCGGGCGGCGCAGGTTTTCTTTGCCGACGGCTCGCGCGCCGATCGTGCGGCGTTCGAGCATTTTTGCGAGAGCGCCAGTCCATGGCTCGACGATTACGCGCTCTTCATGGCCTGCAAAGATGCGCACCACGGCACCATTTGGACCTCATGGGACGCGCCCATACGCAAGCGAGACGCGCGTGCAATGAGCGAGTGGTCAAGGAAACTGGCGCCGGAACTGAAAGCTTACAAGTATTGGCAATTCGAATTCTTTCAGCAGTGGGAACATCTCAAGAGCTATTGCCAGCAGCGCGGCCTGCGTTTGATGGGTGACATCCCCATCTATGTTGCGCACGACAGCGCGGACGTGTGGGCTCATCCCGATCTGTTTTATCTCGACGATCAGGGACGGCCGACGGTGGTCTCCGGCGTGCCTCCGGATTATTTCAGCGCCACCGGACAGCTTTGGGGGAATCCTATTTATCGCTGGGACTTGCTGGCGGCCAGCGGATACAAGTGGTGGATCGAGCGGTTTCGAGCCGCGCTCGCGCTTTTCGATATGGTGCGGCTCGATCACTTCCGCGGCTTTGAATCTTACTGGGAGGTTCCCGCTGGCGAAACGACGGCCATCAACGGGCGCTGGGTCAAAGGGCCGGGTGAAGATTTTCTGTCGGCCATGCAGAACGCATTTGGCGGATTGCCGATCGTGGCGGAGAATCTGGGCGTGATCACTCCGCCCGTGGAAAAACTGCGGCAGCAGTTCGGGTTGCCGGGCATGAGCCTCTTACAATTCGCGTTCGGCAATGATCCGCAGGGTCCATCGTTTCGTCCGCATAATTACAGTCGTGACCTGGTCGCCTACACCGGCGGCCACGACAACGACACGACGGTGGGCTGGTGGTCGAGTTCGGGCGCGGGCGACAGCACGCGCACTCCGGAAGATGTTCGCAAAGAACACGACTTCGCGCGCGCGTATCTCAATTTTCATGACGATTCTGAGATCAACTGGGTCATGATCCGGGCAGTGCTGGCTTCGGTCGCTGAGGTTGCGATTGTCCCGTTGCAGGATGTGCTGGGCCTGGGGAGCGCGGCGCGCATGAATCTTCCCGGCACAGTCAGCGGAAACTGGAAATGGCGTTATCGTCCGGGAGCGTTGAGCGGTGAGTTGAGCGCGAGACTTCGATCGCTGGTCACGCTGTACGATCGGTAGAAGAATCTTCGGCAGGTAAGAATTCATGGACAAACCACCACGCACGTTCTGGCAGATTTGGAACATGAGCTTCGGCTTCCTCGGCATCCAGTTTGGCTGGGGATTGCAGATGGCGAACATGAGCGCCATCTACGAATACCTGGGCGCGCGGGCAGATCAGATCCCGATCTTATGGCTGGCGGCGCCGCTGACTGGATTGATCGTACAGCCGATCATCGGCCACGCCAGCGACCGCACCTGGGGCCGGCTGGGCCGGCGCCGTCCTTACTTTCTGGCGGGCGCGATTCTGAGTTCGATCGCGCTCATCCTGATGCCGCGCAGCTCCGCGCTCTGGATGGCAGCGGGTCTGCTCTGGGTTCTCGACGCTTGCATCAACATCAGCATGGAGCCCTTTCGTGCGTTTGTGGCCGACCTGCTGCCGGAATTTCAGCGCACTCGCGGCTTTGCCATGCAGAGCCTTTTCATTGGGCTGGGTGCGGTCATTGCCTCGGCACTGCCTTATTTGCTGACCAATGTTTTTCACGTGACGGGAACCAGGGCGGCGGGGACGATTCCTTTTACCGTGCGTCTTTCTTTTTACATTGGCGCGGCGGCGTTCCTGGGCGCCGTGCTTTGGACCATTTTTACGACGAAGGAGTATCCGCCGGAAAATCTTGCGGAATTTCAGAAACAAAAAACGGAGCACGCGGGCTTCGGCGCAGGGGCGCGCGAAATCGTGGCGTCAATCCGCGAGATGCCCCGTACCATGCGGCAACTCGCCTGGGTTCAGATCTGCACCTGGCTGGGGTTGTTCTGCATGTGGCTGTACTTTCCGGTGGCGGTGGCGCGCAATGTCTTCGGCGCCTCCGATACGAATTCTCCTCTGTATTCCGAGGGCGTGGAGTGGGCGGGCGTTTGTTTCGGAATGTACTCGCTGGTGTGTTTTGGATTTTCATTCCTGCTGCCCGCGCTCGCCCGGCGGTACGGGCGCAAGACAACCCACAGCTTGTGCCTGATATGCGGCGGCCTGGGTCTCGTTTCCGTCGTCGTAATTCACAGCAAGTATATGTTGTTGCTCTCGATGGTGGGAGTCGGAGTTGCCTGGTCCAGCACGCTTTCGATGCCCTACTCCATTCTTGCCGGATCGCTGCCTTACGGAAAGACCGGAGTCTACATGGGGATCTTCAACTTCTTCATCGTGATTCCGGAGATCACAGCATCGCTTGGATTCGGCTGGGTGATGGGCCATCTGCTGAACAATAATCGGATTTCCGCGGTGGTGGCGGGCGGGATTTTTTTTATGCTGGCGGCGGTGCTGACGCAGCGCGTGGAGGATTTGTACGACCTGCGGCATCCGAGCGGCTCGATTCCGGGCAATGCCGTCGCGGCCAAGTCTTGAACTATTAGAGGATAGCGGAGGGACGGGCGTCTCGCCCGTCTTGCAGTTGGGCGGCCGGGCGGGGACGCCCGGCGCTCCACCAGCAATAACTTATCGTGCGCGCACGGCTACCAGTTCGGTCGCCACGGGCACTCCGCGCGCGATCTTCACTCGAACCAGTGCCTCGAAAGGCCTTATCGGTCCCGCACCAGAGCCTGGAATCTCATGAAGTAGTTTGTCCACCGAATCCTGGCGGCAAACAAACTCCACTGCGCCTTGCGTCCCGAACGTGGTTGTTCCCGCCAGAATCATGACGAAGCGAGCGGAACCGATTCCCGGCACGAGTCCGACGACTGCATAATCTTCCGTCAGCGGGGCATTGGAAGGACTGGCGAGGTAAGTGCCTGGCTCGCCCGTTTTCGGATGTTTGCTGACGATCGAAAGATCGCCTTGACGCGGACCCGACGTTACCCTCTGAAAAACGAATTCCTGTGTGCCGGGAATGTCGAGCAAGGAAAGATTTTCTGATGGAGAACCAACAAAGATCAGGTTGTTATTCCTCACGTCGTCGAGCGTGAACAAGCTGCCGCGCTTCACCCGAATCCTCCGTCCCAGCGTGCCGAAGACATCATCAAGCGCGTGGATGGCCAAGACTTCCCCCACACCGGTGTAGTGGTCGTACACGGTGTTTTTCGAATCCTGACGCGAATTGTAGTAACGCATGCCCGTCTCTGGCCGTCCAACGAAGGCGGCATTGCTGAAGATCACCCAAGGCTCCTCAACTCCGTTGGTAAAGGGACGCCAAAACGCGGCGAGCGGACCGAGGGCCCGCGGTGTGCTGGGCGCCGCCATCGCGGGCTCGGAAAGTTTGCGGTTCCACAACAGGCTCCCCAAAACAATCAGCGAGACAATGAGGCCCACTAACAGAAAAACGACAGCAATCCGCCAGCGTACTGGAACGGTTTCGACCACGACGCTGCGCGGCGCCTCGGGCGGCGGTACGGCCTGCGGCTGCTGCTCAACCGGTCTCGCCTCGAAGGTGAGGTGATAACTTCCTTTTGGAATCTTGACCAGGATGGGGTCTGCCGCTCCCTCCCCGGCGTAGTACTCGGCCAGCTTCAGACGTAGACGCCCGGCTTGTACTCGAATGGTTGAGTCAGTTTGCGGATCGAAATCCGCAGGTCGTCCGTACACCTCGGTGGCAATCTGATATTCCTTCAACGGCGCGTCGGGATGATAGAAGGCCTGATTTGCGAGGTATTGCAGGAGCTTGCAGAGGGACTCGGAGCCCCGCAGGCTATGACTTTTAATAATGTTATCTATTTGTTGGAAGAATTGATCGGGTCCTGCGCCGAAAGTGCGTGTCACAGCCATTTAACATTGAAGTAACAGGGGATCGTATCCGGTGCAATAAAGGCATTTTACTCCAGTAACCGTTTAAAAACCTAGTGAAACGTCCACCCAAGATCGCTTTGTACTAAAACTTGCAGGTCTCAACTGGACACGCGTAGTAAAAGCGGCCCGTCCCGCGGTCTCCGCATTGGAGGAAACATTATGAACAGTAAGTTCTTTCTGGCTCTCATCCTTGTGCTGTGCCTTACTGGTTTGGCGTTGGCGCAGACGGATACAGCCCGTCTCATCGGGACCATTACAGACGCTACCGGTGCGGTCATACCGAATGCCGCCGTTACGGTAACTAATACGGCGAATGCCCGGGCCGTGACGACACAAACCGGTGGTGCAGGCGAGTACGTGGTGAACGCGTTGACCGCGGGCAGATACCACATCGACGTCAAGGCGCCAGGCTTCAAGAGTGCGGCGGCCGATTTTACCCTGGAAGTTTCTCAGGTGCAGGAGATCAGCCTGAAGCTGCAACTGGGCGAGGCCACCACCACCGTCGACGTGACGGGTGCAGTGCCGGTGGTTGACACCGCAACATCGAGTATGGGCGAAGTGATTCAGGGGCGACAAGTGACCGAGCTTCCTTTGAACGGCCGCAACTTCACGCAACTGGCGCTACTGACTCCGGGCGTGACGCGCGGCGCGTATGGTGACATCGCCTCCGGCGGCGGTTCGGGAACAAACGCCGAGACCTTCCGTAACTCCGAAACCGGCGGCGCCGCGCTCTCGGCGAACGGCTTGCGCCCGCAAGCGGACAATTTCATTCTTGATGGCGTTGACAATAACGATGCCTTCGTCAACGGCATCATCTTCTTCCCGCCAGCGGAAGCAATCCAGGAATTCCGCGTGAATACCAGCGTGGCGCCGGCCGAGTTCGGGAAGGGCGGTGGCGCAATCGTTCAGACCAGCATCAAGTCGGGCAGCAACACGGTGCACGGATCGGCTTTCCTGTTCCGCCGCAGCGGCTTTGCTGACGCCCATGACTACGGTTCGACCGGCCCGATCCAGTTCCGGCAGGCCCAATTTGGCGGCACGCTGGGCGCGGCCATTTGGAAGAACAAGCTGTTTGCCTTCGGCGACTTCCAGGGCCGCCGGCAGGAGCAACCGAACGGCACCGAATACGAC
The DNA here is from genome assembly GCA_050011975.1 of Terriglobales bacterium. GTDB lineage: Bacteria > Acidobacteriota > Terriglobia > Terriglobales > Acidobacteriaceae > Acidiflorens. The sequence continues at coordinate 12,748 of JBEKIB010000021.1, read as the reverse complement.
ACCGTCCCCACCGACATGATGAAAGGAACGGCGACCGGGGAGACAGGCATTAGCGATTTTTCCCAACTGCTCGGTCTGACTACCCCGAGTGTTCCGCAATGCGCGCTGTCGACCCCGGCCTACTACAATGGCAAGGACGCGAAGGGGAATCCGATTTCAAAGGGCTTCATCTTTGATCCGACCACTTGCAGCCCGTTTGGCTGGAACGGCACAACGGCAACTAACCTGATCACCAACCCGAACCCGGTAGGTTTGAAATATCTGCAGACTTTTCCCGAGCCGAACACTGCACCGACGCCGGGGACGATGATCAACAACTATGTCACCGACCGCCAGCAAACCCGTAATTTCAACGATTTCGATATTCGGGTTGACTTTAATGCGACGCAAAAGGACCAGCTCTTCTTCCGCTACAGCTATGGGCAAGACAATTTCACGGTCACGAATAGTCTTGGGCCGAACAATCCTTCAGGATTCGGCTCGGGCGACAACATCAACCATCCACGAGGAGTTGCGGCAGGCTATACCCGCACCATCGGCCCGAATCTGGTGAACGAATTCCGCTTTGGTTATCTCAGCTCGGTTTACGGCTACAATCCGCCGAACATCGGCGAGAAGCTGGGAGCGGAAATCGGAATTCCAGGCGCGAACCCGACGCCGCTGCTGGGCGGCCAGGTTCTGATCGGCGGCAACGCCCAAGAGATTACCTACCAGGGTGACGGCGGTCCCTACAACGTGGACCAAAAGCTCTACCAGTTCGAGGACGCGCTGTCTTATGTCCATGGCCACCATGTTTTCAAGTTTGGAGGTACGGTCGGGCAAAGGCAGCTCGGCTACGTTCAGGGCAACGACGCCAAAGGCTCTTTTATTCTGGGCGGCAACGATTACCCCGGCACCGGAAGGTTTACCGGGTACGAAGCCTCCGAGATCGTGGCAGGCTTCCCGGACTACGAGGTTGGACAATTCAATGGCTTGTACGAGACACACAGCTGGGAAACCGGCTACTTTGCGCAGGACGACTGGCGCGTGAACAACCGGCTGACGCTGAACCTGGGCCTGCGCTACGATTACTATACTTGGCCTTACGAGACCAGCAACCGGTTGTCCAACTGGGTCCCGAACAACCCGGCGGATGCGGGCACAGGAATTCTGATCACGCCCGGTAGCCCTGGAGCAGCCGGCTTGCCGAAGAGCCTGATTAACAACGACAAGAAGGATTGGGCGCCGCGCATCGGGTTTGCCTATGATCTGTATGGCGACGGCAAGACTGTGCTGCGCGGTGGATACGGGATCTTCTACTACCTTGATCGTGGCGGTGTAGGCGAACAACTGAGCAACAATCCGGATTTCAACGGGACTTCAAGCTACGAGGCTTGCCCGGGTGCGAACAGTAACTGCCTCACGCAAAGTCCAGCCGGCTTTCGCATCACGCTGAGCGGCCAGATCCCGAGCGGCCCTCCTTATAGCCCTGTTAACAACAACTGGCTCCAAGCCACCGCGCCGCTGCCCCCCGCCACCAGCACGGTGATTGTTAGCGACCCCACGAACGTAAACGTGATCTACTGGCCGAGCAACAGCAAGAACTCGAGCGTACAGCAATGGAACGTCCAACTCGAACGGCAACTGGGGTCAAATATGGCCTTCGATATCGCCTACGTGGGCACCAGGATGAACCACTTGGCGACGGCCTTCAACGCCAACAATACGCAACTTGGCGATCTGCAAGTTGGAGGCGTTAGTCAGCGCTGGTACAGCCTGGGCGGGGCCGTCAACGAGTACGCTTTCGTCGGGACCGGAACCTATAACGGGTTACAAACGAGCTTCAAGCGGCGCCTTTCAAGGGGCTTGACATTCACGAGCGCCTATACCTGGTCCCACACCATCGACAACTCGAGTGGCGCGTTCGGGAATAACGGTGCCGCCAATCCAATTTTCGTGGACGCGAATGGGAACCCGCTACTGAACCTGAACAAAGGAAATGCGAATCAGGATATCCGCAACAATTTCGTGTTCGCATCAATGTACGAACTTCCTTTCGGGAGGGGGAAGCAGTTCGGCGGGGATGTGCCGACGGCCCTCGATTACGTTATCGGGGGATGGCAGTGGAACAACATCGTCACGTTGCAATCCGGCACTCCTTTTGATCTCTTCTATGCCAACACCTCGCCCCAAGATCGTCCGGACATTACCGGGCCGATTTCGGTGGGCATCGACCGCGCCACCGGACAAGGCGTAATCAGCGGGGACTTCTCCAAACCTCCGTTAGTCAACGGAGACTTCGCTCGTCCGGGTACTCTGGGAAGGAATGCCCTGTTCGGCCCCGGATTCCATAGTTGGGATACGGGCATGATGAAGGACTTCACGTTGTACGAGCGTCTCAAGGCTGAGTTCCGTGTCGACGCCTTCAACGTGCTCAACCATCCGCAATTCCAAAACGGCAGCTTCCAACCGAATCTCGGTAACGGAACGGTGTTGGGCAACATCACGACGGCTACCAACCCTGCATTGACGCGCCTTTCATCCGAGCGCGAATTGCAGTTCGCCGTGCGCATTATGTTCTGATCTATGGCCCGGGAGCAGGGAACCGACGATCCGTTCCCTGCTCCGCACCAAACTCGGTTGGGCGCAGGGTTCGCTGAATCTGGCCGTTTTGCCTTGATCGTCTGGATGCCATGAAAATCCAACGCATCTTCGCGTTCTTGTTACTCTTGGTATGCCTGAACCTGGTATCCCTGAACTGGGTATGCCTGAACACGGTGTTGGCCTCGTCGCCGCCGAAGACTGCAGCCGTAGCCGGCAGCCCGGGGTCAGGCAGTCCGGTGGTTCGCAAGATCGATCCGCCGAACTGGTGGGTGAACTACACGCCGGAGTTGACGCTGCTGCTCGCCGGCGAAAATCTTTCCGGGTCGCACGTGGTGAGCGCTTCGCAAAGTGTGGTGGTCCTGGGGGCAGACGCTTCATCAAACGGGCACTATCTCTTCGTGCAGTTGAAGGTTTTGTCCGCGCGCCCTGAGACCGCCCAGCTTGAGTTGAAGACTGCTTCTGGTTCGACCTCCGTGCAGTTGCCGCTGCTGGCTCGCGCCGATTCCCGCGGCCGTTTCGAAGGGTTCTCTCGCGACGACGTCATTTACCTGATCATGCCCGACCGCTTCGCGGATGGTGATCCGTCGAACGACCGGCCTCCGGGTTCAACCGGCGTGTATGACCGCAGCAATCCGATGGCATATCACGGCGGCGATCTGCGCGGGATTCGAAATCATCTTGGATATCTGCACGACCTCGGTGTTACTACGCTGTGGCTCACTCCAGTCTGGAAAAACACCGACTCCGACTACCACGGTTATCACGTCGTTGACTTCTATGCCCTCGACGACCACATGGGATCTGTGCAGGAATACCAGGCGCTGGTGACCGATGCGCACAAGCTTGGCATGAAGGTGCTGATCGATTACGTCGTCAATCACACGGGTCCGCATGATCCCTGGGCCAACGACCCACCGACGCCCACGTGGCTGCACGGTACGCTGGCACATCATCTGGAGCCGTCTTATAACTTCTCCGGATTGGTCGATCCGCACGCTTCGCCGCGCGAGTATCTCAATACGCTCGACGGCTGGTTTGCCAATAAGTTGCCTGATTTGAATCAGGACGATTCCGCGCTCGCCCTTTACCTGGCACAGAATGCGATGTGGTGGACGGAGATCGCGCAATTGGATGGATTCCGCTTGGATACGTTTCCCTACTCTTCGCGCCAGTTCTGGAGCGGATGGCACAAGCGAGTGCGCCAAGTCTATCCACAGATCGACGACGTTGGTGAAGTGGCGGACGGCGATTCGACCATCGCATCATTTTTTGAAGGCGGACGAACGCAGTTCGATGGCATCGACTCCGGCCTCGCCACGGTTTTCGACTTCCCGCTTTGCTATGCCTTGCGCGACGTGGTCATCAAGGGCGCATCGATGGAAAAGATCGTTGAGGTTCTCCGGCACGACGCACTCTACCCGCATCCGGAGATGCTGGTCACGTTTATCGGCAATCACGACGACCGGCGCTTCGTGAGTGAAGCAGGCAGCAACCCGGCGAAACTAAAGGCCGCATTGTCACTGCTGCTGACGTTGCGCGGGATTCCACAAATTTATTCCGGCGACGAAATCGGGATGCCGGGCGGCGACGATCCCGACAACCGGCGCGACTTTCCGGGAGGCTTCCCCGGCGATCCGCGCGACGCCTTCACCGCCAGCGGCCGCACCGCCGAACAACAGGATGTATTCGCGCACGTTCAGTCGCTGCTGGCGCTGCGCAAGAACCACGCCGCCCTGCGTACCGGAAAGCAGTGGCACATCGGATGGGACGACACTTATTACGCTTTCCTGCGCGCGTTGCCCGAAGAGAAACTGCTGGTGGTGTACAACAACGCTCCTAAGACGGTAGAGCTGAATATCCCAGTCGAAAACACTCCGCTTGAAACCGCGCAGCAGTTGCAGACGGTGTTTGGGAACACGTCCGCGGAACTTGTCACCGGCAAAGTGCGCGTCTCACTGCCAGCCCAGACCATGGCCGTGTTCAGCGTGCGTTAGTGTGCGGGTTGCTGATACTGGCTCATGATTTCTCCATTTCCCGCCGATGGCTGGCCCCGGTCGGCGCGTCTGCGTCACACTTTGATCGTGAGTGTTCGACCAACCCACCTGTTCGAGCACTGCCGTGTGTGCTATGAAGACGACCGCAGCGATCAACCCCACGTGAGTGTGGATGGGTCGTCCGGTCGTCCATTACGCCCGGCAGCGAGTGGAGCAACGCATCGTCCGACACAGTTGAATCAGCGTGCCACATGAGGGCCGTGGGACGGTTGGCGGCAAGGAAACCAAAAGTCGAATAGGCCTAGTACTATGACTCACCGCGCCCCGGTGTTATTTCCCGGAGCAGCTCCAAGTCGATTCCCCCCACATCGATTCCCTGACTAGCAAGGTAGGCGCCAATCGAGCGCCTGGAGATACCATGCATAAACGCTTGATCGAATCCCAAGGCGTCGCCGTGCACCAGCAGAACGGCGTTGTTGCTGGGAGCCGGTTCGCCATTGTTCACCTGGGTCACGCGGTGAATACCAGGCGGTCATACAGGTTCGGAATTTCATATGAGGTTCTCCGTTAGCCGCTCTGCGATGGCGCTCGAAGTTGACAGATTCGACTTCGCCGCCAGTGAACCATCGGTTGAGGCTAGCTGCTTTTCGGATGCTGCATGGTTTATTCTGTCTGCCCAGCTTTGATTGGCATACCGGGGGTGGATTCATAAGCGTAGCCGGTCAACGTGACGACCGCGCCATCTATTACAGTCAGATCTGCCCAGCCATAAAAGGTTTCCCCGCTAACTTGGAAACTCAGTCCGAGATAGCCCTTTGCACTACCCGATTTGCTGGCCCAGTTACCGGACCTACAAGTTTTATCTCCATAAGGACCGCAAGCCCGAATGCTCGCCATGCCCCCATTACCTCCATAGAAGGTTTGACTGGGTCCGATCTCGAACCCTTTCCCTAATCTTGCCGGACCTTTTAAATTTTTGGAGTCGACGACTCCGTTTCCCGAGGCCGGTGTCTCCCAGACAATGGAGAAAGGGTTGAGGCAAACGCCACAACCTTCAACGTCTATGGTGAAGTCGGTGACTCCATCGTTGTTGACGTCGAGATTGTAACTACCGTAAGGACCTCCAATTGTGATGTTGGTCGGTGTGTAGACGATTTGGGCCTCGGCTGGCCATACTGCCAACAAGCCCACGGCTAAGATTGTGGCGATTGCATCTTTGATTCCGGTTCTCATGGCGATTCTCCTTTTCTCACCGAACTTTTTTCACCCGTCCTCTGATTCAGCGACCTCGGCTTGTGTGTGTCAGCGTGGCAAGTCGCACATCTCGCGATGACATTCCGCTCTCTTTCCGGCACCCGAATGCTTAAGAGTCGCAGTCAAGGACCAGCAGCGCTAGGGTGCGGCGGCTACCACGGCCTCAACGAAGTTCAGGCCATTGGGTGTGCCCAGGCCTGTCACGTTGTCCCAACCGGTGGCGGTAACGAGTGACGTATCGGTTCCGAAAGTCAGGACCCACCAAGGGTACGACTTGCCATTGAGGGTAGCGTGGCCGAGAGCGCTCAGGAAGGTCGTTGTGTTCTCGAGCGGCTGGGCCAGGTCAGCCGGAGTTTCGACCTGAACGGGATGGGGAGGATCGGTAATCTTTCCCCTGACATCCGCCCCATTATTGAGAGGTAGGATGTCAGTGATTGCGTCCGCTGGCAAGGAATAAAGCATCGGTGCAGCCTGGCCGAGCGGCGCCTTGGTGCCGGCCGCCTGATTGGCGATGGCCCACAAAGCGGAGAACATCGGCGTCGCCACGCTGGTGCCGCCAATCGTCTGATTAGCGGGCGAGCCATCGACCGTGATTATTATGTTCACGCCGGTGTATGGGTCGGCGAGGTAAGCAATATCCGGGACCTGGCGGTACGTGTTCCCGAGGCCGCTCTGGAAGGGCGGCTCAGGCCAGATCGCGCTCGACCCTCCTCCCGATCCAAAGAAGAAACCGAGCTCCAGGGGCGGATCGTAGGGGCGGTCGCCCGCGTTTGTGAGTTCGGCTAAGTTGAGTCCCCAGCCGGTCTGGAACTGGATTTGGCCATTGCTTTTCAGGAACAGGCTGGTTCCCCCCACTGCGGTGGCGTACGGCGACGAAGCCGGCGTATCGACGCTCGGAGGAGCGGTGATTCCATAACTCTCGTAAATATCCAAGACTTCGTCTCCATTGTCGCCCGAAGCGAAGTCGGCTGAGATGCCAACAGCCGCAGCCAATTCAGTCACCTCCATGTCGGTGTAAAGCGAGTCTAGGCCGCCGTAGAGCAACTCGATGAGTTCGAGACCGCCCCAGCTGTTCGAAATCACATATCCCAGGGGCCCAGTATTGCCATAGGGGTTTTGGATCCCCTCCGGATTCTGGATCGCCCAGAGTTCCGCTACGTCAAGCGAACTGGAATCCGGCGCCAGCACCAGCGCAATGTCGGCGCCGGGAGCCATAGCGTGAGCCCATTCGACATCGAGGGTGGTTTCGTAATTCCATTGGCCGTCGATGCAATTCTGGCCACAGTGGGTCTTGCCGCCAGGGTAGTAGATCTGGAAATTGGATGCGGTTAAGGGCGGCAATCCGTAGGCGGCCGAAAATGTGTTGGCATCCTGCAGGATGGTATTGGACCCCCACGCGTCAATGATGACGATCGTTTGTCCGGTGCCATCCCAGCCCTTGCTGTAAAGAGCGTTCAGCCCGTAGGCGGTCTGCATCTGGGAGGGGATATAACCAGGGCAGTTACCCGGCACATCGCCAGCATAGCGATTGCCAAAATAGGTTGCGGTGGGTCCGTGACCCGGAGAGGTAAAAGTCACGTGTTGAGTGCCAGTCATGCACTGGTTTGGCGACGCTGCATTCGCGGTCGCATCGGCAAACGAAAAGGGCCGTGGCGCAACGGGCTTGCCCGTGGCAAGATCGAGCGGCCGCGCCAAAGCTGGCTTCGCGGCGAAATCATCCAGACCTTGAACCGCGTGAACCAGTCTGCCAACGCCGCCTCCGATAGCTGCGGCACCGCTGGATACACGATGGACTTGGCCCTTCAAGTTGACCCGGCTCAGTTGCACGTTAAAAGCGATCTGGGCGTCGCTGACCCGGCCCTGCGCGACCACGTAGTGGTTAAATTTGTCCACGGAGGTTACGGTGAAGTTGTGCGCCGTCAGGTAGTCCTGCACCTGCGCTGCCTCAGCTGCGCTCGGCGCAAACTGGGAGCGATATTGCTCCTGGGTGAGAAAGTGATGATAGTTGGGAGCACCCGGCTGATACATCTGGCGAACCAACTCATCGAGTGCGGCTTCGTTGTGCTGGTTGAGCCACACGGTTACGGTGATTAGCTTGGAAGGATCTTCCGGTCCCAGATTCTGCACGTTGGCGAATGCGCGGCCACGCGATTGAGAACCCGAACCTTCGAGCGCGAGACCACCCAGGCGATTGAGTTGAGCGTTAGCGGTTAGCGACAGGCACAGTGCCAGCGCGACTAGAATGCTGATTCTGGATTTCATGGTGAGTTCTCCTTCATCGGGCCAGATTCAAAATCTCCCTGCAACTGTTAGCGTGGAAAAACCAGTAAACTAGAGTGACGAAGCCGCAGACCAACCGGATACATCTATGGTGTCCTCAATGCTCGCCGTTGAGATCTTGTTTCATACGATCCCGTGAAAGTCCTTGCCCAGCGCATCTCGCGATTGCGAGCTGAACTCTGCTGCAAAACAAAGGGTGGGTCAATGTTCTGCGAGTGATTCGTCAGGGATTTTCGGATGATCCGGTTAAGTGATTGCAGCGCAGTGGTTTGCTGCTGCCCTCGGAAGCCACTGAAAGTCATCTGATGGGCACCTGGCACCAAGAAAAGTGGTGGGTTGGGGACCGCCCGGACTGATAAACTCCGGTGAGCACCAGGGCTCTGCTGACCCTATGCTGGCTCAACCTAGATCCAATGTCGCTAATTTCGGCCCGTTCCAACTGGACCTCAAGGCCGGGGAACTGCACCGCGATGGGCGCAGCGTCCGCCTTCAAGAGCAGCCCTTCCAAGTTCTCAAAATGCTGCTGGAACATCCCGGCGACGTAGTCACCCGGGACGAAATGCGCCGCACTCTCTGGCCAAACGACACCATCGTAGAGTTCGATCAGAGCATCAATGCAGCCATCAAGAAACTGCGGCTTGCGCTTCAGGATTCGGCAGAAGAGCCGCGTTACGTGGAGACCGTGGCTCGGCGCGGGTATCGGCTGATGGTGCCCGTGGAATGGGAACCAACCCAACAGTTGAATGCGGAAGCTGCAAATGTCGAAAGCGCGGCTCCGCATCAAAACGCTGCTGCAGGCAGTCTGATTGGCAAGAAGCTGTCTCACTACCGCATCCTTCAGGTGCTGGGCGGTGGGGGAATGGGAGTGGTGTACAAGGCAGAGGACCTCAAGCTGGGCCGGCCAGTGGCTTTGAAATTCCTGCCCGAAGAGTTGGCCAGCGATGCTCGGTCGCTCAGTCGCTTCGAGCGAGAAGCGCGGGCTGCGTCCGCGCTGGACCATCCCAATATCTGCACCATTTACGAGTTTGGCGAGCATGAGGGTCAGTCATTTATCGCGATGCAGTTCCTCGAAGGGCAGACGCTGCGGGAACGCTTGGCCGCGACCTCGGGCCTATCGCGTATAGCCGAAGATGCCGCTACCAAGCCACGTCTCCGAACAGCAGGTTTCACGACCGAGGAATTGTTGAAGCTGGCGATTCAGATTGGGGACGGACTGGCCGCCGCTCAAGAAAAAGGAATCATCCATCGGGACATCAAGCCGGCAAACATCTTCATCACCAATCGGGACGAAGCCAAGATTCTGGACTTCGGTTTGGCGAAGCTGACTTATGCAGCCGACCGCGAAGGACTCCCATACGAGGAAACGCACGCCGCAAGGGGCCAAGATCTTAGTCTCTCGCTCACGGGTGTGGCCATGGGCACGGTGCCCTACATGTCGCCCGAGCAGGTGCGCGGAGAGAAACTGGATGCCCGTACCGACCTGTTCTCTTTTGGCCTGGTGCTCTATGAGATGGCGACGGGGCAGCAGGCATTCCGCGGGGACACCTCGGCTGCGCTGCACGAGGCGATTCTGAATCGTACACCCGTGCCAGCGCGGGAGTTGAATGCAGAACTTCCCCAACGGCTGGAAGAGATCATCAACAAGGCGCTAGAAAAAGACCTCGAAGCTCGCTACCAAACCGCAGCGGAGATGTGCGCTGACCTGAAACAATTGCATCGCGACACTAGCCGACTCTTTTTTCAGAAACACACCGCCAAGACAAGTGTCGTCACTAGCAATGAGGAGAAAGAAAAACAACAACTAAGTTTTCCGATTCTCCTCACCGGGGTCAAGGATCACAAATGGGGGCTAGCAGCTGGGGTCGTCCTCTTTGGCTTGTTGCTCGGAGCAGTCCTGTACTCAACTCCCAGCCTGCGTTCGAGTAAAGTTCCCCACGGTAAGATTACGCACAAGCAATTCACGTTTTCAGGCAATGCGTATGAACCCGCGATTTCGCCGGACGGGTTGTTTGTGGCATATGTATCGAGGAAGCCAGGCGAGCAACAGAAGCTGATGGTGCAGGGCTCGAACGGTGCCGCACTTGAGCTTGCGCGGAGCACAGACATAGAGTATCCGCGATGGTCACCGGACAGCTCCGAAGTACTTTTTTTTAGGAACGAGCCCGCTCTTTATGAAGCGGAGCACACCGCGAAGAATCGGGGTATTTCCGTCGTTTCCCGCTTGGGGGGACTTGTTCGCCCGATAGGCATAGGACAATATGCCTGCTGGATTGCCCCTGACGGGTCTCAGGTTGTATTGGCTCACTCGCAGAAAGGGGTCAGATTGGTGAACAAACTCACTGGGGTGGGGAAGGAAGTTCACCTATCTGAATACACACTGCTGTGGGATGTTGACTGTTCTGCCCGCGCAGGCCTGATTCTGGCTGTCGTACAGGCCTCCGACAAATACCAGATTCGGACTTTCAAGCCGGATGGCGGAGAGGAACGTACGCTGGTCGAACAAAGCGATCACATCTACTCGGCTCGTTGGTCTCCCGCTGGCGACTCAATCTATTACCTGCACGATAAAGGAAGCACAAACGAGCTTTCAAAGGTTTCTCTCACCCACGGAAGCGAACGTGCCGTGCTGGCTGACGGTTTGGAAACCGGCGGGTTCTTCACGCTCTCCGCTGATGGCTCCCGGCTGGCGTACACGCGGGAAAATGGTAACTCGAACCTGTGGCGAGTTGATCTCCCGACTGCCCGGAAGAACGCAAAGCCGGAAATCAGCCGCCTGACCACCGGGACTTCTTATTACGGTGCGCCTAGCTTCTCTCCCGATGGCCGCTGGATAGCGTTCGTCCTTGGGGCGAACATTTTCAAAATGCCAGTCGCCGGCGGTGAACCTGTCCAACTAACCTTCTTCGAGCACGCCACGAGTCACAGCCCAGCTTGGTCACCGGACGGCCAGCGCATCGCTTTTATCGGCGATCAAAACGGCGTGCCCAGAGTGTGGACGATCAGCGCCAATGGCGGTGCGGCCCAACCGGTGGAAAACCCTAACGGCTCGGACACAGGCAACAACAAACTCGCTTGGTGGCCCAGCAGCGACATTGTTTACCAACAATCGCGAGTTCAAAATTTTCTCCGGATCAACGAGAAGACGCACGAGGAAAAGGCCCTAATTCACGACCAATCAGTAGGCTGGGTCCCGTTCCGGCCAATATTCTCACCGGACGGCAAGAAAATGGCCGTCTACTGGAATCGAAAGGAGGAAGGCCTCTGGATTATTTCTTTGGAGCCGTATTCCGAAACCCGGTTGGAGCCTGGCGGAATCTACCCGTTCGGATGGTCACCGGACGGAAAATATGTGTACGCGGTCCGCATGGAAGCGGAACGAGAAATTATCAGGGTTCAAGTCGCCGGTCCGAACGAAGTTACCTCCGTGGCCACCTTGCCCGGCGATGTTGTCGACGATGACGGCGCCAGCGTGAGCCCGGACGGAAAGGCCATTTTTGCCACTGTCAGTGAGGAGAAGTCTGACGTGTGGCTAATAGAAAACTTCGATCCCTCACCGCGATAACCCAGTCCAATTTAGTCGAAAGTGAAAGGAACGGTCGTGCCCTCTCCAGACGGGCTGATCCCTCGCCTTTACCAAGAGAGTGTACATAGACGACGTGATGCCGCTGGAAAACTTCTGAGCTGACTGTCGGCGGTTTCACAAACACTGTGTGGCCCGGGCAGAGGGGGTGAGTTCTGAGAGGCGCCGGATCGGGAGATCGGCAAGACCGGGGAGAACCCCGGCCAAATAGTCGCGTACTGGGAGTTTCAACCTGCGGCAGCTTTCCACGACCGAGAGGATCGCTGCAACCTTAGGTCCTGCGAAGGGACTGCCGATGTGGATCCAGTTCTTCCGACCCGGAGCGATTGGTCGCATTGAATTCTCCGCCAAGTTGGTCCTTAGCTCCAATTCGGGATACTCCAAGAAGCGGGTCAGCTTCTTCCACAGTGCGACCGCGTACTGGCAGGCCTTGCTAAGTGCGCTGGAAGGCAAAGCCGCGGACTGCGCTGCCTCGATTTTGCTACGGATATCATCGAGAAGAGGTCTCGCTGTTTCCTGACGCCGGATATGGCGCGCCGCAGTAGTCAGCGTTTTGCGGCGAGCTTCTGATCGACGGCAAACAACTCGTCCATCCGAGCCACAATTGGGGTTGCGACCGGATCGCGGGGATTTAGCTGCACTGCTTCGAAAAACTGTCTTCTTGCATGGGACCAACAAGCGGCATGTACCATTCTCCACCGCTTTGGTCATACGCTGCATAGCCGTCCTTTGGAGAATGCCGTCGAACTATCCCAGGAACCGCTTCGGCCCATCGCGTCCACGACCCAAGCGGAAATCGAACACCACGCTTCCTCCGGGGCGACTGTATTGCCAGAGGTACGCTTGGTGGTTCTTACCTCGGCCCTCGCGCGTCTGCACATCGACTGGTGTTTCATCCGCCTGAATGTAACTTCCGCTGATCAATTCTCGCCTCATTGCCGCGACCATCGGGATCAGCAACTCGCCGACTTTGAGGACCCAGCCGTCCAGCGTCGCTCGGCTGATTTCCAAGCCGAGGTCTCTTTCCAGAATCATGCTCTGACGATGAAGGGGTATG
>JBEKIB010000020.1:0-53554 GCA_050011975.1 Terriglobales bacterium | reverse complement strand
CGCTTTGGAGCATTGGGCCTGGGCAAAAAGAACGCCGAGGTTCCAGACAACGAGGACATCGAGCTTCTCTCTCGTATCGCGCTGATGGGAGCGCTTGCCTTGGAAAAGGAGAAAGCCCACCGCGCCTTTGAGGAGCAGCAGAGCCTGGTCGCGATCAGCCGTGAACTGAGTTCCAGCCTGGAGTTGGAAAAGCTTTTGCCGGCCATTCTTAACAGCGTTCGGAGCATCGCGCGTTACGAGCGGACCATCCTTTGCGTGCTGGATGAGGATGGCCAGAGCGTGCGGCGGTATGGAGACGCTCTGGAATGGGAGCCTTTTGTTAACCACGGAAGTGTTGTTCCGCTTGCGCAATCACTCTCGGCACGCACGATCCGGACGCAGAACGTTGAATTCCTGGACGCCGGCGATTTGCGCGACTTGAACGAACCGCTGGCGAGATCGATGTATCAAGGAGGGGTTCGGTCGGTCTGCAGCGTGCCGCTGGTGGCGAGCAGTCGGATCTGGGGATCACTGAATCCGACGAGCATGATTGAGCACGGGTTCGGCCCGTCGGAGGTTGAATACCTGCAGCAAGTCGCCAATCAGATCGCGGCTGCGCTGCGGAATGCGCATGACTATCGCGAGATCGCGCAACTCAAGGAACACCTGGCGCAGGAAAAGCGCTATCTGGAGTACGAAATCCGGAGCGCGAACCGCTCCGAAGACATCATTGGCAACAGCCCGGCCTTGAAACGTGTGCTGGACTATGCTGGCATCGTCGCCGACACCGACTCCACCGTCCTCATCACCGGCGAAACCGGAACCGGCAAAGAACGCATCGCTCGCATGATTCACAGCATGAGCCGGCGCAAGGACCGCAACTTCATCAAGGTGAACTGCGCCGCCATCCCCACGGGACTGCTGGAAAGCGAGTTGTTCGGACACGAAAAAGGAGCGTTCACCGGAGCGGTAAGCCAGAAAGTCGGTCGACTGGAATTGGCGGATATGGGCACCTTGTTGCTGGACGAGGTGGGGGAAATTCCATTGGAGTTGCAACCCAAATTGCTGCGGGTTCTACAGGACCAGGAGTTCGAACGTCTGGGAGGCACGAAGACGATCCACGTGGATGTGCGGTTAATCGCGGCCACCAATCGCGATCTGGCTCGCGCGGTCGAAGAAAAAGAATTCCGCGGTGACTTGTTCTATCGCTTGCACGTGTTCCCCCTGCATCTGCCGGCATTGCGCGACCGTCGCGAGGACATCCCCATGCTGATTCGCCATTTCGTGGAAAAATGCGCGGCCCGGCTGCACAAACGGATCGACGTCATTCCCGAGGAGGCCGTCCAAGCCATGATGCACTGGAGATGGCCGGGGAACATCCGCGAGCTAGAGAATTTTATCGAGCGAACCGTGATCCTTTCGGAAGGCGACCGGTTGAGCCCGCCGCTCGGCGAGTTGCGCGAGGAAATTTTACGACCGGTGTCTGAGTCCGACGGTACGCTGCGCGACCGGGAACGCGAACACATTGTCGAGATTCTGCGGCAGACGCGGGGCGCGCTGTCGGGTCCGACAGGCGCGGCGGCCCGGCTTGGACTCAAGCGCACCACCTTGCAGTACAAGATGCAACGACTGGGAATCTCACGCACAGATTATCTGCACTAGGGCCCCAGCGGGCTTCTTGGCATCTGCCGAATTGTCGGCAGTCGGGCCAGTGTTACGGCATCTGCTTTTGCCTGCCGCTCGTCCAAATCACAATAAGTTGTTAATTTACAGCCACTTAGTATAGTTCGAGCATGTGGCAGTTGGTGTGCACCGGTTTGTCCAGTTGGTGCATCGCCGTTCCACCGGCGAACGATTCCGCCAGCCAAGTTCGGTCGACCCGCAGGAGTTTCCCTTGGATATGCCCCGACGCTTAGCGATACCGAACGACTGTCTAAGCTGCGCCCTAAGGCGGACCTGCGACTTCTGCAATTTGCCTCAGCCGCAGATGACTGAGTTCAACGCGATGGGGCACCTGACCCTGTATCCCGCCAATGCCACTTTGCTGACGGAAGGTCAAATCCCGCGTGGCGTCTACATCGCCTGCTCCGGCCGTTCCAAGCTTTCGGTCAGGGCCCGCGATGGTAAGACGATCATCCTGAAGATCGCCGGAGACCGCCAGGTGCTGGGATTGAGCGCGGTCGTCTCCGGGGGGCCGTCACTGATTACGATTACCACCATCGAGCTTTGCCAGATCAAATTTGTTGAACGCGACAGTTTTCTGCGTCTGCTCGAACACAACAGCCACGCCGCGCTCGCGTGCGCCAGCCTGCTCGCCCGCGAGATCGTGACCTCGTTTGACGATGTGCACGATCTGCTGCTCGCCCGCAGTTCGACCGAGAAGCTTGCCCGCCTGCTGCTTTCCTGGGTTTCGGGGGAGCCCCGTAACCGGGAACTCCGCGTACCCACGGAATTCACCCATGAAGAAATTGCCCAAATGATCGGATCTTCGCGAGAAACGGTAACCCGCTTATTAAGTGTAATGAAACGGAAAGATTTGATTCGGCTGGAGGGTGCAACGCTCGTGATTCCCAACCGGATCGCCTTGCAAGCCATTGCGGCCTGAGAGTTCCCTCCCCGGGCGGACGAAGCGGTTTTTGCGTCCGCCCATTTTTTTCGTACCAACTCAACCCGCACGTCATTTGTAATTTGTGATTTGTAATTGGTAATTTAAGCCTCAAAACCAAGCGTTCAGCGCGGATCTAAATTGCAAATTACAAATTGCCAATTACAAATTTCCTCACAGGTTGAACAGTTCCCGCAGGCGGCGGGTCTGGGCGCGGCTCACCGGAATCTCCGTCTGTTTTTTGTCGTCCATGCGCAACTGGTAGGAGCTCTTGAACCAGGGCACGACTTCGCGGATGTGATTAATGTTGACCAAAAAGGACCGGTGCGCCCGCCAGAACAAGTTAGGATCGAGGTTTTCGAAAAGCTCTTCCAGCGTGCGGCAATTCGAGTGGCCTTCCATGCCGGCATGGCCGCTGGTAGCCACGGTGATCACACCATCATCGATGGTCGCGTAGCAGATATCTTTCGGATCGGTCAGGAACAGCCTTCCCGCCGCCTTGATCAGAATTTTCGCCGTCTGCGGCTTCTGCGATTCCAGCATCCGCACCAGCGTTTCGAATTTTTCTTCCGGCCCGGCGCCCGCTTCAATCTTCGCCCGCGCTTTCTCGATGGACTGGGCCACTCGCTTTTTGTCGAAGGGCTTCAGGATGTAGTCCACCGCGTTCACCTCGAACGCCTTCACCGCGTATTGATCGAAGGCGGTCGCGAAGATAATTTTGGGCAGGGGAACCTTGCGGTCGAGCAGCTTCTTGATGACGCCAAAACCATCCAAGCCCGGCATCTGCACGTCGAGAAACACCAGGTCCGGATTGTGTTCGCGGATCAGGCTGATTGCTTCCAGGCCGTTCTTGCCCTGCGCGACTACGTTCACGTCGGCCAGGTTCTTGAGCAGGTAGGCAAGCTCGTCGCGCGCAAGTTGTTCATCGTCGACGATGATCGCAGAGAGGGGCATAGGGCTCAGAGCTGGGCTGCTCATCGAACTGGTTCTTACGGCGGCGATCGCCATGTCCTTAATGGTGAGTATAGTCACCGCAGCAGGCAGGCCGCCACTCGCGATTCCCTTACAGAGAATTTTCGATCGCCAGCGCCATGCCCATCCCGCCGCTGACGCAGAGCGTGGCCAGGCCACGGCGCGCTTTGCGCTTCAGCATTTCGTGGAGCAGCGTCACCGTGATGCGCGTCCCGGTGCAGCCGATGGGATGGCCGAGCGCAATGGCACCGCCGTTGACGTTGAGTTTCTCGCGATCGAAATGCAGCTCGCGATCGCAGGCCAGCACCTGGGCGGCGAAGGCTTCATTCAGTTCGATCAGGTCAAAGTCGCTGAGAGCGAGGCCGTGTTTCTTCTCCAATTTGCGGATGGCCGGCACGGGCCCGATGCCCATGAGGCGCGGGTCAACTCCCGCAGATGTTGCGGCGAGAATTCGCGCCAGCGGTTTCAGATTGTTCTGCTCGACGAATTTCTCGCTCGCCAGCAAAACCGCCGCCGCGCCATCGGTGATGCCGGAAGAATTTCCGGCAGTGATGGTGCCGGTCTTGGAAAAAACGGGTGCGAGTTTTGCCATCTTCTCCGGAGTCGCGTCGAGAAACAAATGTTCATCGCGCGAGAAAACAGTTGTGCCCTTCTTGCTTTCGATTGTGACCGGAGCAATTTCGGCGTCGAAGCGTCCGCTGGATTGCGCAGCCGCGGCGCGCTGCTGCGACAGCAGCGCGAACTGATCCTGCTCTTCGCGCGAAATCTGGTACTGCGCGGCAAGAATCTCGGCCGTCTCGCCCATCAGCATCTTCGCCATGGGGCAGAAGAATCCGTCGCGATACATGCCATCGACAAGTTCCTGATGGCCGAGACGATATCCCCAGCGCGCGCCCTCAAGATAATAAGGAAGCCGCGACATCGATTCGGTTCCACCAGCCAGCACGCAATCGAGGTTGCCGGTTGCAATCTCATTGAACGCAAGCGCGATGGATTTGATGCCCGAAGCGCACGCCTTGTTGACCGTGTAGGCAGGAACTTCCTGAGGAATGCCGCTGCGAAGAGAAATCTGCCGCGCGGGATTGGGACCGCCTCCCGCCTGCCGCGCGTTGCCGAAGATGGTCTCTTCCACCTGCTGCGGCTGCACTCCGGCGCGTTCGAGCGCCGCCTTCGCGGCAACCACGCCCATATCCGCGGCGGAGAGCGAGGCGAGCGAGCCTCCAAACTTGCCGATGGGCGTGCGCACGGCGGAAAGGATGTACACGTTGTTCAACTGGGTCCCCCGAATATTCGAGTTTAGCATTCGGTGTGGAAGCGGGGCTCTGCCCCGCTTGGACAAGGCAAAGCCCCGTTCCCACGCAAGCAGGATGACCACGCTGTAAACTAATCGGCGTGAATATTCTTTATGGAATCAATACGGTTGTGGAAGCGCTGAAGGCGCGCGGGCGCAACTTCGAGTGGGTCGGCGTCGCCAAGGAGCGGAAAGATATTCGCCTGAGACGGGTGATAGACGAGTGTCGCAAGATTGGCGTTCCGGTGCGCGTTTTGTCGCGGCAGGAACTCGACGAGATTGCCGGCAACGCCGCGCATCAAGGACTTGTCGCCGCGACTTCGGCGAAACAATACAGCGATCTTGATGACATTGTGGCGTCGCGTCGCGGCGAACAGTCGTTGATCGTGGTGCTGGATGGGGTCGAAGATCCGCACAATCTGGGAGCGATTCTGCGCACCGCGGACGCCGCGGGAGCCGATGGCGTGGTGATTCCGGAACGCCGGTCGGCTGCGGTCACCGCTGCGGTGGCGAAGGTTTCGGCGGGGGCGAGCGAACACCTTCCAATCGCCAAAGTCACAAACATATCGCGTGCACTCGAAGAATTGAAGGAGAAAGATTTGTGGATCGTCGGACTAGACGAACGCAGCGCGCAGACTTATGACGCGGTTGACTACAAGATGCATTGCGCCATCGTGCTCGGCGCCGAAGGCAAGGGGCTGCACGATCTGGTGCGCAAACACTGCGATTTCCTGGTGTCGATTCCGATGCTGGGGAAGGTGCCGTCGCTGAACGTATCGGTGGCGGCGGGGGTGGTGCTGTACGAAGTTGTGCGGCAGAGGCGGCTGGGCGCATCGAAGTAATCATGAAATTCCTCTGTATTCTTTGTGTTCTCTGTGGTTTCGCTTCAGGGGCGCGGGCCCTGGAGCGCGAAGCCTTCACCATCGCAAAATATGATTTGGAGATTCGTCTTGAGCCCGAACAGCAGAGGCTCGGAGCTCGGGGCAAGATCACATTGCGCAACGACTCGGCTCGCCCGCAGAAGATTGTTGCCCTGCAGATATCTTCTTCTCTCAATTGGCGTTCGATTCGGGTGGACGGCAAGACCGTTCAATTTGTTTCGCAACCCTACATTTCGGATATCGACCACACCGGGGCGCTGTCAGAAGCAATTGTTACGTTGCCCGCTGAGATCAAGCCGAAAGATTCTGTGGAGCTCGAAATCGGCTATGAGGGCGTGATTCCGCTGGATGCGACGCGGTTGACTCGGGTCGGAGTGCCGGATGAAATCGCCAGACATTCGAGCTGGGACCAGATCAGCCCATCATTCACAGCGGTGCGCGGTGCGGGATATGTCGCGTGGTATCCGATTACGACTGAGTCGGCGGATTTCTCCGAAGGGAACAGTTTGTTTGAGGTTGCAGACCGATGGAAGAAGAGGGAGCAGGACGCCAGCATGAAGCTCTCGCTTAGCACCGACGCGGGGATCGACGACGCACGCCTGATACTCCTGTGCAGCGCGGTTGGGCTGTCGGGCGACACGCGAGGTGGCAACCCTCACAATCACTGGGCAACGTGCGAATACGAGCGCCTTGGGTTGGCGACGCCGATATTCGCTATGGGTGACTATAACCAGGACCAGTCCAAGCCTCCTTTGCACCTGTTCAGTTTGTCGGGCCACGAGGCAGGAGCGGCAACTTACTCCAGCGCGCTCGAGCCGGCCATGAAGTTTGTAAGCGGATGGTTTGGACAGCCGACGGCGCCAGTTGCGATCGCCGATCTTGCCGACCCGAATTCCGTTCCGTTTGAGAGCGGCGCCTTGTTGATGGAGTCGATGGCTGCGGAGGATTCGAAGCTCGCAGGGATCAATCTGGTTCACGAACTCGTGCATTCCGCCATGCCATCGTCGAGGCCTTGGGTTTACGAGGGCTTGGCGCACTTTGCCGAAGCGATGTATCGGCAAGAGCAAGGTGGACGTCAGGCAGCGCTCGATCTTCTGGGCCTGCACCGGGCGGCGTTTCTTGATTCGGAAAAGGAATTGGCGGCGCCGCAAAAAAGCGCTGGCCAGCCGCTGGTCAGTACGTTTGATGAAACTTACTATCGCAGCAAAGCTGCTTATGTGTGGTGGATGCTACGCGACATGGTCGGCGACGAGACGCTGAAGCAGGCCATTCGCAAGTATCGCAGCGAGGACGACAACATCAAAGATCCAAAGTATGTGGAGCGGTTGATCGAAGCCGCCGCAAAGCGGGACCTGGGTTGGTTCTTCGACGACTGGGTGTATCGGGATCGCGGAGTGCCGGATTTTCGCGTGCAATCGGTGCATCCGTGGAAGACGGAAAAAGGCGCGCCGATTGTTACGGTGACGCTGGAGAACCTTGGCAATGCGGGGGCGGAAGTCCCGTTCACGATAGTTTTTGAAGGCGGCGAGATCACGAAGCGGATTGAGGTGCGCGCCAAGGGCACAGCCACCACGCGAGTTGAATTGCCGGGCACGGCGAGCGAGATTGTTATCAACGACGGTAGTGTTCCGGAAAGCGACCTGACGAATAATGTGTTTCAGATCAGTGCGTCGCAGAAGTGAGTGGACAGAGGTCAGAGGTCAGATTGCAGAGGTAAAATCGATCTTCGCGGTTCACTTCTGCAGTCTGACCTCTGACTTCTGCAATTTTTGGAGGAGGACGCTTGCCCTACATCCAATTTCTCGGCGCTGCCGGGACCGTGACTGGATCGAAGCACCTGATCAGCACTACTTACGACTCGAATAGCAAGCATGGATTCCAGGTTCTGATCGACTGCGGACTTTTCCAGGGACCGAAGGAATGGCGCGAGCGCAACTGGCAGGACACTCCAGTTCCGGCGCGTGAAATTGATGCCGTCGTTCTTACTCATGCGCATCTCGATCACTGTGGCTGGATTCCGCGTCTGGTGAAAGAAGGCTTTCGCGGGCCGATCTACGCCACGCAGCCGACCATCGATCTGTGCTCGGTCGTGTTGCCCGACTCCGGACACCTGCAGGAAGAAGACGCGGCGTTCTACAACAAAAGGAAAGTGTCGAAACACGATCCGGCGTTGCCGCTGTACACCCTTAAAGAAGCGCAGGATTGCCTGAAGCGCTTCAAGCCGGTCGCGGTCGGCGAAACCACCGAACTGAGCCCCGCGCTTCGGTTCCGCTTCGTGCCTGCCGCGCACATTCTCGGTTCCTGCATGGTGGAAGTCACACTGCAAACGAACGGGGAGAGCCGCCGCCTGCTCTTTACCGGCGACCTTGGCCGCGTGCGTGACAGCGTGATCGCGCCCGGCAAGGTGGTGCACTTGGGCCCGCAGGAAAACGAGACCGCCGACGTGCTGGTTATGGAGTCCACTTATGGGAACCGGCAACATCCCGATACCGATCCTCGGCCGATCCTCGCCAGCCTGATTCGCGACACCGCCCAGCGCGGCGGCAGCGTGGTCGTTCCGGCGTTTGCTGTGGAGCGGACACAGAAATTTCTTTTCATCCTGAAAAGACTGATGGAGACGGGACAGATTCCGCGCCTGCCGGTTTATTGCGACAGCCCGATGGCGATCAAGGCGGTCGAAATTTTCCTGAAGCACTCCGAGGAGTACACGGCGCGGGCTGCCGATTTGATCAAGACCTACGGCTCGCCGGTCGAGTGGCCGGGCTTCACGTTCGCGCTAACCGCCGAACAGTCGAAGAAGATTAACGAGAGCCACTATCCCTCCATCATCGTTTCGTCGAGCGGGATGGTTACCGGTGGCCGCATCCTTCATCACATGGCGCAGCGGCTGCCCGATCCGAAGAACCTTGTTATTTTTATCGGCTTTCAGGCGCCCGGTACGCGCGGCGCCATCATCAAGAGCGGAGCGCCTGAGGTGAAGATCTTCGGCCAGTTCGTGCCGATTCGCGCGCAGGTCGCGGCGCTCGAACAGTTCAGCGATCACGCCGATCCGCCAGAAATGTTGGAGTGGTTGCGGACGTTCAAGAACAAACCGGGCGCAACCTATCTAGTCCATGGCGAGCCCGCCGCTGCGTCGCAACTTCGCGACCGGATGAAGCAGGAACTGGGATGGAACGTGCGGGTGGCGGAGTATATGGGGAGAGTTGAGGTGAAGTAGAACCATGAGCTCGACGCGGACAAACGCAGGTTCTTCGCTTCGCTCAGGATGACAACGGTTGGTGGGATGACAGTATTGGGTGATTAGTGAGCGGCGGTGAACGCGACCAGCGCCTGCAACTTTGCGAGGGCTGCGCCGGAATCTATGGCCTTCGCGGCCAGCGGAACTGCATCGCGCAGATGGTCGGCGCGTCCGGCGGCGACGAGCGCCGCGGCGGCATTGAGCAACACCACGTCGCGGCGCGCGGATTTCTTTCCGGCCAGGATTTCGCGAATCAGTTCGGCGTTGAGGGCGGCGTCTCCGCCGGAGATTTCGTCGAGCGTGGCGCGCTGTAGCCCGAACTCCTCGGGCTCGACTTCATAGCTGTGAACTTGTCCCTCGCGCACTTCGGCGATGCGGGTTGGAGCACTGATCGTGATTTCGTCCAGGCCGTCACTTCCGTGGACGACGAGCGCGCGACGCAAACCTAACATGCTGAGCGCTTCTGCAAGTTTTTCGACGAGTTCCGCGGAATAGACGCCAACCACCTGGCAGGTGGCGCGCGCGGGATTCGTCAGCGGACCGAGCAAATTGAAAACCGTGCGCAGGCGCAACTCGCGGCGCGCGGTTTGCACGTACTTCATCGCGGAATGCATGGCGGGAGCGAAAAGAAACGCGATTCCCACTTGCTCCAGGCAAGCCGCGAGCTGCCCGGGCGGGAGATAAATGTTCACGCCCAACGCTTCCATCACGTCGGCGGAGCCGCACTTCGAAGTCACGCTGCGATTGCCATGCTTGGCGACGCGCACGCCGGCTCCGGCGACGACGAAAGCCGTCGCCGTCGAAATGTTGAATGTGCCGCTGGCATCGCCGCCGGTGCCGCAGGTATCGACCAGTGCGTCACGCCCGGTGCCGCTCGCGTCGAGCACGGAGTCAGCGCGGAGTTCGAGTGGAATGGCGGCGGCGTGGATGGCTTCGGCAAATCCGACGATTTCTTCGACCGTCTCGCCCTTCATGTGCAACGCCACCAGCAGCGCCGCAATTTGCGCGTCCGAGCATTGGCCGGTGAGGACCTCGGTCATCACCGCGTGCGCCTCTTCGCGAGAGAGCGACTGGCGGTGATTGGCGATGCGATGGAGGACGTCGAGGATCATGATCTCCAGCCAAGAGTAGCACTGATCACTGCTCGTTGATCACTGTTCGCTGATCACTGTTCGTTGTGATCGCGCCGTTTGCACCAATGCTCCCGGCTTCTATAGAATCTAAGGTTTGCTAGCACGTTGTCTGAAGCCGCAAGCAGAGTCCTCTCGGGAGTCCATTAACGATAATCGCGAACGACCAACGACGGATTTGGAATCATTATGAAAATTCATGAGTATCAGGCAAAAGGAATTCTGAAGAAGTATGGCGTCGCCGTGCCGCGCGGCACGATGGCGACGACCCGCGAAGAAGCTGAGGTGGCGACGCAGGATCTGCTGGGCTCCGGCGCTACGGGAGTGGTGGTAAAGGCGCAGATCCACGCCGGCGGACGCGGCAAGGGCGGCGGAGTGAAGATCGCCAAGTCGGTGGAAGAGGCGGGCGAGATCGCCGGCAAGATGCTGGGCATGAAACTGATCACGCATCAGACGGGGCCGGAAGGACGCATCGTGCATCGCTTGCTGGTCGAAGAGACGTTGCCGATCGAGAAGGAACTTTATCTCGGCATTCTGGTCGATCGCGGCGAGGGCAAGCCGGTGTTCATGGCATCGGCTGCGGGCGGCATGGATATTGAGCAAGTGGCCGCCGAGAGGCCGGAAGCGATCCTGAAGCAGTACGTCGATCCGGGCATGGGACTGGAGCCGTTCCAGGCGCGCAAGATCGCGTTCAGTTTGGGGCTGAAGCCGCAGCAGATCAATCCTGCGGTTCAGTTTTTGACCAGTCTTTACAGCGC
Source organism: Terriglobales bacterium (assembly GCA_050011975.1). Taxonomy (GTDB): domain Bacteria; phylum Acidobacteriota; class Terriglobia; order Terriglobales; family Acidobacteriaceae; genus Acidiflorens. Next base: position 42,700 of record JBEKIB010000020.1, on the reverse strand, counting down.
GTTCCTGGAAACGGATGCTTCGCTGGTGGAGATCAATCCGTTCATCAGTTGTACGGACGGCCGGTTGTTCGCGCTCGACGCCAAGTTGACGTTTGACGATAACGCGCTCTTCCGTCATGCGGACATCCGCGAACTGCGGGACATCACCGAGGAAGATCCGCTGGAAGTGGAAGCGTCGAAATACAACCTGAACTACATCAAGCTCGACGGCAACGTGGGCTGCATGGTGAATGGGGCCGGCCTGGCGATGGCCACCATGGACATCATCAAATACGCGGGCGGCATGCCAGCCAACTTTCTGGATGTGGGCGGCAGCGCCAGCGCGGATCAGGTCGCGCATGCGTTTGAAATTCTGCTGAGCGACAAGAGTGTGCGCGCCGTGCTGATCAATATTTTTGGAGGCATTCTGCGCGTGGATATGTTGGCTACCGGGGTGGTTGAGGCGGCGAAGAAAACGAATATCCAACTGCCGGTGGTCCTGCGACTGGAAGGCACCAATGTTGAAGAAGGTAGGAAAATCCTGAGGGAATCAGGACTAAACTTCACGATCGCTGAGACCATGAAGGATGCGGCCGACAAGGTAGTGGCAGCGGCGAAGAGCGCGGCCTAGGGTAGAGACGCGGCTTGCCGCGTCTCTAGCGGAAAAGAATTCTTGAAAGTGAGCAATTATGGCAATCCTGGCTGATAAGAGAACTCGATTGATTGTGCAAGGTCTGACGGGCCGCGAAGGCACCTTCCATGCGAAGGCTTGCGCCGCTTACGGCACGCAGATTGTAGGTGGCGTCACGCCCGGCAAAGGCGGGACGACACACGAGGGCTGGCCGATCTTCAACACCGTTCAGGAAGCGGCGGACAACACGGGCGCGAATGCCACTGTCATTTTTGTGCCGCCGCCATTTGCGGCGGACGCGATTATGGAAGCGGCCGATGCTGAAATCGAGCTCATTGTCTGCATCACCGAGGGCATCCCCACGCTGGATATGGTGCGCGCCTGGGAATTTCTGCAGAACCGGCGCTCGCGCTTGATCGGGCCGAACTGCCCGGGCATCATCTCGCCGGGCAAATGCAAGATCGGCATCATGCCGGCGCAGATCCACAAAGAGGGCAACGTCGGGATCGTGTCGCGGTCCGGGACGCTGACTTACGAGGCGGTGCATCAGCTTACTCAGCGCGGGATCGGGCAGTCCACGGCGCTCGGCATCGGCGGCGATCCGATCATCGGCACGAATTTTGTCGACGCGCTCGATCTGTTCAACCGCGATCCGCAGACCGAAGCCGTGGTCATGATCGGGGAAATCGGCGGCAACGCGGAGGAGATCGCCGCGGAGTTCATCAGGACGCACATGAAGAAGCCGGTGGTGGGCTTCATCGCCGGACAGACAGCGCCTCCCGGACGCCGCATGGGCCACGCCGGCGCCATCATCTCCGGCGGCAAAGGTACTGCGGCCGAAAAGATTGCCGCCATGGAAAAGGCTGGCCTCAAGGTCGCGAAATCGCCGGCCGAGATCGGCGAAACACTCGCGGCCGCTCTGGGAGTGCGAGTGTAGAGACGGGGCTTGCCCCGTCTTCTTGGTACACCGCTGGAGACGCGGCAAGCCGCGTCTCTACAGTTAAGTTACTCGGGACCTGACAACCGACTTTATGAAAACACTGCAACGCACACTTACCATCATCAAGCCCGACGCGGTGAAGAAGAACGCGGTCGGAGACATCATCGAACAGTTTGAGAAAAATGGGTTCCGCATCCTGGCCATGAAGATGCTGGAAATCTCCCAGCACCAGGCGGAGCAGTTCTATGCCGTGCATGCGAGCAGGCCGTTTTACCACTCGCTGACCAACTTCATGTCCAGTGGGCCGATTGTGGCGCTGGCACTGGAAAAGGAAAACGCCATTGCCGATCTGCGCAAGCTGATGGGCGCGACGAACCCGGCCAGTGCTGAAGAGGGCACCATCCGCAAGAAATGGGCCAGCAGTATTGAGCACAACGCAATCCACGGCTCCGACGCGGATGAGACGGCGCGTTTTGAGTTAAGTTTCTTTTTTGCGGGTTACGAATTGGCGCAATAGGCTATCAGCTATCAGTTCTCAGCTATCAGTAACTGCTGAGTACGCTGAGCACTTACAGAGAGCTGATAGCTGACGGCTGAGAGCTGATATTCATATGCCTCTTGTTCAAATCACCATGCTCCAGGGCCGCACGGCCGATCAGAAGCGGAAGATCGCACAGCGCATTACCGACACGATGGTGGAAGAAGCCGGAGCGCGCCGTGAAGCGATCGTGGTCGCATTCCTGGAAGTGTCGAAGGAGAGCTATGCTTCGGGCGGCGTGCTGATGGCGGACAAGCAGTAAGAACAGATCCCGGTTCTCAGCTCCCAGTTCCCAGTGATCTGATGACGGGGTTTCTGGGAACTGAGAACTCCACAGTTATCCTAGCGGTTCGTATAAGTGTCCCTCGACCCGGTCGGCGAGCTTGGGCAGATCTTTTTTTGCCCACTGCAGGAAATGCGGGGCGGCGCGATGAGCCTCGAGAGCAGCGTCGTCCTTGTATTGCTCATAGATAAAGAACCGGCGCGGATCGGTCTTGTGCTTATGCACCTGATACATGAGGCAGCCCGGTTCCTTGCGCGATTCGGCTGAGAGTTTCTCAAAGAACGCGGTCACTTCGGACTCGCGCCCGACTTTTGCCATCCAAGTTACGGCCAACACCACCATCCGTCGCTCCGTTCCATTGCTGTGAAGTCCAGCCCCTAAAAGGGGCATCTGATTCCGAACCCTTTCGGCATCGCTAAAGCGATGCCCTGATACGAATCTTTCCGCATCGCCAAAGCTATAGCTTGATACAAACCCGAGTCCTTAGCGGTTCTTCAGTCCTAGCGCGCTGATGAATTCGGGCACCAGAATCGTCTGCTCCCGATCGGGGCCCGTGGAAATCATTGCCACCCTTGCTCCGGTTTCTTTTTCGATGAAGGCCAGGTATTCGCGCGCGGCCCCGGGCAATGCTTCGACCGTCCGGATGGCATGAGTAGGGCTGGCCCAGCCCGGCATGTTGCGGTAGATGCATTCGATTTTTTCATAACCACATGCCTGAGCCGGAACTTCGTCCGTTTCCTTGCCGTCCACCTTATACCCCACGCAGACTGGAATCTCCGTGAGGTGGTCAAGCACATCCAACTTAGTAACCACCAGCCAGGAGATGCCGTTAATCATGCCAGCGTATCGGAGCAGAGGCAAGTCGAGCCACCCGGTGCGGCGCGGGCGTCCAGTAACAGCGCCGAATTCGTTGCCGCGTTTGCGCAGATCCTCACCTAGGGCGCCGGGGAGTTCGCTCGGGAACGGGCCGCTGCCGACGCGGGTGCAATAGGCTTTGGTGATGCCGATCACCGTGTCAATCGACGTCGGAGGCACGCCGGTTCCAGTGGCGGCGCCACCAGAAGTGGAGCTTGAAGACGTCACGAACGGATAGGTGCCGTGATCAATGTCGAGCATGGTGCCTTGCGCGCCTTCGAAGACGATCGACTTGCCTTCGGCCAGAGCGAGGTTCAGCAGGAGCGCCGTGTCGCGGACAAAGGGACGGATCTTCTCGGCCGCGTCGGCGTATTCGCGGAACATTTTGTCGGCATCGAGCGGGTCGGAGTTGAAGAGCGCATGCGCGATCATATTTTTCTCACGACATGTGTTCTCGATGTGAGCGCGCAGCAACGGCGCGTCGAGCAGATCGGCGACGCGCAATCCGCGGCGTCCCATCTTGTCTTCGTAGGATGGGCCGATGCCGCGCGAAGTGGTTCCGATTTTCACGCGCCCGGGAGCGTTCTCCGATCCCAGCTCCATCATGCGATGGTAGGGAAGAATGACCTGCGCGCGGTTCGAGATGAAAAGGTTGCCATCCACTTTCACGCCGGCCGCGCGCAGGGAGGCGACCTCCTTCAGGAAGGCCAGTGGATCAAGCACCACGCCATTGCCGATGACGCTGGTGCACTCGGGCCGCAGAATGCCGCCGGGCACGAGCTGCAAGATGAATTTTTTCCCGTTGATGATGACGGTGTGTCCGGCGTTGTGGCCGCCGGCGTAGCGAGCCACGACCGAAAAAGTCTGGGTAAGTACGTCGACAATCTTGCCCTTGCCTTCGTCACCCCACTGGGCTCCGACTATGACCGCGGTTCTGCCTCTGCTCGTCCTGCTTCTGCTCAATGCAAAACTCCAATTGAAATATTGCGCGGCCGCAAACCGAGCCCGCCCCATGGTCGCACGCACTGGTCGCGCCGCTGCTGAATTGACTGGAAACCCTGGAAGATCGGCGGAACTTGGTGTGTACGCTCTAGCATACCGAATCGGGTGGTGGAGGAGCAAACCGGAAATGCACAAACCTGGAGCGCCAAACTTGGAGCGCCAAACCTGAATTCGGCGTCATTAGAACTGGAGTTTCGTTAACGGAGCGGAACAACGCTCGATCAGCCTGGCCGCGAAGCGGCGTAAGAAGACAGCCCGCCCCCACCGCCAAAAGAATCTAGCCAAAAAGGGGAGATGCCTCTCTGTGCAAGAGGCAGCGCTCCCCTACCCTGACTAGGCCCTCCCCCAGAGTACCCGCCAAGACAGCAGCAATGTAGCGAATTGACGAAAGGATAGAAATAGGGTGGATGCTGTAAAGCCAGGTCGCGGAGACACTAGTGGGATCCAAGGTACTGCCTGGCCCACTTAAGTAGACGAAAACCTTCAACTTGACTTGCACCACCTGCTTGCACCACCTGCTGTTCTGCTGATCGTCTATCCTGACAGCATGCCTGAACTCCCCGAGGTTGAAACCATTGTGCGAGGGCTCGACAGTCGCGTAGTCGGAGATACCGTCGAATCGGTTTGGATCGGTTCGCGGAAACAGCCGCTCAAATCACCGGCAGGAGTTATCGTTCGGACACTCGAAGGCAAGCGGATCGCGCGGGTGCACCGGGCTGGCAAGCACATCGTGTTCGATCTGGAGGGAGAAGCACAGCCGAAGAAAGGCGGACGCGCAGTTCGCAGCCAGACGGCGCAATGGATCGTCCATCTCGGCATGACCGGGCGCATGGTGGTTTGCGAAGCCGCGGCGGACATTGCAAAGCACACGCATCTGATCGCGAAGATGGCCTCCGGGCGCGAACTGCGGTTCATCGATCCACGGATGTTCGGCAAGCTCAGCGTTCATCTTCAATCTGGCGGCTTCGATCCCGGCGGAGTGGAGCCGCTGGAGGTGAGCGAGGAGCGGTTCGTCGCGCTTTTTCGCGGGCGCAAGACTCCGATCAAAAGTGCGCTGCTGAACCAGAAGTTGCTGCGCGGCGTAGGCAACATTTATGCCGACGAGTCGTTATTTCGGGCTGGCATCCGTCCCCGCCGGCGGGCGGCGGCCATCACGCGGGAGCAGTTGGGCAAGCTGCACCGAGCGGTGCGGGAAGTGCTGCGCGAGGCCATCGCGCTGGGCGGATCTTCGATTTCCGACTACGTGGACGCGGATGGGGAGGAAGGATTCTTCCAGCTCCGGCATCGAGTTTATGGCCGTGAGGGGGAGCCGTGCCTGATATGCGGGACCGCGATCCGGCGCGTCGTACTGGCCGGGCGCAGCAGTCACTACTGTTCAAAGTGTCAAAAATAGCTGTAATAGAACGATTTAATATTGACGGATTGACACCCGCGCTGTAAAAAAGGGCAGTGCTATATTTCCATTCAGACAGACTGCCGAGTTATTCATCATGAATAAAATTTCAATTGGAGTGGACCTTGGCGGCACGAACTTGCGCATCGCAGCCGTGGACGAGCAAGGCGCGCTGGTCGAAAAAGTCACGCTTGACACCAGAATTTCCCTGGGGCCCGACTCCGTCATTGCCGACATGTGCGAGGCCATCCAGCGCCTGTCGGAGAAATACAAAAACTTCGCTCCTTTGCTGGGGATTGGCATCGGCGTAGCCGGCATCATCGACGCTCAAACTGGTCTGGTGCGCGAATCGCCCAACCTGCCGGGCTTTGTCGACTATCCGGCAGGTGCCCTCATTGAGCAGCGGCTGAAGACCGTGGTGATCCTCGAAAATGACGCCAATGTCGCAGCGCTCGGAGAAAAGTGGCAGGGCGCAGCCAAGGATTATTCCGACGTGGCGATACTGACCCTCGGCACCGGCGTGGGCGGTGGACTGGTTCTTGGCGGCGCGATCTGGCGTGGCACGAATGGTATGGCTGCGGAGTTCGGGCACACCACGGTTGAGCCCGAAGGGCAACTTTGCGGGTGCGGGAATCGAGGATGCCTGGAGCAATATGCTTCGGCGACGGCGGTAGTGCGCATGGCGCGGGAAGCGATCGCGAGCAACGGCGCTTCGGCGCTGGCACGTGCTGCGCACTCCGATCCGGAGTTCAGCGCGAAATCGATTTACAATCTCGCGATGCAAGGCGATGAAGACGCGCGCCGCATTTTCCGGTACGTGGGCCGTTGTTTGGGCATTGTGCTTTCCACGATGGTAAATTCCCTGAACCTGCCGATTTACGTGATTGGCGGGGGCGTTTCGAGCGCGTGGGAAGCTTTTTCGCCCGCGATCTTCGAGGAGTTGCGGCGGCGCTCTTTGGTGTACGCCGCTACGGCGCCGTACGATCCTGCGGCCACTAACCAGGGCGCTTCCGCGCACGTGAAGGCTGGTCCCGGCCACAAAACCATCATCACCCGCGCTCTGCTGGGGAGCGATGCCGGCTTGTACGGCGCGGCCCGGCTGCCGATGATTGCGGAAGCAAAACGCTAATCGCGGCAACGGCTGTTGCCCATCCCCGATCGCGTACAATATTAGCTGCCGGAACATTACCCCCAATGAATCAAGCTGAGAAAGTCGCCTCCCACATTCGAAAGCTCGGTTTCGCGATAGTCTCGCCGACGGGCTACGGTCACATGGGAGCGACGCTGACGGACGCCGTGCTCCAGGCTGGCGTCACATGGAAGACCACTGTGCTGCCCAGGGCAGAACGGGTACGGACAAACTATCCGAACGCCAGCACGACAAGCGGATTCGCTCGCCTCGTCGTCGAGCTTGGCCCTGAGGCTGTCCTAGACTGGCACGGAAGAAAACCACGAATGCTTCTAGAACTCCTCGTCGTGCTCTTACAGCATAATATCGAGACCGAGGATCAGCTTCCGACATGGCTAGAACAGCCCGCGAATCGCGAGCTGCTGCGACAGATCAAAGGCATAAAGGATAAGACCGCGAACTATCTCGCGCGCGACGTCGCTGTCGACCGTCACCTATTCGACTTCGTGGCGGAAGCGGGAGCACCCACGGATAGATTCAGCGAGGCCCACCAAATCATCCGAGACGCCGCGGAACTCCTGGGGATTGAACCAGCTACCCTCGATTACAGCATCTGGCTTTACATGTCGGAGCGCGCCGCGAGGGCGTCTGTGAAACGTTGCAAGACTAGACAAGGCCGGTGATGAGACGCAACGACCCGATCACCTTTTCGAACCCGGCAGCCCGCCCGGGACTTCATGTGCCCAGCCTTTCGGTCCTTTTCCCCCTCGGCAATGAGAGATTTGCTGCGACGAGCGAGTCGGCGCGGTAGACGCGCTGATCTCTAAGACTTTGGCGAGTGCTCTGTCCGCAGCGAGGCGGGTGTGCTGGGCAATTTGGCAGCTTTCGATCCCGACGCGGCGGTTTTCAGCTTGGCTGCTTCCAGCAGAGTAAGGTTGCGCCAATCTCCCGGCGGCACGTCGAGCGCGAGAGGCCCGTACTGCACGCGCCGGATTTTCTCCACGTGGTGCCCCACTTCTTCGAACATTTTTCGCACCTGGCGGTTGCGGCCTTCAATGATGGTCACTTCGAGCCACGGGTTATCGCCTTCGCGGATCAGGCGAATTTTTGCCGGAGCCGTACGCACGCGGCGCCCGCCTTTTTCGGCGATCGAAACTCCGCGGCGCAGCTTGTCGAGCTTGGCCTCGTCGGGCTGGCCCGCGACTTTGACAACGTAGACCTTCGCCACGTTGGAGGCCGCTTTCATCAAGGCGTTGGCGAGCGCGCCGTCATTGGTCATCAGTAGAAGGCCTTCGCTAGCCCAGTCCAGCCGCCCCACGGGATAAACGCGCCCCTTCACCTTCTGCCCTTTCACATTGTGAAGCAGGTCCATCACGGTGGGGCGCTTTTTCTCATCGCTGACCGTGGTCACATATCCCTTGGGCTTGTTCAGCACGATGTAGGTGAAACGTTCCGGTCCCTGCAGCAGTTTGCCATCCACGCGGATGTGATCTTGTTCGGGATCGGCTTTAGTGCCGAGCTCGGTGACCACCTGACCGTTGACCACCACGCGGCCGGAGGCGATCAACTCTTCAGCTTTGCGGCGGGAAGCAACTCCGGCAGCGGCGATGATTTTTTGCAGACGTTCAGCAGGCATGGATGGTTACTCCGGTTCGGTGCTGGCTGGCGTTTCGATTTCCTCTTCTTCGGTAAGTTCGGGGGTGGCGAGTTCAGGCACGGTGCCACTGGCAATTTCGGGAGCGCTTTCTCTTTTGGAAGAATCATTTTCCCCCGAAGAATCGTCGCCTGGAGTTAACGGCAAACTTAGAGACTCTTCCGCAGGCGTGCCCTCACCGGGAATCGCGTCGCTTTGGAACGACTCCGCCAGCAGTTTTTCGAATTCCTCCATGCTGGGCAATTCATTGACGTCCTTGAGCCCGAAGCGCAGCAGAAACTCCTTGCTGGTCTTGTAGAGAATGGGGCGGCCGATTACGGCTTTTCTGCCCGCGGTTGTAATCAGCTTGCGATCGAGCAGGGTGGCAATGACTCCGCCGGAATCGACGCCGCGGATTTCGCTGATCTCAGGAACCGTGACCGGCTGTTTGTAGGCGACGACGGCAAGAGTTTCGAGCGCCGGAAGCGACAGCCGGAAAGGCGGTTTCAGACTCTTGGCAAAGGCGCGCACTACGTCGTGCTGCTCGGGCTTGGTGGACATGCGGTATCCGCCGGCAACTTGGCGGATTTCGATTCCGTGATTTGCGCCAGAGTAATCCGCGATCAGTTCTTCGAGCGTGGCGCGAATGCGCGACTTGATTTCCGCGACATCGATTCCCGGAGTTTCCGCCAGCACAGATTCCTTCACCAGCGAAAGAATCTGGTCAAGCGAAATGGGAGTTTCCGCCGCGTAAATGATGGCTTCGAGTTGGGGTCTGAGACTCATAAATCGTCGTTGGTCGCTAGTCGTTTGTCGTTGGTTGTTCGCCGTTAATCGCGGGTGGCAGGCTTTGCTAACGACCAGCGACTAACGACCAACGACCTTCTTACTTCCAATCATCCCGCACTGCAGCCTGCTCGGTCATGACTTCTTCGAAGTGAGAGTGCTTACGCACCAGCACTTCGCCGAAGACGTGATCCTGCCGCACCTGGATTGCCTGAAGCCGGACCAGTTCGAGCAACGCCAGAAACATGCAGACCAGCGCCGGTCGCGACGGCACATTGCCGAGCATCTGCTTCAGTCGAATGGGGCGATCTTCGAGCGAGAGCCTGCGGTGCAGGTACTGGATCATCTGGCCCACGGTTACAGTTTCCTCGTCCACTTCGAGGATTGGCCGGGTGCGCGCGCGGTCCAGAATCTGCTGGAAGGTTTTGACCAGGTCGATAACATCGGCGGCCAGTTCAGGCTCGGTGCCCTCGGCGTCCATGAACTCGCGAATCGCGGGATTGCTCAGCACCGCGTCTTCGATCTGCTGTTTCTGCAGCAGCATCTGTGCCGCGGATTTAAACTTTTCGTGCTCGAGCAGGCGGTTGACGAGTTCGTTGCGAGGGTCATCCTGCGCGTCAGCGGGAGCGAACGGGTCGCGCGGCAGCAACATCTTTGACTTGATGTGAATCAGCACCGCCGCCATGTAGATAAACTCGGAAGCGACATTCACATCGAGTTCGCGTATGCGCTCCACATAAGTGAGGTATTGCGCCGTGATTTTCGCGATGGGAATGTCGTAGATGTCGATGTCCTGCTTGCGGATCAGGTCGAGCAACAGGTCGAGTGGGCCTTCGTAGATTTCGCCGAGCGCAATGGCGAACGGATAATCGTTGCCCTCGTCTTTGCCGGGCTTGGTCGTGGTGGATTTGCTCTCCCGTAGAGACGCGGCTTGCCGCGTCTCCGCCGAAACCACCGGAGCCGCGCCGGGCCCAGAAGCCCCGACGGGAGCCTGCTCTGATGTAGGTTGAGACAAATCCGTCACTTCGTGGAATCCTTCGCCGGCCCATCTTTCGAACTGTCTTTCGAACTATAGTCCAGCCCCATCGCCTTGCGGACTTCGTCCATCGTGTTGCCTGCGATATCACGAGCGCGGGCCGAGCCAGCTTCCAGAATATCCCAGGCGAGGCGCGGATTGTCCTCGTATTCTTTTCGCCGTTCCTGCATGGGGTTGAGGATCTTTACCAGGGCATCGGCGGCCCAGCTCTTGCATTCGATGCAGCCGATTCCCGCCGACCGGCAGCCTTCGTACACCTTCGCCATCGTTTCTTTGCTGCTGAATATTTTGTGCAGATCGCCCACGGGACACACATCGGGATTGCCGCGATCGGTGCGCCGCACGCGGGCAGGATCGGTTACCATCGTCTTGAGTTTTTGCCGCACCACCGGCTCAGGATCGGTCAGCATCACCGCATTGCCGTAGGACTTCGACATCTTGCGGCCGTCAGTCCCAGGCAAGCGTGGGGCCGGGGTTAGCAGCGCCGCCGGCTCGGGAAAAATATATTCGCGTTTGCCGGCGTAGAAGCCGTTGAACCGCCGCGCGATCTCGCGCGTCAGTTCCACGTGCGCCACCTGGTCTTCGCCGACGGGGACGAAGTCCGCCTTGTAGATCAAAATATCCGCCGATTGCAGCACGGGATAACCGAGAAACCCGTAGGTGTCCAGGTCTTTTCCCTTGATGTTTTCCTTCTGCTCTTTGTAGGTCGGGACGCGCTCCAGCCAGCCCAGAGGAGTGATCATAGAAAGCAGCAGGTGCAATTCCGCGTGCGCCGGCACATGGGACTGGATGAACATGAGGCACTTCGCGGGATCAAGCCCCGCCGCCAGCCAGTCCAGCAGCACGTCGACCGAGTTTTCTTTCAGATGCGACGTGTCCGCATAATCTGTGGTCAGCGCGTGCCAGTCGGCGATAAAGAAAAAGCAGTCGTACTGCTCCTGCATGCGGACCCAGTTTTCAAGCGCGCCCACGTAGTTTCCCAGGTGCAGCTTGCCGGTCGAGCGCATTCCGCTCAGCACGCGTTTCTTGGTCGAAGGAGTTGTCATTCAGAATTTGCCCAGTATCAAGAGATAGAAGCGAACAAATGGGCCGATCAAGCCGCTGATCAGACCTGGGGCTAGATACACCAGCGCCAGCAGTGCGAAGAAGCCGATGCGGTCGTACAGCATTCGCGCTGAAGCCGGCAGGAAGTGGCGCAGCACGTGGCTGCCATCGAGTGGCGGGACAGGAATCAGGTTAAAAACCGCCAGAACGATGTTGATGATCATCAGTTCAAACAACAGCATAGCAACCGGTACCAATACCGAATCGGAAGCAGCGCCGTCACCTCCAGCCGTCAATCCCGAGACAAGAGTCTGTCCCGAGGCAGATGAGAGCGAGATGCCACCGAGCAGCAGAAGTGCCCCAGTAGCGACGATGAAGTTGCTGACGGGACCCGCCACCGAAGTCAGAATATCGTCCAGCATGGGATGGCGAAAATTCCGGGGGTCGACCGGCGTCGGCTTGGCCCAGCCGAGCAACGGTATGTGGCTGATGGCGGCGACGAGCGGCAGTATGATCGTGCCAAACAGATCGATGTGGCGAATCGGATTCAGCGATACCCGTCCCAACATGCGAGCTGTGGGATCTCCACAGCGTGACGCGGTCCAGGCATGGGCGGACTCGTGCACGCTGATTGCAAACAGGAACGCGATCATCTGATAAAAGATTTGAACAGCGGTTTGCCGCGTCATTGGTGAATCCCTGATTCTAACAAAGTAGCTGCGAGCTGCGAGCCAAAAGCTACAAGCTATGAATACACAGGAGAACGTCGAAGCGAGGTGGGAGAGGTTACGGAGGGGCTTGTTCGGAGCTCATGGCTCGCAGCTCGCAGCTGGTCTGTTCTATTTCTATTGTCTTCTATTGTCCGGCGCGCATCGGCGAGACCAGCAGGTGGCCACCGGCTCGTTTCTTGCTGTCGCCCTTGTCGTGCTGGTAGAGCAGCGAGAGGGCACCGTCGGCGGATGTGGTCGCGCCGGCGAGTTCCGCGGCTAGTCCCTGATAGGAGCGGCCGATTTCGTGAGTGCCCTGTGCCGCTACTGGGCTGCCCTTGTCAATCGCGGGTCCGATGACCTGGTAGTTGTTGGGTACCTTCCAGAGCACCTCACAATTAGTGGCTTTCTCGACATCATCGTCGGTGAAGCCGGGAATCTTCTTGTAACGGTTGAGCACGATCCGCAGACGATCGCGGCCCGCTCCTTCCTGCAGGAAGGCATGAATCCGGCCAGCGCTCCAGAGGGAAACGACGTCAGTTTGTGCGACCAGCAGCACCGCGTTCGAGAGGTCGCAGATCATCTGCATCGTGCTATCCATCCGGCCCGAGCCATCAACCACGACGAAGTGATACTGGTTCACCAGCAGGTCGAAGAGGCGAGCCAGTTCCGAAGCGGTCGGGATACTGTTGTGCGGTTGCTGAGCGCCCGCCAGCAGATGAAGGCCATTGCGGTAGGGCGTCATCAGGCCATCGAGAAGCGAACCGTCCATGCGGTGCAGGTTCTGCAGCGCGTCGATCAGCGTGAATTGAGGCCGCAGATTCAGTTGCAGGGCAGTGTGGCCGATAGGCGCGAAATCCACCAGCGCCACGCGCCCGTGGGCCTCTTGCAAGGCGACGGCGGTATTCACCGCGGTGGTGGTGGCGCCGGCTCCGCCCTTGGCGTTCAGAAAAGTAAAGACTCGGGCCTTGCTGGAACTGCGCTGCGCACGGCTCAATGTGGCCGAGAAGCGAGTGAAGGCTTCGATCAAGGCCTCGCGGCTGGCGGCATGATCCAGAAACTCACGCGCTCCGGCGCGCATGGCGGAAACAATGTTCGTGGGCTGGTTCATTTCGCCCACGGCAAAAATCGTGACTTCGGGAATGCTGGCGTGGATCAGTTCGATGGCGCGGATGGCGCGCTGCGGATTCTGGGGATCGATATCCACCAGGACAACTTCGGCGCGCTGATCCTGCAATTGGCGCAAAACGGCGTCACCCGGTCCGGGAGGGAATCCGACATGGCTCAACACCGTGCGGGCCAGATTGGTGCTCTCCACCCGGCTATGCAGTACGACGGATTTTTCGCGGTCCTCGGTAAGGAGGGCGACGGCGATCCCGGGCATGACTCGATTCTCAGTGTTCAATGCCATGCTACGAACTTCCAGCGCCGAGGCCAAGTGACTTTCGTAACCGAGGGGCCTCAGACGAAGCGGCAGGTCGCCAGCGGGTCTTCAATTCGGAGGAGGACGTCCCGCCCAGCGGCTACTTTACTTGATTGTAAGACAAAGTCCAGCGCTTGAAAAGACACGCAAGGTCTCAGGGCAAAACCGGGCCGGGACTCGCTCCAGCGGCACTGGAGGCCGAGACTCGCACGAAGTGAGCAATGGGCTCATTGGAGGGCAAGTACTCGTAGGCATCGAACTGCACGGCGATCCCATTCCGTTGGCCGGTCTGGGGAACCGAGGCGCGCAACACCCGCCCACGACACCGCACCGGCATGCTTTCCGCCAACGTGATCTCCGATGGCATGGTAAAAGTCAATTCCACGACCGCCCCTTCGGGGAGCGTCATCTCGGCGTAAAAGGAAACTCCGCGGCCACTCAGCGCCTGCGTAAAACCCGGCACAGTCCGTCCCTCAAAGTGAATCGTCAACGGCAAATGCACTTCGAAACGCTGCGCGCCCCGCCGTTCTACACAATGTTCAAGACAATGCGGGTCTGTGCTCATCCGCCATCCTTCCCGATCCAGTTCTTCCGGATCCAGTCCTCTCGGAGCGGTGGACCTTAACTCTATCGCGGATCGAACTGGCAGGGAAGTTCCAAGTGGGTCACATCCCAGGGCTGTGGAAATCCAGAGGATCATTGAAGCATTGAGACATTGAATCACTTAGACGATGAATCAATGTCTCAATGATTCAATGTCTCAAGTTGCCCTCATCCGAAAGATGTGAAAAAGTTCTAAGAGAGTGACTAGTGACTGACGAGCAAAATTCCGCCACGGCCGAAGAAGCCGCTGCGCAAAGGGCGCGCCTGCCGAAATGGGCCATGACCCTCCGTGCCTTGCGCCACCGCAATTTTCAGCTCTTCTTCGGCGGACAACTTATCTCGCTGATCGGCACCTGGATGCAGACCGTGGCCCAGGCGTGGCTCGTCTATCGTATGACGAAATCCGCCCTGTTGCTGGGCAGTGTCGGCTTTGCCAGCCAGATTCCTGTCTTTCTCGTTGCGCCTTTCGGAGGCATCACTGCCGACCGCGTGAATCGCCAGAGACTGGTGATCGCCACTCAAACCGCCGCCATGATCCTCGCCGGGATTCTAGCCTGGCTCTGTTTGAGCGGGCGCGTTCATGTGTGGCACATCTTCGTGCTGGCGGCCATGCTCGGAGTAGTGAACGCCTTCGATATTCCCGGCCGGCAGTCCTTCCTCGTCGACATGGTCGGCAAGGAGGATCTGATGAACGCCATCGCGTTGAATTCCTCGATGTTCAACGGCGCGCGCGTCATCGGCCCGGCCATCGCCGGAATTCTGGTGGCGAAAATCGGCGAAGGCTGGTGCTTTGCCGCCAATTCAATCAGCTACATCGCCGTCATCACCGGCCTGCTGCTGATGCACGTGCACTGCGCCCCGCGTATCAGCCAGCGTTCGCCGATTGAAGACATCATCGAAGGCTTTCGCTGGGTCAACCAGACGAAGATTATCCGCGCGCTGCTCTTGCTGATCGGCCTGGTGAGCCTGGTCGGCATGCCCTACACCGTGCTGATGCCGGTCTTCGCGGACAGAATTCTGCACGGCGGCGCGCGCGGCCTCGGCATCCTGATGGGCGCCACTGGCGTAGGCGCCCTGTTCGGTGCCCTGACGCTAGCCGCTAAAACCGGCATCAAAGGGCTCGGGCGTTGGGTGGCATTCAGTTGCGCGAGCCTCGGGATCAGCCTGTTCTGTTTTTCGTTCTCGACTTCATTCTGGTTGTCAGCCGCGCTCCTGCTGCCCGCCGGTTACTCGATGATGCTGCAGATGGCCTGCTCGAACACGCTGATCCAGACCATGGTGCCCGACCAGCTGCGCGGCCGCGTCATGTCCGTTTATTCGATGATGTTCATGGGGATGGCTCCCTTCGGAGCTTTCTTTGGCGGAGCCTTGGCGCACCGCATCGGCGCGCCCATCACGGTTGCCATGGGAGGAGTGGCCTGCGTCTTCGGCGCGATCTGGTTCGGACGCGCCCTGCCCGACCTGCGCATCGAGGCCCGCCGCCTAATCATCGCCCAAGGCATGGCCGGAGGCGAACCCGCTCAAGAACTAAACGCGCAGCCGGTGGAAGACTAGATAAAGTGGAGCGACGGGCGTCCCCGCCCGACCAAGCGGAGCGAGGCACCTGCCTTTGGGCGGCGCGGCGCTTCAGCGCTGCGGAAAGACCTAACCTCCTCCACCAACGGGAAGGGCCTGGCTTCAGCCATGCCGTCAGAACCAATGAAGGGGGTGGCGGGCGGGTCCTTTGACTTTTTTTTCATCACAAACAATCTGTACCGCCATCACAGACTTCCCAACCACTCCGTGCGAAAATCCCTTTGCTTAGGGCAGGTCCGAGCTGCGCCCGTCTCCAGAGACGGCTCAGGAACCCGCGGCCCCGTTCGCTAGTGGCTCTTTGATAACTAAATTCCCTGCGACGCGACGGGCGCCATTTTCCCAAAACGGTGCCCCAAAACAGGAATTTGCACCCAAAATCGAGCTAAGTCCTTATTCCGGAATATTTTGAAAATAAGTCCTTTCTGCTCCAGATTTTGGCGCGGAGATTCCCCCTAACCCCATCATTCCACTAGGGAGGGGGTAGGGGGGTGGTAGTAAACACGGATTAATACCTTAATAGTAACGAGCAAGGAATCAAACAAGGCGCTTCTCAAGAAATCCGCCCTTACTGAAAACTGAGAACTGAAAACTGAGAACTTTAATCACTTGATCCGCTGCCCCGTCTCCCTGTCAAACACGGCATTGCGCAGGAATTGTTCTGAGGTCCAGGGTGGCGCATCTCCTCCGAGATACTTATGGAACCACTCCAGGTGCGCGGTGTAGTAGAGAGCCATTTCATACCAACTGGGCCAGTGGCCGGCGTTCGAATAGATGATCAGCCGGGAAGGAACATTCATTTCTTGCAGCGAGGTGAACATCTGCAGTGACTGCGTGTAGGGGACGCGATAGTCGCGCTCGCCGGAGATCACGAGGCAGGGCGTCTTGAAATTTTTCACAAAATAGGACGGGGAGAACTTTTCGTACTGGTCGGAATTCCACGGCTGACCTTTGTAGTCCCACGTTGGAAACCAAAGTTCCTCGGTCGCGCCATACATCGACCGGAGATCGAAGACACCCATCATCGACGCGATAGCCTTGAAGCGAGTGGTGTGGCCCTCGAACCAATCCATCATGTAGCCGCCGTAGGACCAGCCCATGGCGCCCGTGCGGTCGCGATCGACGTAAGGAAGTTTGATCAGTTCGTCAGTGACCTTCATCAAGTCTTCAAAAACCTTGCCCCCATGGTCTCCTGAAATTTCAGCGGTGAAATCCTGGCCATAGCCGGTCGACCCATGTGGATTGGCGAAAGCGACAACATAGCCGGCGCCCGGATAAACCTGCCAGTCGCCGCGAAACGAATCCTGCCACTGAAACTGCGGTCCCCCGTGCACGTTGAGGATGATCGGATATTGTTTCGACGGATCGAAGTTGTGGGGCTTGACGATAAAGACTTCGATCTTCGCGTCGTCGGCTCCTTTCACCCAGATGCGCTCGGCCGGACGCAGGTCCACTTCATTGGCGACTGCGTCGTTGAATTGAGAAAGGCGCTGCGGCGTCGAGGACTTGCCGTCAGCCAAATCCACGGCAAAAATTTCGACCGGGTCGCTGACGGCACGACGGGTGTAGATGATGCGGCGGTTGTCAGGGGAGAGTTGGAAGGAGTCGATGGTCCGGTCCACCAACACTTGTTGAATGGAGCTGGAGTCGAGGGTCACGCGGAAGATGGGATTATCGCCTTCGAGCGGTGCGCCGAAGTAGAGAGATTTCGAGTCTGAGGCCCATTGAAAGGCGTCGACCCAGTTGCGGAAGGACTCGGTGAGCACGCGCGATGCTCCGGTGGAGCGATCGTAAATGGCCAGGCGAAAGAGGTCGGATTCATAGCCGGGCTGCTTTTGCATTTGATAGGCGATGTACTTTCCGTCGGGCGAGTATTTCGGATGGCCGTCGAAGGCTGGATTCGAAGCGGTGATGTTGCGCGGCGGCTTATTGCCGGAGAGCGAGACGATCCACACGTCACTATTGGTGGACGACGCGAGGTCGCGGTCATGATTGGAATCGAAGGCGAGTTCCGTGCCGTCGGGCGAAAAATCATATTGCAAGGATCCACCGAGCTGGAAGGGAGGCGAATCGAAGTTACCCGGCGTCAGGTCGCTCACGGCGCCGGTGGAAACGTCGGCCAGCAGGACGTGTGTACGCTTGCCGTCTTTCCATTCGGTCCAATGGCGATAGAGCAGCGCATCGGCCATGTGGGCGTGGAGCGGGCCCTTGCTCCAGCGCTGTTCGATCTTCTTGTTGCAAGCATCGTCGGCGCTGCATTCCGGATATACGTCGCTCGAAAACGCGATCGTTTTTCCATCCGGCGACCAGAGCGGGTCGGAAACTCCGGTGGAAATGTTGGTGAGTTGCCGGGCTTCGCCACCGACAACGGAGATGACGTAAAGATTGGCGTTGGCGTTGGCGTTGTCATTGCTATTGCCATCGCGCGAACTGATGAAGGCGATCCACTTGCCGTCGGGTGAGAAGATGGGCGACGATTCTCCCTTTTCGCCAAACGTAAACTGGCGCGCGTTCTTGCCGTCGGCGTCCATCAGCCAGACATGGCTGACGCTCTTTGCCTTTGGCAGATCGTTGATGTGCAGAGTGAACAGGACGGTCTTGCCGTCGGGAGATACGTGCAAGTCTTCTATTCCGCGAATGCGGTAAAAGTCTTCGATGGTGAAGGCGCGTTTGGCGAAAGCGCTGGAAATAGCCACCAACAGAAAGCAGAATAAGAACGAGAACAGTTTCCTGTGCATGACGTACCTCGTCTTGAAATGAATTGCGTGCACGACTGAAAAGTTAAACACAATCCGGCCGGCTCGCGCTATCGCGTGACCGGCCCCAGCTTGTACGCGGCGTCGGGCAACCCCGTGATCCGTATTCCACCGTGGCCTTTGTGCCGGATGTTGAGGCCGATCAGCAGCGCGGTGATCTGCTCGACAATGCGCGCGTTCTCAAGCTTGCCGCCATCGATCGCTCGCACTCGCACGATCTTCGCGGCGAGTTCCATCGCGACCTGCGTGGCATGGGGATCGTCGCTGCACACGACGACGTCGCAATCCACTTCTTCGTCTGCGTCGCTATTGAGCACGTCCGCCGAAATGTTCTGAAATGCCGCGGCGACGGAAACGCCCTTCGGGACGAGTTCCGCCGTCTGTTGCGCCGCCGAGCCTTGCCACACGCCAAGGGTGCGGCTGGCGCGTCCGCCCACGCTCGCAGCCAGCGGAACGGTGGCATCAATCAGGATGCTGCCCGGACGAATCGCAGGCTTCAACTGCTTCAACAGCGCCGCCTGCCCTTCGAAAGGCACGGTCAGCACCAGCAGATCGCTGGCCGCACAGGCTGCCGAATTTTCCATCCCGGAAACTTGAGCATTTGCGCCCGCCCGCTTGCGGATTGTCTCTGCTGTCTGCTGTGCGCGAGCGGCATCGCGCGAGCCGATGATGACGTTTTCTCCCGCGCGTGCCCAGCGGAGGGCAAGGCCCGTACCGGCCGGGCCGGTGCCCCCGATGACTGCGATGGCGCGGCTCATGCGAACTCCGCCATGTGCGCGCGTTCTATAGTGGCTCCGGAGCTGTTGTGGCCGCCGGCGTCGGCCGAACGGGTCTCGGCTTGGACGGGCGAGGACGCCCGTCCCTCCACGACCGGCAGCTTGATCTTCATGCGCGAGTATTTTGTGTTGCGCTCTGCCGGAATGCGTCCGATCTCCAGAATCAACGCCTGAAAGTCTTCAGGACTCGTGTACTGGCCCGCGGTCGCTCCGGCCTCGCGCGAGATGTTTTCTTCCATCAGCGTTCCGCCGTAGTCGTTGGCGCCCGCGTGCAGGCAAAGTTGCGAAAGTTTACGGTTGAGCTTCACCCACGAGACCTGGATGTTATGAATCGAGCCGGCGAGCAGGACTCTGGCCAGGGCATGAATCTTGAGATGTTCGGCGAGCGTCGGCCCCGTGCGCGCCAGACCCTGCTGGAATAAGAGCGTGTTCTGGTGCACAAAGCCCAGCGGCACGAACTCGGTGAAGCCGCCAGTCTCCGTCTGAATTTGCCGGAACAAAGACAGCTGCCGTACCCAGTGGCCAGGGGTTTCCCTGTGCCCATACATCAGCGTCGAAGTGCTCGGAATTCCGCAGGCGTGCGCGGTGCGGATCACCTCTTGCCATTGCGCCGACGAAAGTTTGTTGCGCGAGAGGACATGGCGCACTTCGTCATCCAGAATCTCAGCCGCTGTACCCGGCAGCGTGTCCAGTCCGTTATCGCGCAGCATCGTAAGATAATCGCGCAGCGACATGCCGGTCAGTTCCACGCCGTACACAATTTCCATTGGAGAGAACGCGTGGATGTGCATGCCCGGCACCGCATTCTTCACGGCGCGCAGAATGTCGCGATAATAAAACGGCGGCAGACCGTGCGGCAGGCCGCCTTGGATGCAGACTTCGGTCGCTCCCACGTCCCACGCTTCTTTCGCTTTGCGCCCCATGTCTTCGAGCGAATGAAAATAGGAGTCGGCCTCGCGCGGCCCGCGGCTGAACGCGCAAAACTTGCAGCCCACGAAACAGATGTTCGTGAAATTGATATTGCGGTTCACCACGTAGCTGACGATGTTGCCGACCAGGTCGCGTCGAAGGGTATCCGCGGCTACCAGCAGTGCGAGTAAGTCCGCGTCGTCGCAGTTCGCCAAGGCGTAGCGCTCCTCGTCCCGCAGACACGCTCCGTCTTGCGTTTCCAGCACTCGCTCCAAGGCGCTGCGAATCGACGCGGAAGCTCGCGGTGGGATCTCGTCCCAGGTTAGCTCGGGGAATTGCTCGAGTTCTGAAGCCTGCCAGGCCATAACATTCTCCTATCGAAAAACTCCTACCGAAAAAGATCGTTCTTCGCGGGCCGGATCAGTGCCCGCGCCCCGCTGCCTCTCCGGTGGCCTTCGCGGTGATAGGCATAGCCTCGAATGATGCATGCGGGAGTGCCTGCCAGCTTGCCGCAAACCAGTCCCGCCGCACAAGCCAGTTCGTCCGCCACCGCGTCCACCGTCGCGTGCAGCGAGTAGCCATGCGGGTCGCGACGTCCGCGGTAGTCGACCACAGGCCGCATTCCGGCGATGCCAATCGCCACTTCCGTCAAGCCTTCGCGCCATGGGCGCCCGAAACTATCGCTGACGATGACCGCGATCTCGATCCCAAGCTGCTTCTTCAACTCCCGTCGCAACTTCGCCGCGGATCGATCCGGATTCACCGGCAGCAACACCGCGTGCCGCCCACCATCCACGTTCGATACATCCACGCCGCTGTTCGCGCAAACGAACCCGTGCCGGGTTTCGGTGATCAGCACACCGCGCTTTCGCCGCACGACTCGACGGCTTTCTCGCATCGCCAATTCACTGACGCGCGCGTCGAGCCCGTAGCGTCGAGCCCAAGCCTGCGAAGCCGCCGAGGGCCGGATCTCATCCAGCGCGACCAGCGCGCCTTCCGCCTTCGAAACAACTTTGTGCTTGACCACCAGGATGTCGCCATTCTGAAATCGCAGCCCCAAGCTGCGCACCGCCGTCAACAATCTAGCGGACAGCGATTCGCCGGCGCGGATTTCTCCGCTGACGGAGATCGGAAGAATGCGAATTTCCCCAGCCGCGCGCTTACTGGTGCTCGGTCCCACGTTGGACCTGCGCATGTCAGGCCTGATTCCGGCTGCTGAGGTTCCAGCTGCGCACCAGCTTCTGCGATCGCCGTTCGCCGCTGGCAACCGCCAGTTCGCGAAGATCTTCGGGACGATCGACATCCCGCGCAATTCCCGGCAGTTCGAGCACCACACAAGGCAGGCCCGTGGCCTTCGCCGCGGCCAGGTGCGGCAGAAAGCTGTCGTTCCCAAAACGAAGCGGGAACAAATCACCGGGAGATCGCCAGGCTGCATTCGTGCCGCGTCCCGCCGCGTCCGGCACCAGCACCGCTCCGCCTGCAGGAGCGGAATCCACGATCTTCTGCAGTTCCGAACTATCGATCAACGGAATGTCCGCCGGAACCACCAAAGTACTCTTCGCTCCACGCTTTCTGTATACCGCCGTTGCCATCTCGATGGCGCTGGTCTCTCCCGAGTTGTTGTCGGCAACGACCTCGAAATTGAAACGCGCCGCCAAGTCGCGCGCAAACGAATCATTTGTCACCACCGCAACCGAAGGCCGGGTTGGCCAGTTGGCCAGCGCCTGCAGCACGTCCTCGCACATCGCCTGCGCCAGCGCGAAGCGTTCTTCCGGACTCAAAACAGGAGATAACCGCTGCTTGGCGTCGACGAGGTTTTTTACGGGGACCAGAATCATGGCCGCTCCACCTCAGCGTGAGCCGACGGAGATTGCATCGCCGCGTCCAGCGCGCTCTTCGCCAACGCGATTCTATCTTCATTTTTGCGCATGATGGTTGCGGTGCAATGCACGCGCATGCCCGTCTTGCGCAACTCTTCGGCCGCCGGCGCGTCCTCGGAATCGACCACCAGCAGATCAAGAAAGTCATGATAGAAGTCGGCAACGCCGGCGATCGAGATTGCGAAGCCTTGCGCCGCCATGAGAATTCCCGCGGGCCCGGTGACCGCGGCTCCTCCCACAATCGGGCTCACGGCCACAGTGCGGGCGCGACTTTCGCGCAGCGCTTCGCGAATTCCCGGCACGGCGAGAATCGGCCCGATGCTGGTTACCGGATTACTCGGCGCGAGCAGCACAAGATCTGCCGAGCGAATCGCCTCGGTCACTCCTGGCGCCGGCTCCGCATCGGAGGCGCCGGCGAATCGAACCGATTCCACTGGATCCTGGTACCAGCGCTGGACGAAATATTCTTCAAAGCTCAGGTCTCCCACCGGAGTCAAAACTCGCGTCTCCACGCGCGAGTTGCTCATCGGCAGGATGCGTGCCTTGACTCCAAGTTTGGCCGCGATCTCGGACGTGGCTTCACTCAGAGTCTTGCCATCAGCCAGCAGCTTGGAACGAAGAATGTGCGTGGCCAGATCGCGATCGCCGGCGTGAAACCACGTCGGTTGTCCCAACTGCCCCATGGCATTCAAGCAGAAAAAAGTGTCGCCCTTCACGCCCCAGCCGCGCTCCTGGCTCAGCTTCCCCGCGAGCATGTAAGTGATGGAATCGAGATCGGGCGAAACGTACAATCCCCACCACAGCATGTCGTCGCCGGTATTGACGATAATCGTCAATTCTTCCGGACGAACAATCTGCCGCAGTCCATCCACGAACTTGGCGCCGCCAGTGCCGCCGGTCAGTACCGTGATCATGCCGCCGCCCTCCGCGCGTATCCCTCAGTGTCGGCAGCGGCGCTCAGGCGCTCGGCCAGCAAATCGCTCGGTGCCGCTGCTCGCTCTGCGAATTCAGGATAAACCGGCAATCTCTGGCGCAACTCGAATCCTTTCGCTTCGGTGCGCTGCCGCAATTCTCCGAGATGCGGCCACGGCTTTTCCGGATTGATAAAATCCGGCGTCAGCGGCGAAACTCCGCCCCAGTCATTGATGCCGCCATCGAGCAGATCGGCATAGTGCCAACCATCGCGCGGATCGGACAGGTTCGGCGGCGCTTGAATATTCATCCTCGGCATCAGGAGGCGCGTCACGGCCAGCGTGCGCAGCATTTCCCCGCGGTCCGGTTCGGGCCAGTGCGCCATCGGCGTTCCCCTCTTGGCGCGAAAGTTTTGCACGATCACTTCCTGAATGTGCCCGTGCCTCTCGTTCAAGTCGCGAATTGCGATCAACGCATCCACGCGCTCTTCCGGAGTCTCGCCAACTCCAATCAGGATTCCGGTGGTAAAAGGAATCTTCCGCCGCCCCGCGTCCTCAATCACGCGCAGGCGCTTCGCCGGCTCTTTGTCGGGAGCATTATCGTGTGCGGCGTTTCTTGCGAGCAGCCGCGTACTCGTCGTTTCCAGCATGAGCCCGATGCTCGGAGCGACGCGGGACAGCCGTTCCAGCCATTCCGCGCTCATCAACCCGGGATTCGGATGCGGCAGCAGGCTCGATTCGCGAAGCACCTTCTCGCACATCGCTTCCAGATAATGGAGCGTAGATTTGTAACCGAAACGCCGCAGCGTATCGCGCATCTGGGGAAAAAGCAATTCCGGCTTGTCTCCCAGGCTGAACAACGCCTCGGTACATCCCATGCGCTCTCCGGCGCGCACCACTTCCATCACCTCGTCCGGCGTCATGGTGTGCGCACCGGCCTCGCCGGGATCGCGCCGGAACTTGCAGTAGCCGCAGTAGTCGCGACAAAGATTCGTCAGGGGAAGAAACACCTTGCGCGAATAGGTGATGACTCCTGGCTTGAATCTCGCGCGGGCAAGTTGCGCGGCCGCGAGCAAGGAGGGTAGCATGTCGTCGTCCACTCGCAGCAATCGGCAAGCCGCTTCACGAGAGATCGGTTCGGCGCCGTTGTTCTGCAGTTCGGCCTGCAGTTCGGCGACCGTGGCGGAAAGCACATCTGGAAGAAAGGTGGCCATACATCTTCACTTCGAAATTCGTTTCATCCAATCTCGCTCAAACTCCGTCGGGCGCTGGCAACAATCGTACAGGCCATCATACTGGCAACGATCATCCTGGCAACGATCATAGCGGACCCAGCGGATCGCTGTCCCGCCGTGGATTTCAGGGAACCACTCAAAGCACGGTTGTTGAGCCAGCGGCCCGCAGGTTTCCGTATGAGCCTTAGCACGAGCGCTTTCCGCAAGGCGATGGGATGTTTCGCAACCGGAGTCATGGTCATTACCGTCGACGAGGACGGCGAGGTCCACGGCATGACGGCGAATGCTTTCACGGCGGTCTCGCTCGATCCGGTGCTGGTTCTGGTTTGCGTGGATCAGCGGGCGCGGACGCACGCTCATCTGCATGCCCGGAAACGGTTTGGAGTGAATGTGCTGCGCAGCGACCAACAGACCATTTCGGAATATTACGCGCGCTCCACGGAGACGCATCAGCATGCGGAAGCCGCGGGCGCGCGCTTTGCTCGCACCGCGCACGGAACGCCTGTTCTGCAAGGGGCGCTCGCTTACCTTGAGTGTCGCTTGCATTCGACGCAGGCTGCAGGCGATCACACAATTTTTATCGCGGAAGTGGAAGAGGTTGTGGTTCGGGATGGGGAACCTTTGCTCTATTTTCGTAGCCAGTATCGCGACATCGAAGCTCTGAAAACGTAGCGAGCATTGCAGAGGTCAGAGGTCAGATTGCAGAGGTAAAAAGCTAACGACCTCGTTTTTTCACCTCTGCAATCTGACCTCTAACTTCTGCCCTTATTTTCCCATCACCAGCTTGGCGATCGTTGCCAGTTGCATGTTCGACGTGCCTTCGTAGATTTTTCCGATCTTCGCGTCGCGCCAATATTTTTCTACCGGGTAGTCTTTTGTAAAACCGTATCCACCGTAGACTTCGATGGCGAGGGACGTCACGCGCTCGGCCACTTGCGACGTGAACAGCTTGGTCATGGCGGCTTCTTTCACAAAATTTACGCCGGCGTCTTTCATGCGGGCCGCGTTATAAACCATCAGGCGCGCCGCCTCGACTTCGGTGGCCATCTGCGCGATCTGGAACTGGATGCCCTGAAATTCCGAAATCGGCTTGCCGAATTGCGTACGCTCCTGGGCATACCTGGCGGCGCATTCCAGCGCGCCGCGGGCTACGCCCAGCATCTGCGCGCCGATTCCGATGCGGCCTTCGTTCAGCGTCTCGATCGCGATTTTGTAGCCCTTGCCGACTTCGCCGAGCACGTCCTCTTTGGGGACGCGGCAATCTTCGAGAATCAGTTCGCAGGTTGACGACGCCCGAATGCCCAGCTTGTCTTCTTTCTTGCCGACGGTGAATCCGGGGAAGTCTTTCTCGATCAGAAACGCCGTGATCCCCTTGTATCCTTTCGAGGCATCGACGGTGGCAAACAGAATGAACAGTCCAGCCTCTTTGCCGTTCGTGATCCAAAGCTTGCGTCCGTTGAGAATGAAGTCATTGCCATTGCCTTTGACCTCAGCCTTGGTTTGCAGCGCAAACGCGTCCGATCCCGATCCAGCCTCGCTCAGGGCATAGGCGCCCAGCGTGTTCGCCGTCAACTTCGGCAAGTAACGCTTCTTCTGGTCATCATTGGCCCAGCGCAGAAGCGCATTCGCTACCAGCGTATTCTGCACGTCCACGATTACGCCGGAGGAAGCGTCGGCTCGCGAAAATTCTTCCACAGCTAAGATCGCCTCAAAAAATTTGCCGCCCGCGCCGCCGTACTGCTCCGGAATCTCGATGCCCATCAGGCCCAACTGAAAGAACTGATCGAGCAGGGCGTGATCGAAGACCGCCTTCTCGTCCATTTCTTTTGCCAGGGGACGAATCTTGTCGTCGGCAAACTGGCGGACGCTGTCGCGAAACAGAATCTCATCTTCAGTAAGAGTGGTGAGCGGCGCGGGATTCGCGAGCTGCAAAGTTTCCGGCATGGAGACACCTCGGTATAGAGACGCGACTGGCCGCGTCCTGGCAGGATGGAGTACCGGAAATTGTACCAGCAGCAGACGGATTGACAGCAACCGCTCGGTTGGTGCGAAGCGCTGAGCACTTCCGGACCGGCTTTTTGGCGAATGTTTATCAGTTAGTACTGGTACCCCCCTCCCCCCTTGCCTAGTGGAATCAGGGAGTTAGCGGGAATTTTTCGCTTCGGTCTTTGAAAAATAAGGACTTATATCAAAGTATTCCGGAATAAGGACTTAGCTCCAAAACAGCGCTGAAAATGGCTTTGGGGCAGCTTCGAGGGCCGTCTTGGTGGACGGACAGGCCTCGAAACTGCCCCAATCACATTTCAATAGTCGCGCACGACGGGGCTTAAGTCAATGAATTTCGATCAGGGATGGTTTGTGATTGGTCCGCGACCTCAGCACACCAGACTGGCGAATTACGCAATCGTCTTATCCGGGTTAGAATCGTGCCGAAGGGGAAAGAGCAAACTCTATTACGGCGACAATCTCGAGGTTCTGCGCCAGCACGTCAAGGATGAGACGGTTGACCTCATCTACCTCGACCCGCCTTTCAACAGCCGGCAGGATTACAACGTCCTTTTCGCCGAGAAAGACGGCACCCGCTCCAGTTCGCAGATCATGGCTTTCGAGGACACGTGGGAGTGGAACGTGGACACCGAGCGCGCCTACGAGGAAATCGTCGAGCGGGGCGGACGTGTCTCTGAAGCCATGCGGGCTTTCCGCACCTTTCTTGGCCACAGCGACATGACGGCCTATCTCGCGATGATGGCTCCGCGCTTAATCGAACTGCATCGCGAGCTAAAGGTGACGGGGTCGATCTATCTGCATTGTGATCCGACTGCGAGCCACTATTTGAAGATGCTGATGGATGGCATTTTCGGAGGCCCGAACTTCCTAAACGAGGTTGTCTGGAAGCGGACCACTACGAAGAACGACTACGTGCAGGGAGCGACGAACTGGCCGAGGATCCACGACGTCTTGCTCTGTTACGGGAAGAATTCCCCGGATGCATAAGGAAGCGTCTTGCGGACGCATTCGGCGAACCGGCGCGGGGGAACTATGACGTGATCGGTGAGCCGGTTGATCTGCCGGGCGCTCAACGGCTCGCGCAGGATGACCCCTATCAATTTCAGTGGTGGGCGCTCAGCCTCGTCGGTGCGCGGCCGACGGAGGAGAAGAAAGGCGCGGACCGCGGCATTGACGGGCGGCTCTACTTCCACGACGAAAACAAGAGAGACCGCAAAACCAAGCAAGTCATTTTTTCCGTCAAGGCGGGACACGTGCAGTCCGCTTATGTGCGCGACCTGCGCGGCGTCATTGATCGGGAGGATGCGCAGATCGGCGTGCTCATTTGCATGGAAGCTCCTACCAAGCCCATGTTGAAAGAGGCTGCCGAAGCCGGATTCTACAAGCCTCCTGGATTGGAGGACCGGTATCCGCGGATTCAGATTCTTACTATCGAAGAGTTGCTGGCGGGCAAGGGCGTGGCTTATCCGCGGCTGCTGGAGGTGACGTTTAAGAAGGCTCCCAAGGCGCGGAGGGCGGCGGAAGAGCAGATGGCTCTGGGTGGGGCCGAGGTTGACGGGCCGTTTTAGGGCGTTCGCGGGCGGGAGTGCCCGCGCCACACGGAACTGGATGGCGCGGCGGACGGGAGTGCCCGCGCCACACGGAACTGGATGGCGCGGCGGACGGGCGAGGACGCCCGTCTCTCCATCACCTATTTTTTAGGTTTCGTCAGCGGCGGTTGATTAGGGAGGCTACGTAGCCGGCTCCGAAACCGTTATCTATGTTTACTACGCTGACGTTGGAGGCGCAGGAGTTCATCATTCCCAGCAACGCGGCAAGGCCTTCGAAGGCTGCTCCGTAACCTACGCTGGTGGGAACGGCGATCACGGGGACTCCGACCAGGCCGCCTACTACGCTCGGCAACGCGCCTTCCATGCCGGCGCAGACTATGATCACGCGCGCTTTGGCTAGCGCCTGGCGATGGGCCAGCAGGCGGTGGATGCCGGCGACTCCTACGTCATAGATGTGCTGAACGTTGTTGCCCATCAATTCGGCGGTGACTACGGCTTCTTCGGCTACCGGAATGTCGCTGGTTCCGGCGGACACGACCACGATTACGCCCTTGCCTTGTTGCTTGCGATCACGCTTTAGCACGATGGCTCGCGCCAGTGGACGATACTCCGGACGATACTCTGGGCCGCGCACGTTGTTGGGGAATTTGCTGGCTACGGCGGCGTATTGTTCTTCGGTGGCTCGCGTTGCCAGCACGTTGCCGCCGTGGGCGGCCAGGCGGCTGAAGATGTCGGCTACCTGGCCGGGCGTTTTGCCGGGGGCGAAAATCACTTCGGGCATGCCTTGGCGCAGGGCGCGATGATGGTCGAGCTTGGCGAAGCCGAGGTCTTCAAAGGGCAGGTGACGCAGGCGCTCGACGGCGTCGTCGGGGGAAAGGCGCTTTTTCTTGACCTGGTCGAAGAGCTTGCGCAGGGCTTGGGAGTTCATAGATGCCAGACGCCATTGTAGAACCTAGTTCTCAGTTCTCAGTTGTCAGTTCTCAGTAAACGCCCTGCGCCAAGGAACTAAGAACTGAGAACTGGCAACTGGGAACTGTTTTTTGGGCCATAAAATCAAGTACTTTCAGTCACTTGCGCAGATTACTTCAGTGGTTCTACGGCCTTCGGATAGATTGCCCCTGTCTCCGGCGCGCCCTATAATCGACCTACTCTGGTTCTGGATTCTCCGGCAGGTTTGCGGGTAGGTAAGGCTGCGGAGTAAGTGTGCCTTTTGGCCGGTTTTGATTTTGGATATTGGCCGATCTGAACCCGTATGGGAAAACGCCTGCAAATCGCGCTGATGGCTAGCTTGACCGCGATCTCCTTTCTTTCCACAGTGTTTTCGACAATGCCGGCGCGCGCGCAGTCCGTCGAACGGGCGGGCGGCATTACTGCCACTACCGACGAATCTGGCCGCAAGATCTACGTTAACGGGGATGCGGTTGACGGGGATGGGGCTTCCGCCGCTACTCGGGCGGAGGCTGCTGCGCCTGTCCGGTCTTCGCTGGTTTATTGGAGTGTGACCGAACATCGATTCAAGCCGGTTCCAACCAATGGAGCGGTGATGCGGGCGGCGCGGTCGGCGGCTTCGGAAGTGAACAGCTACCTGGGCGGCGGAGCGCAGGCTCACCAGGCTCTTAACCGTGCGTTTACGCAACAGGATATCGACGCCGCGATTGACGAGGCGGCGGCGCGGCATCACGTTGATCCGAGCCTGGTGCGGTCGGTAGTGAAGGTGGAATCGAATTTCAATCCCAATGCGGTGTCACGCAAGGGGGCGATGGGGCTGATGCAGTTGATGCCTTCGACGGCGCGATCGCTCAATGTTTCCAATCCGTTTGACCCGGCGCAGAACGTGGATGCCGGGGTTCGGCATCTAAGGAAACTGTTGGACAGCTACAACGGGAACGTCCGGCTGAGTCTGGCCGCGTATAACGCGGGTTCGGGGGCGGTGGCGCGCAGTGCGGGCGTTCCGCATTTCAGGGAAACGCAGAACTACGTTCGCCGGATCACGAACATGTACAACGGCGGCAGCGAACCGGGCGCGCACATTTTCGGCAACCCGGTACAGGAGCCGGTCGTGGTGGAGCGCGATGCTCGCGGCGTGTTGCACATGAGCAATACGGAATAAGCGGCGGCTGGTAGCGGGAGCGCTGTGGATTTGTTGAAGCAGTTCAGGGTGGTATAGCGCAACTTCGCGACGTGAGGCGGGTTGTCATTATTAGTGCTAATGAAGGAAGGGACTTTGCATATGGCGAATTCAAATGCATAGGCCCTTCGCTTCGCTCAGGATGACAGGTTTTAATGGCGCGAATTTTCTTTGAGAGACGCCACTACGCAGCCAGTGAGTACGGAATCGGCAAGTGAAGACCCAGGCTTCTACGACCCTAACTCGAGGCGTCCGCGCCTTTCGCCTTGGCGCGACGCTGGCGCTCGTGCTGCTGCCGCTGGTTTCGGCATGGGCCCGCGTCCACCACAACGATGCCTGGGCGCGCCAGCAATTCGCTAAGGCGGATCGCATGCGCGAGGCTCTCAATGGGCGCCCGGCTGGAGAGCGCACTCGCCGCGAATACCAGCGGGTGATTGACTCCTACCATCGCGTTTACTTTGGCGCTCCCACGTCATCGAAGGCGGACCCGAGCGTGGTGGCGACCGCCGAACTTATGGTGGAGATGGGGCGGCGCTTTGACGACAACAAGATTCTGCGCGGCGCCGTCGAGCAATATCGATTTCTGCGCAAGGAATATCCCGGCAGCAAATACCGCTTCGACGCGCTGTTCACGATCGGCGAGATCTACAAGGACGATCTGAACGATCCGGAAGAGGCGCGCACGACCTTCGAAGACTTTCTGCATCGCTATCCGCGCAACCGGCTGGCCGACGATGCCCGCGCGGCGGTGAAGGAAATCGATACCGAGGCTGACGAAATGGAACGCGCGGCGGCGCAGAAGACGGCGCGCAAGCAGCGGTCTTCTAAGGTTAATGCCGGTAATGTCAATGCCAGTAATGCCAGTGCCGGTAATGTCAATGCCAGTGCCGGCGCCAACGCCAATACTGACGACTCGGCCGCATCCGCAAATGACGCGAGCGTCCGGCGCAGCGCTCTGCCGCGCGTCACCGGCGTTCGCCACTGGTCCACGCCCGACTACACGCGCGTCGCCATTGACGTGGAGCAGGAAGTGAAGTTCGGTTCGCAGCGCATCTCGCATCCTGACCGCATTTTCTTCGACCTGCGCGACACCAAACTGGCTTCGACCCTGGTGGGCAAGACCTTCGACGTTGACGATGGCTTCCTGAAGAAAATTCGGGTTGCGGAATTTCAGCCGGGGCGGACGCGGATTGTGCTGGAAGTGGACGACCTCGCTAGCTACGACGCTTTCCTGCTGCCGGACCCTTACCGGCTCATCATTGATGTTCACGGCAAGGATGTTCACGGGAAGGATGCGCACGGGAAGCAGAGCCGGGCGACTCTTATCGCGAAGGCCCAGGCGGATATGGCCCAGGCGGCTTCCGCGGAATCGGACGACGACTCCGGCGAGACGGGGCCGGCGTCTGGCGGAGACTCGAAATCTGCGGGGCGGAAAGCACAACAGGAATCCGACTCTGGCAAAGATGCGGTGGGCTCTTCGAAACCGGGGCCGGTCGAAACCGACTTACCTGCTGAGGATGCGAGCGCGGATTCCAAGGCGTCGGACTCCGGCGCGAACGGCAATGGAGTGATCAAGACCACGGTTGCGGTTAAAGGGACGAACCGCAGAATCCCGAAGACGATCGTCGAGGCCGACGAGAAAGCGCCGTCGACGGTCACCACGCGGGAACACGAAAAACTCCGCCCCGAAGTGAAGCCGAGTGAGGCCGCGGACATCTCCGACGGCGACGCGGCGACTACTGCGGCGAAGCCGGAATCGGCTTTGCCTTCGCCTTCGGCTTTGCCTTCGCGATCATCATCATCGTCATCATCGTCGTCGCCTTTACGCCGAAAAAAATCTCGCTCGCCGGCTGCTGCGACGGCTCCCGAGACTGCGGATCTTCGCGCTGACACCCGCGAAGCGCGCCCCACGGCCGCGGGTGATCGCTCTTTGACTCGTGCACTGGGCCTGAAGATTGGCAAGATTGTTATTGACGCCGGCCACGGGGGGCATGACACCGGCACGATTGGTCCCAATGGCCTGATGGAGAAAGACGTGGTGCTCGACGTTTCCAAGCGTCTTGGCCGTTTGCTCGAATCGCGACTGGGCGCCGAAGTGATTTACACGCGGCAGGACGACACTTTCATCCCACTCGAAACCCGCACTGCGATTGCGAACCGGGAGCGGGCGGATTTGTTTATTTCGATCCACGCCAACTCGAGCCGCGATTCGGATGCGCGCGGCGTCGAGACCTACTACTTGAATTTCACCTCATCGCCGGAAGCGCTGGAAGTGGCGGCGCGCGAAAACGCGGTATCGGAAAAGTCGATCCACGAGTTGCAGGATCTGGTGAAGAAAATTGCAATGAAAGACAAAATCGACGAATCGCGCGAGTTTGCCGGCGACGTGCAGCAATCGCTCTACGGAGGGCTGGCGCTGGAGAACGCCGGCATTCGCAATCGCGGGATCAAGAAGGCGCCGTTCATCGTGCTGATCGGCGCGAATATGCCTTCGATTCTGGCCGAGATTTCGTTCGTGTCGAATCCGACGGACGAGCGCAAACTCGAAACCTCGGAGCACCGCCAGCGCATCGCCGAGTCGCTCTATCGGGGCGTCTCCAAGTACGTCAGCGGCTTAAGCGGCGTGAAAGTGGCGAGTAAGATCGACAAAGGCGAAGGGCAATGAAGCGGGGCCGGCTCGCTTTACGGCAATTCTGCGCGTAGGCAACATCCTGGCAATACCGCGCCGATGGACTTGGAGGTCAGGTTGAAGTTTGGTCTTTCCTTCGGACGTGCAGCAACTTCTCGATTACGGCGATGACACTTCCGGATTCGTCCTTGACCTCGACCGTGAACGAGCGCTCGATTTTTTCCTGGGTATTCAGAGCTTGCTTGATTTCCTGAACCTGTTCCGGGGACAACCGGAAGCTGGCGGAAACCGTTCCGCGTCCGGGCTTTTTGAAGCGGATGGTCGCCGACTTGTCCCAGACAATGTAATCCTTGCCCAAATTTTCAATGAGCATGAGCATGAAGAACGGGTCCGCCATGGAGTACAGGGAACCTCCGTAGTGAGTACCAACATAATTCCGGTTCCACCAATGAAGGTTCATCTCCACGTCGATCTCTGTCCAGTCGGAGGCGAGCCGGCGTACGCGGATGCCCGCGCCGAGGAACGGTGGCCAGATATTCAAGAACATTCGCATGTGGCGCTTCAACACCGTTTTCACGCTGCGCACCTGCTGACCAGTAACGCTGTACCAATGTCATGCTGCCACATGGGAGTGTGAGGGCGAAGACAAAGATTCTGCTTCATATCCTCCTTTGTGACAATGGTAATGTTCTCACGGTGTTTTCTATGATAGGGACGAGCCGATCCGCGCTATCGTGTCTGGTCTATGCTCCAAAAAACGGGGACACGGGGCGGCAGCATAAACACATTCATGAAGACGGCGGTCTGCTGCCTTCTGGTTACGCTGGGCGCGTTCGCGCAAACGCCGAAGGCAGACTCCACGGAAACGGCCAAACTGGTGGCGCTGGAGCGTATGTGGAATCAGGCCCAGCTTCTGCGCGACGCGAACGCAGTCGGGAGTATGATCGGCGACCGATTCATCGATACCGAATACGACGGAGAAGTCAGCGAGCGCGGGAAGTTTTTGGCGGATTTCGTGGACCCTAAGTTCCGGCCCAGCCTCATGAATGTCGAGGACGTGAAGGTATATCTATACTCTACGACCGCGATTGTGACGGGTCTTTATCATACGAAAGGCTTGCATGGCGGCAAGCCGTATGAGCATGTGGGACGCTTCACCGATACCTGGCTGTCGCAGGATGGCAAGTGGCTATGCGTGGCCAGCCATACCAGCCTGCTCAAAAAGTAGATCTTCGAGACTTCTTCAACACCCACGCCTGACACTTACCTCCTCCGTCGGGACGCAGCCGTCACGGGGTCTGAGCGAGAACGGCAACGTCGAACTTTGAATAGTATTTCTTCACGTCGTTGATCCCGTACTTGGCGCGGAATTTCTCGACCACGGACGACACCTGGGTCGCGTCCGTCAGAGGAACAACCCTGACTTCAGCCTCTGCGCCCCGCGCAGCGATCCGAATCGTCTGATTGTTGAGCACGTTCTTGTACCACTGTGTATCCGACCCGTGCACTGGCAGGAGGTAAAGCTTGTCGTCGTCCATTACGAACCAAACCGGGATGGAGATGGCGCGTCCTGATTTTCTGCCGGTCACAGTGATGTTAATTTCGCGATACCGGGAAAGACGGTCTTTTAGAGCACTGTTCTGCGATTGATTATTGGTCATCCCATTATTGGTCATCCCAATGTCCTCTGTTTCCCGGCGCGGTATTGTTCGTCGCTGACCTGCTCCATCCAGTCGACTACCTTTCCGTCCTTCTTTTCCTGAATGGCGATGTGCGTCATCGCGGTGGTCGGCGTAGCGCCGTGCCAGTGCTTCTCGCCGGGCGAGAACCAGACCACATCACCAGGGTGGATCTCCTCGACCGGGCCGCCTTCGTGCTGAACCCAGCCGCAGCCGGCAGTGACGATGAGAGTCTGACCGAGCGGATGCGTATGCCATGCAGTCCGCGCGCCCGGCTCGAAGGTTACGCTGGCACCTTGTACAAGTGCCGGATCGGGTGCCTGAAAAAGCGGATCGATCCTTACAGTGCCGGTGAACCACTCTGCCGGTCCTTTGACGGAAGCTTGCGAGCCAATTCTCTTGATTTCCATTTGCTGAACCTCTTCAGTGGCAACCTGGCTGGGTCGCGTCCATGACCGCATTGTATCCAAAGGGCTGGGGACTCGTAGTGGGCGATAAATCGCCATGTCACTCACTGACCGGGTTCGGTAAACAGAAAGTGACGAGGAAGGATTTTTCCTGCTCCATCAGCTTCGCGTAATCCGCCTTAACTTCTTTCAGAATGGGGCGCAGAGCTACTCGTTCCGAGCAATCTTGCGGCAGTCGTCGCAAAGGTCATCCGTGAACTGCTGCCCGCGTTCGGGCACAGCGCCGCAAATCCGACAAACCTATCCGCTCTCCTTGTCTGTCATTCACACTCCACGGCGAGTTTCAGACAGCAAAGAAGGGTCTTGTGGGCTTGTTCCGTTCTTCGCCTCTGATTCCTGCCTGAAGGACCTGAGCGGGGACGCAACGATGCCTAAGACCAGTCCGGCCAGCCCGCCAATTCCGATACAAAGGCTACCTATCATGACCGCGGTTATAAGCACAACGACAACGGACTCCATCGTGTCTGATATATCTGTCCAGCTGAGAGCGTGGCTGGTCGCCATGATGTAGGTTCCATAGAAAAACCCGGCGGCACCGCCGAGCACTGCGCCGATGCGCGCCGACTTCGTTATCCACTCGCCGAAAGCCGCCATAGTCGCCACCTTCTTTGTTTGCACTTCCAGTTACCCTAATTTCAATGCGGACGCGATCAAGAGAGTCAGAATTGCAAGAACGGCGACAGAAGCCGCAACAATGCTGAAAGAATATTTGCGAGTGGGTTTGCGCTTCATAGCGGACCTCCTTCACGGACGGAAGCAGGGGGCCATGGTCGAGGTCGATCAGTCGCAAAGGTTCCGGCCTCGATCTACCTGGCCCAAAATACGAATCGTCACCAAGAATACAAATTGCTAGAGGGGCCGACGTTCAAAGCTCTCGCCCCAGGGGGTGTGCACACCGTCCTGAGACCTGCACTTCGGTGGGGCGGGACGTTCCTGATACCTCACACGAATGAGCGCGTCCTGTCAGTGACGTGAGTCACATCTTGATGTGCGGTGATCACCAAGGGCCACAGCAAAGCCTGGCCAGATCTTAACTGTCGCAAAATCTCGGTTACGCTCATTGACTGTCGAGCGGTGTTCTGAGCGACATCCCCATTACACTAACAACCTGGCTGGTACCGGGCTTTCGGATGAAATCGCTCTCTACAAGCCAGGAGCCGGGGGCTGTCCCTACGCAAACGTGGACCCTTCGACTTCGCTCAGGGCAGGCTCGCGAGGACGCCCGTCGCTCCACTGGCTTGGGCGCTTCGGGTGGAAACTTTCTCGGGCTGCCGGTAGTCTAAGTCTGTAGTGGTGGTGTGCCCTTTTCCGAATGAAATTCTTGCGACACTTCCCGGTTGTATTGATCTTCTTTATTCTTTGCGAACTCTTTTGCGCCTCGGCTTTTGCGGCTGAGCCGCCTGCGCCGGCGCCTGTCGCTCCGGCCGCTGCCTCTCCTTCCGCTGCCTTTTCGACTGCGGTCCTTCCTCCCGAGTTTGCCGGCTGGCAGTTGAAAGGCGCGGTCGCGCGCAGTTCCGATCCGGCTGTTGCCGATGAAGCGAATGCGGCCGTCCTGAAGGAATACGGCTTCGTGCGTTTGGAAAAGGCAGCCTACACTCGCGACGACGGCCGCAACCTGACGGTCAGAGCCGCCGTGTTTGAAGATGCCAGCGGCGCTTACGGCGCCTTCACTTATTACTATTCTGAGGAGATGGGAGAGGAAACCATTGGCGGGCAGGCGGCGTTTCTGAATAACCGCGTGCTGTTCTACCAGGGAAACGTGCTGGTGGATGCGGTGTTCGACAGAATGAGCGCGATGTCGGCGGCGCAACTGCGGGAACTGGCCGGGCTGCTGCCGCAAGCGCAGGGAAACAAGAACAACCCGCCTTTGCTGCCAACGTATCTTCCGAAACGCGCGTTCCAGAAGAATTTCGAGAAGAACACGACGAAGTACATTCTGGGTCCGGTGGCGCTCGATCGGGTGGGCTCGCCGCTGCCGGTTTCGATGGTGGATTTCAAGTCGGGCGCGGAAGTGGTGATGGGCCACTACGCGGCGACCGCGGGCGATTCCACCTTGATGCTGATCGAATATCCGACGCCGCAGATTGCCGCGGAACGACTGCGGCAGATTGACGCCTCTCACCAGATCACGCAGCAGCAGCCGGGAGTTGAGTCCATGGTTGATGTGGGCCCGTTCTTTGACACGCGCACCGGCCCGATCGTCGTGATCGCGGCGGGGCCGCTTTCAAAAAGCGAAGCGCGATCGCTGATGTCGTCGATCAGTTATGACGTGGATGTTACGTGGAATGAAAATACTTACGTTAGCAAGAAAGACAATCTGGCGAACTTTCTGTTCAACGCGATTGTGCTTTGCGGAATTGTGGTGGGGCTGGCGCTGGTTGCTGGGATCGCGTTTGGAGGCTTGCGGCTGATCGTAAAACGGTTTTTTCCCGACTCGATATTCGACCGCCGGGAGGCGATGGAAATCATCTCGCTGCACCTGGAAGAGGACGTCCGTCCGGTGCCTCGGCGGCGGTAAGTGACTCAATCGAATGTCGTTAGCGTCGAAAATAAGGATTTTTGCCCGTTTTGGAGCTGCTTTGCTGACTTGTGGACGTATCGCGTAAGCTATTGAAAATAAGAGTATTTAAGTCGTAAATTTTGCTTGACACTGGGCTTTTAAGACTCATAAGATTCCGGCAGAAAGTTCTGATGGATTAGACCTCCGTTGGGACTATTCTCCCTTGAAAGAAAAGGCCGCCCAAGTTGCCGGGTGGCCTTTTCGTTTTGAGAGGAGTTCTCGGTTGCCAGTTGTCAGTAAAACCGGACCCGTGGTTCGACGACTGACAACTGGCAACTGGGAACTGTTGTGTGCTTGCATCCGTATTATCCACAGTGCAGAGGTTGTGCGGCACTGGGGGAGAAAAGAATGTTCTGCGATCGATGTGGAGCGCAGTTGCAATCGGGAGAGCCACGCTGCGGACGCTGCGGCAAAACCGTGCTTGGACTTATCGAGCTTCGGCGGAGCCGGGTTCGCGATCATGTTCGACTTGTGGGCATTCTCTGGTTGGCGTACTCGGCGTTGCACGTGGTCGCAGGAGTGGTGGTGATCATTGTCGCGCAGACGATCTTCGGGCACGTAATCCATATTCACAACGGCCCACCGCCCGAGGTCACGGTCTGGTTGCGGCCTCTTATCTGCTGCATCGGATGGTTGATCCTGGCTAAGGCCGCGGTCGGCTTCTTCGCCGGTTGGGGCTTGCTGCAGCGGGAGGGGTGGGCACGAATGGTTGCCCTGGTCGTGGGCTTTGTGGCGCTGCTCAACGTTCCGCTCGGAACTGCACTGGGCGTCTACACGCTCTGGGTGCTGCTGCCCAGGGAATCCGATGACGATTACCAGGCGCTGGCGCAGGCCGCGTAGCGCGGTTCGCATTTTCTGCGCGCGAGGGATCCGCTTTTGCGGTTGTGCTGGCGTAAGGTCTGGCGGGGAGTGCCGTCGCGCAGAAGCTCAAGAAATAAGTCTTCACGAAATTAAGCGTCCGCAAAATAGAGCGCGCGCGCGTGCATAGTGTTACGTTCGGGTGCTGGTGTGATTGCAGGAATCGCAGACGGGTTTTAGAATCGAAGGCAAGCCGACGTAGCTCAGTTGGTAGAGCAGCCGATTCGTAATCGGCAGGTCATCAGTTCAAGTCTGATCGTCGGCTCCATTCTCTCAATCACCTGCAACCATTCTTACTGCACCCTGATTTCGTTGTGAGGTGGTTTGTAACGTAGACTCTTCCGATCGATTGCTTCGGGAACGGAATCCAACACCTGTGTGGCCCATGACATTCATCACCATCGCAAAGATTCCGGTTGCCGCATACACCGCCGTACCAAAGCTATAGTGTGCGCAATACAGCACAGGTGGACGAACGCAGAAAGTCAACTGTGAAGAAGAAACTGTTGGCCGATACCTAATGCCGGTTCCCGCCGGAGCATTTTTGCCCCGCTGGTAGCCTTCAAAGACCGCCCGCAGGCTGGCAGGCCTGATCTCGTGGGCACATTTTCCACGCAGAATCGATACAAATGTATAGTTAACGCTCACATGTGTCGACAAGAGTGTCCTTTCATGTTCATATCATTCTTTGGGATATTCCATTTCGTCCTGAGAGGCCCGTGCGTGCACTGTTTTGCGCGTCCTTCTCAAACCTCTCACGCGTCCTGAAGTCACACATTATCGATCACGTAAGCTCTAAAATAGTTGATATACTGTCACAAACGCGCTAAACTGAACATCGAGTTCCGGCCTGTCTCTGCTCATGCCCGTACCGGGCTGACGGGGTCTGGCGA
Source organism: Terriglobales bacterium (assembly GCA_050011975.1). Classification (GTDB taxonomy): domain Bacteria; phylum Acidobacteriota; class Terriglobia; order Terriglobales; family Acidobacteriaceae; genus Acidiflorens. Next base: position 3,908 of record JBEKIB010000020.1, on the reverse strand, counting down.
CGAGGTTGCCGACGGAAAGGAAATAGGACGACAGAGATGGCAGTCGCGGTTGAAATGCCGAAGCTGGGCAATACGGTGGAAGAATGCCTGATTGCCAGGTGGGTCAAGCAAGAGGGCCAAACAGTCTCTGCCGGCGAAACCGTGGTCGAGATTGAGACCGACAAGACGAGTTTTGAAGTCGCGGCGCCAGTTGACGGTACCTTACTCGCCAGGTTCTTCGAACAGGGGGCGCTCGTGCCGGTTTTCACGCCGCTATTTGTGATCGGCAATCCCGGCGAGAGTGCGGAAGCGCTTCGTCCGCAATCGAAAGGGCTAACTTCCGCAGCGGACGCTGCGGAGCCACAGACGCCAAGTGTACGAGATGCCAGGCCGAGGGACCAGTTGTCTGCGATTACCGACGCTTCCCTGGGTCAGTCCTCAGCGCCGTTGAGTCCCAGGGCGCGGCGGTTTGCCGAAGAGCGCAACTTTCACCCGCAGGCGGCCAGCGGGTCCGGGCCCGGCGGCCGCGTTCTGGAGGCCGACCCGCGCGCCCTCTATCACACATCTCCAAAAGTTTCGGGTGCGGCAAGCCGGGGCGTGCGAAACGTAGCGGAGGTTCCGCTGGAGGGTTCGGGAATCGGTGGGATGATCGTTCTTTCCGATCTGGCCTCCGATGTGGCCTCCAATCTGGATGCGGCAAAAACTCGAATCTCCGGGGTTCGCGAAAAGATCGCGAGCCGCATGCGCGAATCTCTCGCCAGCACAGCGCAGTACACTCTCCATTCTTCCGCCGATGCGCGCGGCTTACTGCTGTTGCGCGCTCGCGTCAAGGCTTCGTCGGCGGGGCCGGATATCAACATCAACGACCTGGTGACATTCTGCGTCGTGCAAGCGCTGTTAGAGGCGCCCGACCGCAACGTGTTGTTCGTCGATGGAAAGCTCCAGCAAGGGCGGGGCGTTCACATCGGATTCGCTTGCGACACTCCACGGGGATTGCTTGTTCCCGTCGTGCGCAATGCACAGGCACTGACCGTGGCGGCGCTGGCCGCCCGCATGAAGGAACTCTCGGCCCAAGCGGTGCAAGGCAGTATCTCGGCTGACGATCTCACTGGCGGAACCTTCACCGTCAGCAACCTCGGCGGCCTTGGCATTGAATCCTTCACCCCGCTGCTCAATCCGCCCCAGGTGGCCATTCTCGGAGTCAATGCCATTCAACTGAAAGCGGTCCGCCGGGAGGGCAGAGTGGAATTCATCGATGCCATCGGCCTCTCGCTTACGCTCGATCACCAGATCGTCGATGGCGCGCCGGGAGCGAGGTTCCTGAAAGTGGTTCGCGACAAAATTGAAAACGTGGAGCAGCTTTGTACGATTTGATCGTCGTCCACCCCACAGTTTCCGAATGGTTGAAAGAAGCGATTGCTGGAGTTCATCAGGAGTTTTGTTTATTAGGAGTTCGGCGGAATGCCCAAATCGATTGTTATTGAACCGAAAGACGTCTTTGCCAAGTCGACGATCCACTTGTCGGACATCCCCATCAACACCTACAACCGCACGCTGGAGGAGGAACTGGTCAACTACTCCACCGAGGATTTTCTGCATATTTGGCAGGACATGTGCGCGATCCGGGAGTTCGAAACCATCCTGAACGAAATCAAGACCAAGGGCGCTTATAAAGGCGTTGCCTACAACCACGCTGGGCCGGCCCATTTGTCAATCGGACAGGAAGCAGCCGCCGTGGGGATGGCTTTTTCCCTGTCGGCCGAAGATTTCATTTTTGGTTCGCACCGAAGCCACGGCGAAATCCTCGCCAAGGGTTTTTCCAGCATCCGCAAGCTCACCGAGCCGCAGTTGTCGAACATTTTAGAGTCGTATCGCGACGGAGTCATGCTGCGCCCGGTGGAGCGCGAGTACCACGGCTCGGTCCGTGAGATGGCCGTCCGCACTTTTGTGTACGGGGCCTACAGCGAGATCTTCGCGCGCGAGACCGGATTCAACCGCGGGCTGGGCGGTTCGATGCATGCGTTCTTTGCTCCTTTCGGCATCTACCCCAACAATGCAATTGTCGGCGGCTCGGGTTCGATCGCCCCCGGCGCTGCGCTCTACAAGCGAGTGAACCGCAAGCCGGGCGTTGTCGTCTGCAACATCGGAGACGCGTCATTTTCCTGCGGCCCAGTCTGGGAAGGCATAACCTTCTCCGCGATGGATCAGTACTCGAAACTGTGGGACCAATCGCTGGGCGGAGGATTGCCGATCATTTTCAATTGCATGAACAATTTCTACGGCATGGGTGGGCAACCCTGCGGGGAAACGATGGGCGTGCAGTTCATCGCACGCATCGGCGCGGGCGTCAATCCCGAGCAGATGCATGCCGAGCGGGTCAATGGATACGATCCCTTGCCCGTGATCGATGCTTTTCGCCGCAAGCAGCAGATTTTGGCCGAAGGCCATGGTCCGGTTCTGCTCGACACCATCACTTATCGCATCAGCGGCCACTCGCCTTCCGATGCCTCCAGCTATCGTTCGAAGGAGGAAATCGAGCACTGGCAGAAGGCCGATTCGATTGCGGCTTTCCGGAAGCGGCTGGTGGAGGGTCACGTCCTGACGGAAGGCGAATTGGACAGTGCTCGCGCCAGCATCGAAGCCATCGTCTTCGACATGTTCCGCCTGGCCGTCGATCTCGAGCGCAGCCCACGCATCGCGATAGATTCCGACCTGGTCGACCGGGTTATGTTTTCAAACCAGCACGTCGAGAAGTTCGACGAACGTAAACCAGAGTTCCTGCAGGACATCGCATCGAATCCCAGGGTGCAACAGCTCCGCGGCAAGATCCGGACTCCCACCCACGAGGGCAAGCCGGTTCCCAAGATGAAGGCGTACAACATACGCGATGCCATCTTCGAGGCCATGCTGCATCGGTTTTCAATTGATCCCACGATGATTGCGTTTGGCGAAGAGAACCGCGACTGGGGCGGAGCTTTTGCGGTGTATCGCGGCTTGACGGAAGCGCTTCCCTACCATCGCTTGTTCAATTCCCCGATTTCTGAGGCGGCCATCGTGGGCGCTGCCGTGGGCTATGCCATGTCCGGCGGCAGGGTTGTGGCCGAGCTCATGTATGCCGATTTCATGGGACGCGCCGGTGACGAGATTTTCAATCAACTGTCAAAATGGCAGGCCATGTCAGCCGGGCAACTGATCATGCCTGTCGTTCTGCGCATCTCCATCGGCGCGAAGTACGGCGCCCAGCACTCGCAGGATTGGACCGCGCTGGCCCATCACATCCCTGGATTGAAAGTGGTTTATCCGGTAACGCCCTACGACGCCAAGGGCATGATGGCCGCCGCCCTGGCGGGAACCGACCCCGTGGTTTTCTTCGAAAGCCAGAAGACGTATGACATCGGCGAGATGTTCGTCGAGCAGGGTGTTCCCGAGGGCCACTATGAGATTGACTTGTCGGAACCGTCGGTCAAGCGCAAGGGCAAGGATCTAACCATCATTACGCTGGGCCCGGCTCTTTACACCGCGGCTGCGGCCGCTGATCGGTTGGAGAAAGACTTTGGCCTCTCGGCAGAGGTCATTGATCTCCGCGCTGTCAATCCGCTCGATTACGAACTGCTTGTGACTTCGGTCCGTAAGACGGGCAAGGTTCTCCTCGCCAGCGACGCAGTCGAGCGCGGTAGTGTGCTGCACACGGTGGCTACCAACCTCACGCAGCTTTGTTTCGATGATCTGGATGCGCCGCCAGTCGTGGTCGGGTCTCGCAACTGGATCACGCCCGCCGCAGAACTGGAAGCCATGTTCTTCCCGCAGGCCGACTGGTTGCTGGATGCGATCCACGAGCGCATCTTGCCGCTGAAAGGCTATCGGCCACACACGAACTCCACGCTCGGAGAACTGGCGCGCCGGAGCCGCCTCGGCGTATGAGGGCGAAG
>JBEKIB010000019.1:0-58519 GCA_050011975.1 Terriglobales bacterium | reverse complement strand
ATAGCTGGAATGAACGGCGTTGTAATCCGAGATGTCGTAGCCATCGTCGCGCAGAGGAGAAGGGAAGAACGGCATGAGCCATAGCGCGCTGATCCCCAGTTCCTGAAGGTAGTCGAGCTTCTCTTCAAGTCCTTGAAAATCACCAATGCCATCCCCGTTGCCGTCGTGGAAAGTGCGGACGTGGACTTGATAGATGATCGCGTCCTTGTACCAAAGCACATCCCGGTTTAGTGGCACACCGCTTCCTCCTGGACCAATTTCAGTGCCTCAGTCAGCGTTCTCTTATGCATGTTATCGCTTGATAAATGCCTGAGTCCGCGCTTCCCGCGCCCCACAAATATTCACAGCCCTAAAGCAGACATTGTACAAGTCTCCGGTTGAGCGGTTCGGTAAGGAATGGCCTTCCGGTAAAACTGCGTGGCTCACGCCGAACACCCTGGTTCTGCCCGGGTGACGGGCAACCGCCCTGACCGCTTTCGGAAACGACATTGGTTTTCCCTTGACAACCACCTTGAAACGAAAGTAAAAGTAAGCATTCGTAAGAAACCGAACGCCCGCGCACTCTCAGCCGGTGAGGTCGTGGCTTCAAAAGAGAAAAGCCTATGCCACGCAATGCGTCGATTATGCGGAATATCGGCATGGCATACGCCGCGATCTTCGTGATCGTCCTGACGCTGGCGCAGTCACTTTCCGGACAAATCGGGGCTGCCTATTTTGTGTCGAAAAAGGGCAGTGATAACAACACCGGCACAATCTCCTCGCCTTGGTTAACCATCCAGCACGCGGCGAATTCGGTCTCTGCAGGCGCCACGGTATACGTATTCGGCGGAGTTTACAACGAGTCTGTGAACTTTGTGGCGTCGGGAACAGCGTCGGCGCCGATCACATTCCAGAGCTATCCCGGCGATACCGCGGTGATCGAGGGGACCGGCTTGAGAGTGGCAGGCACACAGGGTCTCATCAATATTGTGGGCAGGCGGAGCTACATCACCATCAGCGGATTTGAAATCCGCCATTACACTACCAGCAACGAAAATGACACTCCGACCGGCGTCTGGGTAACAGGTTCGGGCACGGGAATCCAGATTCTGAACAATCGGGTGCACAACATCACGACCAAGTCGGAAACGAACGGCAACGCTTTCGGCATCTCCGTTTACGGCACGTCGAAGACTCCCATCACACAGTTGGTCATTAGTGGCAACGAGGTCTACGATCTGAGGACTGGGAACAGCGAATCGGTGAACGTGGATGGAAACGTGACCTATTTTAAAATCACCAACAACCTCGTTCACGACAATGACAACATCGGCATCGACGCGATTGGATACGAGGGCGTCGGCCCCGTGGGCTACGACGAGGCTATGTACGGGGAAATCAGCGGAAACACGATCTACAACATCAGCGGGATCACAAATCCCGGTGAGGGCTATGGATACGACGCCGACGGACTCTACTGTGACGGCTGCGCCTATGTCACGTTCGAGCGGAATGTGATCATACAGGCCGACTACGGCATCGAAACCACCAGCGAAAATCAAGTCTGCCAATCGAATGGCACCGAGTGGTCTGGGCCCAACAATTCCGGAATCGCCGCTAAAGGTAAGTTCCCGTGTTACGGTAGGTTTGCTACGGTGCGTAACAACATTTTCTACAACTCAAATGCCTGCGGTAACTCCATCGGCGGTTATGCGGCCGCGTCCAAAAACGGCGGCCATAGCAATGGAGGAGGCAGCAGCTACCACGACGTCTTCGTCAATAACACTCTGTACAACAACGCTACCCAACCCGGCAACGAATCGGAAGGCGGCTCAACCGGCGAATTCCAGATTCAGAACCAGGTGGGCAGCGAGCAAGGGGACATCTACGAAAACAACGTAGTCTACGCCGGCGCCTACAATACCTGGATCTTCAGCTTTGTCCCCTTTTCGCCGACGTACCCTGCCCCGCCGGCGACGCTCAATTGGAACCTGTACGACTCGACTGCGGGGTACGTGGAAGGAACTTCGATCTGGTGGGGTAACGCGAGTAGCTACACGAGTTTTTCAAACTGGCAGACCTCCAGCGGGGAAGATGCCAACTCCATAAACGCGGATCCCCTCTTCGTCAATCTGGGAGCCACGCCGCCAGACTTTGACACTATCCCTTCTTCGCCGGCCGTCGGCGCCGGCAGCACCAGCCTCTCGTGCAGCGTCGGCTGGTGCGATCCCAATGGCGGTTCCCCCGACTCCATCTATGGCAGCAGCGACTTCCTCGGAAATCCTCGGACGAACGGCTCGAACATCGACATTGGCGCCTACGGGAACACTGGACTCGCAATCGCCAACTCACTGACCGTGAAGCTGACCTCGGGGACGCACACTCTCCGGCCAGGTCAGGCGACCACTCTTACGGTCACGGTGTCCGCCAGTCCCGGTGGCGGAGGTGTGCCCAGCGGTACGGTGGACTTCATGCTGGGGTCAACCTTGCTGGCAAAGCGAACGCTGCTGCCGGCCAGCGCCACGGAGTCTGCGGCAAGTTTGCCGCTCCGTGCGTCACAACTAGCGCCAGGCCCCCACACGTTAACGGCAGTGTACTCGGGGAATTCGATCGCGCCGTGTTGTCCTGTATCAGGGCCGCCGGTTACGGTCTACGGAGGCTCAACCTCGGCGCCAATCGTCGTGAGGAAGAAGCGCGGCGAGTCGCCCAGCTCTTAAAGTCATGGGGTTGACGATTCAACAACTCAGTCAACAAGTCCGCAGCCGCGCCATCTCGCCGGTCGAACTGACCGAGGACTGTCTTGCCCGCATCGAAAAGCTCAACCCGGAACTCAACGCCTTCATTACCGTCCTGGCCGATTCAGCTCTCGACCAGGCCCGCCGCGCCGAGCGGGAGATCCAGAGTGGCAACTACCGCGGCCCGCTGCACGGCATCCCCATCGGACTTAAAGACATCATCGATACCGCCGGCATTCGCACCACCGCCGCCAGCGAACTCTTCAAAGACCGCATTCCCGCGGAAGACGCCGAAGTCGTCCGCCGCCTGCGTGCGGCCGGCGCAATCATTGTAGGCAAGCAGAACCTGCACGAGTTTGCCTACGGTGGCAGCTCGATGGTCAGTTTCTTTGGCGAGATCCACAACCCGTGGGATGTGAAGCGACTGACTGGAGGCTCCTCGGGAGGCTCTGCGGCGAGTGTTGCCGCCGGGCTGGGTTTCGCGGCGGTCGGCACCGACACCGCCGGTTCCATCCGTCAGCCCGCTAACTACTGTGGAGTGGTCGGACTCAAGCCAACCTACGGCCGGGTGAGCGCGCGGGGTGTGGTGCCGCTGGCCCACTCGTACGATCACGTGGGCCCGATCGCAGGCTGCGTTTACGATGCGGCGCTCATGCTGCAGGTACTCGCGGGCTACGATGCGGAAGATCCTGCCAGCGTGGACGCGCCCGTCCCGGATTTCGTGGCCTCCATCGCCCAGCTTCCGCCCGGGTTGCGCATCGGCGTGCCGCGGGCTTTCTTCTTCGACGATTTGCACCCTGAAGTAGCGGCGGCGGTTGAGAAAGCCATCGAGGTTTTTCGCGGATTCCACTCCGAGATTCGCGACGATGTGAAGCTCGAAGTCTCAACCGATCGCACACTGGCGAGCGCCGAAGCCTATGCTTTCCACAAACCGTTCGTGACTCACACGCCGGAGCTGTACCAGCCGGCCACGCTTGCCCGCATTAAGTCAGGCGAAAGCATTTCCGCGCCCGCTGCACTGCGCGCCAGCCGCGATCTCCAGGCCAGCCGCCATGCCATCCGAAAAGCATTCGACGAAGTGGACGCAATTCTGACGCCGACCGTTCCTGTTCCTCCGCCAGCCCTCGCCGAACTGCGCGCCGACCCCGATAACCTGCGTCTGCGAGAACTGATCATGCTGCGCAACACGCGGCCGTTCAACGTCTGGGGGATTCCCACAGTTTCCGTTCCCTGCGGATTCACAAAAGATGGCCTGCCGATCGGTTTGCAGTTGGCCGCCGCTCCCTCGCGTGAGGACCTGGTGCTGCAGGTGGCGCATGCCTACGAGCAGGTCACCGACTGGCACACGCGAACGCCTGCATGCCTCAATTTCAAAGGAAACTTGGGCAGCGAGCATGGCCGCGGGTAGTGTCACTACGTTTTCATTGCCTCTATCGGGGAAACGGCTACCGCAAATCGCTGATTCTCAATTGAGACAAACCTGCGAATTGCCCGCTTGACAAATCGTCGAATGGGGACAACAATTGCGACTAATAGTCGTATATGAGTATTGGTCGCTAATGAATATAGGTCACGTATCTCCATCGGCCGCTCCCCTCGAAGTGCTCGCTTCCGAAAACCTTCCGCACTTGCAGGGCATAGGACGCCGCCAGCGTCGCGCCGCCGAAACGCGTGTGCGCCTGTTCCGCAGCGCGCTTCAGCTTTTTGCCGAGCGCGGTTTTCCCAATGTCACGGTGGAAGACATCACCGAAGCCGCGGATGTCGGCAAGGGCACCTTCTTCAACTATTTCAAAAGCAAAGATCACGTCATGGGTGTGATGGCTGAAATTCAGCTGGGCAAGGTAAAAGAAGCCGTGACCTTGGCCGAATCCGGCAAACAGACTATTTACTCGGTGTTGCATCGTATGTTCCTTCGCATCGCCGAAGAACCCGGGCGCAGTCCCGACCTTGCCCGTGCCCTGATCTCTTCCTTTCTGGCAAGCGAGGGCGTTCGTCACCTCATCGACCAAAACCTGCGCGAAGGCCGCAAGATGGTCGCCCAGGTTGTGGCGGCAGGGCAGAAGCGCGGAGAGATCGATTCTCGCTTGAAAAAAAAGAAAGTTTCGCTTCAGCTCCAACAGGCGTTCATGGGAACACTCCTGCTTTGGTCGCTGCAGGGCCAGCCCGCATTGGAGACCTGGGCCGAAGAAAGCTTTCAACACTTTTGGAGGGCAATCGCCATCTCCGATTAAGCACAAGAGCTAAGAGCAAAAGCGATGAAATGCATCATCCGTAATGTCGTCATCCTGTCGCTGGCAAGCCTGATCTGTGGTGCGATCAGCGCGGCCCAGGAACCAGCGCCCTACCGCCTCACGTTACGGGATGCCATTCAGAAGGCGCTGCAGGCCAACCTTAACGTGCTCGTCGCCGACACCCGGGTCGAGGAAGCCGAGGGCACTCGCATACGCCGCTTATCGGCGGCGCTGCTTCCGCAGGTGCGCGTGCAAAGCTACGCCAACTTCCAGAACCGTTCCCTGAGCGCTTTCGGGATCTCGCTTCCTGGCCTTCCAGCAGTTATCGGACCGTTTTCCAATTACGATTTTCGCTTCTATGCGGACCAGAACATCCTCGATCTTCAGAGTTATCGCGGGTGGAAAGCCAGCGAACACGCCCTTGATGCCAGCAAAATGGATTACCGTGACGCCCGCGATCTCATCGTCCGTGCAGTTGCCGGCCTCTATCTCAACGCCCAGTCTGCCGCGGCGCATGTCGATGCTGCCCAATCTCGCGTGACCGACTCGGATGTTTTGTACAAGCTCGCCAAAGACAAGCACGACGCTGGGACCGCGACGGGCGTGGACGTGCTGCGCTCGCAGGTGCAGCTTGCGAATGACAAGCAGGCTCTGCTGATCGCGCAGAACCAGTACAAACAATCGCTGCTCGCCCTCGCGCGCAACCTCGGCATGCGTCCGAGCACGCCTCTGGAACTCGCCGAACCGCTTCAGTATCAGCCCCTAGCCCAACCGCAGGCCGAGAGCCTGGTGCCCTCGGCAGTCCTCGCGCGCCCCGATTACCTGTCGCTTGCCAGTCAGCGCCAGGGATTAGTCGAGCAGCAACGCGCCAGCCGTGCCCGCTACTATCCCAAGCTAAGCGTCAACGGGAACTATGGCGGGCTGGGCCGCAGCATTGGAAGCGTGCAGGGCATAGGCCTGATTCAAGGCCAGGTTGACTTTACGGTTTTCGATCGCGATCGCAGCGGCGAGGCGCAGGAACTTGCCAGCCGCGTTAAACGCATCGACGATCAAATCGCCGACTTGCGCCGCGGCATCGAAGAGGATATTCACGAGGCGCTGCTGAATCTCGAGTCCGCGGCCGAGCAGGTCGCTGTCGCCAAAGAAGGGCAGGATCTCGCACAGCGTGAACTCGAACTCGCGCAGGATCGCTTCCAGTCGGGCACAACCAATAACGTTGAAGTGGTGACTGCCCAAGACGAACTCGCCCGCGCGCAGGACAACTATATTCTTGCCGTCACCAGCCATGCTGACGCGAAGTTCGCGCTCGCGCGAGCCGTGGGGGATACGGAAAACAACATCGGACAGTATCTGGGGAATCCGTAAGCTCGAGGTTTGAATTATGAAGCGACGTCTACCCGTTCTGATCGTGCTGGCGGCGGCAATCGCCGCAGGCGTTTATTTTTATCCGCGTCTTACCAGGAAAACGGCCCCCGAGAATCAGATCACACTCTCTGGCAATATCGAAGCGCACGAGAGCCTGGTGAGCTTCAAGGTGCAGGGACGCATCGTCGATCTGCCGGTCGAGGAAGGCCAGTCGGTGGAACGAGGCGCCTTGCTCGCACGTCTGGATGACGCCGATTACAGGCAGAAGGTTCGGATCGACGAGGCCACGGTACACGTGCGCGAATCCGACCTCGCGCTTACTCTCGCTGGAACTCGCGAGCAGGAAGTAAAGGCCTCGCAGCAAACCATGCTGGATGCACAAGCCGACCTGCAGGAGAAGAAACTCGACTACGACCGCGCCCAGCGCCTCTTCAGCAAAGATGAGGTCTCCGCCCAGGACCGCGACCTCGCGGATACCGCCCGGAAACGCGCGCAAGCAACGTTCCGGGCCGCTGAGCAGCGCTATAACGAAGCCGTCGAAGGCAGCCGCAAAGAAGATATCGTGATCGCTCATGCCAACCTCGGGGAGGCCCACGCCAGTTTGGGCTTATCGCGCGTCAACCTGGACTACACAACCCTTCATGCCCCCTCCGCCGGTGTGATCACAGTGCGCCAGGCCGAAGTCGGAGAGGTGGTCGTTCCCGGCACTCCAGTGGTCTCGCTCGCCGACCTCGATCACATATGGTTGCGCGCATATATCGCCGAAACCGATCTGGCCCGTATCCAATGGGGCCAGGAAGCAACCATCACCACCGATACCTATCCCGGCAAGCCGTACCGCGGACGCGTCTCATTCATTTCCTCGAGTGCCGAATTCACACCGAAGAGCGTTCAAACCTACAAAGAACGTGTCACCCTCGTGTATCGCATCAAGATCGACATCGACAACCCCAATCACGAACTCAAACCCGGCATGCCCGCGGACGCTCAAATCGATCTTGCCGCAGCCAGCCCCAACGCGCGCCAACCGGAAGTTACGCCGCAGAAGTAATAGGTAATGACGGAGCAACTCCAATCCGCAATTGTCGCCGAGGGACTTGCGAAGAGCTTTCCAGGTGTGCGCGCCGTCGATCACCTGAGCTTTGACGTGCGCTCCGGAGAAATCTTTGGCCTGGTCGGTCCCGATGGTGCAGGGAAAACGACAACCCTCCGCATGCTCGCGGGCATCATGCCGCCCGACGAAGGGGCAGCCAGTGTCGATGGCTTTAACGTCATTCAGGATCCTGAAGGCGCCAAGCACCACCTCAGCTACATGCCGCAGCGCTTCGGGCTTTACGAAGATCTCACGGTCGATGAAAACATTCGCTTCTACGGCGACTTATTCGGTGTGAGAAAGACTGAGCGCGAAGAGCGTTCCAAACAATTGTTACAGGCAGCCGGCATGAGCGAATTTCGCAAGCGTCTTGCCGGAAAACTCTCCGGCGGCATGAAGCAAAAGCTGGGCCTGGTCTGCGCCCTCATTCATCGTCCCAAGGTGATCCTGCTGGATGAGCCGACCACCGGCGTCGATCCCGTGTCGCGCCGCGACTTCTGGCGCATCCTTTATGAACTAGCCTCGGAAGGTGTGGCCATACTCACCTCTACCGCCTACCTCGACGAAGCAGAACGCTGTCATCGCGTTGCCTTACTCCATCAGGGGAAGCTGCTCTTCTGTGACACGCCGGCAAATCTCAAGGCCAAGCTGGGCAAGGGCGTCTTGTCTATCACCTCATCCGAACCGCGCAGATTGCGCGCTCAACTCGAGCACGCGGTGGGGATCTCCAGCCTGGTGCTGACCGGCGACGGCGTGCACGTCGTGGTTGACGATTCCGCCCGCCGTATTCCCGAATTCGAGGCGCGACTGAACAACGCGCACGTTCCATTCAACACGATTCAACAGGTTACGCCCACGATCGAGGATCTCTTCGTCGATGCTGTCAGCAGTGGAGCGTCAGTCCATGCTTCGTGATCCCATGCCTGAGGACAACAATTCTGTTGTCATCGAAGATCTGGTCAAGCGGTTCGGCGATTTTGTGGCCGTCGATCACATCAATCTCGAGATCAAGAAAGGCGAAGTGTTTGGTTTTCTCGGACCGAACGGCGCCGGCAAGTCCACTACCATCCGCATGCTTTGCGGACTGCTGACGCCCACATCCGGCCGCGCGCGGGTTGCCGGATATGACGTCGGCCGCGAACCCGAATCCGTGCGCCAGAACATTGGCTACATGTCGCAGAAGTTTTCTCTCTACAACGATCTCAAGGTGATCGAAAACATACGCCTGTTCGCTGGCCTCTATAGCGTGCCTTCAAACCAGCTCAGAGAACGAATCGAGTGGGCGCTGGAGATGGCGAACCTCAAAGGCCGGGAAAATCTGATTACCGGTACGCTTCCCGGCGGGTGGAAGCAACGTCTCGCTCTAGGCTGCGCGGTGTTGCACAAACCGCCCGTCATCTTTCTGGATGAGCCCACTTCCGGAGTCGATCCGATGGCGCGTCGACAGTTCTGGGACCTGATTCAGCACATGGCGGAGGAGGGCGTGACCGTCTTCGTGACCACGCATTACATGGAAGAGGCGGAATACTGCAACCGTCTTGCGCTGATCTTTCGCGGCTCGATCGTCGCCCTGGGCACGCCTTCAGAGCTGAAGCGGAAATCGATGAAAGGCGAACTGCTCCTCGTCGAGTGTCAGCCGCTTGGCCAGGCAGTGGAGGTCCTGCAATCCGCTCCGGATGTGATCGATGCCGCGGTTTTCGGGAACGCTCTGCACCTGGTCGTGCGCGATGCTGCCGCTGCCATCCCGCAGGTTCAGAAGTATCTGTCGGATCACAGCATCATCGTTGCCCGTATCGAGAAGATACATCCCAGCCTGGAAGACGTTTTCGTCTCCCTTACAACCACGCGCGATTCGGGAAAGGAGCGGACAGCATGAGCTTCACTCGCTTCCTGGCCGTGGCTCGAAAAGAGGTCATTCAGATCCTCCGCGACTCGCGCAGTCTGATCATTGTCGTGATCATGCCCGTGATTCTGGTGCTGCTGTTCGGTTACGGTGTCAATCTCGATCTCAAGGGCCTGCCCGTCTACGTGTACGACCGCGACGGTAGCCAGCAGAGCCAGGATCTCCTGAAGCGTTTCCAGGCCAGCGCGTATTTCGACGTGGTGCGGGTTGTGAACGACTATCCGGCGTTGACCCGCTCACTCGATGACGGCCACGCCAAAATGGGGATTGTTGTCCCGTGGGATTTCTCCGAGCGCCTGCACGAAGGCCGCCCTGCTCAGGTGCAGGCGATCGTCGACGGCTCTGACGACAACACCGCCAATGTCCTCATCGGCTATGCTCAGGCGGTCGTCCAGGGCTATTCGTCGGACATTCAAATCGACTGGCTTCGTAACCATGGCCAAATCGCGCAAGCGGCTCCCGTCAGTGTTGCAACCCGCACCTGGTACAACGAGAACCTGGAGAGCAGCGCATTCATCGTCCCCGGCGTGCTTGCCCTGGTCATGTCCGTGATCGGAGCGTTCCTCACTTCGCTCACCATCGCACGCGAATGGGAGCGCGGCACCATGGAGCAGTTGATTTCAACTCCCGTCACTCCGGCTGAGATCATGCTCGGCAAGCTGGTGCCCTATTTCATCATCGGAATGTTCGACGTCATCGTTTGCGCCTTGATTGCCATCTACTGGTTCCAAGTTCCTTTCCGAGGTTCTTTTCTAACCCTGCTGATCAGCTCCGCCATGTTCATGGTGGTCGTGCTTTCGCTCGGATTTTTTATCTCCGTGATCGCGAAGAATCAGCTCGCTGCCAGTCAAATCGCTCTGCTTGTCACCTTCCTTCCAGCTTTCCTGCTCTCTGGATTTCTTTATGCGATTGAGCAAATGCCCATCGTTCTGCAGTGGATCACTCGCATCCTGCCGGCGCGGTATTACGTCTCGGTGCTGAAGAAGGTCTTTCTCAAGGGGACGCCCACGGCTTTGCTCTACCCCGACCTGGTTCCTTTGGCTGTGTTCACGCTGGTGCTGGCACTGCTCGCCACCCGCGCATTCCACAAAAGGCTGGTGTAAGGAGAAGCTATGCTGGCGCGCCTCAAGCAGATGTTGATCAAAGAATTCATCCAGGTCTTTCGCGACAAGCGCACCCGCTTCGTGCTGTTCGGCCCGCCGATTATCCAGATGCTGATCTTTGGATATGCTGCTACTTTCGAGATTTATCATGTTCCTACCGTTGTGCTCGATCTCGACCACAGCCAGGAGAGCCGCGAACTACTCTCCCGTTTTTCTTCCAGCCCCTACTTCGACGTGCAACGCCAGCTGACGGACTACCGCCAGATCGGCGATCTCATCGATCAAGGGAAGGCTACGGTCGGTCTCGAGGTCAATGCCGGCTTTGCTCAGAACCTGCGCAAGGGCCAGACCGCTCCTCTGCAAGTGATCGTCGACGCGACTAATTCGAACACCGCCCTGATCGCCTCCGGTTACATCACACAGATCGCTCTCGGCTTCGCCCAGGACTACCAGAAAGACCGCATCTACCGCATCTCGCCGCAAATGGCGGAGGAAATCCCCTCGGTGCAACTGGAGCAACGGCCCTGGTATAACCCCGACCTCAGGAGTCGCTGGTTTTTCGTGCCCGGCATTATCGGCAGTCTTACTCTTGTGCTCGTGGTTACTCTGACAGCCTTTGCCGTGGTTCGCGAACGTGAGATCGGTACTCTCGAGCAGATCATGGTGACGCCCATCCGCCCGGCCGAGTTTATCCTGGGTAAAACGTTGCCCTTCTTCCTGATTGGCCTCTTTGATGTTTCGCTGATCGCCACGGTGGGAACGCTGTGGTTCCAGGTTCCATTTCGCGGGCAGATTCTGGTGTTGTTCGCGGGCGCGATTCTCTTTCTGCTGTGCATGCTGGGCGTGGGCCTGTTGATTTCGACCGTCTCCTCCACTCAGCAACAAGCGATGGTGACTTCTTTCTTCTTTATTATGCCCGCCATAACTTTCTCCGGTTTCGGATTCCCCATCAGCACCATGCCGCAGTGGCTGCAATATTTCACCTATCTCAGCCCGCTGCGCTATTTTCTGGTCGTGCTTCGTGGCACCTATCTGAAAGGCGTGGGCATGGAGATTCTTTGGCCCCAGATGCTCGCCATGGCCGCTTTGGGAATCAGCCTGCTCACGATCGCTGTCCTCCGCTTCCACAAAGCGCTCGACTGACCATCCACCCGATCTCGCTGTCGAATAATCTGGCGAAGGGCCTATGCTCTATCGTCAGGTTAAGAGCTGCGCTCTTCGCTTTTGCGTTAGCCGGGCTCAGTTGTGGGGGTACCACGAATGTCTCTACCCCTGTGCGCGATGCAGGGCTACTGTTGGCTGGGTGGGGGGAGACGACGGGGGTTATCCGTCGGTTCCCCTTTTTTCTTGTGCGAGGATGGCCTCGCAGGCAAGAACGCATTCTCCATGCTGCGAGGACCGATCGCGGGAGCGTCGGCGCCATGCAGCGTTACGTTTGTATTCATTGTCATTTCTATCAGCCGCCGCGGGAAAATCCGTGGCTCGAAGCGGTTGAACTGCAAGACTCCGCTTCTCCCTACCATGATTGGAACGAGCGGGTCACGGCGGAGTGCTACCTGCCGAACGGGGCCGCGCGGATTCTAGACGGACAGTCCAGAATCGCGAAAATCGTCAACAACTACGCCCGCATCAGCTTCAACTTTGGTCCGACGCTGCTTTCCTGGATGGAGCAGAACGCGCCGCAGGCTTATGAGCGGGTCCTGGCGGCGGACCGGGAGAGCCAGGAGTTTTTTTCGGGTCACGGATCAGCGCTAGCCCAAGCCTATAACCACACGATCCTGCCCTTGTCCAACCCTCGCGATAAGCGCACTCAGATCATGTGGGGAATGCGCGACTTCCAGCGCCGCTTCGGACGCGATCCGGAGGGCATGTGGCTGCCGGAGACCGCCGTTGATGTGGAAAGCCTCGAGCTTCTGAGCGAAGCGGGAATCAAGTTCACCGTCCTCAGTCCTCACCAGGCGCAACGGATGCGCAACCGGCTGTGGGAAGAATGGCAGAGCATGGAAGGAGGCAAGATCGATCCTACGCGTGCATACCAGTGCTACCTTCCTTCCGGACGCACAATCAGCTTGTTCTTCTACGACGGACCCATCTCGCATGCCGTCGCTTTCGAAAACTTGCTGATGGATGGGGAACGATTTGCGCACAGGCTGCTGAGCGGTTTTAACGCCGAACGCAACTGGCCGCAGATGGTGCACATTGCCACCGACGGCGAAACCTACGGCCATCACCATCCGCATGGCGAGATGGCCCTGGCCTATACCCTCGATTACCTGGAGCGCAACCAGCTTGCCCGGATCACCAACTATGGCGAATACCTGGCCATGCATCCGCCAGCAGAGGAGGTGGAGATTATCGAGAAGACTTCCTGGAGTTGTCTGCACGGCATCGGACGATGGGTAAACGATTGCGGCTGCAGATCAGGCGGTGGCAATTCATGGAATCAGCAATGGCGCCGTCCTTTGCGGAATGCACTGGACTGGCTTCGCGACGACCTGAGCGCGGTCTACGAGACCAGGGGCGCCAGCCTGTTCATCGATCCCTGGGCCGCGCGCAACCAATACATCCAGGTGGTGCTCGATCGTTCGTCCCAAAACAAAGACGCCTTTTTCGCGCAGCACACCCTGCGGCCGCTCTCCCCGGCGGAACAGGTGGAAGCTCTGCGCCTGCTGGAAATGCAGCGCCACCTCATGCTGATGTACACCAGCTGCGGCTGGTTTTTCGATGAACTGACCGGTCCGGCCACGTTGCAGATCCTGCAGTACGCGGCCCGTGCTTTGCAGTTGAGCCGGCAGGTCACAGGCGAGGATCGGGAAGAGGCCTTCCTGCAACGCTTGCAGGAAGCCTGGAGCAACGTGCCCGGTTTGGGAAATGGCCGGCACGTCTACGAGCGGTTCGTCAAACCCACCATGCTCGATCTGGTCGGTGTGGGTGCGCATTATGCCATCAGCTCGATCTTCGACGGATACCACGGGCACGATTCCATCTTTTGCTATCGGGTCGCGCTGGAGAGGTCCCAGTTGCTGCAGTCCGGCAAAATGAAGTTTGCCGCGGGCGTGGCTCTGCTCACATCCGATACGACTGACACTTCGTTGCGAGTGGGCTTCGGAGTACTTCACTTTGGCGATCACAATCTGAGCGCGGGCGTGCGTCCGCTCGGCGACGGCCCAGGGGGTGACGGCTCACGGTCTGACGGCTCAGGGGGTAACGGATCATGGGTCGAAGAATTCGTGGATCAGGCCGGTAAAGCGTTTTCCGGAGCCGATCTCCCCGCCTGCCTGCGCCTGATTGACCGCCACTTCCACGGCTCAACCTATTCGCTGAAATCGCTGTTTCAAGACGAACGCAGAAGGATTGTCAGCCAGATCATTGATTCGACCCTGAGCGAAGCCGAGACGCTGTACCGCCGCGTGTACGAAGACCACGCACCGCTGATGTCCTTCTTGTCGGAGCTGCAGTTTCCTCTCCCGCCAATTTTGCGTCTCACCACCGAGTTTGTTCTGGCCACGGCCGTGGGTCGCGCTTTGGCAGATCAAGGGACGGAGTTGGAGATGGTCCGATCGCTCTTGGATGTGGTGCAGCGCAGCGGGTTCAGCCTGAATGCCTCCAACCTGGAAGCTGCGGTGCGCCAGCGATTGAACGCGCTGATCGAGCGTTGGATGCGGAACCCCGGCAATCTGGAAACGCTGGAAGAGGTGGAAAACGTGATCGCGCTGGCGCGAGTCCACCCCTTCGAACTGAATCTCTGGAAGTCACAGAACGCGTATTACGAGCTTTCGCATGCGGTCGCGGGCAACGGAGCCGGAATCGTGAATGAGGCCTGGCTCAGCCATTTTCGCGGGTTGGGGCAGTGGTTGGGCGTCGCACTGCCTCAATTGCCGGCACCGCGGCCGCACATGGATGAGGATCCGGCGGCGTAGAACTCCGTCAAAGATCGACGATCGAATCGTGTTAGGCGCAGCACAGCGCAAGAAACTTCCTTTGATGGCCTTCTGTCGATCTGTGCCGTCGATTACACTCAGCATGGCGAGGAGAACATGCGAGGGGCAAATGCGAAGGAACCGTCACCTTCTGTGCTGGCTCCCGTGCGCGCGGTATTTCGCGCGGTGGTTGTGACGGTTGTACCCGATGCGAAGCAACTGGACGAGCCCAGTTGGCTCGCATTGGAAGCACTGGTGGAAGATGCACTCGAGATTCAACCGCCAACTTTGCGGGGACAGTTGCAACTCTTCCTGCGTGCGATCGAGTGGCTGCCGGTCGTGCGTTATGGCCGCACTTTTGCCGCGTTGGGGGACGAGCAACGCAGCCGCGTCCTCCGTCACTTGCAGAATCACCCGGTAGAACGTATCCGCTGCGGATTCTGGGGGCTGCGTACTCTCGCATTTCTGGGTTATTACGGACGACCTGACGGCGCACGCGCCATCGGCTATCGTCCCGATCCGCGCGGCTGGGAGGCGGTGCAATAAAAATGAAGCGCCGCAGCCATGCTCGCCGCAGCTATGACATCGTTATCATCGGCTCCGGCGCCGGCGGGGGGACGGTGGCCCAGGAGTTGTCGCCGCTCTGCCGCGACGGCGTGCGCATCGCAGTCCTCGAAAAAGGTCCGAAACTCCGTGATGAGGAATTTACGGGCCGCGAAGTGGAGATGGCGAAGGCGCTCTACGAAGACGGCGGAGGGTTCCTGACCACCGAGCAAACCATGACCCTGGCCTTTGGAAGCGCGTATGGCGGATCAACGGTCGTGTATACAGGCACATCGCTGCTTCCTCCGGAACGAGTCCTCCAGCGCTGGAACGTGCCGGGGCTGGCCTTTGCGGACGTGGAACGACGCGCCCGAAAATACGTGGCGGAAAACAATGTCCACCTGCTGGAGGAGTCGCTTCTCAACCAGAACAACCGGCTGTTCGTCGAGGGATGCCGGCGGCTTGGCTATCGCGTGCAGCAGTTTCCGGTAAACCTGAAAGGGTGCCGGGGATCGAGCCTCTGTAATCTGGGCTGTCCGAACCAGGCCAAACAAGGCACCCATCGGGTCCAGTTGCCGCGCGCGGAGCGCAACGGAGTGGAGGTTGTGACGCGCATCGAAGTGCAGCGGATAGAAGACAAGAAGATCTTTGCCCGGGTCACCGAGAAACCGGAAGGTAATAAAGGCGAGCCATCAACGTGGGAAGCGGGCGACTACCAGATCGACGCCAAAGTCGTTGTGGTTTGTGCCGGTGCGGTGAATACTCCGGCGCTCCTGCTCAGGTCTGGGTTTGCCCGAAGCCTGCCGCGATTGGGACACGGGTTCACCTGTCATCCTGCATTCATCATGGTTGCCGAACACAGCCAGCCGATCACCAACGCCGTCGGTCATCCCAAAAGTTTCTACCTCGACCAGTTCGCCGAGAGCGATCACTTCCTGCTTGAGACCTGCATGTATTTCCCCTTTACCACCGCCAAGGCGATGGTTGGGTTCGGTGAGGAACACAGTCGCTTTATGCGCGCCTTTCCGCGGCTGCAGATGATCCTGGTGCTGGCGTGTGACGAGGTGGATGACCACAATCGCGTGACCATAGAGGGTGATGGGCGCCCGGTGGTTCACTACCGCTTCACACCGGAGGTGATTCACGGCCTGGTGCAGGGCGCAATCACGTCGGCGAAGATCTCTTTCGCAGCCGGGGCCGTTCGGGTGCATGTGCCGGTTTCACACACTCCGACAATTGAACGCGCGGACGCGGAACTTCTTGACCAGATCGCCGAAAACGCGGAGTTCAAACCCGGGAAGCTTTCAATCTCGGCCGCGCACTTGCAGGGAGGTTGCGCGATGGGAAGCGGTCCCGAGGATTCGGTGACCGATTCCTATGGCCGGGTGCATGGAGTTCCGTGGCTGCATGTGGCCGATTCGAGCCTGTTTCCAAATTCGCTCGAAATCAATCCTTACTTAACGATCATGGCCCTGGCTGACCGTGTGGCGGAGACCATCCGCAAGAATGTGAATGCGCTGCTATGAGCAAGATGTTATGAGTTATGAGCAAGATGACGGGCGGTGACATCGTGGTGCGCGCGCTGGAAGATGAAGGTGTAGCTTTCACTTTCGGCATTCCGGGCACGCACAACATCGAACTCTACGATGCACTCGCCCGTTCCAAGAGCGTGCGCCCAGTCCTCGTCACCGATGAACAGAGTGCTTCTTTCATGGCCGATGGAGTCGCGCGTGCTTCCGGGCGCCTTGCGGCAGTGAACATAGTTCCCGGAGCAGGACTGACCCACGCGCTCTCGGGGATTGCCGAGGCTTATCTCGACGGAATCCCAATGCTCGTCCTCTCTTGTGGGATTCGGCGCGACACGGGAAGGGCATTCCAACTCCACGACGTTGACCAACTCGCCATCGCGCGACCCGTGACCAAGGCCCAGTTACGCGCTGAGAGGGGATCGGAAATCTACACGACCATCCGCCGCGCTTGCCAAATCGCGCGCCGTGCCCCGGCCGGCCCGGCGATGGTCGAGATTCCCGCAGAGCACTACTTCTTCCGCCATGACGCGCATCTGCAACCGCCCGATTCACAACCGGCGCCGCCAGCTGCAACGACCCAAGGCGAACTGGTTGAGCGGGCTCGCCAATGGATCGAAGCCAGCCACCGGCCTCTGCTTTATCTCGGGCTTGGGGCCATCGAGGCCGGCGCCGACCTCGTGGCTTTGGCCGAGCGACTGAATGCTCCGGTGGCCACCACCATTTCCGGCAAAGGCGTTTTCAACGAGAAGCATCCGCTTTGGTTGTGGTGCGGCTTTGGTGCTGCCGCACCTTCGTTCGTGCGCGAGATCGCGGCGTCTTGCGATCTCACCTTGGCGATCGGTTGCCGCTTCTCTGAGGTGGGCACGGGAAGCTATGGCATGCAGCTTCCCGGCAAGCTGATTCACGTGGATATAGATCCTGCGGTACTCGGAAAGAACTACCCCGCGGATTTGCCCGTAGTTTCGGATGCCGCAAGCTTTGTCGCGTCCCTGCTTCCTCATGTGGCGTCACGCTCAGTTGATGAATCATTGCGACGCGAAATACATTCCGGCCACGAAGAAGTCAGGCGAGCATGGACCACGCCCGATAATTCCGAGGGAGTCTACCCACCTCACCTTCTGGCAACAGTTCAAAAGCTGGTTGGGGACGACGCGATCTATACTACCGATAGCGGCAACGGAACCTTCCTGGCCATGGAGTGTTTACGGCTGCCACATTCGCGTTCGTTCCTGGCGCCGGTTGACTATTCGTGCATGGGTTACGCAGTGCCTGCCGCACTAGGAGCCGCACTCGCCTGTCCCGATCGCCAGGTCATTTCGCTGGCAGGCGATGGTGCATTCCTGATGACAGGATTGGAACTGCTCACCGCGCGCCAGCTGAATCTGCCGGTAATGGTGTTGGTCCTGCGCGACCGCGAATTAGCCCAGATTGCGCAGTTTCAGCAAATCGCGCTTGGACGAAAGACCTGCAGTGAGCTTCCTGACTATGACTTGGCCGCCATTTGCCGCGGCGTCGGCGCGGAGTACCTCGAATTGCGTTGTAACACCGATGCGGAGGCGATTCTCAAACAGGCGCTCACACTAACTGGGTCCGGTCATCCTGTCGTCGTCGAGGTCGCAATCGACTATTCCCAGAAGACCTACTTCACCCGCGGCGTGGTGCGCACAAATCTGGGCCGTTTGCCTTGGCCCGATCGCATACGCTTCGTATTGCGTGCACTGGCACGAAAGCTGGGGTAAGACCGAGCTGGGGTAAGACCGAGCTGGGGTAAGACTGAGCTGGGGTAAGACTGAGCTGGGGTAAGACTGAGGAAGCGATTCCCGTCCAACTTCCGATTGTCGGGCGGATGTGAATGAACAAGCCAGAGAATACCTCAGCCTGGTCGCCTCACGCGCGACCAGGACTTGAGGCGCTGAATATTGCTGAATATTAATGTTGTGACTGGGAGCCGACCTCGGTACAGTAAACCAATGTTCGCGCCTCATCCCAACCTCGGCGACGAAGTGAATCGGAATATCGTCCAGTCCGAAATCGAGGGAGGCGTATTCCTTGAAGGTCTGCCGCCTGACACCGTGCTGCAGATTAGGACTCAGCACCACTTCTACACGGCACTACTTCTGGGTGAGGGTGCGGCGCTGATCTCAGGACATCCGCAATACTGTCCGCAACCAGTTCAGGTGACCATCGCCGGCTCGACCTGGGGCGGTTCCATGCTCAAGGTCCGCTTCATCGGTCGCGGCATGCACCTGGAGTTTCATCACCCCGCATACAGCACACCGATTGTCACGTCTCCTATTCAGGAAATCTGCACGCCAATGGAGTCCGTTGGAAATAATGCAAGCATAGCCAGCTGACTGGACCAGGTGTTTGCGCGACGACGACCGCGCCAGCGGCGGCCCAATCAGGATCGCAAAAATGGATCGGGCGCATATATAAGTAGGCTCTACTCCGTCCAGTTATTCCTTGACAGTTACCATCCTGCCGTAATCTAATTGCATTCTTTTTCGTCGGGGTTGTATCCAGTGCAGTCCGAACCGTCCACGGAGGGGGCCCTATGTCGCGTATTCGAGAGCTAGCCGTGTTGTTGCTGTTGTCGTGGTGCTTGGGTTCGCTTGCGTTCGCGCAAGGCGGAGCCACCGGCGCCATCGGTGGTGTGGTTCAGGACGCATCTGGAGCCGTAATCGCGAACGCCAAGGTGAGTGTCACCAGCCAGGCCACGGGTGAGGTCCTGCGCCAACTGAAGACCGACGCATCCGGGTTGTTCACTGCCACGCTGTTGCCCGTAGGCACGTATACGGTGGAAGTGGACGCGGCCGGCTTTCCCGTCACCAGGTTTCCCGGCGTGGTTGTGCGCATCACGGAAACGACGCGCATGACCGCGGCTCTTAAACTGAGTGCGGTGAAGGAAGTTGTGGAAGTCCAGTCCGAAGCGGAGCAAGTCAATACCACAGATGCCACCACCGGCCAATCCATCGGTTCCACAACCGTTAGCACCCTCCCGCTGGCCACGCGCAACTTCCAGCAGTTGCTCGACCTGTCGGCGGGCGCCTCTGCCAGCCTGAACAACGCTGCCGCCCTGGGCCGTGGCGATGTGCGTATCGACGTCAATGGCGGAAGAGAAGATAACAACAACTACCTGATCGAGGGCATTTCGGCCTCCGACTACTCGTTCGGTGAACTCACCTACACACCCGTCCCCAACCCCGACTCGATCCAGGAGTTCAAGGTCGGCACCAGCCTCTACGATGCCAGTCAGGGCCGTAACGGCGGCGGCAACATTAACGCTATCCTGAAGAGCGGCACGGCCGGCTTCCACGGGGATGCCTGGGAGTATTTCCGCAACTCCGTTCTGGATTCCAACGACTACTTCTTAGGCCCCTTTGATCTCAAGCAGAACATTTTCGGCGGTGATTTCGGCGGACCGGTTGGTCCCAAAGCTAAGCTGGGCTACTTCTACGTCAACTACCAGGGCACGCGCCAGCGCAGCGGCGATTCGCTGGGAACTTATATCAGCGGTGCGCCACTTCCCGTGCTGCCGACCGTCCGCACCGGTTCCACGGGCTGCGCGAATCTGATTAACGCCTTTTTTCCAAGTACCAGCCCCCTCCCCGCGTACGTTAACTCCGCCAATCCTTGCGGCGGATTCGACCCGGTGGCCTATGCTTTGCTCACCGCCACCGGCAATCAGTTCGGCCCTGGCATAGGTGGTGGCTGGCTGATTCCAAGCGTCTCCGGCACGCCCGGCGCTACCGGCTCACTTACCATCAGCTCCCCGGGTCGCTATCGGGATGATCAGTTCACGGCCAACTGGGACCGCGATTTCAACCAGGGCAAAGATCGCATCACCGAGCGGTTCTTCTGGTCGGATGCGGAAACCTACCAACCGTTCGGCGCCGATAACTTGCAGGTTCAGACGGGTTACCCCGCCATCGACACCAACCTGAATTTTCCCCTCGACATCCCGCTGCGGGGACGGTTCGGCAGCATCGCGGAAACCCACTCCTTCAGCAATGCCCTGGTCAATGAGTTTCGTTTCGGCGTGAACGTTATAAGCGACGCCCTGTTGAACGTTTCCGTCCCCGGGACCTCGCCAGCCGACCTGGGCATCAGCAGCTTAAACCCGCAACCGAACATGTACAGGTTCGAATTCCCGGGCTTCCAGATTGGGCCTTTCCCCAACCAGCCTCAATCGGCGTTAGCGGACTCATTCGTCTGGCTCGATACCGTCAGCTGGACTCGCGGACATCACTCGTTCCGATTCGGCGGCGAAGTGGACCGCACTTCAGTTCGCCGCATCCTCCCCGTACTCGACAACCCTCTCTTGCTCTTCTTCCCGGACACCGACCCCAACCAAAACCTCCCAGCTTTCCAGAACTTCCTGCTGGGACAGCCATACCTTGGTGAAGGAGGCAGCGGCGCAGCCAATCACGATTACCACATTCCCGCCTATGCCGGTTTCGTACAGGATGATTGGCGAGTCACGTCGACTTTGACGCTGAACCTGGGGCTGCGGATCGAGTGGGTCGGTGCGGCCGAAGACAACCTCTGCCATTTGGGCAACACCGTTCCTGACGACGCCAATCCCCCGATCGGCCAGCCCTACATGTGGCCGAGTTGTGTGAACAAATACGGCCTTGCCGGTCTAACGGGCACCCTTAACAGCGCCGCCCTGAATAATGAGTACGCCACCGTACCCGAGCCGCGCATCGGCTTTGCCTATGACGTGGCGGGCAAGCACGATACGGTAATTCGCGCCGGCTATGGCATCTACAGCGTCCGCGAAGATATTGGCGGCGTGGACAACCTCGCGTTTGCGCCTCCGTTCTATCCGTTGGCTTTTCCCTCCGGCTCGTACTCAAGCTTGGCCACGCTCTACTCTCCAGGCGGTACGCCGCTGCTGCCGCCCCTCGGTTCGCCACCCCAAGTGGGCTTCGTACCGACGCAGGCCTTTTTTCAGGGCTTTCCGAAAGGGGACCCCAACGGCGGTGCAGCATTCGGGCCCGGTACCTTCCCCGACTACTTCGCTCCTGCCGTTCCTTTACACTGGGTCTCGCCCACGACGCAGCAGTGGAACTTTTCCCTGCAACGCCAACTGGGAGGAAACTGGGTTCTCGAGCTTGGATACGTAGGCACCAAGGGCACACGTCTGCGCTCGACCTTTGATCCCGACCAGCCCGCCCTGGCTAGCCCCTCCAACCCCATCAACGTGATCTGCGGCAACGTCGCCAACAACGTGCCTTGCCTGCAACCAGGTGTAGCGATGGGAACAGCGGTTTCAATCACTCAAAACACGGTAGCCAACGCCTCGGCGCGAGCGCCCTACCTGGGGATTGCTCCGTCTGATTTTGAGGCGTTCTATCCCAACTCCGATTCCCACTACAACGGTTTGCAGGCCACCGTTTCGCACCACTTCTCGAAAGGACTGTACTTTCAAAGCGCGTACACTTGGTCCAAGTCCATCGACGACGTCTCCACCGCCAGCGTGGCTTTCCTCACGCGCGTGAATAGTCAGCTCAGTGGGGACGACTCGCGCGGCCTTTCCGACTTTGATCATCGCCAGCGCTTTGTCACCAGCTTCAATTACGCTCTGCCCTTCATGGCCGGCCGCCACGATGCCATGGCATTCGCATTCGGTGGCTGGGAGGTCAACAGTGTGATCGTCGCGCAAACGGGTGCGCCCATCACGATTCAGGATTCGAACGGCGGGTCGGACTATGCTCTAACCACCCCGTCTCTGGTTACCGCCGATTTCGCTCCCGGCTTCGATTGCGGCAACGCTCTGAATTCTGGCAGCCTCGCCACCAAGCTCGCAAATTGGGTCAACCCTGCTGCCTATATGCCAGTCGCCAATGTCCCGAACTCCCCGGCCGGTACCGCTCCGGGCACGAACACCGGGTTTGGGGACTCTCCGCGCAATTGCATCATCGGCCCCAAGCAGGTGAATGTCGACTTCACACTCGGCAAGAATTTCAAGATCGGTGAACGGCAGAACCTGCATTTCCGCACCGAGTTCTTCAATTTGTTCAACCATCCGTCATTCCAGAACCCGCTGAACTTTGGATATGCCGACGTTGAGCAAGGTCCCAATATTGCCAAGATCACACAAACCGTCGGCACACCGCGGCTGATTCAGTTCTCGTTGAAGTATTCGTTCTGAGATAGGTGCTGGTGGAGAGCCGGGCGTCCCCGCCCGGCTGGACGGGCGAGACGCCCGTCCCTCCACTTTGTGACGAATGAGGCAGACTAGATGAAGTTAAGAAGCCGCGCTCTGGCCCTGTTGGGCGCAGTGTTGGCGACCCCGGTCGCGGTTTTAGGGCAGTCCGCGAATGTCGTCCGCTACACCACCACCATCGACAATGTGAAGTATCTGTTCGCCACCGCCGAACCGGTGGCGCGTCTGAAGTCGGGAGACATCCTCGACACCAACACGCTCGACTGCTTCGGGAACGCGCTCCGGAAGCCCGGAGACACGCTCAGCATGTCCAAAGGCGATAATCCGCTGGCCGGGCCATTTTTCATCGAGGGCGCCGAGCCCGGCGACACACTCGCCGTCAAGATTCTCGATCTCGAAGTCGATGGCGATACGGGCGTGGGCGCATTCGCTCCCGGATTTGGCGCCATCAATGAGACCAACTACACGCCCATGCTGCATCCGCCGCTTCCCGAGCGCGTCTGGTTTTACCACATCGATCACGCCGCGAACACAGCGCTGTTCAAGGCGCTCGATTCCGATTTCTCGGTGAAGATTCCCATGCATCCTTTCTTCGGCTGCATCGGAGTCGCGCCCGCCAATGGCGAGGCGCGCAGTTCCGTGGTTCCCGCGGAATTCGGCGGCAACATGGACTCGCCCGAAGCCAGCATGGGCAACACCGTCTATTTTCCCGTGAATGTCAAAGGCGGACTGTTCTACATCGGCGACGGCCACGCCGCCATGGGCGATGGAGAAATAGCCGGCACCGCCATCGAGGTTCCGCTGAAGGCACGCGTGCAGTTGAGCGTGATCAAAGGCCGCACCATCGCCTGGCCCCAGTTCGAGAACGACGACGCCATCATGACGGTGGGCGCTTATCGTCCCTTGGATGATGCCCTGCGCATCGCCTTCACCGAACTCGTGCACTGGATCCACAAGGACTACGGTTTGTCGGAACTTGACGCTTATGAGCTGCTGTCGAAAGTCGCCAGGATTCATCTCAACGAAATGGTGGATCCAAACTACGTGGTGGTTGCCTCGATCGAGAAGAAATATTTGCCCGCGAAAAAGAAGTAAATAATGACTGATCGTCAGGCGCCTGGCCAATGAAGAAACCTCGGCGAAAGCCTCGCAGCCGTTCCGCAAAACCGGATCGGGCTTCGGCCCACCAGATGCCGGCCCAGGAAGACCGGCGCCGGCCTCGTTTCTCCCGCGAGCTTTCCGTGCTTTACGAAGACGATGCCGTGGTCGTTCTCGACAAACCGGCCGGACTTCTGGCGGTGCCGGTTAGGGGCTCCGATACTCCGTCCGCCTTGTCTCTGCTGGCCGCAAAACTCAAGCCGAAGAGACAACGGGCCTTGGTCGTACATCGCATCGATCGTTTTGCCTCCGGGGCTCTGCTGTTTGCGAAGACCGGTCCGGACCGAGATGCGTTGGTGCGGCAGTTTCTCGAGCATACTCCCGTAAGGCGGTATCTCGCGGTACTGCGCGGCCGTCTCGGCGTGGGGGCAGGGAAGCTCGTGCACTATTTTCGACGGGAAGGAATGTTTCAACAGTTGCGCACGGCGAATGACCCGCAAGCGGCTCGTGCCGAACTTCGATATTCCGTCGAACGCCTTTTTGCGGAGGCTTCGCTCGTCCGGGTTGAGCTGGTAACAGGATTGCAGAATCAGATCCGAGCGCAATTTTCGGCGATGGGCCACCCGATTATCGGCGATAGAAAATACCACCGGGCGGAATCGTCGGAGCCGCTGATTGCTCGCGTTGCTCTTCATGCCGCGCATCTTCAGTTTGTCCATCCGCGCTCG
Source organism: Terriglobales bacterium (assembly GCA_050011975.1). Lineage (GTDB taxonomy): Bacteria > Acidobacteriota > Terriglobia > Terriglobales > Acidobacteriaceae > Acidiflorens. Next base: position 34,120 of record JBEKIB010000019.1, on the reverse strand, counting down.
GGAGAGAGCGTCTCGATTGACTGCAAACTCCCCCCCGATTTTCAGCATTTGGTTCGAGAATTGTCGCGATCAATCCGTGCGCGCCGGTGAGTCCGGGATCTTGATTCTCCCGCAGGGATCCGCGGATGCTCACGGTTGGTTCGCTGTCGAAGAGGGAAGCCCGCTCGGAGCCGCCTCCAGGGCCCCACCGCAGTATGGGCAGAACTTGTCGCCGGAATTTACGCTGCGCTGGCAGTGCGGGCAGACCGGCTGCAGGCGGTTGCGGCACCGCGGACAGAAACTGAAGCCCGGCTCGACCTCGGCATGGCATTGCGGACAGCGGGCGGTGCGCGGCTTGCGCAAGACGAAATAAAGGACGATCCCAAGCCCGTTGGGGACAAAAATCGCAATGAGCGTCCACAGCAGGCGGCTCATCCCGCGCCGCCCCGCGTCCCGGTTTATGTAGCCGATCAGCACAACATAGCAGCCGCCCAGCGCTCCCGCGACGATTCCCAGCAGCCACCGAACCGCAACCGGAGGTGCATTGTGATCCCTGCCGGCGACGACCACGACCAGCACAACCATCCCCAGGAAGGTCACGACCGCAAGAAAGAAGGCCCAAGGCGCAACGATTCGGATCTCGTCCTTGAAGCGCGTGGAAGTTTGATTTCCCGTTGTCATCACAAATCTCCTAACTCCGTACTCGGTTCCACAAAAAAACTGGTTCCCGGTTCAATCAGCCCTCGTAAGAACCGGTGTGATCCGCCAGGTGCGTACCCCGGAGTAGCAGAAGCACTCCCGCTGCCAGGGCTGGCGTCACACAGAAGACGAGGAACCCTACTTGCCAGATCGATGGAGCCAGCTGTGCCTGCGCGCCTGCCCAGGCAAAACCACGCCACAGTGCGACCGTGCTAAGCAGCGCGCATAGAGTCACGGCCGTACAGCTGACCGAAACCAGCCACAAGCGTTCTCGCTGGCGCTGCAATTCCAGGGCGCGGCGGCGCACCCTCATCTGCGTCGTCGAGACCAGACTCCGCTCGGCGGCGATTGGGATTGCGCGCAACGCATGAATCGTCGCTATTGCGTTCTCCGCGAATGCGCGGCATGAGGCGCACGTTTCCACGTGCGCTGCCAACCACGCTCGATCGGCGCCGGAAAGCGCCTCGGGGCCAGCTAATGCAATCAGGTTTCGCGCCCGTTCATGCGCATCGATGTTCACAGCGGCGCTCCTTTCAACCACGGTTCGAGTCCGCTCAGTCCGCGGTAAATCCTGGATTTCACTGTACCCAGAGGTACCCGCGTCACGCCGGCGATTTCTTCGAGAGACATGCCTTCCTGAAAACGAAGCACGAGCGCTTCGCGGTATTCCGCGGGCAGATGTTGCATACCGGCCGCGATGTGCTCGTTTTGCTCGCGCCGCAGAGTCATGTCAAAAGCCGAGGCCTGTCCGGTCGCAGGCACATCGATGGGGGCTTCATCGTCATTCAGCAAGCCGTCGAGGCTGGCTGGCTGCTTGCGGCGCATGTGATCGATCGCCAGATTGCGCGCCACCGCGAACAGCCATGTGCTGAATACGTACCTGTCGTTATACTGGTGCCCACGTTCGAGCACACGAATCCAGGTTTCCTGGAAGAGGTCTTCCGCTAATTCGCGGCGCCCGGTCAAGTACATAAGATAGCGGAGAAGCCGATGCTGGTATTGCTCGATCAGCCGGTCGAGCAGGTCGGGATCTCGACGTCGAAGTCCACGAGCGATCTCGGTGCTCTCTTGCGCCATCGAATTCTCGAAATAGAAGGCAGCCGCGTTCATACTAATGATAGATACGGGGATAGGGGGAAAAAAGACGCAAGCCATCACGGAAAAGGCTGCGCCCCTCCCTAAATTATTGCAGCGAAGCTGACTAGCTCGGCAGCTGGCGTTGCGCTCTTTGTGCTCTTCAGGAAACTCGTCTCCACTAAATCGGCATCTTGGTATAACATTCCAGTCGATCTTTGTAGCCTCTTCAAAGTGCCAACCAGGCTCATGACCGCCTGGCGAGGAGAACCCCCATGGAAGCACGCGTCCTCGACCAGTTCCGCGCGATCGTGGGCAAGGGTTTGATCACCGAAGCCTCCCAACTGCACACCTATGAATGCGATGGGCTGACGAACTTTCGCGTCATGCCTCTGGCCGTTCTGCTGCCTGCTTCAACCGAAGAAGTTCAGGCGATTGTGCGCGTCTGTCAGCGCGAAAAGATTCCGTTTGTGGCTAGAGGTTCGGGCACGGGGCTCAGCGGCGGCGCCCTGCCCGTAGAAAATGGCGTGCTCATCAGCCTGGCTCGCATGAACCGCATCCTGGAAGTGGATCTGCCGAACGCGCGTGTGGTGGTAGAGCCCGGCGTCATCAACTCGGATGTCACGCAACGCGTTGCTGCGCATGGTTACTTCTACGCCCCCGATCCTTCGTCGCAGTCGGTGTGCAGTATCGGCGGGAATGTCGCGGAGAACTCGGGCGGCGCGCATTGCCTGAAATACGGATTCACGACGACCCACGTGCTGGCCCTCGAGGTAGTCCTTCCCGATGGATCGATCGTGCATCTCGGCAGCCGGGCGCTAGACCGTCCGGGATACGATCTGCCGGGAATTTTTGTGGGATCGGAAGGAACGCTGGGAATCGCGACCAAAGTCGTACTGCGCATCGTGAAGAAACCTGCGGTTATTCAGACCCTGCTGGCCGCGTTCAATACCACCGAGGAAGCCGGCGCGGCGGTGAGCGGGATTATTGGGGCGGGAATGCTGCCGGCGGCCATCGAGATGATGGACAACCTCGCCATTCAGGCAGCCGAGGCGTCGGTTCACGCCGGGTACCCAAACTGCGGCGGACTGCTGCTGGTGGAACTCGACGGCCCGGCCGCAGAGGTCGAGCACCTGATGGACCAGGTGGGCGAGATCTGTACGCAATGCGGGGCCTGGGAGATTCGCGTCGCCCAGTCCGAAGCGGAGCGCGCCGTCGTCTGGAGAGGCCGCAAGGCTGCCTTTGCCGCCATGGGGCGCATCTCGCCCAACTACATTGTGCAGGACGGCGTCATTCCTCGCACCGCGCTGCCCAAGGTCCTCGCCGAAATCGAACGCATGAGCGCCGCCGAAGGACTGCGCGTGGCCAACGTCTTTCATGCGGGCGATGGCAATCTGCATCCCCTGGTGCTCTACGACGGACGCATCCCGGGCCAGGAGCAGCGCGCGATGGAACTTTCGATCAATATCCTGCGGCTGTGCGTGAAGTGCGGCGGCTCGATTACCGGCGAACACGGCGTGGGCGAAGAGAAAAAGATGATGATGTCGGAGATGTTTGCGGAGCCCGATCTGGAAACGATGCAACTCGTGCGCTGCGCCTTCGATCCCGAACAGCTTTCGAATCCAGGCAAGGTGTTTCCTCGCACGCGCCTGTGCGCGGAACGAACCGGCCCGTACCAACCGCATCCTCTGGAAGTCGCCGGGATAGCGCAGTTTTTCTGAGGGGTTATGCGAACTCATTCATCGCCCTACGCGTCGATCACCCGGCCATCGCTCGCTGCCGTGGAAACCGCATGGAGTGATTTGCGGGCCCTGGTCGGCGCCGAGCACATGCGCGCCTCCATGTTGGCGGACGCGGTCGACGACGTCCTTCCGCAGATGGTCATCGAGCCGGGTAGTCCTGAGGAAGTTGCTCGGGCGCTGAAGATCGCAACCAGCGCGGGTTTGTCGGTGATCCCTCGCGGCGGAGCATCCAAGATGGATTGGGGCAATCCTCCCCGTGGCGGCGAAATCCAGAACGGCGCACTGATTCTTTCGACTCGCCGTCTGAACCGCGTCATGGAACATGCCTGGGGCGACATGACGGCGACGGCGGAAGCCGGGTGCACGTTCCAGCAACTGCAGCAAACTCTTGCCGAGCATGGTCAGCGGCTGGCCCTCGACCCGCTTTGGCCGGACCAAGCGACGATCGGAGGGATTCTGGCGACCAACGACAGCGGGCCTCTCCGCATTCGCTACGGGAGCTTGCGCGACTTGATTATTGGCATCACGCTGGCTCTGCCGGATGGCACTCTCGCCAAGAGCGGCGGCAAAGTTGTAAAGAACGTCGCTGGCTATGACCTGCCCAAGCTGGCTACCGGGTCATTCGGTACTCTCGGAATCATCACGCAAGCGATTTTCCGGCTTCACCCCGTCCCGCGCGAAACGCACACCTTGAGCTTCTGCAATTCTGACAGCGCAACTTCAGACGGCGGAAGCATGAATGCCCTGGTGCTCGCGATTCAGGACTGCAACATGGTTCCCACCGGCGTGCAAATTCGCGCGGGGAGTTCCTCGCCGCCAGAGGTCGGTCTTCATGAGATTGACCTCCATGAAATTGACCTCCGTTTTGAAGGAACCACCGCAGGCTGTGAAGCGCAGATTGAGCAGACCCTGCGCATGGCCTCCGGGGCGCGCCGTATCGAGTCTCCGGCAGACGTCTGGAATGCGCACTCAAAGCTGTGGAGCGGGGCCGAACCTTCCGTCGTGTGCAAGTTCAGCCTGTTGCCCGCGGATCTCGGAGCCTTCTTGACTTTGATAAGGAAAGCATCGGAACCGCAGTCCTTGCCGTGGCGGCTCGTCGCTCAGGCAGTCGGAGTCGGGTACCTCCGGATTGAGGGTGAAGGGACCGATACCGGAGCGCTTCTCAGCGTGCTCCAGGACTTGCGAAAGAAACTGGAAACTCGCGGGGGCTCGCTCGTCATCCTGCGCTGCCCTCTCGAAATCAAATCGCAAGCGGATGTCTGGGGAAGCGCGGGCGATGCGCTGGCGCTGATGAGAAGCATCAAAGCACAATTCGACCCCACGGGAGTGTTGAACCCCGGCCGGTTCGTTGGGGGACTCTAATGACGAGGGGAATCTGATGGCGGAACCCGCGAGCATACCTCCGGACGCCCGTTCTGGCGCCTTCGACGCGCACCACCCGCCCTCGACCGACTTGGTCAACCAGTGCGTGCATTGCGGGTTTTGCCTCACCACCTGTCCCACCTATGCGCTTTGGGGCGAGGAGATGGATTCGCCTCGTGGTCGAATCTATTTGATGAAACTCGGTCTGGAGGGGCAGATTCGCCTCGATCCCACTTTCGTCAACCACATGGACAACTGCCTCGGCTGCATGGCCTGCGTGACCTCGTGTCCTTCAGGCGTGAAGTATGACAAGCTGATCGAGGCGACGCGCGCCCAGATCGAACGCAACCACCAGCGGCCGGTGCCCGACGGTCTTCTGCGCCGGATGATTTTTGATGTCTTTCCGCGGCCCGAGCGCCTGCGCCTGCTGCTGGGGCCGCTCGCAATATACCAGCGCTCGGGATTGCAGTCGTTAATGCGCCGAAGCGGTGTTCTCAAACTGCTCCCGGCAAGCCTGCGCGCATTGGAGAACCTCACGCCGTCAGCTCCGCGAGGAATAAAGACAAAGACAAAGACAAAAGGCGCTGCCCTCCCCGAGCGGGTGGAAGCCCAAGGCGAACGCCGCCTGCGTGCAGGCTTGCTGCTGGGATGCGTGCAGAGTGTCTTCTTCCCAGAGGTAAACGCCGCCACCATCCGCGTACTGGCCGCGGAAGGTTGCGAGGTTATCATTCCCCGTGATCAGTGCTGTTGCGGCGCGCTCCTGATCCACGCTGGTGAAGAGCAGGCAGCGCTCGATTACGCACGGCGCACCATTGACGCATTCGAACGCGTGCAGGTGGATATTGTGGTGATCAACGCCGCCGGCTGCGGATCGAGCATGAAAGAGTACGGTTACCTGCTTCGCGACGATCCGCAGTATAGCGAGCGGGCGAAGGCATTCTCCGCCAAGTGCCGCGACATTTCTGAAGTCCTGGCTGGCCTCGAGCCGCGGGCTCCGCGCCATCCTATTCCCTTGAAGGTGGCGTACCACGACCCGTGCCACTTGCAACATGCCCAGGGCGTGAGGACGCAGCCCCGCGCTGTCCTTGGAAAAATCCCCGAACTGCAGATCCTCGAAACCGCCGAAGCGGCACTCTGCTGCGGGTCGGCCGGAATCTATAATCTGGTGCGGCCCGAACCGGCCAGGGAACTGGGCGATCGCAAGGTCCGTCATGTGCTCGCAACCGCACCGGACATTGTGGCCTCGGGAAATCCCGGCTGCCTGCTGCAGTTGCGCAGCGGTATCCGGAACGCCGGCAGCCAGATACCGGTACTTCACATGGTGGAAGTGGTGGACGCCTCGATTCGAGGAGCGCCGGCAGAATCCTTGCTTAAGCATTAGCAGCACCATTCCCGGGTTGCGGGCATCAGCAATCGAAGTGCAGGAACCTTCCAGCACCATCGGGTCCTAAGCAAAACCCCTCCTTTTGCCGATAGGACAATCGGATGGAAGGTCTGCCTCCAAAACGTGCCCGAAGACGTGGCCTCACCTACGTCCTTCTCACCCTGGTCGTGCTTCTCGGCACCATCCCTGCCCACCGCTCCGCCTGGCAGGGCACCGCCGAGCTGCACACCTTGTTTGAGACGATTGCCACCCTGGTGGGATTTGTCACGGGTGCAATGGCCCTGGTGCGCTATTACACAAAAAAGAGCGGCATGTTCTTGTTACTGGGCACCGGCTTTCTGGGAGGGGCTCTCCTCGATGGCTACCATGCGATGGTCACGTCATCGTTCTTCGCCGGGCATATCCCCTCAGCGTTTTCCTCCCTCACCCCGTGGAGCGGGATCATGTCGCGCGTGTTCATGTCCCTGCTCATGGGCGCGAGTGTTGTGGCCTGGAAAAGAGAGATGCTAAGGTCGACCGACTGCAGAATCAATGAGACCCTTGTCTACTTGGGCGTCGGAACCTGGGTGGTCGTCACCTTTCTTTTTTTTGCGCTGGTGCCAGTGCCTCCTCCCTTCCATCCCAATCACATGGTTCATCGCCCCGCGGACTTCGTGCCAGCGCTTTTCTTCCTTTTGGCGGCCGTCGGATATCTGCGGAAGGGTTCGTGGAGAACTGACGGTTTTGAATACTGGCTGGTGTTTTCCCTGATTCTCTATGGGATGAGCGACTTGGGCTACATGTCTTTTTACACCAGGCAATTTGACGCTCAATTTTTCGACGCTCATGCGCTGAACATTTTGGGACACATCGCGGTGCTTACGGGCCTTCTCATTAGCATGTTCTCCATCTTCAAATCAGAGGCGAGAAGCGCGACCGACTTGTTGCACGCCAACCGGTCGCTGGCGACGCAGCTCGATCTGGAACGCCGCTTGGTGTGCGACCTGGAGAAGGCCGAATATCGGGCGACCCATGATTTTCTGAGCGGCATCCATAACCGCGCAGCGATCATGGAATTGCTGGACCGGGAAGCTTCGCGTTGTGCGCGCACGCGGCAGGAGATGGGCCTGCTGATCGCGGATATCGATCGTTTTAAGGCCGTCAACGATACTTATGGCCACCTGGTGGGCGACCAGGTGATTCAACAACTCGCTCGGAAAATGGCCTCGGCGTTGCGGCCCTACGATTCGGTCGGACGGTTTGGAGGGGAAGAGTTTCTGATTCTGCTCCCGAACTGCGCACTCAGTGGGGCCGTGGCAGTCGCGGAGCGGTTACGTCGCAGTGTGGCGAGAGACAAGTTGGTGATCGGCCAGTTTGCCATCCCGGTTACTGTCAGCATCGGTGTCAGCACCCTCAATGCAGCGGCCCCCGACGTGAACCTGGCCTTGCAGAGAGCCGATTCCGCCCTCTACGAAGCGAAGAATAAGGGACGAAACCGAATTGAGTGCTCCGTTCCCTCGGCGCAGGCAACCGCGCGCTTGCTCTAACGCTTCCCCTCGCTGAGAACTCGACTCCCGCCCCGCTGCGCAATTCATCTTAATCGCGACTCCGCTACTCGGAGAGACGCTATTTGCGCTCCTCCGCCATTCCCGAACTGGGCAGCACTCCCACCCCAATCCCCGACGGCTCCTCTTTCGTGTGATACACGCGCTCGGTAGCCTTCACAAAGTCCGAAGGCTTGGCGTCGGGAATGTTGACGAAGGTTTGCGGATTGCGGTCGGTGAGCGGGAACCAGGAACTCTGAATCTGCACCATGATGCGGTGTCCGCGGCGGAAGGTGTGGTTCACGTCCTGGAGAGTAGCGTCGATCTCTTCCACCTTGCCGGGAGTGAACGGTTCGGGCTTTTCAAAGCTGTGGCGGAACTTGCCCCGGAAGGGTTCGCCGCGCACCAGTTGCTGATATCCGGCCATCGTGAACGTCGGCGGAGGCACGTCGGTCCTGGGTTTGCCGCCGTCTTCGGCGCGGGGCGTGTCCGGTTTACTATCCGGATAGTCGGGCGGATATACGTCGATCAGCTTTACATCAAAATCAGAATCGGTTCCGCTTGTCGACACGAAGAGCCGCGGCGCGATCGGACCGGCGATGGTCACATCTTCCTGCAGAACCGGCGTTTGATAGACGAGCACGTCGGTCCGGCTAAAGGCAAAGCGCTGATCGGAAACCATATATTCCTGCGGAACACTCAGCGCGACGTAGTTCACGAAGGGCACGGGCTTGGCCGGATCGCTAACGTACTCATCGAATGCAGATGACTCGGCGGCTGGCGGATCGAACGAAAGTCCGCCATTTGCGTGGAAATACAGCGTCTTCGGCTCCGCGTTCTTCGGAGGCCACGCCGAGTACTTCCTCCATACATTTGTGCCCGTCTCAAAGACATAGGCTTTGGGCAGCTTCGCATCGCCATTGCCTTTGAGATACTGCTCGAAAAACGGGAAGAGAATATTGCTGCGGTAATAGTCGCCAGTATTGGCACTAAACTCCACCCGTCCCAGATGATCGCCGTCGTACCGGCCCCATCCACCGTGCACCCAGGGGCCGATCACCAGGCCGTTGAAAATCGACGGATTGTTCTTATCGATGGAGTGAAAGGTCGTGAAGGGGCCCTGCAGATCCTCAGCGTCGAACCATCCCCCGACCGTGAGCACGGCGCAATGGATGTTCTTCATGTGCGGCGCGAGGTTGCGCGTCTTCCAATAATCGTCGTAAGTGTCGTGGCGGAGTTGGTCGTCCCAGAGAGCGCTCCTGCCCTCCAGATACTTTGTAAGATTCGCGATCGGGCCTGCGTTCAGATAGAACTCGTAGCCATCCTTGGTGCCGTAATCGAAAGGCGCGGAAGTTTTCGGCGGGAGCTGAGGATTCTCCTGCGGTTTGAATGAGCTGTAGAAGCCAAAACTTGCCGCCAGCATGAATGCCCCGCCGTGGTAGGCGTCATCTCCCATGAAGAGATCAGTCATGGGAGCCTGGGGCGAAGCCGCTTTCAGCGCCGGGTGTGAGTCGATGATGCTGGCCGAAGTGTAGAACCCGGGATACGAGATGCCCCAGATGCCCGCGTTCCCGTTATTGTTGGGCACGTTCTTGAGCAGCCAGTCGATCGTGTCGTAGAGATCGCTGGCGTCGTCGACGTCCTGGTTCGATTTTTTATTGTCGATGTGCGGACGCATCTCGATGAACTTGCCTTCCGACATGTAGCGCCCGCGCACATCCTGAAAAACAAAAATGTATCCCGCTTTGTCGAACTCGGGCGCCGGGCCCAGATTCTTCCGATACTGATCGACGCCATAAGGCCCCACGCTGTAAGGAGTGCGGTTGATCAGGAACGGATATGCTCGCGAGCTGTCTTTGGGCAGGTAAACCGACGTGAACAGGTGCACGCCATCGCGCATGGGGATTCGGTACTCATACTTCGTGTAGTGCTCCTTGATGCCGGACCCCGGCGTCTCGGTCTTGTTCTGGGCGGCAGCATTAGCGCCGGAGACCAGGTTGACCAGAAGCAGGAGAAGGACGAAAGGAAGCAGACCCGGCGCACCGCGACGCTGCATACGCGCTCCTTGAAGCAGGCTGGAAGCCGAACAAGGCAAGCTACCTTCGCGCCCGCAACCAGTCAACCGGAATTTCCTTTTTGACTTCAAAAGGGATAGGCGGTCGGGCCGGCCCTAGCCGGCCAAAACGCGAGCCCCATAGTGCCCGCTACAGCGCCTGCTACAGCGCCCTCCAAGTCCTGCCAATGAGCGCAGCCTGGGGAGCTATGCCGCCTTGCGGTGTTTGGTGGCCGTCTTTCGCGCGGCGCGTGACTTTTTCCGAGCTGCTGCGGCGGGTTTTCCCGTTTTGCCTGCGGCTTCAACTGGAGATGGCAATTCCAGTTGGGGCTCTTTCGCAGTGCGATGGCGGCCATGGTGCAACGGAAGGATGCGCGCAGCTTCTTCTTCCATCCGCAGTTGATCGTCCCCATGTTTTCTGCGTTCGTCCTCAAGGTATGCCGGAATCGTTTTAGTTGTCATGGCCGCAGTGTGGCAGAACTATCCCATTCAAGCTGTTCAATTTTGGCCATGCAGCAGAGTTTTAAGGTCTCAAAGTTTCAAGCTTTCAGAGTTTCAAGGTTCAAAGCACGCCTCATGGTGTTCAGACCTTGAAACCTTGAAACCCAGCTCCACTGGCCCGCTGAGCCCTATAAAACAATCTGAGGAAGTGAGCAATTTTGAACAGTCACACGATGCTGGGGAGACTAATGTTCAGCCACCGAACCTTGGGCGTAGTTTTCCAAGTGCGCGTGGGTGATTTCACGATCGGAAATTCGACATGGTAACGTTCCAGTGCCGTCACTGTCGCCGCAACAGAGCTCATCTCTCGCGAAAGCGTGGTGTGTTTGAGCGCGTGCTTTTGCCGTTATTGTTGCTCCGGCCGGTGCGCTGCGATGATTGCTTCCTGCGTCAGTATGTAAGCGTTTTGCGCCGGGTGCCAGGGCGTCCGCAGCGTGCAGATCGTTCTCAGTCACCGCGGCGGATGGAAGCCTAGGTTTGCGGAAAGAAGCGGATCAAAATGGACATCCTCAGATATCGGCACATTCCCACAATTTTGCTGCTGGCTGCGCTCGCGGCCTGCACTCAACCGCAAAACACGCAGGAACTGAAGGAGAAAACCGCGCAGGCAACGGCGGAGGTGAAGCACGATGCCCAGGCTGTGGCGGCAGGGATACGCGAGGGCTGGAGCCGCGACCAGCCACTCGATTTGAACACTGCCACAAAAGAGCAGTTGCTGAGCCTGCCGGGCGTGACCGCGGCCGAAGCCGACCGGGTGATTGCGGGGCGTCCCTTTAACGAACCCGGCGAAGTGGTGACGCGGCACATCATGCCGAAGGCCGAGTACGACAAAATTGCAGACCGGGTTACCGCCAGGAAGTGAGCGCCAGGCAATGGCTTTCGAGCAATAGCGTTTCTCCCTTGAGTCGAACCGACAGCGAACTCCTGCCTCAGTTGTTGAATCCGGGCAGATCTACGCGTTTCGCAATGTGATCCTTAATCCAGTGGCTGTCCCACCATTCCTTCGGGTCAATCTGGACGCCATCGAGTTGCATGGCGAAGTGAATATGGTCGCCTCCGGCCAGCCCGGTCTGGCCGCTCGTGCCCATGACTTGGCCTCGCTTCACCATGTCGCCTTCGTGCACATTAATCTGGCTGAGGTGGCCGTAGATCGTCTGCAGCCCATAACCATGGTCGACCACGATGCAATTGCCGTAGATGCCCAGCGGCGCCGCATATACGATCCGGCCATCATTGGATGCCTCTACGCCCACATGCTGCGTAACCGCGAGATCATAGCCAAGGTGCACCTGCTGGTCGATCTTGTTCCCTTTGTATATATAGTTCCGCGTGTCCGCAAAGCTCGATTCCGCCTGGGAATGAGACTGCCGTGTGAAAGGCTGCGACCATAAGAACCGGTCCGCGGTCTTGGAGCGCAGATCCGAAAGCACCTTGTTGTCGGCACGCCGCATTTCGCTATTGATCTTCACAAAACGCGCCACGGGATCGCCCGAGCCATTCGGGTCAAGCTCGTTAATTACCTTCTGCATGAACTGGTCGCTCACCTGCAAGTTGTGTACGGTGTATTTCGGCTGCTCCTTCTTGGGGAACTGGAACACGATCGGGCTGGTCACGTCGTTCCCCGCACCGTTGGAGGCGTAGACCAGCGGAACCGTGTTTGGCGGCATATTCCAGGCAAAGGCAAAGAGCGAAAAGAAGCCAGGCTTGCCGCCGGGCATAGGCCATGCTCGAAAGGTCTGATCGCCGACGCGCACGCCCGCTTCCGTCCAACTACCGGAGACATTGAACGTCGCCAGATCAGCCATACCCAGGTACAGATAATGCTGGTCTGAATCGACGCTGACGGTTGGCGGCCGCGTCACCACCGTCACCTCGCGCTCCCAGTGTGCTGTCTTCCGAAGCAGATCGTTCGAGGTCGCCTCAACGATCAATTTTGCCTGGCCATCTTTGAGTTGCGGCGTGGTCTTGACGCCGGCCGTGAAGTTCCAGGTGCCGTCCGTCACCCGCGAAGGTTGTGCGGCCTCCCAGACGAGATAGCGGGCACCGTTCTGTTCGACAAACGCCGCGAGGCTACGAACCCCACGCGCATCGCGTACGTGGACGGTAATGGGAGTGGCTTGGCCGAGGGTGGTGACTGGAGATGGCAAGTCCACGACGGGCGTCGCCGATCGTGCCAATAGAAGCGCAATCGCCAAGAGGACTACGACAGCAATAACGGAAACAACGATTTTTCGCACAACTCATTGTAGCTCCTGGAGCGGAAACACAATTGCTGTGTCCTGCTCGTGGAGGGACGGGCGTCCTCGCCCGTCCAAGCCGAGCACAGCTCGGCTTATGCCCGTGGCCACAGCAGCTCTGGTTCCGTCCTAATAAACGTAGCTCCCAATAAACGATTCGAAGATCGAGGAACCCGGACCGACCCGCCGGCCGCCGCGAGACTAGCCTTGGCGCGCGTTCAGCGGTGCGCGTTCAGCTTGTCCAGTGCGCGCTTCAACTCTTCAAGCTTCTGCCCAGCCTCGCCGAGCTTGCCTTCCGCCGTCAGGCGCTGGTAGTCGGCAAGGTCTCTGCCGGCTTCCGCAATGAGCGCATTGAATTCAGCGGCCGATTGGGGCGACGCGCCTCGCGCCCCCTCGGCGGGGGCTGCCGCGGCATTCGTTGACGGTGTATTCGTTGCGCCGGAATTTGTTGACAGGGCGCTCAGCGACGAGGCCGCTCCGCCAAAAAGGGCCGCCATCGCCGACTCGAAGTTAGGTCCGTACGCCAGCTTATCCTGGAGCGCGAGCACGACCAGACGTAACTCTGGCATCGGACTCCGTTCAGCCTGAAGGTAAATCGGCTCCGCATACAACAGCGCCCGCCCGGTCGGAATCACCAGCAGCGCCCCGCGCCGCACGTGCGAGCCTTGCTGATTCCACAGCGTCAATTGTCCGGAGAGCTGCGCGTTCTGATCGATTCGCGCCTCGATTTGCAGGGGTCCGTCGACCAGCTTCGTTTTGGGAAAGTTGTAGACCACCGACGTGCCGTAATGCGCGCCGTCGCTGCGCCCGGCAATCCAGCCAATCAGATTATTCCGGTTGGACGGCGTGAAGGGCAGAATCTCCACGAACTCCTCGCCGGTTTCGCCCGGCAGTTTCATAAGCACGAAGTTCGGCTGCATCGCCTGCGTTACCTGTTGGCCTCCCTCGCTCATGCCAACTTCGGTGGCGACCGTCCACAAATCTTCACGGTTATAGAACGCTTCCGGATCGGTCATGTGATACAGGCCGTAAACCTCCGCCTGCAGCTTGAGCAACAACTCGGGGTAGCGCACGTGTTTGCGCAGCCCGGCCGGCATCAGAGCCGCATCCTTGAACAGTCCGGGAAAGATGCGGCGGTAGGCTGCGATGATCGGATCCTCCGTATCGAAAACGTAAAACGTGGTCGTGCCATCGTAGGCGTCGATCACCACCTTGACGCTGTTCCGCATGTAGTTAATGGAATTGTTGTCGAGCTGGTAATGGCTCGAATACGGATAGCTGTCGGAAAGCGTGAACGCATCCATGATCCACGAAAGCCGGCCATCGTCGCCGAGCACAATGTAAGGATCAGGATCGTAAGTAAGGAACGGCGCCAATGTCGTTACGCGATCGCGCAAGCTGCGGCGCATCAGCAGCCGGCTTTCCTTGGTCACGTCATCGCTGAACGGCAGTTTGGCGAGGTCGTCGCGGTCGAGCGCGATAATAATGCGGCGCAGAAAACTGCCGAGCACGACGCCGCCGTTGCCTTCATATGACGTGAGGCTGTTGCTCGCGCCTTGCGGGTAGTTGAATTCCTTTTGCCGCGTCTTCACGTAGACGTCGGTGTTGGTCATCTCGCCGAAATAAATCTCCGGGCGCGTCACGTTCAGCCCACGCACCGTGCTCTGGACCGGCATGTTGCTCAGCATGAGCGTGGGCAGCCCTTCCGGCGTAAATCCATTGACCGGGTTCATGGTGATGCCGTAGCCGTGCGTATAGATCAGCTTGTCGTTGATCCAGTTGCGGCTGCTCTCCGGGAGTTTGTCGACGTTCAGTTCGCGCGCGGCCAGCATCACCTCGCGAGTCGTGCCGTCAATGTCATATCGATCGATATCGATGTCGGGAAAGTCGTAGTAAGTGCGAATTTCCTGGATCTGGCGCAGCGTGTCCTGGAGAGCGCGCCAGTCCCACAGCCGGATATTCTGCAGCGTAGCCTGATTGTTCGCGGGTTCGGCCGCGTCGACGGTCGTCTCCGCCGGAAACTCGCGCAGCGAGATTCGGTTCAATCCGTAGGCCTGCCGCGTCAGCTCGGTGTTGTAGACAATGTAGGGCTTCTCGCGAACCAGTTCGTTAGGTTTGACGATAAAGCTGCTGACGTACCAGCCGACTGCTTGAACCGCGATATAAAAGACCGCAGCCGGAAGGATCGCCGCGATCAGCCAGCGTCCGCGTGGCACCCGCACGGCGTTGACCACTGCGATGACCGCGCCCAGAATGAGTGCCGCGCAGACGATGAGCATCCCGGTGAGCGTGATGTGCGCGTCCGTGTAGGTCACGCCCCCGAAAATCGTGTGATCGTCAAGCAATAATTCGAACCGGCCGATATACACGCGCATCGCGATGATCAGCAACAGGAACGCAAACGTGATGGAGAGCCCGCGCCAGGGTAATGCGACAGAGCGGCTGAGACGCCCGGTGATTGCGCGGCTTCCGCCCGTGATGAGGATGAAGACAACGGCGAGTATGCAGGTAATCACGGCTAGCGTAAGCAGCCATCCGGCGATGAGTTGCCACGCGGGCAGGGTGAAAAGAAAAAAATTCAGCGGCTTGCCAAAAATCGGATCAAAGACGCTGCCGCCGCTCGTGGTGCGGGGTGCATACCAAAAGAGCGCGAGCGTCGGCCACTCCACCATCATGCCGCCGCCGGTGGCAGCCGCAATGACCAGCGACACGCCGAGCGCAATGAGGCGCAGGACCGGCCCAACCGGCAGCTTCAACGGCTGTCCGCCGATAAAAATCGTGTGACCGTCCGGCAAGTCTGGAAGATGCGCCCGCTTCAGAGCCAGGAACGATCCATACAGAATGAGAAATGTGACCGCTGTAAAGGCCGCGAAAATTCCCCATTGCAGGCTCAGTGTTTTCCAGAACACGTCCCCGTAGCCGAGCGACCCGAACCAGAGCGCGTCCACGTAATACGACAACGCGGTCCGCCCGCCGAAGAAGATGCCGGCAAGGACGGCGAGAATGAGAAGGAAACTGCGGCGGCGGCGACGCCGCGGCGGATGCGGCGGCGGCCAGTCAATGGACTCGGGCATTGCTCTCCTCTATTTCGGCTTTTCGGAAGGCGCTATCTGAACCTGAATGGCGTGAAGGTTGTCGGACTTTGCGGTGTCCACGGAGATTACTCCAAAACTGCCGTTCGCGTCGCGCGCTTGAATGGTTCGCGTGGCCTGCGCTCCGGAAGGCCCTGAGTTCACCGTGTCGCTGGTCAGTATGGTCACTCGCAGCCCGGAGCCCGGATCGCCGGGGTTAGGCTGCTCCACCCGCTGTTCGGTGGTTTGCTGACCAGTTGAACTCGTGTGCTGAACGGTGGTTGCGCGTTCAACCAGGTGCAGGCCGCCGTCCGGGGCCGATCCTGGCGAATCGACGGAATAGGTTTCCACTGTCCTGCGCCCTTCTCCGGAAGCGCTCTCGGATTCCTTGCTAACGGTACGAGAGATTTCGCCTAGCTTGCCTTCAGAGTCGGCGCGGGAGACGCGCTCCTCGGTGCTGCGGTTATCACCCTCTTGCCGGGTAGTAGCGTGCCGGATTTCGCCCACTTGCCAGTTTCCGGCGCCATCGGGAAGCAGCGTGATTTTCTGAGATTCAACCGTGTCGTTCGCGCCCCGTTCGCGGCGCTCTTGCACCTTCACGGAAGGAACCAAACCACCGTTGAGGCTGGGGAGCATTACCGTGGCTTTCGTCTCCTCCACATCCTGACTGATCTTTTTCGTCTCCTCGATTCGGCGCCGAACCAGTTGAAGATTGCCGTTGGCATCGGTATCCGAAGTGGATCGTACTACGTTCGAGTCGCCGCCGGGCAGAGTGTGATTTTCTTCTTCGACTACCTCCACCAGTGTTTTCACTCCGTCGGCATCTCGACCGAACGTGCGCGTGGTGGTTCGCACGGTGGTAGCGTCCACTTGCACCGTCTCCTTTTCGATGTCCTGGTAAGGTTCGAAATGTCCGTCAGACCCGAGACGCTGGACCGATTGCTTGTCCAGCGTGCGATTGCCGCTCTGGGTGTGGCTTTCGGTGGTGCGTGTGGGATTTACGTTGTCGCGATGCGACTCGGTTGTGGCCGTCCAGGACTGGTTCCCGTCGCCGGTTTGGGAATCGGATGTTTGCGCCCAAAGCGCGAGATTAGAACCGGGATTAGAACCGAGGTTAGAACAAAGACATGCCCCGATCGCGAGCAACATGAGCTGGCTCAAACGCGCCGCACGTGACGGGCGAGGACGGACGTCGCTGCCTCGATCGCCAACGTCTGCAGATCGCCCTTGTCCATCCCGATCGGAAATATTTGTGCTCGGCACGCCTATCATTCTCTCCCTGCGGACATTCGGTGTCCAGTCAAACAGGGTAAGCATGCCCGAGGACTGTGCTCATGGCGGCGGTTCTGTCCACACGAAGTCTTCGCCTGACCCACCGCCTGACCCAATATTTCCGCCAACCATGTCTCTGTGCGCCGGGTCACAGCCCAGGGGCGGTCCCAGATTGCAAAATGACGAGGACGGAGGGCAATACTATGCACGGTAACGAAAAGGTGATCGAGCAATTGAACCTCGCTCTAAGTTCGGAATTGACAGCGAGTGTGCAGTACATGACGCATTCGGAGATGTGCCAGAACTGGGGCTACAAGCGGCTTGGCGAGCTCACCAAGGTCCGCGCCATCGAGGAGATGCGGCACGCCGAAGGACTCATTGAGCGCATCATCTTCCTGGACAGCCTACCCACGGTCGATGTCGGATTGAAGCCTCAGCTGGGCAGCAAGGTACAGCAGCAAATGGAGATTAATCTTAAAGACGAACTGGATGCGGTGCGCCAGTACAACGGCGCCGTGAAGATTTGCGTCGCGGCCAGCGACGACGGCTCCAAGGCTTTATTCGAGTGCATGATTAAGGACGAAGAACGGCACGCGGACTTCCTGGAGGCTCAGCTTCATTCCATCAAGGAAATGGGCATTGCCAACTACCTCGCACAGCAGCTACATGGTGCGAAATAAACGGTGCGAAATAAGGCGTCGAGAAGTTCCGCAGTAAGTACGGGGCTGACGACGCAAAGCACTATTACTCGAAATTCGCTGCCGCGGCTCGAGTTCAAATAACCTGACTGGAATGTCCGTATAGCCCGGTGGTGCCCGCCACCTGGCACGCAGGAGCTATTCACGAAGTTTGGGGCAGAGCCTAAGTTGGAATTGAGCAGTTTTCGGGGGAGGGCTGTTCTGAGAACGCCCCGTGACTCTAACCGGAGTCGTGGGGCGTTTTCATTTTTCCCCAAAAGTGCAACCCGGGATGGCCGAATGAGACCGGCGCAACGTGGTTCCCAACCCGCTATTCGTAGCGCAGGCTTTCGACGGGATCGAGTTGGGCGGCGCGGATGGCGGGAAGCGTGCCAAAGATAATGCCGACCAGCGAGCAGACGACGATGGCGATGATGGCCGAGAGACCGGAAACGGGAATGCGATAGGCGGTGAGGAAGCGCACGGAAAAGGGGATAGCGAGGCCGATGACGATGCCGAGGACGCCGCCGCTGAGGGAGATAAGGATGGCCTCGGAAAGGAACTGCAGGAGAATCTCGCGTTTGGTCGCGCCCACCGCTTTGCGGATTCCAATCTCCCGAATGCGGGCGCTGACCGTGGCCAGCATGATGTTCATGATGCCAATGCCGCTGACCAGTAATACCACCGCCGCAATCAGCGCCAGCACCGTCGTCAGAATGTTCGCCGTCTTTTCCGCCAGGTTCACCAGCGGCGTCAGGTTCTCCACGTTGTAGACCGATTCCGGCCGGTGTCGCGATTGCAGGACCCGCTTGATTTGAGCCGTCGCGGTCGTTACTTCATCCGGGCTCGCCACCGTGAAATAAATCTGCCGCACAGCATTGGAGGGCAGAAAAAACCGGCTCACCGAATATGGGATCGCCAGCGTGTTATCCTCCACCTCGGACTGCCCAAACGTCTCCACCCGCTCCTTGAACACTCCGATCACCGTAAAGGGCAAGCCGTTAAGTTTGATCACCTGGCCCACCGCGCCGTCTGGCGTCCCGAACAGCTTCACCGCCAGCTTCTCCGTGACCACCCCGACCTTGTTGCGCCCCTGCGAGTCCTCCGTGTCAAAGAACCGGCCCGCCAGCAGCACCAGGTTTCGCACCTGGCTGTATTCCGGGAACACCCCAAGAACCAGAATGTCCTGCTCTTTGCCATTGCCCACGCTGATGCGGTCGTTGAGCGACACAAACGGCGATGCGGCCACCACCGACGGCACCTGCTCCCGCACCGCCGTAAGGTCATCCACGGTCAATTCATCGAGCGCCACCGCCGTGATGCGCTGCCCTCCGCCGGAGTAACTGGCATAAATCAGGTTGGCGCCAATACCCTGAATCTGGCCCAGAATGTACTGTTTCCCCGTGAGCCCGATCGTGACCACCAGAACCAGCGAGGCTGTCCCAATCGTCATGCCCAGCGCGGTCAGCATGAACCGCACCTTGTTGGTGAGGAAGGTGTCATATGCGACGCGCAGACTCTCGCTTATCACCAGCTTGGGCTTGGGCGGCCCGTCGTCCAGGCGATCATTGCCCAGACGACCATCGTTCAAGCGATCATTGTTCAGACGATCACTATTCAGGCGATCACTGTTCCGACGATCATTCTCCAGCGCCGAGTTGGTCACATCCACATGCTTGGTGTCCAGAAGGTTCACCCTCCAGAATTGTCCTCTACGATGCTATCAGTCCGTGCCCGATGCCATCCGCCCCAGGGTCGCGCTCGATCCGCCTCCGAATCGCTCGGTCACGAAGTACGCCGCCAGTACCACGATCAGCGGATCCACCGGCCTGAAGTAGTACGTCTCCGGGTGCGAAAAATAATAAGCCAGCGGAAAAAACACAAACACGATGGCGAATCGCGCCCCTAGCCCCGCGTCCGCCCGATACACCCGGCGCAGCCCCCCAAGCGCCAGCACCGTCATCGTCGTGCCTAGAAAAATATTCGGCACATCCAGCGGCTCTTCCGCCAGGTAGGCGCGATTAAAACTCCAGAACCCCGTCCAGATGTAAACCACTCGCCGCACCACCCGATAAACGTACTGCGCCGGATGACTGCGAATGTACTGCCTGGCCTGCTGCGCCTTGTGCGCCATATACGCGAGCTCGCCCCGCTGCGCGTATTCCGCCAGTTCCGCGTCGCTGTGGTTTGGATGCAGGCTGCGGTCCACCCAGTGCAGCGAGTCGGCGCTATTGCCAATGTACAGCTCCAACCCGAATCCGCTGCGTATCGGAATGAACTGGTGGAAGATCTCGTAGTTGCGCACCAGCCACGGCGCCATCACCGTCAAAGCCCCGAGCGCTGCCACCGTCATCGGCAGCGCCCAGCTCTGCCGCTTCCGCAACCGCCGCCAGCATGTCCACAAACCCAACAGCGGAACAACAGAAAGCACCACCGGCTCCGTCAACGCCGCCGCGCCGCCCAGCGCGCCAAAGCCGAGCCACTCCCACACCGACCCCGACTCCTCCAGCCGCAGCGTCCACAGGAAAAGTACGGCCAGCAGCAGCGTCACCAGGCACGTCGACCAAGCCCAGTCCGCGCCGTAGTAGATCCCATAAGGCGAAAACGCCCAACCCCACCCTGCCCATTTCGCCGCACGCTGGTTAAAGCACCGGCGCGCCAGAAGAAACACAGGAATGCAGGTGAGCGCCGAAAACAAGCTGTTCAGCGCCAGCGCCGTCACAATCGACGCCGGCGTGTACGTTCCCACCAGCCGAAATACTCCCGCCAGCAAGTATGCGTACACCGGAGATACCACCGCCGTCGGCCCGGTGTCCGCAAACACATTTCCGAACCCGTGCCCCGCCACCAGCGAACGAGCTACCCGCCCGAACGCCCAGTGCTCCAGCACGAACGGATCCAGCCAATCGCGATAGAGAAACGGAATGACCGCCAGCCGCACCGCCAGCGCCGCGATCACCATCGGGCCGATTGTCATCAACCCGGACGCGCGCCCTCCGCCTTCTTCCGTTTCCCGTATTTCGCTCATTCCCCTCCAGAGTTCCGCCCCACCCGTTACTCCACCCGGCAAACCATCACCTGCGCGTTCCGGTAGGGACACGGCAATCCGTCCACCCCCGGCACAGTTAGTACCACCCAGTCCACTCCGAACTCCGCCTTCAACCGCAAGAAGTCCGGCCGCTTAAAATCGCGCCATCCACGTTGCGCGTCCACTTCTCGCAGCCAGCGAGGCGCGAGCCTCGGCACACGCGCTACCATGCCCGCGTCCTTCACCTCGTCCGCCAAAACGCTCCGCTCCGCCAAGGCGCGAAAACCATGGTAGTCCTCGCCCGGCAATTCCATGTAGCGCGGATCCAGCGCAAACTGGCTATCCACAGGCGTGTTTCGGCTGATCCAGCGGAATGCCTGCACCCATTCATTTTCACTGTGCGCTGCCGCGCCGGGCAGTTCCAGATGCGCGGTCGCCGGATACATCTGCCGCTGCGCATAAAACATCCCGGCGCTCAGCGGCACAAACAGCAGCAGCCAGCGCACTGCATGCCGCTTGAGTACGTACCGTCCCAGCAATCCTCCCGCCAGCAGCACAAACAAAAGATACACAAGATGCAGAAAGCGCATCGGCTCCAGCGGCCGAAGACGCTCCAACCGGGCCGGCAGCAACATAACCAGCGCCACCGCCAGCTGGAACACGCCAAAGTACACCAGCCGCTCCGCCAGCCTCGCCATGGTCGCCGAGCGCCGACGCCGCGCCAGCGCCCGAAACCACCACACGAGCGCCAGCGGCGCCACCACTCCCAGCCACTCGTACCAATGCCAGCGCAACACAAAATAAAACGGACGCGTCGCCGCCGCCTGCCGCCACGCATCCGAGGCCGGCTCGAAGATCCATCCCAGTGGCAACAGCAGCGCCGTCATTGCCGTCGTGCGCCGCTGCCCTGTCTCCATCCGTTCCGCAGGCTTCCACAGCAGGAACAAGCAATATGACGCGCCGAACGCCGCCATGATGGCGTGCACGAAAAATGCCGCCGCCACGAGCGCGCCCCCGAGCACCCGCCGCGTGTCGAGCACAGCCACGATCGCCGCCAAAATCAGCGCCGTGGCCAGCGCCCGCGGGTGCAGATACTGGTCCGTCAAACTCAGCCCTGTGCCCGAGACCGGCAGCGTCAGCAGCACCGCTACCATTGTCACCGCCGCCCACTGCGCATGCACTTCCGCGAAACACCGCCGGCTGATTCGCCAGCACCCCCATAAAATCAGAAAAGTCACGCCCCACTGCCAAAACAAAATTCCCCATTCCAGGGGCACGTGGCTCCAGCGCAGGGAAAACGCGATCAGCTTATCGAATACAGTCGCCTGAAACTGCACTCGGAAAAAATCTGCGTCATGGGGAAACAAGGCCGGATTCAGGTTGTGCTTGATCGCCGCCAGGTAGTACGCGTCATCTTCCAGCCCTGGATGGTATCCCTGCACCAGCATCGCAAACGTTGCCAGCAGCAAAAGAAGTAGTAAGGAGGAACGCCACGCTCCTGGGTCCAATTCCTCGGAGTTTTGTCCCACGGGCGCCATCCCTTCGATGCGGCTTTGCCTGCCGTTGTGCACGCTCATCGTTGCCATAGGATTCGAGCGTCTTCCAGTGGGACCGCAACGCCGTTGCAGTGCGGCATCAGTCGCGCCGTGTAGTCTCTCGCTGGGCGCGTAGCCGGTACGGTTGCTTGATAGACGCAGCGGCGCGATGCGTCGGGAAGCGGTCGCGCGTATTTCATTTCCTCCCGTACCGGATCGCCGGGGTTGATTCCGTCCGCATAAAGCTCAACTCGCACCGCATTCGGGTCGAGATCGTTCAGAAAGATTTCGACTTCAAACTCGTGGTGGTCGCCCTTGGTTTCGACGCGCAAGTCTCCGAAGCGCAATGAGTCCCACTTTTGATCCACCGCATGCTGCCAATCCACCACTTGCTTGCCCACTGCGCCTTTGTTCGCCGCGCGCTCACGGTAGGTGGCCGCAGCCGGAAGGTAGTGTTGCTCGGTGTATTCCTGCACCGCGCGGCTGGCGGAGAAGCGCGGTGTCAACCGCGCCATGCTTTCCCGCATCCGCGCAACCCATGCGGTGGGGATGCCGTTCTGATCTCGCGTATAAAACTCCGGGATCACCTCCCGCTCCAGCCGTTCGTAAAGCGTTACGGCCTCGGCCGCGTCCCAGCCCGGATCGTCGCCATGTTCCTGGCCGTCTCCCAATGCCCACCCCACTTCTGGCGTGTAGGCTTCCGCCCACCAGCCGTCCAATTCCGAGAGATTGATGCCTCCATTGACCAGCACTTTCATCCCGCTCGTCCCGCAAGCCTCCCAGGGCCGGCGTGGCGTGTTGATCCAGACGTCCACGCCCTGCACCAGGCGCTCGGTCAGAAGCATGTCGTAATCACTGAGGAAGACCGCATGGGGGCGCGTCTCGGGCCGGCGGATGAACTGCAGCCATTGCTGAATCAGGGCCTTTCCCGCCTCGTCCTCCGGGTGGGCCTTGCCCGCGATGATGAGTTGCACCGGGCGCTGCGGATTGCTCAACAGGCGAAGCAGCCGCTCGGGGTCGTGCAGCAGCAGGTTCGGCCTCTTGTAGGTCGCGAAGCGCCGCGCAAAGCCCAGCGTCAATGCGTTGGGATCAAATAGATGTTTCGCCCCCTCAATTGCCTGGGGCGATGAGCCGGACACAGCCAGTTGCCGGGACAGTCGTCCGCGAGCGTATTCCACCAGAGACTTGCTGGTGGCAGTGCGCAATTTCCAGAGCGTGGCGTCGGAGACGCGACGAATGTCCTGCTCCAGGTTTTCCGTTGTCCCCAGCCAACGCCCCTTGCCACAGGCTTCCATCCACAAATCGTCGGACGCCGCCGAGTCCCAGGTTGGCACATGGACTCCGTTGGTCACGTGTCCGATCGGAACTTCGTCCTCAGGCCAGCGCGGAAACAGAGGCAGAAAGAGGTGCCGGCTCACCTTTCCATGCAAACGACTCACGCCATTCACCGCCCCGCTTCCCCGGATTGCCAGATAGGCCATGTTGAAACTCTCCGCCGGGTCGTTTGGATTCTGGCGGCCCAAGGCCAGCAGATCGCGGAGGGTTACGCCGAGCCTCTGCCCGGCATAATGACCGAGGTATTGTTCGATGAGGGCCGGGGCGAACCGGTCAAAACCCGCCGCCACCGCCGTGTGCGTGGTGAACAGGTTCCCCGCTCGCGTGACCGCCAGTGCGACGTCGAATGGCTGCCCGGTCTCTTTCATGAAACAGCGGGCGCGCTCCAGCACCGCGAAGGCCGCATGCCCTTCGTTCAAATGACAGACTTCTGGCTTGATGCCCAGCGCGTTCAGCAACCGCCAGCCGCCGATCCCGAGCAGCAGTTCTTGCAGGAGGCGCAACTCCGGGCCGCCGCCATACAGCTCGCTCGTAATCCCTCGATGAACCGGGAAGTTCGCCGCGTCATTGCTGTCCAGCAGGTAAAGCGTTACTCGACCGACCTGGACCTGCCAGGCACGCAGCCAGAGCGAGTAACCAGGCAGCGCGATCTGCAACCGCAACCACTCGCCGTTCGCCTGTCGCACCGGCGTGATCGGCAACTGTCCCGGATCGTTATACGGGTAAAGAGCCTGTTGCACCCCGTTCTTGTCGATCACCTGGCGGAAATAGCCTTGCTGGTAGAGCAGTCCCACTCCGGCCACCGGCACGCCCAAATCGCTGGCCGCTTTAAGCTGATCGCCGGCCACATTGCCCAGTCCTCCCGAATAGATCGGGAGCGCTTCGCTCAACATGAATTCCATGCTGAAATACGCGACGCAGGTCAAGGGAGCTTGCGCATGTTTTTCCTGAAACCATGCGGGCGTTTCCGCCGCCTGCCGCTTGGCTCGCAGCAGGTCGTCAATATTCTTACGGAAGGCTGGATCGGCCAGTACGCGCTCGATCTGATCGCGCGAGACCGTCTGCAGGACAACCCAGGGATTTTGCGTGAGTTCCCATAGTGTGGGATCAAGCGTGCGCCACACCCCGTCGGTGGCATGGTTCCACGACCAGCGCATGTCCAGCGCAAGCTCTGCCAGAGAATCGACCCCTTCGATTCCTGCCGGTAGAAGGTTGTAGATCGGGTGGCTGACGCGGGTTTGGTCGCTCATGATCTCTCCCTCGAATTTGTTCTGGACGTTCGACGCGATCCCTCAGCGCCACCAAGTCCCAGTAATTATTTCCGAGTACCAGCAAATGGGCAAGGAAGAGAAGCAACAGAAGAACAGATCGAGCACATCGCGTCAGAAAACTGGACCGCGTTCCCACTGCGCCTTGGCGTAACTTTGCCCGTGCCGCGGTGAGAGTCGCTCCGAGCATCTTCCGGCGTTTAAAATCATCCAAGAAAACATAAGCAGAAAAAACATATGCAGACTCGACGTTTAGGCAACTCCGATTTGGAAATCACTCCCATCGGTATTGGCGCATGGGCCATGGGCGGCGGCGACTGGGCTTTTTCCTGGGGACGGCAGGAGGACGATAAATCGATGGCAGCGATTCACACCGCGCTCGATGCCGGCGTCAACTGGATCGATACTGCGCCCGTGTACGGACTCGGGCACTCGGAAGAGGTCGTCGGCCAGGCGCTCGCGGGCCGCGCCCACCGTCCCTACATCTTTACCAAGTGCAGCCTGGTGTGGAATGACCAGCGCGAGATCGGGCACAGCCTGAAAGCTGCCTCTGTGCGCCGCGAACTGGAAGCCAGCCTGCGGCGCCTGCGCGTGGATGCGATCGATCTCTACCAGATCCACTGGCCCGATCCCGATCCCGAGATTGAAGAAGGTTGGCAGACGCTGGCCCAACTCCAAAAGGAAGGCAAGGTCCGTTACATTGGCGTATCGAACTTCAACGTGGCCCAGATGAAGCGAGTCGAGCGGATCGCGCCCATCACCTCGCTGCAGCCGAACTACAACATCGTGACCCGCGACATCGAAAAAGACCTTCTGCCGTTTTGCCGCGAGCGGCGCATCGGCGTCATCGTGTACTCCCCAATGAAGTCGGGACTGCTGACCGGCAAAATGACGCGCGAGCGTATCGCGTCCCTGCCGCCAGACGACTTTCGCCCGAGGACCGCCAGCTTTCAGGAACCGCTGCTGAGTCGCAACCTTGGCGTGGTGGAACTGCTGCGCGTGATCGGCGAGCGTCACGGCCGCACGCCCGGCGAGATTGCGATTGCCTGGACGCTGCGTGATCCAGTCGTTACGGCAGCCATCGTGGGTATGCGTTCTGCTGAGCAGGCAAAAGAGATCGTGCGCTCGGCGGAATTCCGTCTGACTCCCGATGAGGTTCTCGAGATCGAAAATTATCTCAAGTCGAACCCGGTCGCTGCATGAGAATTGCGGCTCGTCCTGTTGGCACGAGTCAGTGGCTGTTGGCTCCTGACAAAGAGTTTATTTATCTTTATCGCCGCTTGCCTTTGGTGGCGCGAACTCGATCCGATCCACCGGAACGAAAGTACCCGGAGTCAGACCGACGATCGTGCTGCCTCCTGATAAGTCACTGGTCTGATCTTTCTCTTTGAGCGTTTTAGGTTGACCGGACGCAACATACTTCCAGACTTTCCCGGTCTGCGTATCCAGCAAAAAAACTGTGTGCTGAACTTTTTCTCCGCTCAGCGAATCCACCTGCGCCGGAACCAACTGATAGCGCGATGAAGCCCCTGGCTCAGGCTTTGGCGAAGACTTTTGTCCAGCGGCAACAAGTATCAAGCAGAACACGCACAGAGCCAGCAACCACAGTCTTACGTTCATTGCATGATTCCTCCCCGAATCGGGGACAGCCTATCACTCTGCTCCAGGACTTTGCACCCGCTGCCGTTCAGAAACGGGGCCGATCAATTACAATCTTTTGCCGAGGGGGAATTCATGGCAAATCTTACGGGACTGGCGTCCTTTGTGTCGGAATTGAGAGTAGCGAGAACAAATCTGGTAGATCAGCTTAGACATGTCGATGCGGCTCTTTCCGTTCTTGGTAAGTTGAGCGGGGGGAGTTCCTACACGAAACCAAGGCACACTTTGTCAGCCTCGGCTCGTAAGCGGATCAGCCTCGCGCAGAAAGCGCGATGGGCAAAGAGCGCCAATATCCGAGCGGGCAAGATGAAACCCAGGCGCACAATATCAGCAGCCGGCAGAAAGAGAATCGCAGCCGCTCAGCGCGCGCGGTGGGCGAAGGTGAAGGCGCAGCAGAAGAAGACTGCTTAGCAGCGGACATCCGGATGTGCCTCGACTCCGTTATCTCATGATCTCGCCCGCCGCTTTGCGGGGAGGACCTTGTCTGACGCGCGAACCGTCCAGCGCACGACGCAGATCGGCAATCAGATCCTCTGTATCTTCAATCCCCACCGAGTAACGGATGAGAGCCTCCGGAATGCCGCTCGCCGCGCGTTCCTGCTTGGTGGACTCGACATGGCTCGTGGTGGAGGGCGGACCAGCGACCGTCTCGACGGCGCCCAGGTTCGCAGCTAAATGTGCGTAGCGCAGACCTGGCAGAAAAGATTTCACGGCATCGAACCCGCCTCTGATGGCAAAGCTGAGTACGCCTCCAAAACCGCGCATCTGCCGGCGGGCAATTTCGTGCTGTTCATGCGACTCCAACCCGGGATAAAAGACCTTAACGACGCGAGGGTGTGATTCCAGGAATCGCGCAATCTTAAGCGCGCTTTCGTTCTGCCGTGCGATCCGAAGATGAAGCGTTTTCATTCCTCGAAGCAGCAGGTAAGCGGCCATGGGATCGAGGCAGGCGCCCGTAATCTCACGAAAGTGATAAATCCGCCCGACGAGATCCCCGTCGCCGCACACCACACCGCCCAGCGCGTCCGCGTGCCCGCCGAGAAACTTCGTCGCGCTGTGAATGACCAGATCGGCGCCGAGTTTCACAGGTTGTTGATTGATGGGCGTGGCCAGCGTGTTGTCCACAATCACCACCGCTCCGTGGCGATGGGCCACGGCAGCCAGGCGAGCGAGATCGACAACTTTGACCGTCGGATTCGTCGGACTTTCCAGGTACACCGCCTTGCACCCTTGGCTGATGGCCGCTTCAATCGCTTGGTGATCGCTCGTATCACATAGCGATACCTTGATGCCGAATCGAGGCAGGAATTCGATAAACAGCTTGTTCGTTCCGCCGTAGGTGTCCTTAATCGAAACGACGCGATCGCCGGGAGACAGGAGGGCAAAAAGCGTGTTGCTGATCGCGCCCATGCCGCTCGAAAAACTGGTGGCGGCCTCCGCCGTTTCCAGATTTCTTACTTTCTCTTCGAAGGCGGCTACGGTGGGATTTGTGTTCCGGCTATAGATATGCCCAGGCGTCTTTCCTTGCGCCACCGCGAGCCACTCGTTCACATCGTCGTAGCCGAAGGAGACGCTAAGAGCCACCGGGATTTGCGTGGCGCGCTCCCAATATTTGCTTTCCTCACCCGCCCACACTCCCCGGGTTCCAAGTCCCGCGTCATCTTTGTTTTTGTTCCCGCTGCGTCGGCGCACAGAAGAGAGCCTCCTTCTCATTAGTCAGAGTCGTTCGCCAGTCTAGCAGGCTATGAGGACGCCGGCGCCATGGACTGTGGGATTTCTATGGCAGAGGCGTGTTCTTGGGTAGGGCACGACTTCACAAGCTGCGGACAAACTCCGGGCCACTCGCCTCGAGCATTCTTGGGGACCCTGCGGAAATTCAAAAGGCCCGACCGTTCGCCGTCGAGCGGCGGCTAAGTGAGTGCCCTCACTCTTGGTATGGCCGGGCCCAATTTGCGATATTCAGTTTTTAGTCCTCCTGGTTATTACTAGACCCCTCCGCCCTTGTTGTCAGTGATTTTTGTCACCAATGCGCGGTCAATTCACCGGCGGCTTTGGCCACCGCGTCTGCAAAAAATTGCAACCGGGCGCCATGATCGCTAAGTGGACGGCCGAGAAGGTATTTCGCGGTCACCGGCAAAGATCTCCCTGGCAGGCTGCGGAAAAACTCTGATTCGCCCAGGTTTTTGGGAAGGGCACGACTTCAGTCGTGCCGCAAGTCGCCTTTGAAAATCTCACTTTGAATCATCTCTCGGTGGAACATCGGACAGAAAGGCTAAACCCTCTAATGAGTCCTTTTGACCGGGCGCGCCCTCGCCACCGGCTTGGCAGCCTTCGGAGGTTTGCCGCCATGGGTCTTACCGCAACTCGGGCATACAATCTGGGCATTGTGATCGGCCATTTCGTGCAGGAAAGCGGAAAACGTCTGACCACACTGCGAGCATAAAAGATTGGTTGTCTCATCGCTCATATTTGTTCTCGTCACAGCGCCGCGTCTGATTGGTTGCTTTTCGGTCGCCGGCTCCTACCCCTTTATTCTAAGGTGTCCTTCTTCGGAAATGCCACGCCCAGAGGCGTAGAAGGCCGCGTTGGAAGCAAAAGTGGTCACGAGAGCACCAAGTGTACTCAGGCATACCACGAGAGCCAAACCGGCAACCGGGTGTACAATCCCGTCTGCCTGGGCAGCCCAAGAAAGCAAATGCCAGCTTAGGAGAACTCAGGCTGCAGTATCAATCGAGGTTTTTCCGTGGCGATCCTGGTCACAGGCGGAGCAGGCTACATCGGAAGTCATGCGGCCCGCGCGCTGCGGCGTTCCGGCTATGAGGTCGTGCTCTATGACAATCTCTCCACCGGGTTTCGTCGTCTGGCGCAAGGCTTCGAATTGGTGGAGGGCGACATTGCCGACGAAGCCAGGCTCCGGCCAGTGCTGGCTCGCGTCGACGCGGTCATGCACTTTGCCGCCCACGCCTACGTGGGAGAGTCGGCCGAGAACCCGCGCAAATATTTCCAGAACAACGTCCTCGGGGCGCTCAGCCTGCTGAACTCCGCACTGGACGCCGGTATCCGCCGCTTCGTGTTTTCTTCCAGTTGCGCCGTGTACGGCATCCCCAGGCAGATTCCGATCGCCGAGCAGACGCCGCGCGAGCCGGTGAATCCCTACGGCGCATCCAAGCTTTTTTTCGAGAACGCGCTCCAGGCCTACAGCCGCGCTTATGAACTGCGCTCGGTGAGTCTGCGCTATTTCAATGCTGCGGGAGCAGAATACAGTGATAACGAAAGCGGCGAGATTGGCGAACTCCACGACCCGGAAACGCACCTGGTTCCGCTGGCGCTTGCCGCCTCCACCGCGAACGGGCCCGAGTTGCAGGTCTACGGCTCCGATTACCCGACTCCGGACGGCACCTGCGTCCGCGATTACATTCACGTTAGCGATCTCGCCGATGCCCACGTTCGAGCGCTGCAATACCTTGAAAAACGCAACGACGAAAAAGACGGCGACTCCGTGGCCATCAATCTCGGGACAGGCCGGGGATACTCTGTTCTCGAAGTCATCCAGGCAGCGGAAAACGCCACTGGGAGCCCGGTTCGGCGAACCATCGGACCGCGGCGCCCGGGCGATCCTCCGGTTCTGGTGGCCGATCCGGCGAAGGCTCAAAGTGTGCTGGGATGGACCGCCAAGCGCAATCTTGCCGACATCGTCGCCAGTGCGTGGGCCTGGATGCAGAAAAACTCAAGCGGCTCGTGAGTGGAGTGCGAGCCGTTTCTCCATGTGGTCAACCCCGCGGCGGCGGGGTGTTCGTGCCGTCCCATAGAATGAAGCAACAGCATGTCCCTCGGCCTCTACATCTCCGTCCCCTTCTGCCCGACCAAGTGCAGCTATTGTAACTTCGCCTCCGACGTGTTCTCGAAGTCCGCTTACGAAAATTACGTTGCTCGCCTGCTCGAAGATATCGCCAACTCGCGGAAGCTTGCGTCGGAGCTGGGATGTGCGCTCGGATCTCACCTTGATGACACCGCCGACTCCATCTACCTCGGCGGCGGAACCCCCTCCATCCTCGATGCCCCGCAGTTGCTGCGCATCTTCGCCGCCCTGCGCGCTCAATTTACCGTTACGCCCGATGCCGAGATCACCGTCGAATGCGCTCCGGGCACGCTTACTCCCCCTCTCATCGAAACCTTGCTGCAATGTGGAGTGAACCGGGTGAGCCTCGGCGTGCAGTCCTTCGTCGATCGCGAAGCGCAGTCCGTGGGAAGGCTGCACAAACGCACCACTGTGCTGGAAGACATTGGTCGCCTGCGGGAAGCCGGCCTCGGCAACATCAACATCGATCTGATCGCCGGGTTGCCGCACCAGACGGCGGAAAGCTGGGCCTTCTCGGTGTCGGAGACGATTGCGACCGGTGTCCCGCACGTGAGCGTCTACATGCTAGAGGTCGACGAGGATTCTCGCCTGGGCAGGGAACTGATCGCCGGAGGCGCCCGTTACCACGCCCACTTTGTGCCCGACGATGACGCGACGGCGGATTTCTACCAGCAGGCATGTCAGATGCTAGCCGCCGCCGGCATAGCGCAGTACGAAATTTCAAACTTTGCCCAAACCATCCCAGAGTTACAAAATATCAAGTTACAAAGCAACCAGTCGCGCCATAACTTGAAATATTGGACGCGCCAGCCCTACTTAGGCTTCGGCGTCGACGCACACTCCATGCTGGAGCCCGTGGAGGGACGGGCGTCCTCGCCCGTCCGCTTCGCAACCCCCGACTCCCTCGACGCCTACATGAATCGCGCGCCGCTCACGGTAACGCCGGTTTCCGCGCAGGCAGCAATCGAAGAAAGTTTCTTCCTCGGTCTGCGCCTCAACCGGGGCATCGATCTAAAAGAGCTTTGCGTAAAACTCGGCGCGGAGCTATCTCCTGCCGGTTCGTCGCGAACCCTTACGAATTGTCATCCTGAGCGGAGCGAAGGACCTGCTGCTTGTCAGAAAGCGGCGCAAACTCTCGCTTCACGCCGGTTTCGGGAAGGGCACGACTTCAGTCGTGCCCTAAGCTCTGCAGAAGCGACGGCTTCAGCCGCTGAGGCTGGCCGCGTCCCGCAGCAAGAATTCAGTCCACAGGCTATCGCCACTTGGGAATCCGCCATCCAGCAATCCCTGCGCGAAGGCCTGCTCGAACAGCAAGGCACAAGCCTGCGCCTCACCGCCCGTGGCCGCCTCTTATCCAATGAAGTGTTTGCGAGATTTCTTATCGAAGAAACAAAAGTGGGAACCGGCCACGTGAATCCACGTTAGTTGGCCGATCGGTGCCGTTCGGCGTTGGCCTATCCGGTCCCCACCATCTCAAAAACTTTGGGGAGGCCGATCCCCAAGATGGGAGGCTCAAATGCCAGAGCCTGTATGCCGGCCTCTCCCGAAGAACTCATCCACACAATGCGAAACTGCACCCGCGCCGCGCCGTGTTGCACGTCCAGCACTTCTCCGGTCTGCACCTTCGAGCGCACGCCGATCAGGATTGCCCCACAGTTGCTGACGTTCCGCACCCGAACCAACTCCGCGAAAGGCTGCGCCATCCGGTCTACTCCCCAGATCCGTACCGGCAAATCCAACTCCAGTCTGCGCTCTTTTCGCCGATCCATTTCCGCTCCGAATCTCGTTCCAACGATTCAAGCGGATCATAACCACAAACCCCTCAAAGCGAAACGTCACATCAGTTACACGCCAGCCAGTTCCCGAAGTTACATTGCCTTGCCCAAGAAATAGTTGAGAAAATCCGCATTGAACGTCTATATCTTATAGCTATTAAAAGACGCACTAATGTTCCACGTGAAACACTTTTGAACGCAAACAAAGGACTTAGTCGAAGTCTTTCATCGGGCAGCCCCCGGGTCCGGGAGCGCCGCCGCACGACCCACAGGGCCCCGCCGGCCCCGAAAGGAAAGACGCCTGCGTCGTCGTTCCGCTCTTCGCGGCCACGGCGAACACGGAGAGCTGCGGCTCCAGTTTCTTACTCTGGCACTTCGGGCACTCGGCTTTCTGTTTGCCGAAGACCAGAGCCTCGAACTCGTGCTGGCATTCCTTGCAGACGTACTCAAAGATGGGCATGAAGAAAACTCCACGAAGAAAAGCGCTGTCTTCTATTTAAAATCAAAGTGTGGGTACTTCGCAAACACACGAGGAGACGCGTCCCTTCACGCCACGCCGCTGGTTGCGCGGCGGACACGTGCAAACCGTTGCCAGCTTCTTAATCCCGCGACGGTTTCATCTGCCCGCGCCCGAAGAGCGCTTGATCGAAGTCGCGCCCGGCGTCCAGGTACTCTGTCACTGCCACTGGCAAGCCGATCGCGCGCGCCCGCTGACCATCATTCTTGTGCACGGACTCGAAGGGTCGAGCGAATCGCAGTACATGCTCGGCATCACCGGCAAGGCGCTGGCTCTGGGGATGAACGTCATCCGCTACAACCAGCGCAACTGCGGCGGCACGGACGCGCTCGCTCCCGTGCTCTATCACTCCGGACTGTCGAACGACGTCGCGGCGGTGGCGCGCGAGATTATCGCGCGCGACGGCGTTTCGCGCCTGGCGCTGGTCGGCTTCTCGATGGGCGGCAACATCGTGCTGAAGTTGGCGGGCGAGTGGGGATCGCAAGCGCCGCCGCAGTTCCGCGCGGTCGCCGCGTGTTGTCCGGCGATTGATCTGGCGACGTCGGCGGACACGCTGCACGAACCGTCGAACCGGATTTACGAAAGATATTTTTTGTGGGCGCTTCATCGCCGGATGCTGCAGAAGGCGCGGCTTTTTCCTGATCACTTCGATGTGAGCCGCCTGCGTGGCATTCGCAGCCTGCGCGAGTTTGATGACAAGGTGACGGCTTACTATTGCGGCTTCACGGGCGTCGCCGATTACTATGACCGTGCTTCGGCGGCGCACGTGATCGATCGCATCGCGGTGCCGGCGCTGATCTTGTACGCCGCGAATGATCCGTTCATCCGCATCACGCCGGAGACGCGGCGGAAGATTTCGTCGAATTCGAACATAGCCTTCGTCGAGACGGCCGATGGCGGCCACTGCGCGTTTATCGGAGTACCTGTGAGATCGCCTGCCGGACTGGCAGATGCGAGCGATGGTCGTTATCACGACGATCAGCCTCACCAGGCTCGCTATGACGACGGTTATTGGGCGGAGCATGAGATCGTGAACTTCCTGCGTAGATTCTGACGGATACATGCCGAATACGGATACATGCTGAATATCGATACGTGCTGATGAACGAGGTTCTGATGGATGCTGACTTCTCGATCGAGTTGGGGCGCGAAGATCCGGTGCTGGACCTTCCCTGGAAGGATCCGGCGGGCGAGCTTGCGTATGTTGACTTGAAGCGCCGTCCGGAGTTGATGGCGCGGATCGAGGAAGCGAAAACATTTCCCGAGCTGGGGGAATTTCTTCGGGCGCTGAACTCGCCGCGGAGCATGGTGGAGACGGCGAAATGCGATGCCTGGTCGACGGGTGAACTGAGTGCGGAAGAAGAAATTTACGATGCGTCGGATAAGTTCGCGAGTTATGTGGACGTGGTGTTTTCTAACATTGATGCGCGTCTATCTTTATCCGCTCACGAACAGTTTGCCAGAAAGCTGGTTGAGTTACTGCGGCGCGCGCCGGAGACTCCGTCGGCGGCGGAGCTGTGCGTGCGGCGGTGTTACTTCGCGGAGGAGGACGGAGTCCGGGAAGGCTTTT
>JBEKIB010000018.1:0-61542 GCA_050011975.1 Terriglobales bacterium | reverse complement strand
GACCCGGAGATTACCAGCGCGGTTCACGATGTTTTCAGTTTTCTGACTGCTTACGCGGAGCACCCGAGCTACGGGCCGCTGCTGGTGGCGCCTCTGGATTTGGCCGAGAAGTGTATGCGCCTGATTGAGCGGGAGGCCGAGCATGCCCGCGAAGGGCGTCCGGCGCGCATGATCGTCAAGGTCAACTCCCTGGTCGACAAAGATATTGTCCAGGCTCTCTACCGGGCATCGCAGGCAGGAGTGGACATTGAGCTGTTGGTGCGCGGCATCTGCTCGCTGCGGCCGGGGATTCGCGGCATCAGCGACCGCATCCGCGTGCGCAGTATTGTGGGCCGGTTCCTCGAGCACAGCCGCATTTTTTACTTCGAGAACGGCGGCGAGCCAGAAGTCTACCTGGGCAGCGCCGATTGGATGCCGCGCAACCTGCACGAGCGCGTGGAAGTCCTGTTCCCGCTGAAGAACCCATTGCTGCGCGATCGCGTAGTGCACGAGATTCTGGCGGCATTGCTTGCCGACAATGTGAAATCAAGATTTCTGCAAAAGGATGGCCGCTACCTGCGCCCCTGGCAATCGCCGCGCGGACGCAGCAAGAGGCCGCCTCGAGGCGCTGCCGCTTTCAGCGCCCAGGATTTTCTTATTGGACTAGCGGAAGGGACCAGGACACTCGAGGAGATTCCCGTGGCTGCCCCGCGGCGCGCCTCTCGATCTTTAATTGGACGATCTTCCATTGGACGATCATCGATTGGACCAGCTTTAATCCGGAAGGAGTAATTACTTCGAAATGTTTCTCTATTTTTTGCGCCACGCCAGTGCCGGACAACAGTTGACTACCGCGAAGAAGGACGAAAAGCGCGGCCTCGATAAAGACGGCATCGAGCAATGCGGATATATCGGCCGCGCCCTGGCCGCGCTGGGCGTGCAGGTGGAAATCATTGTCTCCAGCCCGCTAAAACGATCGACGCAAACCGCGGCATTGGTGGGCAACGAAATGGGGCACGAAGGCAAACTGGTGACCGAGAACGCGCTGCGTCCGGAGGCGAACTTCTCAGATTTTCAGAAGATGCTGGAAAAGTATGCCCGTCTGGATTCCGTGCTGCTGGTGGGGCACAACCCGAACCTGCGCGAATTTCTCGGACGCGTGATCAGCGACAGTGGATGCGAAGCCGTGGTTGAACTGAAGAAAGGTGCCGTGGCCAAAGTCGAAATGCGGCGCAATGCCGGGTCCCTGAGCTGGTGCATCACGCCCCGCATCCTGCGCACACTTCACACCGCGGCCACGGAGAGTTCGCGCCCGAAGACTTCGCGGAAATAGGCTCGGTCCTTCTCAATCGCCCATACTTCGAGGTCCACACTTGCCTTTCCGCGCCGAGTCAGTTTCATGGAGACTTTGCCGCTGCGCGCCGAGACGGCAACGCTCGCCACGGATTGGCTCCTCCCCATATTCAAAGCGCGCGCGATGCGGAGCAGTACTGACGCTTTCTCCACATTCTCCTGCTCCTCGGGGCTCAAGGTAGTCATCGGGCCGTCTCCCGGCGTGGGTCGCGACTTTCCCAGGTAACGCGCGATCGAACCAATGATCCTGCGCTGTTGTGGTGTATATCCCAGAATCTCGGAGTTCGCGATGATGTAGTAAGTGTGCCGGTGGTGTCCGTTGCGGTTCACGTAGTCGCCCACCTCGTAGAGCATGGCCGCGGCCGAAAGCCATTCGCGATACTCCACGGGAAGCTGGTGCACCGATTTCAACGAGGAAAACAGCAGCAAGGCCGCGTCGCGCACGTGTAAAGCATGATGCAGATCGACCCGGTAATGTTCCACGGCGCGCTTGATCGACTCCCACCGCTCCGATTCGACCGCCCGGCCCGATCGCGTGCTGCGATCGTATTCCGCCGCCATCTGGGCCAGGATGCCATCGCGCAGCCCCAGCGCCGAGTAGCGAAAACCGGCGAGATGGCAGCGCTCCAGCAATTCCGCGTACACCACCGCGCCGGCACAAATAATTTCAGCGCGGCGCGGACCGATTCCGGGCACTTTCCGTCGCTGCTCCAATGTTTGGCGCGTGATCTGGTTGGCAATGCGGCGCATCATCTCGCGGGTAGCGTAAGTCGCCGGTCGCCGCTTTCTGGGGCGCGCCAGGTGGCTGGCCATGGCCACCAGCGCCGCGGCTGTGCCGGAGGTGGCGATCACTGCGCCCACGCGCGCGGATTTGATGCGATCTTGAATGCGCGTAATCTCTCGCGCCACAAATCCCTGGAGCCGCTTCAGTTCGCTCTTGCGCGGCGGATCGTGCTGCAAAAATTCGCCGGTCAGGCGCACGGCCCCGAGCGGCAAGCTCACCGTATCGCGGATTTGTCCTTCGCGCGAAAGCGTGAGCTCACAGCTGCCGCCGCCCAGGTCCACCAGCAGAACGCTGTGCGCGCCCAGGCGGCCGGCGGAGACCATGCCCAGGTGAATGAGGCGAGCTTCTTCTAGTCCGGAAATGATTTCGATGGTCCAGCCCGTGGTCGAGCGTATCCACTCCAGAAATGTGCGCGAATTGCGGGCATCGCGCAGCGCCGCTGTGGCCACTACCTTCACTGAATCGGTGCCGCATTCCTGCACGGCGCGATTGAAGCGCCGCAACACGCGCACCGTTTCCGACATCGCCTCCGGCGAGAGCAGTCCGCCACTGAAGACGCCGTTACCCAAGCGAGTGACTTCGCGGTCTTCGTGGACTTCCTTCAGCCGTCCGGCTTGCAGGCGCGAGATTTTCAGACGAACAGAATTTGAGCCGATATCGATGGCGGCAAAGGTGGGCATAGGTGTGACGGCCGAAAGTTAATGATCAGTATTCTCACAACGAGGCCGCGTCGCGCAAGGGCAGCCGCGAGCTTCGAGCTACGAGCTTGGAGCAAACCAAACCGGGCGCCCGCGGCTCGTGGCTCTTAGCTCGCAGCATGTCAGTCGGTAACAGAGATTTAGGCCATGTTTTAACCAGTTTGTAACAAGCCTCTGCTAGCCTCGAAAGGAATGTCCAATCAAGCCCTGCCCCGGCCGCGTTTCAACGCTCCCGAACCGGAGCCGGGGTCGAAGGCCGCCCTGAAAATCGAAGCCAGAACGACGCCGCTGTTGCAGGGGAAAGTCAGCGAAGTCCCCGACGTTGCTTTTGGCTGGGCGATGCGCCTTTGTGGCTTGGCGGTAGTCGCGCTGCTCGGCTTGATCGTTTACCAACTGGTGGTGGGCTCCGAGCTCTCCTGGCACGCTTTTGGCTGGAAGTTCTTTGCTCAATCGGACTGGAATCCGGTATCGGATCAGTATGGCGCGCTGCCGTTTATCTACGGCACGGTCGTGTCTTCGTTGCTGGCGCTGGTCATCGCTGTGCCGCTGTCGATCGGGGTGGCTGTGTTCATCACCGAGATGTGTCCGGTCGGGCTGCGCGGAATTCTCTCTTTCACCACCGAACTGTTGGCCGCCATCCCCAGCGTGGTCTACGGACTTTGGGCAATCTTTGTCATGGTGCCAATGCTGCGCGAATATGTGCAGCCGTTTCTTGCCAAGACACTGGGCTGGACAGGTCTTTTCAGCGGACCGCCCTACGGCATCGGCATGCTGGCCGCGGGCGTGATTCTGGCGATCATGATCATTCCCATCATCTCGTCGATCACCCGCGAAGTGCTCACCGTCGTGCCTCAGCACCAGCGGGAAGCGGTGCTGGCGCTCGGAGCAACGCGCTGGGAGATGATCCGCATGGGTGTGCTGCGCAATGCGCGGGCCGGGATCGTGGGCGCCATCATTTTGGGACTGGGCCGCGCGCTGGGCGAAACCATGGCGGTCACCATGGTGATCGGCAACCGTCCGGAAATTGCCAAGTCGCTGTTTGCTCCCGGATATACCATGGCCAGCGTGCTCGCCAACGAATTTACCGAAGCGACCGGCGATCTCTATCTTTCAGCGTTGATCGAAATCGGCTTGGCGCTGTTCTTTGTCACGATTGTGGTCAACGCGCTTGCACGGCTCATGGTGTGGAGCGTTACTCGAGGCCAACCGGCGAGAAGCATTGCCTGACACGAACTCCAATACGTCCGCGGTATCGGTTCAGCAGATCAACATTCCGCCTATCAGCTTGCAGCGGCGGGTGATGGATCACGTGATGACCGGCATCTCCGTACTCACCGTCCTCCTCGTGCTTTTGCCGCTCTTCGCTATCTTTGCCTATCTGGTTTATAGGGGTATCGGTTCGATCAATATTGCCTTCCTGACCCAGACTCCGAAGCCGGTGGGCGAACCCGGCGGCGGCATGGCGAACGCCATCGTCGGCTCGACGGTCATTCTTGCCATTGCCAGCCTGCTCGGCGTGCCCCTTGGCATCGGTGCGGGCATTTTTCTCTCCGAGTACGGGCGCAACCGCTATGGCGATATCGTGCGCTTTGTCTCCGATGTGCTGAACGGCGTCCCCTCTATCGTGATCGGCATTGTGGCCTATGGGCTGGTGGTGATGCGCCAGAAACACTTCTCGGCGCTGGCGGGCGGCGTCGCGCTCGCGATCATGATGATTCCGACCATCGCGCGTACCACCGAGCAGATGCTGCTGCTGGTTCCA
This sequence comes from Terriglobales bacterium, assembly GCA_050011975.1. Classification (GTDB taxonomy): domain Bacteria; phylum Acidobacteriota; class Terriglobia; order Terriglobales; family Acidobacteriaceae; genus Acidiflorens. The sequence continues at coordinate 56,966 of JBEKIB010000018.1, read as the reverse complement.
CAAGCCATCCGCGAAGCCGCGTACGGCCTGGGCGTTTCGCGCTGGCGCACCACGCTCTCGATTACGCTGCGCACGGCCACTTCGGGAGTCATCACTGGCGTCATGCTGGCCTTCGCCCGCGTTGCCGGCGAAACCGCGCCGCTACTATTCACCGCGTTTGGAAACCAGTACTGGAATTGGAAGTCGGACCAGCCGACTGCAGCCCTGTCACTGCAAATCTTTACTTATGCCATATCGCCCTTCGATGAATGGCACAGGCAGGCATGGGCGGGCGCGCTGGTTTTGATTATCCTCATTGTCGGCGCGGTGGCCGCGGTTCGCATCGCGGTACGGCACGGCACGTTATCGGGAGCATAAGCGGGAGCTTAAGGAGCTATGGGAGTCGGAATTACAGTCGAGCACCTGAATGCGTTTTACGGGAAGACTCAGGCCTTGTTCGACGTCAACATTACCGTGCTGGCGAACCACGCGACCGCGCTCATCGGCCCTTCGGGTTGCGGGAAATCCACATTCATTCGTTGTCTGAACCGTATGCACGAAACCATTCCCGAGGCGCGGGTTGACGGGAAAGTACTCATCGGCGATCTCAGTGTTTATAACGGAACCTCGGCCACCCAGCTGCGCCGCCGCGTGGGCATGGTGTTTCAGAAGGCGAATCCATTCCCCACCATGTCCATCTATGACAACGTGGCCGCCGGGCTCAAGCTGAACGGGTTTCGCAACCGCAAACAACTGGATGAGGTCGTTCAGAAATCTTTGCAAAGCGCGGCGCTGTGGGACGAGGTAAAAGACTCGCTCCACAAGAAGTCGGGCGCCAGCCTCTCCGGCGGTCAGCAGCAACGCCTGTGCATCGCCCGCGCCCTCGCGGTCCAGCCGGAAGTTCTGCTCATGGATGAACCGTGCTCGGCGCTCGATCCGATCTCCACCGGCAAGATCGAAGAGCTGATCTTTCAATTAAAAGAGCAATACACGATCGTGATTGTGACGCATAATATGCAGCAGGCCGCCCGGGTGGCGGAGTTTACCGGATTTTTTCTTTTAGGCAAAATGATCGAGTTCGATAAAACTGAGAAGATCTTCACCAATCCTTCCGACAAGCGGACGGAAGACTACGTCACCGGCAGATTCGGATAGGAATGAGGTCAGAGGTTAGAGGTCAGATCGCAGAGGTCAAAAACCGATCGCATAATTAAGGTGTCGGCGGTCCTGGGATTTTCACCTCTGCGATCTGACCTCTAACCTCTGACCTTACGAAAGAGGCTCGGATAATGCGCACGCGCTTTCAACAGCAGATGGAGGACCTGCGGGAGAAACTGCTCCGCATGGGCGGTCTCGCGGAACTGGCGGTGGATCGCGCCTGCCAGGCGTACACCGAACGCGATCTCACCCGCTGCCAGCTGGTCCTCGAAAACGAGAGCCTGATCAACGCCGCTGAGCGCGAGATCGATGAAATGGCCTTCGACATCCTCGCCACGCAGCAGCCGGCGGCCGTCGATCTGCGTTTCATTCTCGCGGTGACCAAGATCAACGCCGACCTGGAGCGCGTGGGCGATCAGGCGGTCAACATCGCCGAACGCGTGATGGACCTGATTGAATTGCCGGCGGTCGAGTTGCCCGTCGATATCCCTCGCATGGCTACCGCCGTCAGCGCCATGGTGCGGCGCGCGCTGGAGTCGTTCGTGGAAGGCAAAGCCGAACTCGCCCAGGCTGTGCTGGAGATGGATCACGTCGTCGACCGGATGCGCGATGAGGCGTTTATCGTGCTCGTGCGAAAGATGAACGAAGAGCCGCAAGTTACTCAGCAGGCACTAGATGCTCTCTTAGTGGCGCGCAATCTCGAACGCGTCGCCGACCACGCCACCAACATTTCCGAAGACGTTATTTTCTGGGTTCTGGGAGCGGATGTCCGTCATCACGCGCAGGCAGCTTCCGCCGCTCCACGCCCGGAAAGAAGCGAAGCATAGACACGTAGCAGTAAATGGTGGAGGGACGGGCGTCTCGCCCGTCCAGCCGGGCGAGGACGCCCGGCGCTCCATCGACAAGTTCTGGCCTGCGGTAAACTGTTCGAACCCATGAGCCATAGAATCCGCGTTTTTGCCACTTGCGACATTGGAGACGCCCTCAACATTCTTCGTCACAAGGGATACGACCTTGAAGTCTGTCCCCAACCCGAAGCTCCGCCGAAAAGCTTGATCATCGAAAAGGTGAAGTCCGGCGTGGATGGCCTGATCACCACCCTGCGCGATCCGATCGACGCCGAGGTTTTCGCCCCTGGAGCGGGCTCGCTCAAAGTGGTCGCACAGTACGCCGTTGGTTTTGACAACATCAACCGCGCCGATGCCAACCGGTACAAAGTCCCGTTCACTTATACTGCCGACGTCTTGACCGAAGCGACTGCGGAGTTTGCCTTCTTCCTGATGGGCGCGCTCGCCCGCAAACTCTGGCCCGCCGAACATCTGACGCGCGAAAATCGCTGGGACTACTGGCACCCCTACCTGCCATTTCTGGGCGACGAAGTTACCGGAAAAACTGTGGCCGTCATCGGCACCGGGCGCATCGGCCTCGCCTTCATCAAGAAGTGCGCCGGCTTCGACATGAACATCCTGTGCTTTGATCCGGCCTATGAAAACCACGACTACATCCGGGCCATACAGGAAGTGAAAGATCTGCGTTTCCAGCGCGGGATCAGCCGCGAGCGAGCCACCATTCGTTACACCACGTTGCACGAGGCGCTGGGCACCGCGGATTTCATCAGCCTGCACGTTCCCCTGCTGCGCGAGGGCGAGAGCACCACGCCGACTTATCACCTGATCAACGAAGCGACGCTGCGCATGATGAAGCCCACCGCCATGATCGTGAACACATCGCGTGGTCCAGTGGTGGACGAGATAGCCCTGGCCTACGCGTTGCGCGAAAATTGGATCGCCGGCGCCGCTCTTGATGTTTACGCAGAAGAGCCTTTGCCCGCTGATTCACCGCTGCGCGATCCCGCCATCGCCGACCGCTGCCGCCTCCTGCCCCACTTCGCCAGCGCCGCGCGCATCACCCGCCTGTCGCCCGATCCCAATAAAGGCATGGCCGGACGCTGCGTGCAGGGACTGATCGACGTGCTGGAAGGGAACTACGGCGGCGACATCACGAAGATGCCGTATGTGGTGAACAAAGAAGCGTTCGGGAAGTAGGTTGTGGAGGGACGGGCGGCCCTCGCCCGTCCACGCGGAGCGAAGCTCTGCGGGTCTATCCCACGGACTTAGAGAATGCCGACGGCGCTTCTCGGGAAACTTGTCGCCGCCCGCTCTCGCCTGTTACTCTCGCCAGTCACCCACGTTATGAAGATTATTAAATGGATTTTCGCCGGCCTTGCCTGTCTGTCGCTTGCTTCTCACGCTCAAAGCAACGACGCTGCGCGCGCGCTCAAAATTCTGCCGGCCCCGAAAGAAGTTCGCATGGCCGAAGGCAGGATCGTGATCAAGCCCTCGACCACCATTCTCATCAGCACCGTCGGAGACCGGACTGCGGCCGAGACGCTGCAAAAGGAGATTCACGACCGCGCCGGCATGAAGCTGTCCATCGAATTCGCGACCGCCGCTCCGAAAACGACGGGGCACATCTCGCTTGGACTCGTGACTGACCGCGGCTTGCGCTCCTATCTTGAATCGCAGGGGATAAAGTCCGACGACCTTGGCGGCCGCGATCTTGACAGACAAGGCTACGTGATTCGCGTGGGCGACTCCGGAGTGCTGGTCGCGGGCCGCACGCCGCAGGGCTTGTTCTACGGCGTGCAGACGCTGCGCCAGTTGCTGCGCCCGGAAGGCCCGGGCGGGAAGACGCTTGCGATTCCTGCTCTCGTCATCCGCGACTGGCCCAGCATGGAATGGCGGGGCGTGAGCGACGACATCAGCCGTGGTCCCATCCCTACGCTCGATTACTTGAAGATGCAGATCCGCACCTTGGCCGAGTACAAGATCAACCTGGTCGGGTTCAATATGGAGCACGTGTTCACCTTCCAGACCCAGCCGCTGGTTTCGCCGAGAGACGCTCCGAAAGACGCGTCCCAGGAAGCGGCGCTGACTCCCGCCGAGATCAAAGAGTTGGTTGACTACGCCAGCAGGTACTACATCACCATCATGCCCGAGCAGCAGGCCTTCGGACATCTTCATCAATTTTTGAAGTATGAAATCTATTCGGACCTTGCCGAAACGCCGCACGGGCATGTGCTCACGCCCACCAATCCCAAAACCTACGATTTCATTCGCCAGGTTTACGGTGAGATTGTTCCCTTGTTTCCCGGCCCGTTCTTCCACATCGGCGCCGATGAAACTTTCGAACTTGGCCTCGGGCAGACGAAAGCTCTCGCTGCCCAAGAGGGCCTCGGCCGCGTTTATCTCGAACACCTCCAGAAAGTTTTCGAGATCATGCGGCCCTATCACAAGCAACTCATGTTCTGGGGAGATATCGCAGTCAAGTATCCCGAGCTACTTACTATCCTTCCGAAAGACATGATCGCCGTTCCCTGGGAATACGACCCCAAGCCCAGCTACGAAAACATCATTGCGCCATACACCGACGCCGGCCTGCGCGTAGTGGTCGCGCCCGGAGCAGGCAACTGGCACGCGATCTGGCCGGACCTCGAGAGCGCCTTCGTGAACATTCGGAACTTTGTTCGCGATGGCCAGAAGCATCAGGCTATCGGCGCCCTCAACACTACCTGGAACGACGATGGGGAAGCGCTCGTTGACATGACCTGGCCCGCTCTGGTGTTTGGCGCAGCCGCCAGTTGGCAGCCCGGCGAATCCGGCATCGATGATTTCAAGAACAGCTATGACTGGGCTTTCTACCGCAACGATGATAAGGACAGAACTTTTATCGACGTGATCGAGAATCTCGATCGTTCCCACACGCTCCTCGCCGGAGTGAAACTGGACAACGCGAATCACGAACTCTTCTGGTCTGATCCATTCAGTGAAGGCGGAGCCAACATGGCGGCCAAAGCGCTGCCGGTTACCCACGATCTGCGCATCAGCGCTGAACGCGCCATCGAATCGCTGATGCTCAATCGAGCGAAGGCACACCTTCACGCCGAGACTCTCGACGACATGCTGCTTGCCGCCTGGCACCTGGACACGCTGGGCATGAAGATCCAGTTCACATCCGAAATCAGCCGCTACTACTGGGACGCTTATCAGAATCAGACGGACAAGGCGCGTACGCAAAATGACCTCGACGAGATTGTTGACATCAACGGGAGGTTGGAGAGCCTGCGTGACGCGATCACGCAACTGCGCAGGATGTACGCAGAAGGCTGGGCGCGCGAGAACCATCCCTACTGGCTGGACAACGTTCTGGTGCGCTACGACTATCTGGCGTCGGAGGTGCAAGCGAAAATCGTCGTCGTCCAACAAGCCGAACGTCAGTATTGGACCGTCAAAACGCTGCCCGCGCCTGAGCAGCTGGGATTTTTCTTGAAATAGCGATTCGTCGTTTACGATGGAGCGACGGGCGTCTCGCTCGTTGGCCGGGCGGGGACGCCCGGCGCTCCACCAGAATCTATGTTCTCCCACCGCACAAGCTGGCGGCGCAGTCCGAACGCTCTTACGCGCGCGATCGCGGAAGCGCGCGCTTCGGGAGAGGAAATTCTCGATCTCACGGTCTCAAACCCGACCGAAGCCGGGGTTCGCCCCGATGCTGAAATCGTGCTCGCCGCGCTGGCGAATCCCGAAGCGATGCATTACGACCCCCAGCCCCGAGGTTTGCTCGGAGCGCGCCAAGCCGTCTATCGCTACTATCGCGAGTCGCACGAGGTTTTCGATCTCGATCCCGAGCGTCTGATTCTGACCACCAGCACCAGCGAAGCTTACTCTTACGTCTTTCGTTTGCTCTCGAATCCCGCCGACGAGATCCTTGTACCCAAACCGAGCTATCCCTTGTTCGAGTTTCTGGCCGATCTCGCCGACGTGAAGCTCGTTCCGTATCCGCTGCTCTACGATCACGGCTGGCAAATCGATTTTGATTCGCTCTACAAAGCGGCAACCGCGCAGTCGCGAGCAGTGATTCTCGTCCATCCCAACAACCCGACCGGCTCCTACGTCTCTGCTGCGGAAACCTCGGCGCTCAACGCTTTCTGTCGTGACTACGGGCTAGCGCTGATCGTGGACGAAGTTTTTCTCGACTATTCGCACGACGGGGCGCCGCGTTCCAGTTTTGTCGGGAATGCCGAGGCGCTCACCTTCACGCTCAGCGGAGTCTCCAAGATTTCCGCGCTTCCGCAGATGAAACTTGCCTGGGTGGCCACCAGCGGCCCGAAAGAAATGGTCGCCGAAGCCGGAGCCCGTCTTGAAATCATCGCCGACACGTTTCTCTCCCTGAACGCTCCGGTGCAGCTTGCCGCCCCGGTGCTGCTCGATCAACGCAAGCAGATCCAGCCCATTGTTCTTGACCGTTTGCGCGAGAATCTCGCCGAACTCGATCGCCAACTCGCAGGCCGTCCCTCCTGCACAAGATTGCTGGTTGAGGGCGGATGGTATGTTGTCGTTCGCGTCCCTGTCATCGAGAGCGACGAAGATCTCGCCATTCGCTTATTGCGCGAGGCGAGGGTGAGCGTCCATCCCGGACACTTCTACGATTTTCCCAACGAAGGCCATCTCGTGCTGAGCCTGATCACCGAGCCTGCCGATTTTCGCGAAGGCGTCGCGCGCCTGTTGCAGGTGGTGGGGGTCTGAAGATAGCGCCAAACAACTATTGAATTTCCTGTGCCTTTGTAAGATCCTCTATTTGCCGATGGACGATATTCTCACTCACGAACGCAAGAAAAGATGGTTCGTCTGGGGGACTGTTGTCACTTGCACGCTGTCCATTCCGCTCATTATTGACATATCCAACGCCTTCAACGGCATCGCCAAGGAGAAGGCGACCGGCCTCGCTGCGGTGGCGGGTGGTCTTGGCGAGGGTTATGTGGCCTTTGGGGTGGTTCTTGCGTTCGCGATGCCCATAACAGCGATATTCCTGTTATCTAGGTCGTTCGCCAGAGGACACGGGGTGCGTTCGCTTCTTTCCCTCGTCTGCATCTGCTTTAATGCATTGATGCTTGCTCTTGCTGGACTATTCCTATGGCTCTATTTGGTTTACCTACCCCGGGCTGGTGCTTACCCCCGGTAGGCAGCGACTCCTAATTGGAATCACAATTCGGGTCCACGTCGGTCAGTTCTCGTTAAATCGCCATAGCACTCACAACTCCAGAATCGCTTGTTCACTGCCAAGTAGTCAGCGACGCGGAAACTGACCTACTACGAATCCGGTCGTCCGCGCCAGATCAAATCGCCTTCGTGTTATTCTTTTGCCGTTTCCCAAGTACAGAGAATTAGTACGGAGAATTCATGTCCATAAGCCGTCGTGGATTTCTAGGTTCCGCAATCGCTGCATCGGTGGGCACCGGCCTGAATGCGAAAGATCTCAACGCGCAAGGCCAAGTTAGAGACAAGGCTAAAGACGATGCTTCTCGCCCGGCCAATCCCTTTGGTTCTGGCAAGCGGCCGATCATCATCTGCGCCCACAATGGCGTCAACTATCTCGACGCCGCCTTCATTTTTCTGAAAAACGGCGGCGACACGCTGGACGCTGCCCTGCGCGTGGTAAAAGGTCCGGAAGATGATCCGAACGACGATACCGTTGGACTCGGCGGCCTGCCCAACGAAGAAGGCGTGGTTGAACTCGACGCCTGCTGCATGCACGGGCCCACGCGCCGCGCCGGGTCCGTGGGTGGCGTGCGGAACATCAAGAATGTTTCGCTGGTGTCCAAAGCTGTGTTCGAGCACACCGGCCACGTCATGCTCGTCGGCGAAGGCGCTGAACGATTCGCGGTCGCCGTGGGGTTCCCGCGGGAAAATCTGCTCACTGAACGCTCCCGCAAGATCTGGCTGCTGTGGAAGGAGTATCACTCGACCGACGATTGGTGGGGACCGGGATTGGCCGACCCGCAATGGAAGCCGCCGCAATCCGGGCCGCAATCGGAACTCTGGGAAGAGCGCATCCAACGCCTCGAAGAGCACGCCGCCCGGCTGGGCATCGAACCGGAATTCCGCACGGCCGCCATCCGGTGCGTGCTGTCTCCGCCGACCGGAACCATCCACTGTTCCGCACTCAACGACAAAGGTGAGATCTCCGGCTGCACCACCACCAGCGGCCTTGCCTTCAAACTTCCCGGACGCTGCGGCGATTCGCCGATTATCGGCGCCGGTTGCTACACCGATCAGGACGTGGGCTCGGCGGGCGCCACGGGCAGCGGAGAAGAGAATATCAAGGTCGCCGGAGCGCACACCATCGTCGAAAATATGCGGCGCGGCATGCCGCCGCTCGAGGCTGGCCTTGACGCCCTTAAACGCATCGTCCGCAACTACAACAACGACATGAGCAAGCTCAAGTTCATCGACATGACTTATTACATCCTGCGCAAGGACGGCGCCTATGCTGGCGTGTCTCTCTGGCAGGGCTATTCAGAAAGGCCACACGAAATCGCTGTGCACGACGGCACCCGGCGCATGGAGGCTACCGTTTCTTTATTCAAAGGCGCCTCCCATGAATTCCCGCCGTTCCCAGTCGCGATGCCAAAGGAGTTAACGAAGGATTCGGTGTACGTGAAGTAGAGCGGATCGGGCCATCGGGTGATCGGGTCATCGGGTCATCTAAGTTCAAATGCCTTTGACCTTCGATCACCCGATGACCCGATGGTCAGATGACCCGATTCCTCCTTCCCAACGGGTGTACAATTGTTTTGTTAGGACCGCAGCTTCACGGGCTCTTGTTCCCGCGTTCGAGGCTTGAACAATGAACGTTCACGTCAGTTACAAGGTCCATAAAACTCCCGACATCGAAAAAGAAATCAGCCACCAGATCGAGAAGATCCAGAAGCGGCTTCATGTCTTCCGGCCCGAACTGGTTCATCTGAAAGCCATCATCGATGAAAATTCGGCGCGCGAGGGAACGCTCGTCTCCCTGAATCTGCGCTTGCCATCCGGTCAACTGACCGCCCAGGAGAAAGCGCCCAGCCCGACGTCGGCCATCAAGGCGGCCTTTGACGAACTCATCCAGCAGATTGGCCGGCATAAGGAACTGCTTCGCTCCAGCCACAAATGGCGGCGCTGGCGCGGAGGGCCACAGGAATCTCCCGAGCCCGGCGTCCCCTTCGAGCAGACGCTGGCGGCGATTCGGCCGCCTACGATTTCCGCCGATGACATCGGCTCCTACGTGAATGCCAATCTTGCGCGCCTCGAACGTTTCGTGGATCGCGAGCTGCACTTCCGCTGCGCAGACGAGGAGATTCCCGAGGACGGTCTCACCACCCCCGAAGTCGTGAATGAAGTCATCGCCCGCGCTCTCGGCGACCACGACCGTCCGGAAAAACTGACGCTCGAACCATGGCTTTACCGTCTTGCGCTCGAAGCCATGAACGAGATGACGGCGCGCCTTCATGAACTGGATTCTCCTGTCCATCTCGAAACCAGTTCCCGCCGGCAAAATGTCGAAGCTTCCGACGAAGCCGGGCTGCAGTTCCATCAACCCGACGAAGGATGGACGCGCGAAAACGTCATCCCCGATCGCCGCGTATCCACTCCCGAGCAGTCCGCCTACTCCGACGAAGTGATTGCCTTGGTGCAAGCCGCACTTCGCGGCGCCGACCGCACCGACCGCGAAGCGTTCCTCCTTTATGGGATCGAGGGCTTCTCCCTCGGCGAAATCGCCGCCATCACCGGCCGGCATCTGGAGGCCGTGCGCGAATCTGTCCAGCGGGCACGCGACTGCGTTCGCAGCTCACCCTCGATCGCCAGCGAATTCCATCATGAACTTTTAGTCAAAACTCGAATCTAAACATCTCAGTAGCAGCATCCCAAATAGTTAAGGAGCGTCGAGATGATGACCCGAGACGAAATCCGTGAGTTGGCAGCTTTTCAAGCGGACGACACCAAAGGGGCATGCGCCCTGAGTTTTTACTTTCAACCCGATCCTCCGCAGGATCGTTCCCATCGCCGCGAGGCGATCGTCGCCAAAGATATCGTCAAGCAGGCCCTGAAAAGTGCTGCCGCAGGCGGCAAGAACGGATCGCTTCACGCCGACCTCGATCGCGTCCTCGATCTGGCCACGAACCTGCGCGGCAATGCCCGGGGAAAAGCGGTCTTCGCCTGTTCGGCTCAAAATTTCTGGAGGGAGTACGAACTGCCCCCGCATCTCGGAAGCACGCAGATTTATCTCCAGCCGCGCTTTCAGTTGAAACCGCTGGCCGCTTTGCTGGGAGCGCAACCGGCGCTCTCGGTTACCGTGGTCGACCGCCAGCGCGCCCGTTTCTTCGATCTTCGCCTGGACGACCTGCAAGAACGCGGGGCCATTGTCCACATGCTGTCGCGCAGCGGCTCGAGCTACGGCTACAACGGTTACGAAGCCGGCCATGCCGAGCGCCGCGTGTCCGAAGAAGCGCTGCAGCACTTCAAAGCAGTTTCCGACCGGCTGCTCGCCGACTTCGAGAAAGGCCTCTGGGAGCGGCTCATTGTCGGGTGCCAGGATGCCAACTGGTCCGAGTTTGAGTCGAACCTGCACCCTTACGTCAAACAGCGCCTGATTGGCCGATTCTCAGCCGATGTTGCCAGCGTCTCGAATGAAGAGATTCGCGATCACGCCGGTGCTCTCCTCAACCGATGGATCACGGAACGTGGCTCCAAGAAAGCCAACGAGGCGGTGGACTTCGCCAAATCCAAAGGGCGCGGTGTGACCGGCCTGCGCCGCGTCCTGCAAGCACTGGAAGCGGGGGAAGTGCAGAGCATCTTCCTCAGCGAAAACTATTCCGCGCGAGCTGTCGAGTGCCCCAACTGCGGACACCTCGACGCCCACCTGGTCCCGTTGTGCGCCGCTTGCGGACGTCCCACTCGCGAACTCGCCGACGTCAGCGACGCCATCATTCCCATCGCCATCCGTCGCGACATCGAATTGTTCTATCTCACGGAGCACAGCGATCTCGATCGCGCCGGCAACATCGCCGCGCTCCTGCGCTTCCGCTCCGATCAGAGAACCGGACAGATCGCGGCGGCGTTGTAGGTTAAGGTCAGAGGTTAGAGGTCAGATTGCAGAGGTGAGAACCCTTCGATCAAAAGGTCACGGGTTCTCACCTCTGCAATCTGACCTCTTACCTCTAACCTTCTCCGGGGCGGATTTTCTCCCGCTGAGCGAAAATCAGAGCATGATCCACAAGATCCTTCCCGTAGGCCCGCTGCAATGCAACTGCTCCATCATCGGCGATGAGACCACCCACGAAGCCATGGTCATCGACCCTGGCGACGACATTGAGGACGTTCTCGCCGTCATCCGCCAGTACAATCTGGAAGTGAAGCAGATCGTCATCACCCACGCCCACATCGATCATGTAGGCGGAGCGATGAAGCTGCGGGCGCTGACGGGCGCTCCAATCCTGCTCAATCAGAATGACTACGCGCTGCTGAAAATGCTCGACGTGCAGGCTTCCTGGCTGGGCATGGCCGCGCCCGGCAATGTTGCGATCGAAGCGAGTATCGCGGATGGCGAATCGTTGCACACGGGCAACCTGACGGCGAACGTTCTCCACACTCCCGGCCACACGGAGGGCAGCGTCTGCCTCTATTTTCCCGCGGAGAAATTACTGATCGCCGGCGACACCCTGTTCGCCCGCAGCATCGGACGCACCGATCTTCCCGGAGGATCGTTCGAAAAAATCATGCGCTCCCTGCATGAGCGCGTCCTGACCCTGCCCGATGACACGCTGGTGATTCCGGGCCACGGCCCGCGAACAACCATCGGAGAGGAAAGGGAAGCGAATCCGTTTTTGGTGGGGTGACCGCGTGGCAGAATGGACGATGGCCGGGCGGGGACGCCCGACTCTCCACTAGCAAATTACTTCTGGGTTGGTGCCTGGTTTTGCGGGACGGTCGGGGGCGTGGACGGCGCCGGTGTAATTGGCTGCGACTTCGTCTGCGTCGGCTTCACGCCTGACAGCACGGACGTGGGCCCACTTCGCCGGGCCGCAAAAATCGATAACGTGATCGACGTTAGCATGAAAATGATCGCGGACCAGGTCGTCGCCCGGGAAAGAACCGAAGCCGCGCCTCGCGGGCCAAATGCCGTCTGGCTGCCCTGACCGCCGAAAGCCGCAGCCAGGTCACCGCTCTTTCCGCTCTGCAGCAACACCACTGCAATCAAGAAGAAGCAAACGAATACGTGAACGACCGTGATCAGAACTGTTAGCCACATGCACAAAACTCCAAGGGAGCCGAAGCTCGGATTCGACAATCTTTTTTGCCGGACAATCAATACTATGGTGCGGAAGGGGGGATTTGAACCCCCACGCCTTTCGGCGCCACCCCCTCAAGATGGTGTGTCTGCCAGTTCCACCACTTCCGCTTTACAATCAATATCTTGCAGACCATTTGAGGAAGTTCGAAGTCTGCATGGCACGCGCCCGCCCTACTGCACCAGCCCTACTGCACACGGCATCGTGCTCTCTAGTCTTTATACACGGTCAAGCGAGGCTGTTCAAGTTCGCCGGCGGTCCGGCGCGGGTGCTGCTCCTGCGGAACGCAGAGACTCACATTTGCGCAGCGTCAAGGATGCGTTTATCGTGAGACTCGCTCACCGCTCTATCCGTGTATGAATGGTCGCGTTTTCTTCTGGTCGCTCACCTCCGCGCTCGCCGGCTTTCTTTTCGGTTTTGACACGGTCGTCATCTCCGGCGCGGAAAAAACTATTCAGGCGCTTTGGGGCCTGAGTCCCGGACTGCACGGGATTGCCATGGCTTCCGCCCTCTACGGTACCGTCGTGGGTTCGCTGATTGGCGGCTGGCCCGCTGACCGGTTCGGACGCAAAGCCACGCTGCTCTGGATCGGCGTCCTTTATTTTGTGGGCGCGGTAGGGTCGGGGTTGGCAACTAATGTTTCCACTTTCATCGTCGCGCGTGTCATTGGTGGTCTGGGCATCGGCATCTCCACCGTGGCGGCTCCGCTGTACATTTCGGAAATTGCGCCGCCAAAGCACCGTGGGCAACTTGCGGGCATGTTCCAGTTCAACATTGTTTTTGGCATCCTGATCGCTTTCGTGTCTAATGCTCTGCTCGCGGGCATCGGCGAGAATGCCTGGCGCTGGATGCTGGGAGTGGCCGCCTTCCCCTCACTTCTCTACGCTCTGCTCTGCTTCGGAATTCCCGAAAGCCCGCGTTGGCTTCTGGGCCGGAAGGGCGATCGCGCGGGAGGTGTTAAGGTCCTGCAACGCATCCAACCCGAAGCGCCCAAGACTGAGATCGAAGCCGAGGCTGATGAGATTACGGCTGCGTCTTCGGAGAAGGCATCGTCGGCGCATTTCTGGACGCGCCGTCTGCGCAAACCGATCCTGCTTGCCATCTGCATTGCATTCTTCAACCAACTCTCCGGCATCAATGCGATTCTCTACTTCGCTCCGCGCATATTTGAACTTACCGGTTTGGCAGCGAAAGCCGCACTGCTCCAATCCATCGGCATCGGCGTGACCAATCTCGTCTTCACCTTTGTCGGCCTCTGGCTGATTGACAGGCTGGGCCGCCGAACCCTTCTGTTTATTGGCTCGTTCGGCTACATCGCGTCCCTGGGTCTGGTTGCCTGGGCCTTCTTTACGGAGCATTTTTCCATCGTTCCAGTTTGTATCTTCGCCTTCATCGCCGCGCACGCGATCGGTCAAGGTGCAGTCATCTGGGTTTTCATCTCTGAGATATTTCCCAACCGTCATCGCGCGGAAGGTCAAAGCCTGGGCAGCTTCACACACTGGATTTTCGCCGCCTTGCTCACGACTTTCTTCCCGAAGATGGTTTCCGCCTTCCCAGCCGGTTATGTCATTTCGTTCTTTGCGTTCATGATGGTTCTGCAACTCATTTGGGTGAAGACGCTGGTTCCGGAGACGAAGGGCGTGCCGCTGGAGCAAATCCAGGAACAACTGGGCATCGAATAAGGCCGCTATGGACTTTAATGTTGTCGGCATCGGAGAAGTGCTATGGGACTTGCTGCTCACGGGACCACAGTTGGGCGGAGCTCCGGCGAACTTCGCGTATCATGCGCACGCCCTGGGTGCCGAGGCCCAAGTCATCACGCGCGTTGGGAATAACGACTACGGGCGCGAAATCATTCGCCGCTTTCGTGAGATGGGCCTGCCGGACCGCACCGTGCAGATCGACGAGACCGCATCGACCGGGACGGCGACTGTCGAGCTTTCCGGCGATGGGCTTGCGCATTTCACTATTCAAGAAAATGTGGCTTGGGATTACATTTCTGTGACACCGGAGGCGCTCGCGGCCGCGCGCGAGGCGCACGCAATCTGTTTCGGAAGCCTCGCCCAGCGTTCGGAGCCCTCGCGCAGCACAATTCAACAACTGGTCGCGGCGGCGCCAGCAGATGCGCTGCGCGTCTTTGACATCAATCTTCGGCAGCAGTTCTATTCGCGCGGGTTGATTGAAAGATCGCTCCAGTTGGCGAACGTGCTGAAGTTGAACGATGACGAACTGCTGAGCCTCGCCGAAATGTTTGGCCTGACCGGTACGACCGAGCATCAAGTTGAGTGCCTGGCGCGAACCTTCCGCCTGCGAGTGGTTGCACTGACGCGCGGAGCGAATGGCAGCCTGCTTTATCAAAAGGAGAAGGACGAGGCGCGGTGGTCCAATTGCCCATCTCGTCCGGTGAAGGTCGTGGACACCGTGGGCGCCGGTGATTCGTTCACGGCCGCACTGGTTCTGGGATTGCTGCGCAAAATGGACCTGGACGAAATCAACACGCTCGCCAACGACGTGGCACGATGTGTTTGCTCCCAGGCAGGCGCGACGCCAGCTTTGCCACTAGAATTTGCGAGAAGATTTTCGATCTCACCAAAGCGTTGACGACAGACAAGTGACGACCGCCGATCACGTCCGAATCACAGCCTCCGCTCTCGGGCACTGGGCCATCGCGCAGTTGCAGGATTCGATCGCGGTCGGCCTTCTCTGGCTGATCGGGCTGTGGATTATTGGCGTTCCATGGGCTCCGCTGTGGGCGATGCTGGCCGCAGTGCTGCAGATCATTCCGCACTTCGGGCCGATCCTCGGATTACTGGGGCCGGTGCTGGCCTCGGCGCTCGCTTGGAAAGACTGGCAGCATCCACTTTATGTCCTGGTTCTCTACGCGGTGATTGTGGTGGTGGATGGGTTCGTGCTCCAGCCCTACATCATGCGACGCGTGGCGAAGGTGCCGATGTGGGCGTCGATTCTGGTTCCGCTGGTACTTGGGTTTGTGATTCCATTCTGGGGATTTCTGCTCGCGCCGCCGCTGCTGGCGGTGGTTTACGCGTATCGAGCGCGTCGAACCGGAAACTCGTGAATCGCGGTGGCTGTGACCATTTATCTTGAACTCGGCCGCACCCCTATTTCTCGATATATTAGAAGCGATTGCTTACGGAGCCTGTCTTAAAGGAAATCATGGCCGCATTGATCGATGCCATCGACGTGAAGCGCAAAATGTTTTTTGAGTTTGAAAACACGCCATTCGTCTGCCTGGAAGCGGAGGTGTCCACCCCTACAGCCCGGGGCGGACAAACCTTGGTCCGCCTGAAGATGCGTAACCTTCTCACCCGCGCGGTCTTTGACAAGACATTCAAGGCCAGTGACCGATTCAAGGAGCCGGATCTTGAGACGGTTCCAGCATCCTATCTTTATAGGGATGGAAGTGATTTCTACTTCATGGACCAGGAGAGTTTCGAGACGCTCACCCTTTCCAGCGAGATGATGGGGGACGCTGTGGACTTTATCGTGGAAGGGGTCATCATCCAGTTGCACAGGTACAACGGCAACCCCATCGGCCTGCAGCTGCCACCCCATGTGGAGCTGAGTGTCACATACACTGAACCTGGGGTCCGCGGCGACACCTCCAGCGGCAGCGTGACCAAGCTGGCGAAGCTTGAGACCGGCATCGAGATTCGCGTTCCCCTCTTCATTAAGGAAGGTGAAACCATCAAGGTGTCGACCGAGACGCGGGAGTTCGCAGGGCGGGCCTGATTTTGCGGGTAACTCTCCGATTCTGATCGATCAGGAATGTAGGGGGTTGGGTCGATGGGGATTGCATCAACCCAAGGGACAACGTCAAACCCAACTGCAGCGGACAGGAGTGTCCGCTCTACACGAGCAGATTGAAACGAAATAGTAAACCCGCGGCTATGACCCGAGCGCGAGCAGAGCCCGCCTAAGCTGCGCATGCCGCTGAGTGAGATGCAGGTAGAGCATCTCATCCCGCTTGGCTTTGGCGCGGATGATTCGGACGAGGTCTTTTTTTTCTTCTTGTGTCCATGCACGCAATCCCGGCAGCTGCGTCAGGACGAGCGCAAAATTCTCGAAGGCTGCTTTCTCCAGCGGCGTCCACGAAGACGTACTGACGCCCAGCAATCGCTCGAGCGCACGCCTCGACTGCTCGCGCATGAGGCTGGCATCTCCGCCAAAATCGTGCGCCATCCGCCGGTTGACTCGCAATCCGATATTGCGCGTTGAAAATCTGTCCCACGCTCCTACTTCACTACCCGGCAGCTCGTAGAAGACGTGCCCCGCCGCCAACCGCTTCAGCGTGCGTGCGGGCGTCCGGTAGTTCGGATCGGCCGCGATTTTGCGCTCTTCGCTTTCCGCTAATTTCTGTAGCTCCGAGCGTCCCGGCCTGAAACCCAGCTTTCTGTAAAACCAGAACGCACCCGATTCGATCGCTTCATCATTGTCATGGCCCAGTTGGTATGGATAGACCGAGACACACGTCGTTCCCATCAAGTGACACAGGCAGCGCAGCACTTGCGCGTAAATCCATCCCGCTTCGCCGCCACGGAAAGTGTAGAAGGTGTTGAAGCCGACTTCCATCCACTCGCACAGTCCGATGGCTTCGACGTAGTTAATCGGCACGCCATTTTTCAGGGTCAACCCTGCGACGTACGCGCGCAACGGCAGACGCCGATCTGGCGGCAGATTCCAGAGATAGATGGAAACGCCGCGGCCAAAATCAGATCGCACCACCGACGCCGGATCACCCAGCGTGGTGCCGTAGAGTTCGCGGTAGCGCACCAGCATGACCTCGCGGATCAGGTCCATGACCTCTTCGCCCTGCTTGCGCGAGAGCTTCTTCAGTTGGGCTGGAGGCCGCGCCAACTCGTCGGCCAGCGAGACCTGGCTGCGGCTGATGAGCGGTTCGCTGTGATAAAAAACGCTCGGAACCGGCTTCCAGTTGCGGGTTCGCGTGATAGCGGAGTTTTCGAGATTCCAACGCAAGGGCACGCGCAGGGATTCGTAGAGCTCAGCTTTTTGTTGGGGCGGCAGCGGCAACTCTTCGAAGCGTTGAATCAACCACGCCGGCGTGGCGCGCTGCTTTCGCTTGAACTCGCCCCCAGCCGCCTCAAGCCATCGGCGCCACGGCGTGTCGGCTTCGACGTATGCGTCGTCCTCGAGCAAGGGGATGAAGCGCGGGCCGGTGTTGCCTAACTCTCGTCCGGGCTCGTAGTTTTCCCAGGCGATTTCGACTTTGCCAGGCATGCGACGAGTGTTGATGAGCCAGTTCGCGACATCGAAGCTGAGAGTGTCTTCCATTTGTGTACCGGCTATACCGGAGACCTCGAAGGTGTCGAAGTCGTCCATGTCGGCTCCGGCTTTACGCAATGCTCCCACTTTTTTGTGGAAACGATTCAGAATGCGCTCGGTGGTGCGCACCACGGTTGGACCTTGAGGAAAGGCGCGCAGGAAAAGCAGCGCTTCGTGGAAGCGGATCAGCGGAGCCGTATCGGGGAAGCGCGCGGCGTCGAGGCGATTCAGCAACTTCACTACGCGAGTGGCTTGGTTGCGGCCGAAGCTATAGCGGCAGGCTTCGAGTTGGGTGAGTTGGTGGTCGAGAGCGTTCGGTGCCATGGAGATTCCCCACAAAGGGTAAATCATGGCTTCGTTTCCAGGGTGTCACATCGCTGATGACTCGCGCTCCGATAATTCACACACATTTACTTGACAGGGACGCCGCCAAGGTCCACCTTGTTGCGCAGAGCTACTAGGGTCGTAGGACTTGGCCAGACCGGACTTGGCCAGATCCGTGGGGACTATCCGTTGGGACTAAGGCACGGGCCGCAAACAAGAGCGGCCGTGAAGAAAAACCCGGCTTGATTCGGTTCCATTGATGGGCCTGCAACGAGCGCTAGAAAAATTGCTTAAGGAGGTTCGACATGAAAACTGCTGCTGGCATCGTAATGCTGTTTCTGATGGCTTTGATTTGTTCGGGCCTGGCTCAGGCCCAGATCTCAAGCTTCCAGCACATCGTTCTAATCGTTCAGGAAAACCGCACCCCAGACAATCTGTTCCAGGGGTTGTGCCTGGCGCCGTATGGCAGCCCAAGTGCATGCGGAACCGGAGCGAACCAATACAACATCCAGAGCTATGGCTTCGATAAGAAGGGAACCAAAATCCCACTGCAAGCCGTGCCTCTGAGCAACACCCATGACCCGGGTCACGGCCACTCGGCGTTCGAAGCCATGTGCAACCCCAACAAAGAAACTTACTATCCTTGTAGTGTGAATACGGCGCTGTCGATCGCCGGCTGCACACAAAATGAGAACACCTCCCTGTGTTCCTTTCAATACGTTGATCCCAACCCCGCGGTAACACCGAGCTTGGGCTCTTACCTCTACATTGCGCAGAATTTCGGCTGGGCAAACGTCATGTACCAGACTAACCAGGGGCCGAGCGCGCCCGCGCATCAATTTCTGTTCGGAGGAACGTCAGCGCCCAGCGCGACCGATGATGAACAGGCCACATTTGTTGCCGAGAATCCCAGCGGCTTGGGGTGTCTCGCCCCGCTGAACGCCGTCTATAATTTGATCGACCCGGCCACGGCACCTAAAGAGTACAACTTGATCAACAGCCCTCTGGGCACGGTGTGCTTCTCGCATGACACCTTGGCCAACGAGCTCGAAAACGATGGAAACAATAGTGGAAACGGAAACACTTGGCGGTATTACGCCGTGGGCACCGAGGCGGCGCACGTTTCTAACAACATTTGGACTGCGCCGAACTGGATTTACGATATCTGCCAGCCGAACAGCGGGTACACCAAATGTCTGGGTTCCGATTGGATCGATAACGTTTACCTTATCCCGTCGCAAGTGTTGAAGGATTCCGTTTCGCCAACCTGCGACCTGAAGAACATGGTCTGGGTCACTCCGACTGGCCAAAATTCGGACCATCCCTCCTCCACCGGGACCCACGTGGGTGGACCGCTTTGGGTTGCCAGCATCATCAACGCGATCAACGGCAGTAGCTGCACGGATACCATAAACGGCGTTGCAGTGCCTTATTG
Source organism: Terriglobales bacterium (assembly GCA_050011975.1). Taxonomy (GTDB): domain Bacteria; phylum Acidobacteriota; class Terriglobia; order Terriglobales; family Acidobacteriaceae; genus Acidiflorens. The sequence goes on along the minus strand of JBEKIB010000018.1, from coordinate 37,602 downwards.
GCAAGATACGGCCATCGTCGTCGTCTGGGACGATTGGGGAGGCTGGTACGACCACGTGCTCCCTCAATTCCTATCCGCACCCAACGAGGGCCAAGGAGACTACCAGTTGGGGTTCCGCGTGCCCCTGTTGTTCGTTTCTGCTTACACGACGCACATTATCGACAGCACCAACCAGTATGACTTTGGCAGCGTCCTTCGCTTCGCCGAGCACAACTTCGGCATCCGGGAGGGTGTAATGGGGTTCGCTGATGCGCGCTCTACAACCGATCTGACAGCCTTTTACAATCTGAGTTTAACGCCAACGCAGTTTCCGATTCCCACTTATGGTTCGAGTGTGGTGGTGGACGACAAACTGCCGCCCGACCCGCCTGACGACGACTAGTACCGTGACCGTGTGATCTCTACTACCGAGTCGATCCGAGGTGTTATGACTGTAGCGCCGCCGTCCCGGCGGCTGTCCGGCGGGCCCCTCGCCCGCCGCGCCGGGGGCGCGACGCACTCGGGACAGCCGGCAAGATGCCGGCGCTACAATTCACCAGCCTGAGGTAAACAGACAAGACCGCGCTTACTTCCCACGTAATGCGGCCCACCAACGACCTGCCTATTGGGACGCGGGCGGGCTCGCCCCATGCTATAATCTCAATTCGCCTGAACGTTTTACGTCGAGGCTGATCCTGTGATTTCCTCCGCGGGCGGATCCATAATTCCGAGAATCAGCTCCATTTTCGTTGTCTAGAGATGAGGTACAGCTATGTCCGGCCATTCTAAGTGGGCAACCATCAAGCACAAGAAGGGCGCGCTTGACGCCAAGCGCGGCAAGATCTTCACCCGTCTCATCAAGGAAATCGCGATGGCGGCCAAGTCGGGCGGCGATCCCGACATGAACCCGCGTTTGCGCACGGCCATCCTGGCGGCAAAGTCCGAGAACATGCCCGCTGACAACATCAAGCGCGCCATCCAGCGCGGCACCGGCGAACTGCCGGGCCTCACCTACGAAGAGTTCGTGCTGGAGGGCTACGGCCCGGGCGGCGTGGCTTTGCTGGCGGAAATCTCCACCGATAACCGCAATCGCACGGTAAGCGAAATCCGCCACGTGTTCGGGAAGAATAATGGCAACATGGCCGCAGCGGGTTCGGTTTCGTATATGTTTCACAAGAAGGGCGACATCATTATCCCCAAGTCGGCGGCCAAGGAAGACGATCTGATGAACATTATCCTGGAATCGGGCGGTGAGGATTTGAAGGACGATGGCGAGAACTGGGAAATCCTGACCGAGACTTCCGCCTACGAGGGCGTGCTGGAGGCCTTGAAGAAGGCTGGCATCACGCCGGTTTCGTCGAGCGTGGCCATGGTTCCCGATACCTACATCAAACTGGAAGGGCAGCAGGCGGCGCAGATGATTCGGCTGCTCGAAGCTCTTGAAGATAACGAGGATGTGCAGAACGTGCACGCCAACTTCGATATCGACCAGAAGCTGCTGGAAGAAGTTGCGGGGTGAAGTGATCGGGTCATCTGGTGATCGGGTCATCTGAAGTGCAAGGGGGTAGTGGGCTCCTTTCATTGGCGTTATGGGGATTCCCGCAGCACTAACCGAACGGGCAATACTTCTCATCGCCGTCGCCGCTTTGGTTGGCGGTGTCTTTCTCGCTGTGACCTTCCGAAAATCAAAGCCCAAGACTGCTCTGCATTCTTTATCTTGCTTTTCGATCACCCGATGACCCGATCACCAGATGGCCCGATACTTTTTCGGACTTTTCAACACCGCTGAGGAAAAGTTTGTGGAAAAGCGGGTACTTACTCCTGTAACCTTTTGTTATCCAAACGCTTTCAACATTCTGCACTGCATCGGGTGCTAGACGCATCAGGCCGATTCGATTTTTCGATACTCCGTGAAGACACGTCTCGACAAGTTGCTCGTGGACCGTGGGCTTACGCCATCGCGTGAACGCGCGCAGGCCTTGATCCTGGCGGGAAAGGTTCTCGTCAACGAGCAGAAGATCGAGAAGGCGGGCGCACTGATTGACTGCGGCTCATCGTCGGTTTTGCGGCTGCTGGGCGAGGATCTGCGCTACGTGAGCCGTGGTGGGCTCAAGCTGGAGAAGGCCCTCGAGCACTGGCGAATCGATCTGCACGGCAAAGTCTGTCTCGACGTCGGCGCTTCCACCGGAGGCTTCAGCGACTGCATGCTGCAGCACGGCGCCGCCAAGGTGATTGCCGTGGATACCGGCTATGGTCAGATGGATTTCGGCATGCGCAACCATCCGCGCCTGCGGCTTCTGGAGAAAACCAACGCCCGCTATCTGGAACATGGCGACATTGGCGAGGCTGTCGACTTCATCGCCATGGATGTCTCCTTCATTTCTGCGACGCTGGTGCTGCCGGCGGTGATTCACGCCGCTTCGTTTTGTGCCGGCCTGAGTCGCAATTCGACTCCCGGTTCGACTGCTCCTGCGGCAGGCGAGATCGTCCTGCAGATTGTGGTGCTGGTGAAACCTCAGTTCGAAGCGGGCAGGGAACTAGTGGGCAAAGGCGGAATTGTGCGCGATGAATCGGCGCAACTCGCGGCCGTGGCGCGGGTGGAAGCGGCGCTTGCAGAACTCGGATGCGTGCACGCCGAATGGATCGAGTCTCCCATCCTCGGTGGTGGTGGCGGCGCTGGCAATCGCGAATTCCTGCTGCACGCGGAGTTTTCGCCGCCTGCCATCCGGTGATTCTGTACAATCGGAAGTCCGACGTCAGAACAGATCTGAGAAGAGAAGTCCGAAAACATGTCCAAGGTTTCCCAAAGTTCGGCCCGCCAGAAAACCGTTGCCATCATTTCGAAGCCGGAGCGTCCCGAACTGCGCGAAGCACTGCCGGCGCTCGAAGAATGGCTGCAGCAGCGCAACTACGCCGTGGTGGTCGATCGGGAAAGCGCCGCCTATTTCTCGGCATCCAACGTGGTGTCGCGGAGCGAGTTGGCCACGCGGTCGCCGGATCTGGCTCTGGTGCTCGGCGGTGACGGCACTCTGCTTTCGGCGGCGCGCGCGGTGGCGAAGGCCGGAACGCTGATCCTCGGCGTCAACCTCGGTACCCTCGGATTCATGACGGAAGTTCCACTGGCCGATCTGTACACCGCTCTGGACGCGATCGAGAAGGGGCACTATGTTGTCGACAGCCGCTCCATGCTGAGTTGCTCGTTGGTACGGAGAGGCGAGACTGTCGCTACGCACGGCGCATTGAATGAGTTGGTGGTGAGCAAGAGTGCTATCGCGCGCTTGAATTACTTCGAACTTTTCGTGGACTCCGAGTTCGTTTCCAGTTACCGGGCCGATGGTCTGATCATTGCGACGCCGACTGGTTCCACCGCATATTCTCTGGGAGCGGGCGGGCCGATCCTCAAGCCGGATGTGGATGCTTTCGTCATCACTCCCGTGTCACCCCACGGGTTGACGCACCGTCCGGTGGTAGTGCGCGACACGGTGGAAATCGAAATCCACGTCAAGACCGGGGATGAAGAAGCGTACCTGAGTCTCGATGGACAAGTCGGCATGCCCATGCGAGACGGCGACGTCGTGCGCTCGGTCAAGGCGGAACATGCGGCGAGGCTGCTGCGTTTTCAGAAAACATTTTTCGAAGTGCTCGCCACCAAACTCAAGTGGGGAGAGCGCTGAGGCCGGAGCGAGCCGGTGAAGTAATTGTGAGTGAAATCTTTCCAGGCCTCGTCGAGCGCAGCTTCGACAGCGGTGAAGTTCGCTTGAACTATGCCGAAGGCCCTGCCCATGGGCCGCCGCTCGTGTTGCTGCATGGACTCGGCCGGCGCTGGCAGGTATTTCTGCCGGTGATTCCCGCGCTGAGCCTGCGCTGGCACATCTTCGCGCCGGACCTGCGCGGTCATGGCAAGTCCTCTCGCGTGCCTCGCGGATATCATGGGTCGCAATACTCTGAAGACATCGCTTGCCTTTTGCGCGAGCGTGTTGCCGCTCCCGCTGTGCTCTTTGGACATTCGCTCGGCGGCATGCTCGCCATGTGGGTCGCTTCACATCATCCGGAACTGGTTCGCGCCCTGATTCTCGGCGACAACCTGATCGTCGTGCGGCACCTTCAAAACCCGATGTACGCGGCGCTGTTCTCGGGACTGCGCGATCTGGCACGCAAGGGCGGCTCCGTCGAGCAGATTGCGGACGACATCGGCAAAATCGCGCTGCCCGTTGCGGGCACTGATGAATCGGTGACGATCCGCCAACTTCCCGGCAACGACGAGGCTTATTTGCTCTCCTGGGCGCGCTCGGTGCAGCAGGCCGACCCTGACACCTACGAAATGACGCTTGACGGATCGTCGCTTGAAGGCTGGGACGGGGAGACGGTGTTGCGCGGAATCGCTTGTCCAACGCTGCTTCTGCAAGCCAGCCAGGAATTAGGCGGCCTGATGTCCGACGCGGATGTTGCGCTGGCCACGCGCCTGTTGCCCCATCACACACATGTGAAGTTTCGCAACCTGGGACACGCGCTGTTCATCCAGCAGCCCGAGCCAGTGTTGCGCGCAGTGACGAATTTTTTGGAGTCGCTGTAAAGACGGCTAAACTTTCTCCATCCTCATCTGGTCCTCTACGCTCTCGCGTCGCCGGATTACCCTCGTCTTCGCCCCATCCACCAGCACTTCTGCCGCGCGGCCGCGCGTGTTGTAGTTCGACGCCAGCACCGCACCGTACGCGCCGACGTCCAGAATAGCCAGCAGATCGCCTTCGCTGACCAGGGGAAGTTTTCTGTGACGCGCCAAAAAATCGCCAGTCTCGCAGATGGGACCGACCACGTCGGTGATCTCTGTTTCGTGCGACTTGCGGCTCACTGGAACGATCTCGTGATAGGCACCGTAGAGAGAAGGACGCAGCAGATCGTTCATTGCCGCGTCGACAATCAGAAAGCGTTTGCGATTATTCGTTTTCCGATAGAGGACGCGGGTCAGCAAAACGCCTGCCGGCCCGACGATGGAACGTCCCGGTTCGAGCAGCAAATGCAGCTTCAACCCGCGCAACGGCTCGATCACCGCCCGAGCGTAGGCCGCGATCTGTTTCGCAAAACTCCCCTGCGCTCCTTCGTAGGAAATTCCCAAGCCGCCGCCGGCGTCGATATAGCGAATGTCGTGTCCCTGCTCGCGCAGCACGCGAACCAGATCGGCCACGCGTTCGAGCGCTTCTTGAAATGTGCCGACATCGGTAATCTGCGACCCGATGTGTACGCTCACTCCGGCCACTTTCAGATAAGGTTGCTTCGCGGCCTGGGCGTAGAGCGTTTGCGCCTCGGGAATCGGCACGCCGAATTTGTGCTGATGCAGTCCGGTCGAAATGTAGGGGTGAGTTTTCGCCGAGACGTCTGGATTGACTCGCACCGCTATCGCTGCTCGTTTCTTCAATCGGGCCGCGGTTGCTGAAAGCAAGCTCAATTCCGAAGCGCTCTCAATGTTGAACAAAAGTATCCCCGAGCGCAATGCGATTTCCATCTCCTCCGCGGTCTTGCCCACGCCGGAGAACACAACCTTGGGCTTGCTCGTTGCCTTCAGGCTAACGCGCAAAACTCGTTGCAGTTCTCCTCCAGAAACCACGTCAAAGCCGGCTCCATGGGCCGCCACTAGTCGCAGAATCCTGAGTGTCGAATTGGCTTTGACCGAATAACACAGCGTGTGGGGGATGGAATGAAACGCGTCAGCAAACGCGTTCGCCCTCGCGCGAATCATTGCCGAGGAATAAACGTACAGCGGAGTTCCATGGCGCGCAGCGAGGCCTGCAAGGGCAACGGCCTCGCAGTAGAGGTCCGCACCACGCTCTCCCGTCGCCGCGTCATGATACGCAAACGCGGGCGGGCGTAACGCTTGCGATGCACGCGCTGGTTTCACTTGCGTTTGCCAGGACCGGCTTTCACCTTGATGGCGACCACGGTCTGATCGTCGAACGTATCCACGCCGGCGGCGTGCTCAGTAACCGCCTTGAAGATCTCGTTGACCACGCAGCCCGCCGATTTCGTGACGCAGGCGGCAACGATCGCTTCCACACGCTCCGGCCCAAACGATTGACCGTGGCGGTTGCGTGCGTCGAGAATGCCGTCGCTGTAGAACACGAACACATCGCCCGGCTTGGCCTTGAAGCTGAATTCGTCGTAATCGGCTTCGTCGAACAGACCGAGGGGCAGCCCGGTCGCCTCGATAAACTCGATTTTGCCGTCATGACAATGGATGGGCCGCGGCAAGCCCGAATTCGCGACCAGCAGCGTCCGCTGCTCGTCATCCCATACCGCATAGATGATCGACACAAACTGCGCCGCGATCCTGCGTTCCGCGAGCGAAAGATTCACCGCCGAAAGCATCTCCGCCGGGCCCGGCTCAATCGGCGCGTGGGAACGCAGAATGCCGCTGACCAGCGCGGCATAAATGGCAGCCGGCGCGCCTTTGCCGCTTACGTCTCCAATCGCGATCCCCAGGCGCGATAACGAATAAGGAAGGAAATCGTAGAGATCGCCGCCAATGGCGCGGGCGGGAAGAAACTTCGCCTCGACGTCGAGATGCGGCATCTTCGGCAGCGAATGCGGCAGCAAGCGAAACTGCAGTTCGCGCGCCAGCGCCAGATCGCGCTCCAACCGCTGCTCCTGCCGGGCAATCTCCTCGTACAGGCGCGCATTTTCAATGGCGATGGCAAGCTGCGCGGCCAGCGTGGTCAGGATCCGCTTGTGGTCCTCGGTGAAATAGCCGCGCCGCGTGTGCTCCAGATCGAGCACTCCGATGACTTTGTCCTTGTAGATCAGCGGAACCGCTAGTTCCGAGCGCGTCTCGGGATTCACCGCGATGTAGCGGTCGCTCCTGGCGACGTCAGGCACCAGGATCGCTTCCTTAGCCTGGGCGGCGTACCCCACCACTCCCCGACCCAGAGGGATGTCGTGCTTCAGATGCAGTCTTTCCTCGAAGCGCTGCGAGAAGCGGTGCTGCAGTTTTTCTCCCGTCTGGTCCACCAGAAGAATGCTGAACATCTGGTACTCGATCAGCCGGTTGAGCAACTCGGCGATGCGCTTGAGCAGTTCGTCCAGGTTCAGAATCGAGGAGAGTTCGCGCGCAATCTCGTTCAGCAGCAGCAGAGTGCGCGCCTGGCGCGTTATGCGCGTGTGCAGCCGCGCGTTCTCGATGCCCACCGCCATGCGCGACCCGATCAGCGTCAGCAGGCGTTTGTGCTCTTCGGTGAAGTAACCCTTTTCGCGCGCCTCAATGTCGATCACGCCGATTACCCGGTTCTTCACGATCAACGGGATGGCTAGTTCCGAGTGCACATTGGGCAGGGCTTCAACGTAGAAATCATCCTGTGTCGCATCGGCGACGAGCACTGCTTGCCGAGCCTCGGCGGCGCGCCCGGTAATGCCTTGGCCCACTTTTACGCGCAGGCGCTCGGCGACTCCCGGCGGATAGCCTACATGGAAGCGGACGTACAATTCCTGACGCTGCTCATTAAGCAAGAGGATCGCAAAAATTTCGTAGTCGATGACTTTGCGTACCAGTTCCGCCACGCGCCGGAGCGTGGTTTCCAGGTCGAGCGTGGTGTTCACCACGTCGGCCACTTCCAGCAGAAGGGGGTCCACCTCAGAAGCGCGTCCAGGTGGCGAGGCGGTCGTTTTCACAAGCTCCATCATAGCAGCCACATCATTTGTGATTGGTAATTTGTACTTGGTAATTCAAGAACTCGATGATGCAGGTTTTACAATTACAAATTACAAATTACAAATCACCAATTACAAATTTTCGAGCACGCAGATATCCGGAAGATTGCGGTAACGTTCGGCATAGTCCAGTCCGTAGCCGACCACGTAGGCATCGGGAATCGTGAAGCCGATGTATTGCACTTCGATCGGCAGCTTGCGGCGTGAAGGCTTGTCCAGCAAAGCCGCAATGCGCAGCGACCTTGGTTGATGGGCCTCGACCAACTTCGAAATGTAGTTCAGCGTCAGCCCGGTGTCGAGAATGTCTTCGACTAGAATCACGTTGCGGTCCGCCAGCGATTGATCCATGTCCTTAGTCAAACGGACTTCGCCGAGCGAATCCCACGCCGCGTGGCCCGCCGGGTCTTCTTTGGCGGTGGGGCGGTTTCCGTAACTCGAAACTCCGATAAAGTCGAAGGTGGCATCAAGCGGAACCTGACGCGCAAGATCGCTCAAAAAAATGGCCGCGCCTTTGAGAACGCCGACAAAGATAATCGACTGGCCGCGAAAATCGCGCGCAATCTCTTCTCCCAGTTCGGCGACCCGCTTGGCAATGGTTTCGCGTGAGAGCAATACTTTAAGGTCGGGCATCGAGCACCATCTTATACACAAATTTGGGTGCAACCGGAATGATTAAAATCAAAGCGACATTTCCGCGGGGTCTGGTCGCCCGTTGCGCGCTCTTTTCCAAGCCACTAGAATCTAGTTCGACCTAACCCCCGGGAGTGTTTCGTGAATCTTAAAGGAATCCAACTCACATGGCTGGGCCATGCCACCTTTCGCGCGCAGACGCCGGAAGGGAAGACCCTCTACATCGATCCGTGGATTGCCGGCAATCCCAAGTGCCCGGAGAGTGAAAAGAACGTGAAGAAAGCCGACGCGCTGCTCTGCACCCACGGGCATGGCGATCACATCGGGGACGCGGTCGAGGTGGGCAAGAAGCTTAACCCGATCGCAGTTGGCATCTTCGAGCTCTGCTTGTGGCTGCAGAAAAAGGGCGTCAAAGAGATTGCCCCGATGAACAAGGGCGGCACGCAAACCGTCGCGGGGGTGAAAATCACCATGGTTCACGCGGTGCATTCCTGCGGCATTCAGGATGGCGACCAGATTATTTACGGCGGCGAAGCCTGCGGCTACGTGCTCGAGTTCTCGAACGGAGTGAAGCTGTACCACGCGGGCGATACTAACGTCTTCAGCGACATGGCCATTATTCGCGACCTCTACGTGCCGAAGATTGCCATGCTGCCGATCGGCGATCATTTCACCATGTCGCCGCGCGAGGCGGCCTATGCCTGTAAGCTGCTGCAGCCGGAAACGGTCATCCCCATGCACTTCGGCACGTTTCCGCTGCTGACGGGAACGCCCGGCGAATTGCAGAAGCTTGTGCCGGACGTGGAAGTGCTGGAAATGAAGCCGGGGCAGACGATTTCGTAAACTGATAACTGCAGCCGTTTTTCACCGCAAGGAGCAAGATGACCGATCAACCCGCAAAGCCCGGCTGGCGCATGGGCGGAATTACAGTCCCTGAAGTCGAAGACTACCTGTATGCCATGCTTCCCCCCCGCGACGAGGTTCTCGCCGAGATGGAAGCCGACGCCAGCAAGAACGATGTGTCCATCGTCGGCCCGGCCGTTGCTCGCGTGCTTTATCAACTGGCCACGATCAGCGGCGCGAAGAAGATCTTCGAAATGGGCTCAGCCATCGGCTATTCCACCATCTGGTGGGCGCGCGCGGTGGGCGAAGGCGGACGCGTCGTCTACACCGACGGCGATCCCAAGCGCGCCGAAAAGGCCCGCCGCTACTTCGATCGTGCCGGCGTCAGCCAGCGCATCACGGTTCGTGTGGGCGACGCGCTCGAAATTCTTTCGGAGCAGAAGGAACCCTACGACATCATTTTCAATGACATCGATAAAACCGACTATCCGCGCGTCGTTCGTGCCGCGCTCCCGCGCCTGAAAAGCGGCGGCCTCCTCATCGCGGATAACGTTCTCTGGAGCGGCAAACTCCACAAGCCCAACCCCGACGCCCAAACCAAAGCGATTCTCGAATTCAACAAACTGATCTACGAATCTAAGGAATTGTTTACGACGATCTTGCCCATCCGCGATGGAGTTTCCGTTTGCGTGAAGAAGTAGGGAATCAGGCGCGCGACGCTCGGACCGCCCGGTGCTAGAATTGTCGGTTTGCATCCCTCGCGATAAAGGCCTGACAACCGTGTCCGTCGAACAGATTCCCGAAACTCTGCCCCGCACTCAGTCGCAGTCGCGGCCCGACTCCTGGGCTGACGTCCTGGTGGTGGGCGCCGGCCCCACCGGCATGGCCTGCGCCATCGAGGTCCACAAGGCTGGCTTGAAGGCCCTGATCGTCGATAAGGGATGCGTCGTTAATTCCCTCTATCACTACCCGAACAACATGGTGTTCTTCACCACGCCCGAGTTGCTGGAGATTGGCGACGTTCCTTTCACCACCTCACTGGCGAAACCGACGCGGCTCGAAGCACTGGAATATTACCGCCGAGTCGCGGAGCACTTTCAGTTGCACATCCGCCAGTATGAATGGGTGAAGACCATCACCGGCGAGGACGGTAATTTTCGCGTCACCGCAAGCGACCGGCACAGCGCCATCCACGACTACCGCGCGCGCAAGATCGTGCTCGCCACGGGCTATTACGATCTCGCCAACCAACTCGAAATCCCCGGCGAAGACCTGGACAAAGTGTTTCATTATTACCGGGAGCCGCATCCTTATTACGACACTGATGTGGTGGTGATCGGCGGGAAGAATTCGGCAGCGGAGGCGGCTTTGGATTTGTGGCGGCACGGTGCTCGGGTCACGCTTGTTCATCGCGGACCGCAGATGCACCAACACGTCAAATATTGGGTGCGGCCCGACATCGAAAACCGCATCAAGGCGGGCGAAATCGGCGCGCACTTCAACAGCACGGTGCAGGAGATTGGCGGCGATTACGTGGCGCTGCGGACGCCGTCCGGTCCGCTGCACCTGAAAAACGATTTTGTATTCGCGCTGACCGGGTACCATCCCGACTATGATTTTCTGCGCAGCGTCGGGATCGAACTTTCCTCCGAACAGATGCGTCCGGTCTGCGATCCCGAGAACCTCGAATCGAACGTTCCGGGAATCTACGTCGCCGGAGTGATCGTTGCCGGGTCTCGGACGAATGAAACCTTCATTGAGAATGGGCGCTTCCACGGCAAACTGATCGCGGCGCACATCAGCGAAAGACTGGGCCGCGGCAACCCGAATATTCCTCTTGACGCAACTTAACGCGTAACCGTATAGTTACGCGTTGTCCCTTATGCGAAACCGTTCGGTTACATATTTGTCCGGGAAATATTTGCCCCAGGTCACCTTCCACGCGCTGGCCGATCCCACCCGCCTGGCCGTGCTCGATCTTTTGCGCGGGGAGTCCCGGTCGGTGGGGCAAATCGCGGCCGCCTTTCCCATTTCACGTCCGGCGATTTCCAAACACCTGCGGCAGTTGCATAAGGCGCGGCTGGCGATTCCAACCCGCCGCGGACGTCACCGTTTTTATCGGCTCAACGCCGAGCCCCTCGCAGCGGTGGATTCGTGGCTGGAGCGATACCGAATGTTATGGGCTCAAAATGTGAGCAATTTGAAATGGTTTGTCGAACAGGAGCGCGCCCGCGAAATGGGCAAGGCCGCAGGTAAGGTCCCGAGTAAAGCACCCAGCAAACACAAATAAATCTACGGAGGAGTCTTATGAAGCAATTTCGCAAGCTAACCTGCACCATCGCCACCATCGCCGCAACCCTGATCATCGTCCTCTCCGCCAGCTTGGTTGTGGCCGAGTCGGATGCGCACAAATCGTTTGACCTGCTGAAGGGATTAGAAGGGAACTGGGCGCCGGCGAAGAACTCTGAGGGCCACCTTCAAGTCACCTTCCGCATGACCGCCGGCGGCTCCGCGCTTATGAGCGAGATTCACGGTCATGGTCCCGAAAACATGATCACCATGTTTCATATGGATGGCGACCGCCTTCTGATGACCCACTACTGCGGAGCGGGCAACCAGCCGCGCATGAAGGTCATCGCCTCTGACCCGAAATCCGTCAGCTTCGAATTCTTCGACGGCACCAACATCGGCCCCGGCGACGGACACATGCAGCGCGTGACCTTCACAGTACCTGACGCCGATCACCACAGCGAAGAATGGGTTTTCCTCGATCACGGCAAAGAAATGAAAGAAGTGTTCACGCTGGAGCGGGTGAAGTAGACAATTCTGCGCAGGGACGCGGCTTGCCCCGTCTCCCGCCGCAGAGTGAGACGGGGCAAGCCCCGTCTCTACAGCCGGAATTTACACGAGACTGGGGACGCTTATGCCGAAAGCCATTATTACTGCCGACCAGGATGCCATCATTGCGGAGATCGACATTTCGGCGCCGCCCAACCGTGTTTTCGAGGCGCTGACCGATCCCGAGCAGCTTATCCGCTGGTTTACGGACGCGAGCTGCCCGGTGAAATCCTGGCAGATGGATGCGCGACTGGGCGGCAGCTACAGCTACGCCACGGAGAAGGGTAATTTCGTGGTCAATGGAGTAAGCGAATTCAAATGTCACGGCGAAATCATTGAGATTGATCCGCCGCGGCTGCTCGTCTACACATGGATTGCCAACTGGCATCTCGATGCAGCGAAGAAAACAATTGTGCGCTATGAACTCACGCCCACCGCATCCGGCACACACGTGAAAGTGACGCACAGCGGTCTGGCCCAGGAACCGGAGGCTCGCAAGGATTACAGCGGCGGTTGGATCGGCGTGGTCGAAAAGCTCAAGCAATTCGCAGAGACGGAAAGGTGTAAGTAGAGCGCCGGGCGTCCCGCACGGCAGGACGGGCGAGGATGCCCGTCGCTCCACCGGAAAAGCATCATGGCGACGATTGTAGACTTGTTCCGGTTACCGCATTCTTGACTTCACTTTGATTATCTTGCCGTCCACAGCGAACCTGCCGTATCCGTGGTGGTGGATGGTCTTCGGATGCTTTTGCGCCGGATCGATCCAGGCCTTGAGCACTTCAAGGATAAAGAGATTGTAGCGATTGACAAAACGGGTATCGGCCACCTTGCATTCGAGATTGGCGAAACACTCAGCCACCAGAGGCGGGGCTACGCGCTCGGCTGGCGCCGGCGTGAGACCGAATTTCTCGAACTTCTCCACGTTCCGGCCGGAGCAGTTGCCGACTTCCACGACTTGGGGCGCCAGTTTCAGCGCCGGAATGGCGATCACGCACTCCTTCGTTGCCCGCAATGCGGCGAAGCTGTGATTGGCGTTGGTGACAACACAGGCAATCAGCGGCGGCTCAAACTCGACCATCATATGCCAGGACATTGCCATGACGTTGGCATGGCCTTTGCGGGCGGTCGTCAGCAGGACCACCGGACCCGGTTCGAGCAACTGGTAGACCTTGGACAGTGGCAGATCTTTCATCATGACTAATGAAACCTCCTCACTGATTTATACTGAACCGACTAGAATAAAAGAGCAGGATGCGAGAGTAATTAGGAGCAAGAAGTAATAGGATAGTCCTCTTCTCGGGGAGCCGGCTTGGTCCTCGACCCAGGTATTAGGCCGTAGTTGTTTCGGATCGGAGTTGCTTTAGCTGTGAAGATTGGCATAGATTTCGGTACGACCCGTATTGTGGTTGCAGCCGTGGATCGCGGCAACTATCCCCTCGTCAACTTCGAAGGCCCGGATGGTAACTCCCGTGATTGGTTTCCGCCGCTCGTGGCCGTCCGCGGAGGAACCCGCGTGTACGGGTGGAACGCCTGGCATGTGCAGGGGCAACCGGGTTGGACCATCGTTCGCTCTCTGAAACGTTGTCTGAAGGACGCCGGCCCTGAGACTCAGATCGAAATCGGGAGTCAGTCTTTTGAAGTCAGGCAATTGTTGCGGGAAATGATGGCGGCTTTGCGCGTACAACTGCGCGAGCATTCCACCTTGCCGGAAGATGGCAACAAGCCCCTGGAAGCCATGCTGGGAGTGCCGGCGAGTGCGAACAGCAATCAGCGCTTTCTTACCACCGAAGCCGCTCGCGAGGCGGGGTTCGACGTGCTCGGACTGTTGAACGAACCCTCGGCGGCAGCGGTCGAATTTGCCCATCGCGACCTGATGAACCGCAAGAGCCGCTCCGCGGGCCGGCTCCTGGTCTACGATTTGGGCGGCGGCACTTTCGACGCTTCGCTGATCGAACTGGGCGATGGCGAGCACTCTATTGTCGCCTCCGACGGCATTCCAACTTTGGGCGGCGATGACTTTGACGAGATTCTGGCGGAGCTGGCGCTGGAGGCTGCCGGAATTTCTTTTGACGAAAAGAACAGCCTCTCCGCGGCGGAGTGGTTCGTCCTCCTGGACGAGTGCCGCGAACGCAAGGAAGCGCTGAGTCCCAATACGCGCAAGCTGACTGTCGATCTCGAACGCGTCCGGCCGAACTGGCGCGAGGTCCCGGTCGCTGCCAACGTGTTTTACGAACGGTGCCGGCCGCTGATCGAATCGACACGCCGGGTCGTTGATGAGTTGCTGGCGCTCCAGCCCCAGCGGCCGATCGATTCGCTCTACGTCACGGGCGGCGGTTCGGAACTGCCACCGGTCGCGCGCATACTGCGCGAGAATTACGGACGGCGGGTGCGGCGCTCGGCCTACATGCGATCGGCTACGGCCATTGGACTCGCGATCCGGGCCGATGCTCATTCCGGTTACGTGCTGCACGACCGCTTCATGCGCAATTTCGGATTGTGGCGAGAGGCGGACGAAAGGCGCGGCGTCGTTTTTGATCTGGTGTTTTCCCGTGGCACCGAGTTGCCCAGCCCCAAACAGCCGCCGCTGCGGAGCGTGCGTTCTTACCGTCCGGCTCACAACGTCGGCCATTTCCGCTATCTCGAATGCGCGCGACTGGCCGAGGACGGTCGTCCGCTCGGAGAAATTACCGATTGGGACGACATTCGATTCCCGTTCGATCCCGGTCTCGAGGGCCGGGCGGACCTGGCCGCCGTGTCGGTGAGACGAACCCCCGCAACGACGAACTTTGTGGTTGAGGAAACCTACACTTGTGACAGCAGCGGCAATCTGGCCGTGGCCATTTCCAACAAGTCCACTGGATATGAGAAAAGGTTCCGGCTGGGCCGGTGGTCGGAAAGGCAACCGAAGACATTGTCCAGCCGCGCCGCCAAGCGCAGCGCCTAGCGCGCCAACCTGTCTGTCTTTATTCTTACGTCCTTATATTCTTACCTCGGTGTAATTCAATTGAAGTACAATGAAGGCGGAGGGGATTTTCTCATGCCTGCGAACGCATTGGTCCAAACACGGATCGATCCCGCCGTGAAAGAGCGTGCGGCGGCGGTGCTGGAAAAGTTGGGGATCACCATCTCGGATGCAGTGCGAATTCTGTTAACTCGAACCGCCAACGAGGGCGAACTCCCATTCGCATTGACCAATAACGCCGCACATGATGCGTGGTTCCGCGCTAAAGTGCGGGAAGCGCTGGACGATCCACACCCCGGCATCCCGCACAAGAAGGTTGAAGCGCACTTCGCCAAGCGGCGAGCCGCCGCGCTGCGCAAGGCGCGATAGTCGAGGTGCGATAGTCCATGCGGCTGGAGTGGTCTCATTTAGCGCAGGCTGATCGCGACGCGATTTTCGATTACATCGAAGCAGACAGCCTACAGGCCGCCATTACCGTTGATGACCCCATCCGGGTGCATGTCGAGGGCTCGGTGCGGTTCCCGGAAAGCGGTCGTCCTGGCCGTGTCGAGGGAACGCGGGAGCTGGTCATTGACCCCACGCCCTACATTGCCGCTTATCGCGTCGCTGACGACACCGTGCGGATTTTGCGCGTGTTGCACGGCGCTCAACAGTGGCCCGAACAGATCCCCGAACAACCGCTGGGATGAACGCTAGTCTTGGAGCGATGGGGAACTCTCGAACCCTGGTTTATACTGACTCCATGTCGGGGACCGACGACAAGACGTTTTACCTGGAAACCTTTGGCTGCCAGATGAATGCGCACGACTCCGAGAAGGTGGTCGGGACGCTTTTGCAGCAGGGGTATCGGCAGGTTCCTACGGTCGAAGAGGCGGGGCTGGTGCTGTATAACACCTGCTCGATTCGCGACAAGGCGGAGCAGAAGGTCTTTAACCGGCTGGCGGATTATAAGAAGTTTCGGGCGCAGGGGAAGCAGTTTGGCGTCCTGGGGTGTGTGGCACAGCAGGAGGGGGAAAAGATTTTTGAGCGCGCTCCTTATGTGTCGCTGGTGTGCGGGTCGGCTTCTTATCGCAATCTTCCGCAGATGCTGGTGCAGTTGGAAACTGGGTCGCAGCGGGTTACCGGGCTTGACGATCGCGCCACCGACAAGTGCTTTGAGACCGAGTACACGGCGCGCACCAATCCGCATCGCGGGTACATTACGATCATCGAGGGATGCGACAAGTTCTGCGCCTATTGCGTGGTGCCTTATACGCGTGGCAAGGAGCGCAGCCGGACTTCCTCTTCTGTGCTTGACGAAGCGCGTCAACTGCTGGACCTTGGCTATACGGAGATTCAACTGCTCGGTCAAAACGTGAACTCTTACCGCGATCCCGATGGAAAGAAAAGCTTTGCTGAGCTGCTGGCGGCGGTTGCTTCGGTTGCTGGAATTCGGCGAGTGCGGTTTACTACCTCGCATCCGCGCGACTTTGGACGCGATATTGTCGATGTGATCGATGCCGTGCCGGCGCTTTGCGACCACGTGCATTTGCCGGTCCAGAGCGGATCTACGCGGGTGCTGGATGCCATGCAACGGCTTTATACTCGCGAGCAGTACCTGGAGCGCATTGGCTGGATTCAGGCGGCGCGGCGGGATATATCTCTTACTAGCGACCTCATCGTTGGATTCCCGGGTGAGACGGAGCAGGAATTTGAAGAGACGCTTTCGTTGATGGATTTGGTTGGGTATGACAGCGTGTTTACGTTCAAGTATTCGCCGCGGCCGAACACTCCGGCGTTGCGGCTGGATGATGCGATTCCGGATGCGGAGAAGGCTCGGCGGTTGGCGGTTTTGAATGATCGGCAAAAACAGATCGGGGTCGAGCGCAATCAGCGGCACGTTGGGCAAGTGCTCGAGGTGATGGTGGAAGGGAAGAACCCGGCGCGGGGACAGTGGATCGGGCGGACTTCGCAGATTAAGGTGATGAACTTTACGGTTCCTGACGGCGTGGAGCTCAAAACTGGGAGCTACGTGCAGGTGCGCGTTACGGGGAGTTTTCCGAACAGTTTGGTGGGAGAGATGGCTTGCTAGTGGAGGAACGGGCATCTCGCCCGTCCAGCCGGGCGGGGACGCCCGGCGCTCCATCGCTGCATCGGCATGCTTTGAGGTTCTTATGGAAGTCGAAATGAAAATTCGCGGACTGATGATGGATCCGGTTTCGAACATGCCGATTGTGCTGCTCAAGGACGTCGGCAGCGACACGGTACTTCCGATCTGGGTGGGTGTGTACGAGGCCAATGCCATTGCGCTAGAAATCGAAAAAGTCAACACGCCGCGACCCATGACGCACGACTTGATCAAGAACGTGCTCACCGGGCTCGACGCCATGGTTCACAAAATTGTGGTAACGGAGTTGAAAGACGATACTTTTTACGCGGTGATCTGGTTGGAAAGGGAAGGCCACGTCGTGAGTATTGACTCTCGTCCGTCAGACGCGCTGGCGCTGGCGCTGCGCGTGGATTGCCCGATCTTCGTCGAGGACGAGGTGCTGAAGAACTCGAAGCAGGCCGCGAATCCCGTCCCTGCTGTTACCAGCGAGGAACTCCGCAAGTGGCTGGAGGACCTTGGCGACGACGACCTGGGCAAGTACAAGATGTAGGTCAGCTGTCAGTTGTCAGTTCTCAGTTTCAATCTGAGTTTGGCTCGGAATCTAGGGGCATGATGAGATTGTTCGCAACTGGCTGGCTCGGGCTCCTCGTCTTTGCCGGGTTGTCTGCCCGGCTGTCGCTGGCGCAGATCAATTCCACTCCTTCCGATGCGCCCGCCACGGCTGCGGTTGCCGGATCGATTTCAGGATCGAGCATTGCGCTGCACGCCACCTCCACCATGAACGTGGCCTCGGAGATGGGCGGAGCGTTCATGAGTTCCTCAAAGTGTGACGCCGACGGCAACCTCTACATTCGCAAGCTCGCGATGGACCGGCCATTGCTTGGGCCGGTGGTGAAGATCGATCCCGAGGGCAAGCGCATCGCGCTGTTTGATCCGGCCGCATTTTCTCAGCTGGCACTCAACCGCGCTGACGCGTTCTCGCCCGCGTTTGACGGCGGCATGTATCAGATCGCGCAGAGCGGCGTGGTGAAGCCGCGCATCTACGTGCTGCATTTTTCTTCCGACGGGTCGCCGGCATCGCCGACGCGCCTCGACGCGGACTTTGAGGTTTACACGTTCGCCGCGTTCGGAGATGGAAAGTTTTTGCTCTCGGGCGTGCAGCGTGATGTGCAGAATAAAAACGATCGCGGGGGCAATTTCACTGCGGTGTTTTCCGCCGATGGAAGGGAACTGGCGCAACTTTCATTTGCGCAGAAGGACGCCGAAAAGCCGGCGCCCACGCTCGATCTGGCGGATGCCGAGGTCGGAAGCGACGGCTATCTCTACGTCATGCGCGCTTCTTCTCCAGCGCTGGTCTATGTGATCGCGCCGAGCGGCAAGATTATGCAGACCCTCAAAGTCGCCGCTCCGCTGGCCGGCGCGGTGCCGAGCGCGTTTCACGTTTCCGGAAATCGACTGGCGATTTCGTTCTGGAATGAGGAAACCCAGAGCCGGATGGTGGTCGTGGCGGACGCGCAGACGGGCCGGAAGGTTGCCAGCTACGCCGATTCCACTGAGCTGGGGACATCGTTTGCCTGTTATGAAGCCAACGAAGGAGTTTTCACCTTTCTCAATCTGGGAGAAGGAAATGAGCTGGAAGTCATTCGCGCCGAGGCGCAGTAAGGTTTCAATTTACAAAGTACCAAATCACAAATTTCAAATCCTCCCCATGCCTGATTCCGCCGAACAGCTCCAGCGTCTTTATCTTGCGGGATTCGAACTTCAGACTTTCGAACGCTATCCGAAGTGCATTGGCGTGATGCGCGAGAGCTGTGTCGCACTACTGGCTCCGGGCGTGGACGGCTTGCAGATCTTGGGCACGCCGGGATGGCGCATGGGCGAAGTGATGGGCGTGCTCACCGAAAAAGAAGGACGCAAGGTCTTTCAGGCGAAGAGCGAAATGGTGGAGGCCACGCCGGAGCGGCTCGCGACCTTGCAGAAATTCCGAGACGATCTCAGGGAACTGCTAAGGGCATAAACTTGGAGCGAATCCAGAATCGCTGTTACCGCGCTGATGTTTAGGCGGTCCATTTCAGTTACTTGACATAATACCTGTTATCGGACGTTACTGATCTCACCGCTGCTCTAAACAGATTCGAGCACGTATACGGCCCAGGGCGCAATCTCCATCTCACTCACCCAGTTATAGGGCTCTTCTCGCCGCGCCAACGGTTCGTATTTCTGCAGCGCCCGTAGGCGTGATTCTTCGAAAACTTCGCGATAGGCCTCATCGCTCCATACGATGTCCTCGACCGGGCGTTGATCGGCGTGATCGGTCACAATGATGCGCACCTTGTCCCCTGACTTCGCGGCTTGGTTCTCGGGAAAGTCCGTCGTCGAAAACGACGCCCACTCGTGGGTGTAAATTTCCGGTCTGGAGACGATCAGCACCAGCTTTCCCTGCCGGTTGAGGAGGCGGCCCAGGCCGCGCAGGATGCGCAGCTTGTTATCGTGGCCCGCGATGTTGTCGAAGGTGAAGGCAGAGAGGACCAGATCGTAGGTTCCGGATGGAAACGCGTCCAGGTCGTCCCCTGGAACGTTGCCGCCAGAGAGCAGGCGGTAGTCGCCGGAGGGGTCCAGTTGCCGCGCCTTGCGGATCATATCCTCGGCAATATCAACTCCCGTAACCTCAAAGCCGAGTGCGCGCAGGAAGCGCGTGGAGCGCCCGGTGCCGCAGCCGAAGTCCAAACTCTTACGGCCGCGAACGTGCTCGGCGAGGATGGCAGGGATGTCGCGGTACGCTAAGTGGTAAGTGTTCTTGAACTCGAGCGTGGCATAGGCCTCGGCGCGGGCGCCATCTTCATAGCAGTTGGCGAAGGTCAAGGATTCTCCCTCCGGTGGGGACTCAACTGGTCCTCTTATGCCGGAGTATACTGCCCGTCAGACTGCGCGTCTGTGACGTGCGGTGGAGAGCCGGGCGTCCCCGCCCGGCTGGACGGGCGAGGCGTCGCTCCACCGCATTACGCGGAAAATACGATCTTCGGATGGAACAGCGTCCCCGCGATTCTCGTGGCGATCGCTATCAACTCGCTTTGGCCGTAGAAGACCTTTACTTGTGGAGCGCGCGACATTTCCGGCAGATTCACGGCGCGGCCGCTGCGGATTAGGGCAGCGCTTTCTTCGTTGGCGGTGACGCTCGGCAACTGCGGCACCAGCTTTCTGGGATGGATAAACAACGACTCTGCGCTTCCCTGCTGCTTCGCGGCTTCTAATGCTTGGAGCGAGTGCGCGTCTTCGATGGCGAACTCGGCGACGGCGGTGCGTCGCAGGCTGGCCAGATGCGCGCCGCATCCCAGCTTCTGTCCCATTTCGTGAGCCACCGACCGGATGTAGGTGCCTGAGGCCACGCGCGCGCGGAAGGTGGCTTGATTGGCCGTGGTCTCCAGAATCTCGAACTCCATAATCTCCACTTGCACCGGCTTGAGCACGACCTCTTTCTTCTTGCGGGCCAGCTTGTAGGCGGGCACTCCGGCAATCTTTTTGGCGGAAAAGGGTGGCGGCAGCTGCTCGATGGTGCCGCGAAACTGGGCCGCCAGAGAGCGCACTTCATCGCCATTGATGTGCACGTCTTGCAGCGGCGTGGTGGGCTCGCCATCGGCGTCGTAGGTGTCGGTGGCGAAGCCGAAGCGAATCACGCCTTCGTACGTCTTCTCGGAATGGGCGTAGAACTGCGCCAGGCGCGTGAGGTTGCCGAGGACAACCGGCAGGACTCCGGTGGCCGAGGGGTCGAGGGTTCCGAGATGGCCGACCGAGCGCTGACCGAGAATTCGGCGCACGCAATTGACCACGTCGTGCGACGTGAGGCCGGGCGGCTTATCGATGACTACGACACCGTTCATGAGGATTTGTAATCTGGTAATTTGTAATTGGTAATTTGAAGGCAAGATCGCTGAACGACTACCAATTACAAATTACCAGATTGCCAATTAAATGATTCCTCTTCGTGACGATCAGCCCATTTTCTCGACGCCGTTCGTCAACTATTTTCTTATCGTCCTGAATGTGCTTGTCTTTCTGTGGGAGCTCTCGGTGGGGATGCAGAGCCATCGGGCGCTGAACGCCGTCATGGTCGAGTTTGGTGTGGTTCCTCACCACACGCTGGCCGTGCTCACCGGACACTCCTATGCCCCGTTGGCCACCGCCATTCTGCCGTTGTTCACTTCGATGTTTCTGCACGCTTCATTCTTACACGTGGCCGGGAACATGCTCTTCCTGTGGATCTTCGGCGACAACATCGAAGACTACCTGGGACACTTTACGTATCTGGTGTTTTACGTGCTATGCGGAGTAGCGGCCGGGGCCACGCACATTCTGCTGAACCAGGGCTCGCGCGTACCCAGTGTGGGCGCAAGTGGCGCGATTGCGGGGGTGATGGGCGCGTATTTCATTCTGTATCCGAGAGCGCGGGTGCTGATCTGGTTTCCTCCGATATTTTTCTTTCACGTTCCGGCGTGGCTGATGCTGGGCTACTGGTTTGTGGGAAATTTCCTGAGCGGCACTGCCACTGCCATCGCCGAAACCAGCCAGACTTCGGGCGGGATCGCCTTCTGGGCGCACGTGGGAGGCTTCGTCGCGGGTGTGGTCATGATCAACGTATTCAGCGAACGACCGCAACGGTATCGGTATGGGACTTGGTAGATAGCTCTCAGCTGTCAGCGCTCAGCTGTCAGTTTTCAGCGCCGCCGTTCGGGCGCGGGACCGGGAGGCAGAATCTCCACGTCTTTGGAATTGGAATCGAAATTAGAGTCAGAATTATAGGTGTCTTCGGAGTTGACACTCAGCTTCCGGCGGGTGACGAACCATACCGCGGTGGTCCAAGTGGGAAAAAGGTCGGCGCCGGGGATGAGTTTGGCGGCGGCCGTCGGCAAGAAAGCCCAGTGCCATCCGAGCAGACGAATCATAACGAAAGCGACAAACAGGTCGAGCGCCGAATCTGCGGGAGACATGGCACCCTCGGCGAACAGTGGGAAGGCCACGATCTGAACGAGGTCGGCGGCGATAGCAACGGCCCAGGCCCAGCTGCGCTTTTCGGACTCTTTCAGCGATTTGAAGTAGTCGAGGAATGACATGGTGTTTCTCGGTCGCGGGTCGCTGGGCTTCAGCTGTTTTTCGTTGGTCGTTAGCAAACGACGATGAACTGTAAACAGCGAAACCCGCTCTTCATTGGATGCTCAGTCTTGCGCCCGCGTCGCCATTACCTTCAGCCTTCCCTACAGTGTGCCGCTTGAGGGCATCAGGACGATTTTTTCTACGGTCGCGTTTTCGGGCAAGAGCAGCGCGTCTACAACCGTGCGGGCGACGGTTTCGGCGGACATCATTCTGCGCCTGGGCGCTGTTGGCCACATCGCGTCCCAGATCGCGGTATCGGTTGCGCCGGGCATGAGGGCGATCACGCGAATGCCCTTCGGCCTCAACTCTTCGCGCAAGGTGCTGGTGAAACCGAGGGCGCCATGCTTCGACGCATTGTAGGCCGCGGATCCCGGGAAGACGCGTTCAGCAGCGATCGAGAGATTGTTCACGATAGTGCCGCCGCGCTTCATCACGGCGAGCGCCGCCTGTGTCATCAGGAACAGGCCGTTGAGGTTGGTGTCGATCACTTCCATCCAGGTGGGATAGGGTAACTCGCCGACGGTGCGATTGGGATGGCCAATGCCCGCATTGTTGACGAGGATATCGAGGGGCTTGCGCAATCCGCGGACAAGAGTGAAAAGATAGTCGACCGAGTGGGGGCTGCGGACGTCGCAGGACTGCGCCAGCACGGGAACATTCGGCAACTTTTCCTGCTGGAGTTTGTCCAGTTCGATGCACGCCTTGGCCAAAGTGCGCTGGTCGCGGCCGGTGATGATCAGATTGCATCCTTCAAGCGCCAGGGCGCGCGCGATGGCGAGACCGATGCCGCGGTTGGCTCCGGTGATGAGGGCGAGGCGGCCGGAAAGCATGGGCTGCCGCGGCGTGGGTTGGCGAGAGCTGAGCTTGCGTTTCGGCATGCGGTATCTGTCAGCTTATTCCAACCGCCGCGAGCTTTCGAGCCGGGAGTTCACAACTCGGCAATAGGGCTATAGAGAACGTCCAGCGTCGGTGACCGCAGGCAACTGCCGAGCTGCGCTCGACTTGGACGGGCGAGGGCGCCCGTCCCCACACAGGCAAAGCCCATAAATCAGACCCCATTCGAGCGCTGGCGGATGAGCGAGAGGAATTCGGTTCGCGTTTCTTCTTCGTTGCGGAAGCTGCCGAGCATGGACGAGGTTACCGCCGAAGAATGCTGTTTCTCGACGCCGCGCATCATCATGCACAAATGCCGGGCCTCGATGACCACGCCGACGCCCTGCGGCTCGATGGTCTTTTGGATCGCTTCCGCAATTTGCGTGGTCAGGCGCTCCTGGATCTGCAGTCGGCGCGAGAAGGCTTCGATGAGGCGCGGTATTTTGCTCAGCCCGATCACTTTTCCGTTTGGGATATAGGCCACATGCACCTTGCCAAAAAAAGGCAAGAGGTGGTGCTCGCACAGGCTGAACATTTCGATATCTTTCACGATCACCATCTCGTCGTAGGTGACTGTGAACAGCGCCTCGCGCAAAAGCGCATCAGCATCGTCCTTGTAGCCTTTGACGAGAAAGCGCATGGCTTTTTCGACGCGCTCGGGGGTGCGCGAAAGCCCTTCGCGATTGGGATCTTCGCCGAGGCGGATAATCATTTCGCGCACCAGCTCTTCGTAGCTGGCGCTGGTAAGGGTGGTGGGTAAGACAGTGGATTTCATAGGTTATGAGTCGTTGGTCTTTGGTCGATGGTCGTTAGTCGTCAGCAAACCATGTCTGCGAGCGACTAACGACCAGCGACTAACAACCGTCTTCTCCAGCATATTCAAACGAATTCATCATCGTCTCTTCAATTCGTATCTTTTCTAGATGAGCCTTGTGGAAGCCGCGCTTCACAATTTCGTAGATCGCGATGCATAGGTTTTCGGTGGTCGGAACATCGTTCATGAATTCTGGAAGCAGGTTCAGATTCTGATGGTCGTAGCGTTCCAGGATATGACTGTGCACGAAGCCATCCAGATCGACCAGATTGCAGACCATGCCGGTCTGATCATCGACCGGTCCACTCACCGTGACTTCGACTATGTAATTGTGCCCATGTCCGTAGGGATTGTTGCACTTGCCGTAGGTCACGCGGTTTTCTTTTTCCGACATTTCGTCGCTATGCAACCGGTGCGACGCTGAAAACATGTAGCGGCGGGTCAGGTACGCCTTCATGCTTGTCGTCTTCATGCCTCCCCATAGAAATCGACGAACAGGTCGGGCGTTTCATAGACGCGCACGCGATGCAACTGCGCCGCGTTGAGTTTTGGCGCGAGGCGTTGCCAGATAGCAATGGCGAGGTTCTCGGTGGTCGGGATTTTGGTGAAGAACTCGGGTACCTCTTTGTTCAGGAAGCGATGGTCGAGCGCATCGAGCACTTCCCCGCTCATGACGTCCTTCAATTGCTTCAGGTCGACTACGAATCCCGACTTCGGATCAACGGCGCCCTTCACGGTGACCTCGAGGGTGTAGTTGTGTCCGTGCCCGTAGGGATTATTGCACTTGCCGAAGATACGCTGGTTCTCTTCCGGAGTGAATTCCGGATTGTGATAATAATGCGATGCGGAAAATTCCGCTTTGCGTGTCAGGTAAATCATTCCGTCGCCTCGGTACGGTCAGTATATCGGTTGTGACGTAGAATCTTGAGGGCCGTAAGAATCTACGCGAGAACCGGGTCGTCCCTCCGGGACTTAAATCACGATCTTCGGATGGAACAGCGTCCCCGCGATTCTCGTGGCGATCGCTATCAACTCGCTTTGGCCGTAGAAGACCATTTCTTAAAGTTCTCCCAGCGCTGAAGCGCTGGGCTACGCTGATTCGCCCTCCGGGGCTGGATTCTCGAGCACTTCTCTCCACCGGGCTACGCGAAAACGAGTTCTCACGCACGCACTGCCCGCCGATCAACTCGCTGCCCTCCTGGCAGTGTCTGCCCTGAGCGCCATAAACTCTTCGAGCTCGCGCAAGAACATTCTTCCCACCACTGGCGCGTCAAAGCGGCGAACAAACTCGCGGCCCGCGTTGCCCATTGACTCGCGCAAGAGCGGCTCGCGATAAAGCCGTTCGATCGCGTCGGCCAGTTCCTGATCGTTGTCCGGCTCCGCCAGCAAGCCGTGCCTGACCACCTCGGGTGCTGCTCCCGCCCGTGCGGCCACGACCGCCTTGCCGTTTGCCATGGCCTCCAGAAAAACGATACCGAATCCTTCCTGAACGCTGGGCAGGCAGAAGAGGTGGCATTGGCTGTACTCGCGAGCCAGATCCGGCCCAGAAAGGTTGTGGCGCCAGACCACAATCTTTTCCAGATTTTTTTCCCGGCAGATAGCCCGCAGACGGTTCTCCTCCGGCCCTCCGCCCACTATGCGCACTTCCAGTCCCCGAATGCGCGAGCGTAAGCGATCCGCGGCTGCGAGCAGAACCGGCAGTCTTTTCCTGGGGTAGAAGCGGCAAACCGTGAGCACGATGAACTTGTGCACTGGGGGTGCCGCGCTGTTTAGGGCTAAATGCTCCCATGCCGCCAGATCAATCAGTTCCGGGACAATGCGCGGGGGCTGGGAAACGCCGTAGAGTTGGCGGATCTGCCCGGCCGCATAGGCGCTCGTCGTCATCACGAGATCGGCCCGCCGCACGTGGTCGGCTTCGCAGTCGGCCTGCAGCCGCATGGTCATTTTCGTCAGGCCCGACTCAAAACGCATTTCGTCGGCGATCACCCCTTTAATCGAGGCAACATGAGGGTTCGGGTCGGCCCCGGCTATGGTGTGACCGTCCATGTCAAAGCCTACGGTCACGTCGTAGTTCTTCCGACGGTGGAATCTCAAGGCTTGATTGAACAGCAGGCGCTGCGCCGTCAATACGGGAAACTGAAGGCGGGGCGTAACCATGTCGACCTGCACGCCAAGATCTCGGATCGATCGCGCCAAGGCTTCGATCCCGACGTACGTTCCACTTCCCTGGAACACATTCATGGGAGTGGACGAGATGAAGCGAATACGCATAAATACGGGTGTCAGTTATCAGTTGTCAGTAGAGTCTTACCTCTTCGATTGCCGACGGACAAATCTTGCCGATCGATCTGCCGGCAAAAAAAATAACCGAATTTCCGATATTATAGCGCTGTGAAGCAAACTGCCCTTGTTATTGTTATTGCTATTGTCATTGGATTGCTGTCGGCCCTGATCGGATGCTACAGCGGGAGCCATCCCGCGCGCATCGGCTCGGATGCTCCGGACTTCACCGTGCAGGATTCCGACCACAAAGTCACGCTCAGCCAGTTTCGCGGGCAGGTGGTGGTGCTGAATTTCTGGGCGACGTGGTGTCCGCCGTGTGTTGAAGAGACTCCGTCGCTGGTGCGGATGCAAGCGCAGCTCAAGAATAAAGGGGTAGTGGTGCTTGCGGTCAGCATCGACGCTGATGACGCGGCGTACCACAAGTTTCTCAAGGAATATGGCGTCAACATGGTCACGGTGCGGGACGAGGCGCAGAAGGCGAGTTCGCTCTACGGCACATTTGGCTGGCCGGAAAGCTACGTGATCGATCGCAACGGAGTCATTCGCCGAAAATTTATCGGTGCGGTGGATTGGACCAGCCCGGAAGTCACCGACTATCTCAGCAAGCTGTAGCCAGAACTTACCACGGAGACACGGAGGCACGGAGAACGAAAAAGGGCTTCTCCGTGTCTCGGTGTCTCCGTGGTGACCCCTTCAGAGCTTCACCTTGCGCAATCGTAGCGAGTTCGTAATTACCGACACCGAACTGAAGCTCATGGCGGCTGCGGCTAGAATCGGGCTCAGCAGCAATCCGAATACGGGATAGAGCACGCCTGCGGCAATCGGCACTCCGATCGAGTTGTAGAGAAAGGCGAAGAACAGGTTCTGGCGGATGTTGCGCATGGTCGCCCGGCTCAGCTTGCGGGCGCGCAGAATTCCTTCAAGGTCTCCTTTAAGGAGGGTGATGCCGCCACTTTCCATGGCGACGTCGGTTCCCGTGCCCATGGCAATTCCGACTTGCGCTTGCGCCAGCGCGGGAGCGTCGTTGATGCCGTCGCCCGCCATCGCCACCACGCGTCCTTCTTTCTGGAGACTCCGCACGATCTCGGCTTTTTGCGCCGGCAGAACCTCGGCCTTGAAGTCGTCTATTGCGAGGCTGCGCGCAATTTCCTGGGCTGTGGCCTGGTTGTCGCCGGTGAGCATGACCAGGCGGATTCCCTGGGCTTTCAGTTCGCGCAGCGCGTTGGCAGTGGACGGCTTCAGCGGGTCCGCGACTGCGATGGAACCGGCGTACTTGCCATTGGCCGCGATGTAAATCTCAGTGGAACCAGCGTATTTAAGAACTGGCAACGCGGTCTCATTCTCGAAAGCTCCGACGGCACGCATCAGCGTGGCGTTTCCAACCGCAACGCTCTTCCCTTCCACGGTGCCGCGTACACCCTGGCCCGGCGTGGATTGAAAATTGACGGGCTCGCTCAAACTTAGCTTCTCTTCATTCGCCTTCGCGACAATGGCCGCAGCCAGCGGATGCTCGCTGGCCCGTTCCAGACTTGCCGCCAGCCGCAGAAGTTCGTCTTCTGAAATGGTCGGTGAAACCCCTGCGGGCGAAATCGCTACCACCTTCGGTCTTCCCTCGGTCAATGTTCCAGTCTTATCGAAGACGATGGTGTCCACTTTTTCCAGCGTCTCCAGCGCCTCGGCGTTCTTGATTAGAACGCCAGCATGTGCGCCGCGTCCGGTGCCTACCATGATTGCCATCGGCGTTGCGAGGCCGAGTGCGCAGGGACACGCGATGATCAGCACGGCCACGGCGTTCACGATGGCGTGCGCGAAACGCGGCTCCGGGCCAAAGCTCACCCAGACGATGAAGGTCACAACCGCAATCGCAATCACCGCCGGAACAAACCAGCCGGCAACCTTATCTGCCAGCCGTTGGATGGGGGCGCGGGTGCGCTGCGCCTGGCTGACCATCTGCACGATTTGCGCGAGCATGGTCTCGCTGCCGACACGCTCGGCGCGCATCACTAGAGAGCCGTTGCCGTTCACAGTGGCGCCGATCACATGCGAGGTCGCCATCTTCTGCACGGGAACGGATTCGCCCGTGATCATGGACTCGTCCACCGCGCTCGAGCCATCGAGGACCACGCCATCGACAGGAATTTTTTCTCCCGGACGCACGCGCAAGCGGTCTCCTGGCTTCACCTCTTCGAGCGGAATGTCGCGCTCACTTTCAGAGCCGTCTTCGCTGCCATTCTTGCTGGCATCATTGCTCATGAGGCGCGCCATCTTCGGGCTTAGATCGAGCAACCCGCGGATCGCGCTCGACGTCTGGCTGCGGGCGCGCAGCTCCAGCACCTGCCCTAACAGGACGAGTGTGACGATGGCGGCGGCGGCTTCGAAGTAAACGTCAGGGCGGTCGCCCATGCTGCGGAACGACGCGGGAAATATCTGCGGAAACAAAGTTGCCACCACGCTGAAGAGGTACGCCACGCCGGTGCCCATCGCAATCAGCGTGAACATGTTGGTGCTGCGATTTACCAGCGACGCCCAGCCGCGCTGGAAGAAGGGCCAGCCGCACCAGAGGACAACAGGCGTGGCGAGCAGCAGTTCAAGCCACGGCAACCCCCAGTTCCACGGCGATGCCATGAACATGTGCGGGGAAATCATGCTGCCCATGGCAATTGCCAAGAGCGGTGCTGTGAGCGTGAGGCTGATCCAAAACCGGCGCGTCATGTCGCGCAGTTCGGGATTGTCTTCTTCGAGTGTTACCGTGCGCGGCTCCAATGCCATGCCGCAAATCGGACAACTCCCCGGCTCGGCTCGCACGATTTCGGGATGCATCGGGCAGGTGTACTCGCGCTTGGTCGCGGGGAGCGCGGGGGACTCGGGCTCGAGCGCCATTCCACACTTGGGACAGGGGCCCGGAGCGATCTGCCGCACCTCGGGGCACATGGGACAAACAAAGCTCGGACAAACAGGGGCCAGCGTGTCTTTTGGGGCCTTGGCCGCCAACTGAGCGATAGGAGCCGTGTCCGGTTTGCTCGGGCTTGGCATGATCGGCGATGGCATGATCGTTTTCGGAGAGCTGGTCGCAGCGCCGAGAGACACCAGTCCCGATGTCATCGTCGTTGTCGTTGTCGTTGTCATTGTCGTCGTCATTGTCATTGGCTTGGGCGGGGACGACAGAATCCTTTCGGGATTCGCCTGGAACTTGGCGAGGCAACCGGCGCAGCAGAAGAAATACTCTTTGCCATTGTGCAGCGTCTTGAAGCGGGCAGTTACGGGATTCACATCCATCCCGCAGACGGGGTCTTTCGCTTTAGCGGCGGACGGCGCAGGGTTGAGAGGGTCCATAGATTTAGTTGCCAGCAATCTGTGGTGAAACTTGAATTCCGATGAAACAGCGCCTAAAGGCGCATTTTATTGAGGGCGTTTCGGC
The DNA here is from genome assembly GCA_050011975.1 of Terriglobales bacterium. GTDB lineage: Bacteria > Acidobacteriota > Terriglobia > Terriglobales > Acidobacteriaceae > Acidiflorens. Next base: position 8,030 of record JBEKIB010000018.1, on the reverse strand, counting down.
ACGCCTGAAGGCGTGCCCTGATACGAACCACAATTGCACCACGGATGGCCAGATCGCGCTTGGCGGAATCCAGCCATTACTAGATACTCAAAGAGTAAACCTCGAACCTTATTAATCCTTGGGAGAAATGAAATGACGTGCCTCGAAGTCGTCTACCGCTACCAGACTCCGCCCGGAGAAGCTGAGTTGCGGGCCATTGACAGTGTCCGCGAAGTCTATGGCATCCAGCGCATCCAGTTCAACGAGAAAGAGCGGACGGTGCGGGTCCGGTTCGACGCCTCGCGATTGAAAGGCGACGCGGTCGCCAAGTTGCTGCGCCAAGCCGGCATCGACGTGCAGGATCAACTGGTTCTCGTCTGAACTTGTGGAAGAGCTTCTCTTCCTGAAAAAAGGATCAAGCGGAGAATAGGTCAAGCGGCACTCCGCCCGTTTCCCTGCAGTTTCCTCGACTTCCAGGAGGAAGCTTGGGGGAGGGCGGCCGGGAAACTGGGCGGAGTGCGCCTTGGCGACAAACGGGGGAATTGCAAGGGGGCATTCGGAAAGACCTCTGGCCGAAGTGATTTCCCAAATGCCCCGTTGCGCGCCACTTCGTCTGCTCCAAGGAGAAGCATGTCGGGTACCATCGCTAACGCGTTGCCAACATGCATTTGTAGAACGCTGGGGCGAGTAGGTTTTGCGCTGGGGCGGAAACTTTTACTCAAATTTACAGATCAATTGTGCCCAGGGCGGCCGATTTCCACAGCCGGCGCGGGATTTGGCGCGAAGCGGAAGGCGAATCCAACTCTCCTCAGGTTGTTTCGGGCGATCGTATCCAGCGGCCGGGTTGGGCGAAACCACTCTGTTTCCGTTATAATTCAAACACACAATTTCATCAGGATGCGCCCGTAGCTCAATTGGATAGAGTGCATGGCTACGAACCATGAGGTTGGGAGTTCGATTCTCTCCGGGCGCACTATCCTACCTGCTTGGTAATCCTTGAATCACCGCAGCCAGCACCGTCCTGGTAACTTGCCTGAAGGCTTCCGAGGTGGGCTCAATCAGTCCAGAATGGCCGGCATGCGGAATCTCGAGCAACTGAACCGACTCGCCTTTCTTCTTTTTCTGCTCGACATAATCGCGGCTGAACTGCGGCGGTATGGTGTCATCTTCGCTGCCGTGGAGCAGCCGTCTCCGCGGACGCTGCGGGTGGACGCTGCAAGCGGAGACGGGGCAAGCCCCGTCTCTACACAACGCAGTGCTAACCCTCTCTCCGCTTCAGCTTGCTCTTATTTTCTTCAATAAAAGCGTTAAGATCGGGGACAGCGTTGAGCAGCTTGGTCCACTGTTCGTAGTAGAGCGTCACCGGAAAGCGGCCCAGTCCGTACACGCTGACCCCGCCCTTCTCACTCACGCGGAACTCGATGGCGCCGCTTCTCTTCTTCGTTTCCACCTGCTTTTCCAGATCGGCCAGGCGAGCTTTCAATTCTTCATAACTCGGTTCTGTCATCAATGCACCTCGAATGATTCTTTTTAATCTTTTTATCATAGGGGTGGCAGGGAGATTTCGTCGAGGCCGGCCTCTCCGGCCAGTAAAGCAACGTCTCGGCCGTCCTGCAGTTCGGCGGCCGGGCGGGGACGCCCGGCCCTCCATCAGATTGTCTCAGAAGGACTGGACCGACCTCCCGCAGCAGCTACCCTTTAGGTGAAAAACTTTTCACTATCGCTTCTCCCGGCGGGCGCTTCCGTGCCATCTCTCGCTGCTACAGCCTGTTCCGGTCCCTATTTCGGGCTGGGAGTGGAAGAGCAAATGCTAAAATAAGTTGGGCAAGAGATTTTGAGTGGAGAACACAGAATGGCGAAATTGCAAAGGAAGAGTGCACTGCTTGAGAGCGTACCCCTGCTGATACTGCTGGGGCTGCTCGCTGGCGCCGTGGGAGGCTTGGGAATCGGCGCGTTCCAGTTGCATCAAATGGCGGTGGCCTCATCTTCGAGCGCCGGTGGCAAGTAAGCTCTAATTCCCGCAAGAGCCAACCAAATCCGCTCCCTCGGCGGAAAGTAGCCGTCCTGCCCAGAGCCTGTGTGCTAACAGCAACGCGTCCTAGCAGCACCCCATCTTCACGTCGCCGGTAGCGGTGAGCGGAGGACCGAAGGCCTCTTGCGGCGCGGGAGCACCGTTCAGCACCTTGATCCAACGTCGAACCGCCTCGAATACCACCACAATTACGCCCACGATAAAAATGGCCATGAGGACTGAATCCATATAGCCGGTGAATACTTGACCGGGCTTGGAGGTCAATGGCCAAAAGATGTTCTTGATCGACAGCACTCCCGCCGTAAGTGTGGTGACCCCGACGAAGCACATCGGAGCTGCCGTAATCCAGGCATATTTCTGCTTGCCCATGTTAATGAGGAAGGTCGTCGTCACCGCCAGCGCAATGGTGGCCAGCAACTGGTTGCCGGTTCCGAACAACGGCCATATCGTCGAAATACTTCCGGTGTAGATCAGGTATCCCCAGGCCAGAACCACAAAGAAGCTGGTGATCAGATTTCCGGGCAGCCAGGCAGTGTTGCCGAAGGGCTTGTGCACTTTGCCCATGAGTTCCTGCAGGACGTAGCGGGCCACGCGCGTCCCGGTGTCGACCGTGGTCAGGATGAAAAGGGCTTCAAACATGATGGCGTAGTGATACCAGTAGCCCATCAAACGATCCATCCCGGGCAGGCCGCGGAAGATTTGCGCCATGCCCACGGCGAGCGAGACTGCGCCTCCCGTCCGCCCCGCCAGTTTCTCCCCGACTTCGCGGGAGAACATATCCAGATTGACGGTGCTCAAGCCGAGATGGGCGAAGACCTGGGGCGGGGTGTTGATGGCAAAGTAGTCGCCCGGATACAAGGAGCAGGCCGCAATCAAAGCCAGCACACCCACCAGCGACTCCGCGGCCATGGCGCCATATCCGATGAAGCGGGCGTCAGTTTCCTTGTCCAGCATTTTGGGCGTGGTACCGGAAGACACCAGCGAGTGAAAGCCCGAGATCGCACCGCAGGCAATGGTCACGAAAAGAAATGGGAACAGAGGTCCTTTGATGATCGGTCCGCCACCATGAATAAACTGCGTAACGCTGGGAAATTTGATATTGGGATGAACCACGAAGACGCCGATGACGAGGACGGCGATCGTGCCCAGCTTGACGTAGGTGGAGAGGTAGTCGCGCGGTTCGAGTACCAGCCAGACGGGAAGAACCGAAGCCACTAAGCCGTAGATGGCGATGAGGATCGTGATCTCGTGGGGCGTGAAAGTAAGCGCCGCTGCAGCTCCGCTCTGAGCCACCCAGTGCCCCGCGATCACGCCGCCGACTAAACAGACGACGCCGAAGATACTGGGCCCGGTGACCGTAATCTTCCCGGCATGGCTCTTGAACATCCACAACCCCATGATGACGGCGATGGGGATGGTCATGCCGATAGTGAAGACGCCCCACGGGCTACTCGAAAGCGCATTGACCACTACGATGCCGAGGCCGGCGAGCGTGACCAGAAGAATAAAGAGCACGGCGACCATCGCCACCAGGCCGGCAAAGTGACTGATTTCGGTGCGGGCAATATCCGCTAACGAGCGGCCGCGATGACGTATGGAAGCCACCAGCACGGTGAAGTCCTGTACACAGCCGGCCAGGACGGCGCCGATCAGCAGCCAAAGGAAACCGGGCGCGAACCCGAACTGCGCCGCCAGAGTCGGCCCCACCAGCGGCCCGGCTCCGGCGATGGCCGCGAAGTGATGTCCGAAGAGCACCCATCGTGGTGAAGCGACATAGTTATGCCCGTCGGCGTAGGTGTGCCCCGGCGTGATGCGGCGATCGTCGAGCGCCAGAGCCTTCGCGGCAATGAACGCGCTGTAGTAACGGTAGGCAAGGGCGTACACGCACAACGCGCCCAGCAAAACCGGGAGGGTATTCATTCCTCGCTCCAGCTCAAGCAGTAGTGGCCGATCCCGCCGGCCCAATCGAAAGCATCCTACCCCATCGCGGAAACGTGCACAACGACTTCCCTGCTCCGGCGCGCGACGCTCTGCGATGTCACGCCGGTCACAACGCGAAGTGATTTGCATCACAGCCCGCCCGGTTCGGTGGCCCTACGGTTGAACTGTCGCAGCCTGTGATCGGCAACGCGGTTGGATTTTTCGTTCGAAATTCAGTAATATCCGCACCGCTGACGCACAGGGCCTGACAGCTTGCAAGTCTTGAAGAAAGTGCCTGTCAAACTTTGCCCAGCAGATCGGGTGAAAACTTATGGCAACTCCCATCACGCCGGTAAAGACGCCGCCTCCTCCGCAAGCGAACCTCTTTGCTTTCGCGGCTGTCATCATCATTGCGGTGATTTCCGCCATCGCAATTCTGAGAATTCCTGCTTTGTCATCTCCGTGGGCGCAAGGCTACGATCCGACCGGGCACTGGTGGCTTTCGACGATGCTGGCCGCGCTGCCGATTATCGTGTTGCTCGGCGGCATCGCGCTCGGACACGTAAAGGCTCACTACGCGGCCCTGGCCGGCCTGGCGACAGCACTGCTCGTCGCCATCCTTGGGTTCCATATGCCGGCGCGGATGGCCGGCGCGACGGCAGTCTATGGCGCCGCTTACGGTCTTTTTCCGATTGGCTGGATCGTGTTGAACGTGATCTTCATGTACCAGCTCACGGTCGAGGCCGGACGATTCAACGTATTGCAACACAGCCTGACGGGCATCACGCAGGACCGTCGCCTGCAGTTGCTGCTGATCGCTTTCTGCTTCGGCTCATTCTTTGAGGGCGCGGCTGGGTTCGGCACACCGGTAGCGGTGACTGCGGCCCTGCTGATCGGGCTCGGATTCAAACCACTGCAAGCCTCCGGCCTGTCGCTGATCGCGAATACCGCACCCGTGGCCTTCGGCGCACTGGGCACACCGATTATTGCCCTGGCGAAGGTCACAGGATTCAGCGAGATCACGCTGGGTGCGATGGCGGGACGCATCCTGTGCCCGTTCTGCGTGCTGGTGCCCTTCTGGCTGATTTGCGCGTTCGCGGGGTGGGGCGGAATGATGGAGATATGGCCGGCCATCCTGGTAGCTGGTGTCTCGTTCGCGATACCAGAATTGCTCATGTCGAACCTGCATGGCCCGTGGGTGGTCAATATCGTCGCCGCAATTGTCTCCATGGCCTGCCTGATCGGCTTTCTCTTCATCTGGCATCCTAAGCGTGTCTGGACGTTCGAAGGCGAAGAGACCAAGACGGACCACCGCGCCGCTCACGGCTTCACTCATTCCGAGGTCGCGCGAGCCTGGCTGCCGTGGATCATCTTGAGCGTGATCGTCTTCATGTGGGGCACACAAACCGGCAAGAACCTGATGAACACGCCGGAGAAAGTATTCACCTCGATGGCAAGCTGGAGCACTCCACCGAGCAAGATCACCAATCCACAGTTCCCGGTCTCTGGGCTTAACAATATGGTGCTTCGCGTGCCGCCGGTGGTGCCCAAGCCAGCCAAGGAACCTGCGGTCTTCGGATTGAACTGGGTGAGCGCAACTGGGTCCAGCATTCTGCTGGCAGGCATTCTGTCGGGCCTGGTAATGGGGCTCAGCTTTCGAAAAATTATTTCCGTGTACGGACGAACCATCGTGAAGGTGCGCTTCTCCCTGCTGACAATAGCTGCCATGCTGGCCATAGGAGTGTTGACCCGCTACTCGGGATTGGACGCGACCATGGGACTGGCGTTCGCGCGCACCGGCCATCTGTATCCGTTTTTCGGAACGATGCTGGGCTGGCTGGGCGTGGCGCTAACCGGGTCCGATACCTCGTCGAATGTGCTGTTCGGCAGCCTGCAGAAGATTTCCGCGCAGCAGGTCAATGTCTCTCCGGTGCTGATGTCAGCCGCCAACTCTACCGGCGGCGTGATGGGCAAGATGATTGACGCGCAGAGCATCGTCGTCGCCAGTACAGCAACCCAGTGGTACGGGCACGAAGGCGCGATTCTGCGCTACGTCTTCTGGCACAGCGTTGCGCTGGCCGCGCTGGTCGGCATCTTTGTCTTTCTCATCGCCTATGTATATCCATTCACACATATCGTGGTGCGATAAGTAAGTGCGATAAAAAAGTGCGATAAGTTAGCGTGATAACTAGGTGCTATAACCATGCGCGACGAGAATGGCGATAAGAAGTGCGGGGAAAAGTACGACTCATGAAAGGCATGACGTATGGATGCCGTCTTTGACACCTTCAAACTCCGCGCCGAAGCGGTGAGCGCGGAAGTTCATCACTTTCCCCGTAAGAACGAGGCTCTGGATTTCATACTTCACTATTTGCGCGATGCCGGAGTAAGCGATGCACCGCAGGCGTACGCGGTGTGGGCATCGTGTCCTTTTCTCGATGGTGTTGACCAGAAGCAACTTTCCACCACGTTGCCCGGCTTGATTTTCGATGTGAATCGCGAAGTCTCTGCCGCGGCGAAAGTGGGAATCAGCCAACTCGACTGGGCGATCGCGAACACCGGAACGCTGGTGCAGGACGCCGCACGCGTCGACCAGAGGCTTGTTTCCACGCTTCCCCTGATTCACATTGCGCTGATTCGGAGCGATCGCATCGTCGCCGACTTGCCCTCGGCCCTGGCGAAGATACGACCGGAGCAGACGAATTACATTTCCTTTATTACCGGGCCCAGCCGCACGGCCGACATCGAGCGTGTGCTCACCATAGGCGTGCACGGCCCGGAGAAGCTCATCATTGTCTTCTACGATGTCTTTTACGATGCCAACCTCGATGAGCCGGGAAGCGTGAACTAATGGAAACGAAATTTCGCGAATCTATCAATAAGGCGCTGCACAATCCCAACCTTACCGGGGCACTGGGACGATTTTCCGAGGCCTACCGCATCAGCCGCCAGAAGGCTTATGAGGGCTATGACTTTGAGGCGCTCAGAACGCAAATTGCCGAACGAAAGTCTTACGCAGCGTCGCATCTCGACGAACTTGCAGAGCGCTTCACGAAGAACGCCGAAGCCCGCGGGACCACGGTATTTCGTGCCAACGATCCCGCCAAGGTGCGCGAGTATATTCTGAATCTCGCCCGGGCGAACGGTGTCAAGAGCGTCGTGAAATCGAAGTCCATGGCCTCGGAAGAAATTCATCTCAATAAGCATCTCGAATTAGCCGGCATCGAGGTGGGCGAAACCGACCTGGGAGAATGGATCGTTCAACTTGCAGGACAGACGCCGTCGCACATGGTCATGCCTGCGATCCACATGTCCAAAGAAGAAGTCACCACGGTTTTCAACGAGCAGGTTGAGGAGGGCCAGAAGCCGGACATTCCAAAACTGGTGAAGTTTGCGCGCGGCAAGCTGCGCGCCAAGTTTCTCAAAGCCGAAATGGGGATTACCGGCGCGAATATCGCAGTGGCGGAGACCGGAACGCTGGTCATCGTTACGAATGAGGGAAACGCCCGGCTGGTAACGACTCTGCCGAAAATTCACGTTGCCATTGTCGGCATCGAGAAGTTAATGGAGAAGTTCGACGACGTGGTGCCGGTTCTTACCGCGCTGCCCAAGAGCGCCACGGCGCAGTTGATGACCAGCTATGTCTCCATGATCAGCGGCCCCGTGCCCAACACTGACGGAACGCTCAAGCAACTGCACATCATCCTGATGGACAACCGGCGCACCGAGATGTCGCAGGACCCGAAGTTCAAGCAAGCGATGCAATGCATCCGCTGTGCCTCGTGCCTCAACGTTTGTCCGGTCTTCCGTCTCGTAGGCGGGCACGTGTTCGGCAAGATCTATACCGGCGGCATCGGTACGATTCTCACCGCCTGGTTTGACGCGCTTAAGTCGTCGGACGACATTCAGAGCCTGTGCATCCAATGCGGTAACTGCACGGAAGTGTGCCCCGGCAAGATCGACATACCGGGATTGATTCTCGAACTACGGCGGCGCCTGGCGGTCGAAAACGGACAGCCCCTGGCGCAAAAAGCGATCTTCTCGGTGGTCAACAACCGCAGGCTCTTCCACTCCATGCTGCGCGCTGGGTCGCTGATGC
>JBEKIB010000017.1:0-63073 GCA_050011975.1 Terriglobales bacterium | reverse complement strand
CAAAACAGACCGCACCGCCCAATACCGCTGCCTTGGTGTGGGACAGTTTCAGCCTGCGACCCGCAATCATTACCACCGCCCCAGCCATTGCTGCCGTGGCGTAGATGTCGGCGCGAAGGACTATGGGAACATGCGCTAGTAGGATGTCGCGCAGCGTACCCCCGCCTACGCCGGTGATAGTGCCTAGCAAAACGGCGACGAAGGGGTGCATTTCGTAGAGCAGCGCTTTTTCGGTTCCGGCCACAGAAAACGATGCCAGGCCAGCCGCGTCGAGAAACATGATCACCGCACTGGGAATTCCCCGGATAAAGTGATCTGCGAAAAAGACCAGCGCCGCTCCCATGAGCGCTATGGCCGAATACCGCCAATCCCGCAACGAACTCGGTGGGACGTCTCCGATGAGGACGTCGCGAATGATCCCTCCCGCCAATGCCGTGGCCAGGGCCAGCACCATAAGGCCAAGCAAGTCGAGATTGCCCTGGGCCGCGGCCTCTGCGCCCTCGATGCCAAAGAGGAGCGTTCCGGCCAGGTCAGCGGCGAATAACAACGTAATCCGTGGGCTCTTCACGATATCGGTTCCCCTTTCGCAGGCGGAAGTGAAGAGGCACCCTGCTGACCGCCGACCATTCCACGATGCTAACCACGAATCAGCGCCGCCGACGATCCCACCCATTTCATATTCTTGTTCTGATCCACGCCCATCATTAGCCCGCGGCCCATGCGCACGATCGTCAGCACCGGCAGTAACTGATCGAGCCAGACATACATGATCCGCAATTCGACTTTAGTCAGCCCGTAAGGAGTCTCCACCAGCGGCGTGAAGTTCATCCGCTCCTGCAAAATATATGCGCCGCGTTTCGCCGCCGGAATCGCGTCGATGTCGGCGAGCGACGGCGCAATCACCACGCCCAATCCGGCGAATGAATACAGCGGCTTGAGCACAAAATTCTCCAGATCCGCCGGCACTTCCGTCAGTTGATCCAGAAACCAGGTCCGCGGCACCGACGGATGCTTCAAGTAAGGAATCGAATACTTGCTCATCCGGAAATACCAGTTCGGATGCCCCGCCCACTCCACATCCAACTCATCCCGAAAATCAAACGGCAAACTCACGCCCTTGCGTTCCAGTTCATCCACGATGGTGCGGTTATAAATTCGCTCAATCGGAATCCGCTTGCCTCGTTCTTCATAAAACAAACGCCGTCCCTCTTTGTGAATCTTAGTGATGCACACCGTGCGAATCCCGAGCAGCCTCTCCGTCAGCAAGAAATCCGGACGCGTCTTCTGCTCCTCCGGATGCACTTCCATCAACACCACATGCGCCGGATCGTGCCCCGCCACAATCGCGTCCTGCAAAAGTGTCTTGTAAGAAGCCGAGTCCAGCCCGCTCAAAAAGTAGCGAAGCTTAGGATCGAGCGAGAACACGTCGATGTAAGCCTGCGCTAAGACCGGCTGATATGCGTAAAGAGAAGGGAAGGCCTGTAACTCGACCAGCTTCGGCTGTAACTCGGCCGCCGAATCCCGCACCAGCCCGAAGTCCACCTGGACAAACATAGGATGCGCCGATTCATTGGGCACCCGAAACTTGGCCGGAATCGAAGCCTCCGAGCGCGCCCGATATTCCGGATTCTCCACCAACTGCCGGATCAGTGCTTTCCCATCCTCCCCCATGTGCGCAACCAGCGCCTCCGGAAAGAAGCAGGGAGTGTCGCAAAGCGGAAATGGAACCTCCATCCCGCAGCGCGAAGTCATCTCGCGCCGCAACCGCTCGTATTTTTCAGAAGTGAAGTTCGAGTTGAAGCTTTGCCGATAAGAGGGAATCATCGAAGTTAGAAGTTAGTGGAGCGACGGTCGTCCTCGCCCGTCCAGCCAGGCAAAGCTCGTTCTAGCTCTTCTCGGCGCACTCTGCGTCTCGGCGGTGAAAAGCCTCATGCTTCAATCAAGAACTGCCCGCCCCGCATGATCTGCTCGCCGTCCACCCAGATATCGAAATTTCGTCCCACCACGTCAATGTGCGTCGACGAAAACCACTCCGCTCCCGTGTGCACGCCATACGGATTTCCAAACGCAATGTGTACGCCCGGGAATTTCTCGTCCTGCAATATCTGCCCGATTACATCTTTCAGTTCGATGTTCGTCCCAATGGCAAACTCGCCCACCCGGTTGCTGTTTTCATCCGTATGCGTGTAGGCCCAGAAATCATCTTTCAATTCTTTGTTCGCCGAGTGCGCCTCAATCAACCGATTTCCCTTCACCTGGATGGTCAGCGGATTCGCCTTCAAATCGCCAAACTTCGCGCACAAATAATCGCCCACCACTCCATCAATCACAAAGGTGCCGTTCACCTCGCCCGGCGCAGTGAACACTTCACCACCCGGCAGGTTCCCCCACTTTTCCGGACTGATCATCCCGCTCGTCTTCACCCACCGGTAATTCGGATTCAAATCCGCCACTAAGTCCGTCCCGGCGGGCGTCTTTGCCCGGATTTGTTTCGCCGTGCGCACCGTCTCCAGCACCTTCACGCTCAACCGGTCCACCTTCAAAAAGTCCGCACGCATGCCTTCCAGCATGATCTGCTTGTTGATATTGACCATGTGGGCGTGCCGGATCTTTCGCCGATTCACCACATCCGTCATCTGCATACGCGACTTCAGTTCGTTAGCCTGCGCCTGCACCGCAAAAATGCTGACCTGGCTCGTCTCCAGATCCTCTGCGATGGCCAGCGGCAAATCCGTCAGCGGACGCGTTGCCACATCCTCCAGCACCCACGTCTGGTAGCGGCAACCTATCTCTTCCAGTTCGCGCACGATCGCCGCCGCAATCTCCAGGCTCACTTCGTCGGTGATGACGGTGACTTTTTCCGCAGCCTGCACGCGCAGGCACACGCGCACTGCATTCCGCGCCCCCAGCGTCAGTTGCGGATCAAAAGCCAGCTTGTTCAGTTGTCGGTTGGATTGTTCCGCAGTATTCAAAAAAGTCTTCATCAAACTCATCAGACGGCCCGTGCGGTGGGCAAACTATCCACCTCGTCCACGCCCACCTCAGTCTCCTCTATGATGTAGTCCACTACGTCTTTCATGTCGCCGGTTTTGCGATAGACGTCCAACTGCCGGTCCGCGCCCGTGCCCATCTTCATAATTTCGCGGATGTATTCCACTTCTTTCCGGCAATCCAGTTCGTCCAGCACGTCATCCACGAACTCCAAGTACTCTTCGATCAGATCGCGCTCCGGAACTTCCATCGACTTGCCGAAGTCGATCAGTTTTCCGTTGATCCCATAGCGCGCCGCCCGCCACTTGTTTTCCATCAGCAGTGACCTTCGGTACAGACGGAACCCCTGGTTTTGCGAGTACAGCTTGTACAGCTTCGCCACCGTCGCCTGGATCAGTGCCGCCAAAGCAATGGTCTCATCGACCCGCATCGGAAGATCGCACACCCGGAACTCCAGCGTGTTGAAAAATGGATGCGGCCGGATGTCCCACCAGATTTTTTTCGCGTTATCGATCGAGTTCGTCTTCACCAGCAGCTTGACGTAATTCTCGTACTCACCCCAGCTCGGAAAATAATCCGGCAGGTTCGTCCGCGGAAACTTGTCGAACACCTTGCAGCGGTACGATTTCAGCCCCGTGTCCATCCCCAGCCAGAAAGGCGAATTCGAGGACAGCGCCAGCAGGTGCGGTACGAAATACCGCGCATGATTCATCAGGTGGATCAGGGTCTCGCGATCCTCGATGCCCACATGCACGTGCAGCCCGAAAATCAGGTTGGCCCGGGCCACCAATTGCATGTCCTCCACAATATTCTTGTAGCGCTCGCCCTCCGTAAGCTCCTGCATGCGCCAGTCCGCAAACGGATGCGTCGCCGCTGCCGCCAGCCGCAGTCCATTCTCCCGCGACAGCCGGATCATGTTCCGCCGCAGCTTCTTCAGTTCTTCCCGCGCTTCCTTAATATTCGCGCACACCGACGTCCCCACTTCCACCACCGATTGGTGCATCTCCGTCTTGACCCGTTCCTGCAGGATCAATCTGCCCTTCTCGATGATCTCGGCGTGAATATGCGATCGCAGATCCCGACTCTCAGGATCGACCGTCTGATACTCCTCTTCGATTCCCAGCGTGAATGTAGGCTTCATCGCGGCACCCAAAGCTGCCAGGCAGGGGGATACTCCGGCAGAAGTCCAACTAGTATACCAATGTCGGCCTAAGTCGCGGATAACATCTAAAGCTCCTGGCTTACGCCTTCTTCCGTACCTTCGGCGCCCGGATCTCCACCCACTTCGGCCCATTCAAAAACGACGCCCAGCGCAATTCCTCCACCGGATTCTCCCCGCTCAGCGCCTTCTTCACGGCCATCTCCGCCACCGCGTCCACCACCCACTCAAAATTCTGCTGCCCCACCGACGTGACCTCCGCATCCGGAGCCGGATTCATGAAGTCAATCGCATACGGAACGCCATCCTCCACCGCAAACTCCACCGTGTTCAAGTCGTAGCCCAGCGCGCGGCATAACGCCAGCCCATCCTTCTCGATCCGCTCCTTCAACTTCGTTCCCGGCTGCGGGTTTCCTTTCACATAGCGCTCATGATGCGGAGCCTTCGGATCGTACTTCATGATGTGCACTTTCTCCTGCCCCACCACATAACAGCGGTAATAATCTTCAAACTCCACGCCATGCTGCAGCGTCATGCAAAGGTCGCCCGTCTGGTTGTAGTTATGGAAGAACTCCTCCGGAGAATGCACCTTATACACATGCTTCCAGCCGCCGCCCGAGTAAGGCTTCAAAAACGCGGGAAACCCCACATAGGCAAATATCTCTTCCCAATTCAGCGGGTATATCAAATTCCGCATGGATTGATTGGTCGTATCCGGAGGATGCTCGTGATGCGGCAAAATCACGGTTGGCGGAATCGCCACGCCCATCTTGTGGGCCAGCGCATAGTTAAAAAACTTGTCGTCCGCCGTCCACCAGAACGGATTGTTAATCACCGTCGTTCCCTGCAGCGCAGCGTTCTTCAAATAGGCGCGGTAGAAAGGAATGTCCTGCGAGATCCGGTCGATGATCACGTCATACTTCTTCGGCTCATCCATCCGGATCCCGCCAATCTTCACAAACTCAGCCGTAACGCCCTCGGTCTTCATGCCGTTAATCTTCTCGACCAAAGCCGGCGGAAACGTATTCTCCATCCCAAAAAGAATTCCGATTTTCTTGTTTGCCATGATTAAGCCCTCGTCAGACCATGATCCCGTTTTCCGCGACCACTAACGACTAACGACCAGCGACTAATGACCGCCCGCTAAAAATACTTTCCCGCCATCCGCTGCCACAGCGGCCAATCATGCTTGCTGTTATCCCCGTAGATATCCAGCCAATGTGGAATCCCCTTCGCATACAGAATCGCCGCCATCTTCACGTTCGCGTCCAGGCACATATCCCAGTCCGCCGTTCCCAGCACAATCTTCATCTGCCGGTACCGTCTCAGGAACCACTCATCGCTCATGTTCGGCAGGTAGTCTGGCGGATTATTGAAGTACACATTATCGTCGTAGTAGCCGTCGAGGAAACTCTTGATGTCGAACGATCCGCTCATGGTCACACACGCCGAAACCAGATCCGGATGCCGCAGGGAAAAATTCAGCGCGTGATAGCCGCCAAAACTGCACCCCGTCACCGCCATCTGCGGCGCCCAGTTCTTCCACTTCATATGCGGCAGAAACTCGCTGATCACGTAGCGCTCATATTGCACATGCCGCCAGATCCGCGCTCCCGGATGCACGCTCTTGTTGTACCAGCTCTCCCCGTCGACGCTGTCCACGCAGAACACCTGGATCGCTCCCGCTTCCAGCTTTCCGCCCAGCGCGCGGATCATCCCCGCATCTTCATACTCAAAAAAACGCCCCATGGACGTCGGAAAAACGAGGATCGGTTGTCCGGCGTGCCCGAACACCAGCGACTCCATGTCGCGCCCTAATGCGTGGCTGTATTGTTTGTTATATTCGCGGTTCATCTGCGCGAGGATTGTAACCGAAGAATGGCCAGAAAAGAGTTCAAAAGAAAGTTCGAAAGAAAGTTCAAAAGAAATTTCAGAGACCCATGCCCGCCGTCGATTCGCGGTGTACTAATGTCCCGGCTGTCCCGACCGCGGATTGATTCCCAAATGCTTCAGTTTCGATTGCAGCGTTGTCCGCTTCAATCCCAACCGCATGGCTGCCCCTTTCAGGCCGCCAATCTGCCCGCGGCTCTCCCGTAAAGCGCGCAGAATGTGCTCGCGTTCCGCCGCTTCCAGAGTTTCATTCACGCTCTTCTCCTCCGTCGTGCTGATCAACTCCATTTCGCTTAACGGCGCCACCAGCACCGAACCTTGCGTCAGAATCACCGACCGCTCGATAAAATTCTCCAACTCGCGCACATTCCCGGGCCACTCCCACCCCCTCAGTGCATCCATGGTTCTTTTCGGAATGCTCGTGATTGACTTTTTCATCCGCCGGGCGAACTTCTGCACAAAATGCTCCACCAGCAACGGGATGTCCTCCCGCCGTTCCCGTAACGGTGGCACCCGGATCGGAAACACGTTCAGCCGGTAATACAAATCGCTCCGAAACTCGTTCTTTCGCACGGCATCAGCCAGATCGCGGTTCGTCGCCGCAATCAAGCGAAAGTCCACCTTCAAGGTTTGCGTTCCACCCAACCGTTCGAACTCCTGATCCTGCAAAACCCGCAGCAGCTTTGGCTGCAACGTCAGCGAAATCTCCCCGATCTCGTCCAGAAACAGCGTGCCCTTGTCCGCCAGTTCAAGTCGTCCAAATTTCCTGCTCACCGCTCCGGTGAACGCGCCCTTCTCATTACCGAATAACTCGCTTTCCAGCAGCCCCGTCGGAATCGCCGCGCAATTCAATTTGATGAAACTATTGCCGGAGCGCTGGCTCAACCAGTGGACCGCCCGCGCCACCAGTTCCTTCCCGGTTCCCGTTTCGCCCAGCAGCAGCACAGTGGCGTTGCTGGACGCCACCTTCCCCACATTCTCCATGACGGATTCCAGCGCCTTGCTGTGCCCGATGATATCTCCGAACCCCAGTTCCGTATCGATTTCCTGTTCAAGATAAAGCTTCTCTTCCGTGAGCTTCTTCTTGGCTTCGCGTAACGCTTCGCTTGCCTCCCGGAGCTCAGTGACGTCCATACTGGCGCCGGTCAGTCCAATCACCGCTCCCGCCGAGTCCAAAAGAGGCTCGATCGTTGTACTGAAGTACTGCTTCCTGCCACCGAAAGTGACCTGCATTTCATCCCGCGCTCCCACCCCGGTTTCCAGCACCCGCCGCCGGACTTCGGTGATGCGCGCTGCCTCCTCCGGGTCGAAGATCTCGCCTACGGTTTTTCCCAGCTCGCTTGCCGGCAACGGCAGCTGCGAATTGTACATCCAGGTGTAACGCAAGTCCCGGTCCTGGTTGAACACTGCAATCGGAGAATGCAGGAGTGCCACCCGGAAACGCTCCTCGCTTTGCTGCAAAGCCTCCTCGGTGCGCTTGCGTTCAATCTCCGCTGCCGTTCGCGTCGAGAACAGTTGCAGAATCGCCTCCGCAAATTTCGCATTCGCTAGAGGACGAGTGTAGAGCGCCACCATCATGCCAATCACACGCCCTTGCGAATCGCGCAAAGGCGTCCCGGCATATCCCTTCATCTTCATTTGCTTGAGCCAAACGTCTTTCGGGAACATCTCAGACACACCGGCAGCATAAGAGCAGGCGCCTTGCAGCATGACTGCTTCGGAGGGAGTATGAGCCAGATCGTAAGTGAAGTTCTCCGCGCTCGCGCCGTGATCACAGACACCAATCGTTCTCACCTTGTCTTCTTCACCTGCAGTGACTTCTCCAATAAGCGTATAGTCGGCCTCGAGGCACTTGGCGAGCTGACCGGCCATCGAGTGAAAAAAGTTCTCGCTGCTGTCGGCTCGTACCTGCACCAGGGTGGTGATCGCTTCCTCCGCCCGCTTCTGCTCGGTGATGTCCTGGATCACCCCGACAATTCGCAGGGACCCGGCGGCGCTATCCGCAATTACCCGGCCCCGTCCGCGTATACACCTCATCACCCCGTCCGGACGAATCACACGGAACTCCGATTCGCCCTCTTCGCGGCTCTGCGCCAACTGCGCAAACTCCTCTTGGACCCTTGCCCGGTCTGCCGGATGCACCATCTCCCAGCTAAAGAAGCTGGCAAAATCACCCGCGTAGCCGCTGGGGATGCCCCAGATTTCGGCGAATTCGGCCGTCCACGTTCCCCGGCCGCTCTCCAGGTCCAGCTCAAACGCTCCGATCCTTCCGATCTGCAGCGCCAGTTGGTGCCGTCGCTCACTCTCCCGCAGCGCCTCCTCCGCCTGCTTTTGTTCCGTGATGTCCCGTGCCAGGCCCATCTGCCATCGGTGCGTCTCTCCTTTACCCCACATCGGCACCACCAGAATCGTCACCCAGCGCACCGACCCATCCGGGCGAATATACCTCTTCTCCGTCTCGTAACTCGCCAGTTTTTCCTCGGCCAATTGCTGCAGGATTCCGCTGGTTTGCCCAATATCATCGGGGTGCGTAATGCTCCTTACGTCGATTCCCAGCAGCTCTTCCTCGCTGCGCCCGGTAATTTCGCAGTACTTCGGATTGACTTGCAGAATTTGCCCGCCGTGCGAATCCACCAGAGCAATGCCCACCGGAGACCGCTCGTACACCGTCCGGAATCGCAGCTCGCTTTCCCGCAACGCTTTCTCAGCCTGCTTCAGTTCCGTCAGGTCGACCGATGACCCCACCGCTCCTCGCGTCTTGCCTTCCTCATCCAGCAGCGGAACCGCATTCACCACCGTTTCCCGTTCAATGCCATCCTCAAATCCGAGTGTCACCGCGCGTCCATAGACCGGTTTTCCCGTGGCTGCGGCTTGCTGCATGGGCATCAAATCCACAGGAACCTCCACCCCATCCAGCATTAGCCGGTACCGGGGCCGCTCCTCGGGCGGTGCGCTCTTCGAAAGGTTCTGGCCTGCCGGCACACGCATCTGTTCGTGTGCCGCCCGGTTGCCTGTAATCCGCCGGCACTCTGCGTCTCGGGCGATAAGAACCGGCACCGGAACCGTATCCAGCACCGTCTCCAGTTCCTTGGCCCGCGCGCGCTCCCGCGCCTCACTCTGCCGTAACGCCTCCGCCGCCCGCTTGCGCTCCGTGATGTCGCGCATGACGCACGCCGCGCAATCGATCCCCGTCGAACCTTCCACCGGTAAATACGTGATCGATATGTCCCTTTCCCCGATCTCTGGATAGAGATACTTGAGCTCGTAGTTCACGACCTTCCCCTGGAAACATTCAACCAGCCTTTCCTTGACCACGGTTTCATACTGCTCTGGATTCACTAACTCGCCGACAAAGCGTCCTACAACCTGTTCTTTTGTTGTCCGTCGATAGCTCAGGAACGCCCGGTTCGCGAGCACGTACCGGTAGTCTCGGTCCACCACCACGATCATCTCTTCCAGATTCTCCACCACTCTTTCGAACTCGCGCAGCCTCTCCTCCGCCCGCTTCCGTGTCGTGATATCGCGCGACACGGCCACGCTATACTCCCGGTCCAGTCGCACCCGGCGCAAATTCACTTCCACCGGAAACGTGGTTCCATCTTTCCGGCGGTGCACCGTTTCCATGATGGCGAATCCCGACTCCCGCAACTGCTGCCGCACCCGCGCAGCACATTCGTCGGCGTTCGGGTCGATGTCAAAAACCGTCATCGACAAAAGCTCTTCCCGGCTGTACCCCAGCCCTGCGCACGCCCTCTCATTCACATCGAGGAACCGCAGGGTCTCCGGATCCATTACCTGAATGGCATCGTTCGATTGGTCCAGCAGCGTCCGGAACAGCGTCAATTCGCGGAGCGTCTGCTCCCGCTGCCGCGCCGTCTTCAGTTGCTCTTCATTGCTCGCGCGCAGCGCCTTCTCCGCCCGCACCCGTTCCGTGACGTCGTGCGCGATCCCCCGCACAGTCGGCCTCGCCACTCCCTCGGTGCGCAGCGTGTTGTGATACTCCCAGATCCGCTGCTCTCCCGATCGCGTCAGCACCGCCAGCAGGCCGCAAGACTCCCCCGTGCGCTTGATCTCGCGCAGATAGGCATCGAACTCAGGGCGGAATTGCGGATCGACAAACTCCCGCATCGGCCTCTGCAGCATTTCTTCTACGCTGTAACCCAGCAGACGCGCTGGAATGGGATTGACCGACAGGAATCGGCCTTCAAGGTCGTGGACGCACAACAAATCCTGGCTGTGCTCGACTAGATCGCGATACCAGTCTTCGTCTTCTTCCAGGTCCCGCCGGATCGGGTCCCATGCGACTGGCGCTTCTTCCGGAAAATGGCGCTTCCGTTCCCCAGGGTGCAATGCCATGGCTCACCCCTAAGCGAACCGCCTGGAATCGTGTACTTGCGATCGGCCAGATCAATTCCGGCGGGCTCCAATTTTTATTCCCAGAGGTTCTTCGAGAAACCCTAAGTACGCCTGCTTTGTAAGAGGCGCCTCTTTTAACTTGTCCGAGTCCAGAACCTGCCCCTGAACTCTCGCGGAAAGTCTAGCAGAATATCGTTCTCGTTACACCTTGTAAGATCAAGTCTCCAACCACCCGAAGGCGGTAGTTACGAGAGCCCCAAGCCCACTCTGCTAAACTTTCCAGTTTCCTGCTTTAGTGAAGCAATCATGAGCGAGGCAATTATGGCAATTCAGCGGGTGGGAGTGATTGGGGCGGGCACCATGGGCAACGGGATTGCCCACGTGTTTGCGCGTTGCGGGTTCAACGTGGTGCTCTGCGACGTAGAGCAGCGATTTCTGGATCGGGGACTCGCCACGATTACGAAGAACCTCGACCGCGAAGTGGCCAAGAATAAAATTACGGCGGACGACAAAGTCTCCACACTGTCGCGCATCACGCCGGTGGTGGATCGCGCGAAGCTGGCGGATTGCGATCTGGCGATCGAGGCGGCGACGGAGAAATTTGAGATCAAGGCGGAGATTTTCCGCGATCTGGATCGCTTAATGAAGCCGCGGCCGGAAGTGATCCTGGCCACGAATACGTCGTCGATTTCGATCACCAGGATTGGGGCGCTGACCGGGCGCGCCGACAAGGTCATCGGGATGCACTTCTTTAATCCCGTGCCGGTGATGAAACTGGTCGAAGTGATTCGCGGCCTCGCGACGTCACAAGCCACGTTTGACACGGTGCGCGACCTGGCGCTCAAACTGGAGAAGGCGCCGGTCGAGGTGAACGACGCTCCGGGCTTTGTGTCTAACCGGGTGCTGATGCCGCTGCTGAATGAAGCCATGTACGCGGTGATGGAGGGCGTGGCGACGGCGCCGGCGGTGGATGAGGTGTTCAAGCTGGGGATGGCGCATCCCATGGGGCCGCTGACGCTGGCCGATTTTATCGGGCTCGATGTCTGTCTCGACATCATGCGGGTGCTGCAGGATGGGTTGGGCGATCCGAAGTACCGCCCGTGTCCGCTCCTGATCAAGATGGTGGATGCGGGCTGGCTCGGACGCAAGACCGGCCGCGGCTTTTACACGTATTCGTAAGATGAGGGAGTGAGCTAATTGCAGCTTGGCAATACGGAATTAGCGAATTCACAGAGATGGAGACATGACGACAGCCTGGGGCGGGACTCTTCAAAAAAGAAAATCTGGCGGCGACGGTTTTTATTATTTGCTGGCCGTGGCATCGGGAGCGGCGGCCGGGTGGTTGGACATCAAAGTGGGTGATTTGCTGCTGACCGCAATGGTGGTGCTGTCGGCGAACATGCTCCTCGGTTTTCTCAGCCCCCGCCGGCCCTGGCGCTGGGTGGTCTTAGTCGGAGTATTCGTGCCAGTGGTGGAGTGGCTGGCGTATTTTTTTCTCTCGGAAAAGCCGGAGCGGGCGCAGATCTACGAATCCTTTCTCGCCTTCGTGCCAGGAATCGCGGGCGCATTCGGCGGATCGATCGGGCGCGGCGTGGTGGACAACCTGATGCAGGGAAAGTAATGCAGCGCGCTGCCATTGGAGAAGACCTACCCCTTAATTTGTTACCTCCGTAATCGAGATGCTGAGACGGCCGTAATCCAGTCCGGGTGAACGTGTCTGAACTTTCTCATCCGCCTGCCGATTATCTGCGTATGGAGGGTTCCCGGATGAAAACTGCGCGTCTTGCGCTCCTGCTTGCGGTCCTTGGTCTGATCATGGGTCTCGTCTTGAGTCTGGCTGGTTGCAATGCGGCTTCGGCGCCGGTTTCACAGAGTGCGATCCGAAACTATATCCGAAACTATAGCGGTACCGCGTCGGTCGGAGACTTTCTCACCATCTCAATCAATTCGACGGCGCAAACGATTACATACAAGAACTACAGCAACGGTGACCAGGGCGTCCTGCCCTACACGCTGAACACCAACGGGACTTACACAATTGTCGACCCGAGCGGCAACCTGCTGGCGGCCTATGAAGTGCCGGGTTCGGTGCTGATGATCGAAACCGGTAAATCCGGACCCAATCACAATACGCCGGCATTGATCACGGCCATCGAGAGCGAGCCGGCATCGATCAGCACGTTTGCCGGGCAGAGCTTCAATTACATTCAGTTTCGTACTTCGTCCGGCGGGATGGGCTTCGGCACCATCGCCGTGGATGCGCAAGGCAACATCACGCACGATGCCTACTGGCCCTTCGGCGCGCTCCAACAGCCACCGGACTTGTTTGAAGGAGGAACCTTCCTCGCCTCCAGCATTCAGGAAGATCCTTCCGGAGACTTCTTCACCGTCACGGGTAACGGCGCACAGAGCACAGCTTTCGGCACGCAGAATGGCTTCTTCGTTGTGGACACGGCCAATGGCACAATTCTGGGTCTGCCCAAGGCGTCGTCCAGCAGTTTCAACTCGAGCCATGCCGGAACCTACGCCGCTATCTTCTATGAAAAACCGAACGCACAGATGCAAGAGACTGGCGAGAGCGGAACGCCGAAGCAGGGAAAGGCTTCGGTAACCATCGGCGCCACCGGACTGGCAACGATCACCGGCAGCAAGGGCAACATTCTAGCCAGCGGCACGCTCGCGGCCGTTGCCGACACACTGTACCTGTACGATGATACGGCCAATACGCTGTCCGATCCCTGCTACGGTATGTTCACGTTTCGAACCACCACGGCGAACTCGCAGCAGGATGTGTTCGTTTCGTTCCAAGGGGACGCCGTGATCTTCGCCAGTTTCCAGACTGGGCTGCCCATTCAGCCGAATGGCACCTATACCTACTTCTACGGTGTCGGCGTGAACTAGCAAGCTTCGCAGTTCAACCCCGGCAGTCCGATCACCAAGGCCAGTCCCATCAAAGGTACCGGCCGGCTGAAAAACTCTTCCCGTTTCCACAGCCGCTGGGGGTAAGCTACGCCTATGGGAGTGTCGGTGTCGGTGCTGGCTAGCGGTAGTCGTGGGAACTGCGCGCTGGTAGCGACGAGTTCAACGCGCATTCTGGTGGATGCCGGTCTGTCCGGCCGCGAAACTTTCAAGCGGCTGCAGGCGCTCGCCGATCGTAACAACGAGCGTGTCGAGGAAATTTCCGCCATCCTGATCACGCACGAGCACTCTGATCATGTTGCCGGCCTCGAACGGCTGGCCACAAAACTAAACGTTCCTGTCTTCCTGACCGCGCCAACCCATCATGCGTGGAGCCGCGCCGTGCGCGATAACGACGAAAAGGGCGAGCTTCCCGAGTTGCCGAAATCGGAACATTTCTCCGCCGGGCGCGGCTTTTGCGTCGGCGATATCGAGGTCATGCCCTTCACCATTCCGCACGACGCCGCCGATCCCGTGGGCTTCACCTTTCGCGCGGAAGGAGTGAAGATCGGTTTTGCCACCGACCTCGGCTACATGCCGGCGAGCGTGCGCGACCATCTGCGCGGCTGCAGCGTGCTGGTGATGGAATCGAATCACGATGTGGAGATGTTGCGCTCCGGGCCCTATCCGTGGTCGGTCAAGCAGCGCGTGATGAGCCGGGTCGGCCATCTCTCGAATGACGCGCTCGCGGAATTCTTCTCCAGCGATTATGATGGAGGAGCTGAGTACTTAATTCTGGCGCATTTATCTGAACAGAATAACCATCCCGAAATCGCGCGAGCCGCGGCAGAACAGGCGCTCGGCGGCCGTCAGGGGCTGTGGCACAACCGCGTGCTGCTGGCAACCCAGACGGAAGTTCTCGAATCCATCCGCTTATAGCCTCTTATGAGTGAGTGCGTTGAACCGATGGTGGGAAAAATCCTTGCGGGATGGCGCTACGATATTTCCGGCCTGGCGCCGGAGATGCGCGGCGATTATGAGCTTCATTTTGCAAGTTGCGAACGCTGCCGCAGCCGCCAGAAACTGAACCGCATCATCGATATTTCTCTGATTGTGCTGGCCTCGGCGTCGGCCGCCGTGTTTCTACTGGCGTTTGCCGTGATCCGGCATTTTGGCCCGCGCCATGCCGTCTGGCTGGAGATCGGCGCCCTCGCCGGCTTCGCGCTCTCGGCGCTGATCTGGTTGATCGTGGCCGTGGCCACTCCCGCGCCCATGGTTGTGGTCGATGCGGCGAAACTCGGCGCGGGACACGTGTATGACCGCCTGCCGCCAGAGATCCGCGAGCGCCTGCCGGAAGAAATCCGGGTGAAGATCACCGGATCGTGAGGGCCATTTTCCGATCTGGCCGTGACGCCGTGATGAGTCATATAGTTTGGGGACAGGCGTGTCGCCCGTCTGGCCGCTCGGGGACGTCGGGCCCAGCGTGATCGCAGCGTATCCCGCCCATTGTATGATCCGTTCATGAGGAGGGTCGAGACGTGAGCATTCAGGACGAGCAGGATCTACTTTCCTTAAAAGCCGCCGGCCGCGTCGTCCACCTGGTGCTGGATGCGATGAAGGCAGAAGTGCGGCCGGGCGTCACGACTCGATCTCTTGATGAAATCGGCGCCCGCGTTATGCAGGAAAACGGCGCTCGCTCCGCTCCGTCTATGGTCTACCAGTTTCCGGGCGCCAGTTGCATCAGCTTGAACGATGAGGCGGTCCACGGAATTCCAGGCGAGCGCGAACTTGAGGAAGGCGACCTGGTGAAACTCGACGTGACCGTGGAAAAGGACGGCTACATGGCCGATGCCGCCATCACCGTGCCAGTCGGCCGCGTGAGCGCGCAGGCTGCGCAATTGATGGCCTGCGCCGAGGGCGCTTTTCACAAGGCGATGCTGGTTGCCCGAGCCGGATTCCGCGTCTTTGAGATCGGAAAGATCGTGGAACGCGAGGTGCGCAAATCCGGGTTCTCCGTCGTCCGTGAATTAGGAGGACATGGCATTGGGCGCACCATCCACGAGTTGCCGCATGTCCCCAACTACCCTGACCCAGAGGCCCGCCAGATCATGAGTGAAGGCCTGGTCATCACCGTGGAACCGATCATTTCCAGTGGCTCCGGACGCGTGTTTACCGACAAAGATGGCTGGACGGTGCGGACCGGCGATCACGCGCTGTCAGCCCATTTTGAGCACACTTTGGTGATTACTTCCGGCGCGCCCATCTTGCTGACCGCTGGTTAGGGACACACTAAGGCAGCCTTGGTTGACCAGCGCCCGGCTTCGCGTTAAAGTTTCAAAAGCCAGGGTTCCGTTTCGCCCCCATCCTTGGTTTGCCTGCATGCGCTCCGCTTACTCCAAACTCGTTGTTCCGAAACTCGCGGTCCTGCTGTTTGCGCTGGCCACCGTGGCATGGGCGGCGGCGCCGCAATTTTCCGCGCAGAAGCGGGTCGGTCTGACCAGCGGCGACCAGTGGGAACCCGCCGTGGCGGCCGATGGTTCGGGCCGACTCTACGTTCTTTATCCGCACTACGGGAATGTGCCCGATTGCAAGGGGTGCCGCGTACCCACCATGCTGCTGGTGGCGAGCAACGACAACGGCAAAACCTGGCAGACTCCGACCGTGATGCTGGAATCGGGTTCGGGCCAGTTTGATCCCCAGATTGCTGTCGATCCCGCCGACCGGCGCACCCTGTATGCGGCGTGGCTGCAAAACAGTAAACGAGTGGTCATGCTCGCGAAGTCAGTGGATTCTGGCGCCACCTGGTCTTTTACGATTGCGGTTCGCGGCGACGAGGAACTCGACAAACCGGCGCTGGCGGTGCGCGGCCAGAACGTTTACGTGGCTTTCAATCACGAAGAAGAGGTGTGGGTAGCGGCCTCGCAGGACGGCGGCCGCAGCTTTACACCGGCGCGCGTGAATGCCGAAAGCCGTCCGGGATGGTCGCTGCTAGGAGCGGCCACGGTCGATCCCGCCGGCAACGCGTATCTGGCCTGGGCTTCCTACTCCAAGGCAGGAGGAGCGCGCGGCTCGGTGAACCTGTATGTGGCGAAGTCGCCGGACGCGGGCAAGACGTGGAGCCCAACTCTGCTCGGTGTTTCCGCGGCAGCGCCGGGTTGCAAGGATGAGGACTGTGGCGAAGGCTATCTGGGCGCACAGGTCGCGCTGACGTCGGACGCCGACGGGACTCTGTACGCTCTCTGGAGCGCGGGCAGCGCGTCCCTGGGGCCGCAGCGCATCTACTTCTCATCGTCCACCAACGGCGGCGAAAACTGGCTGCCGCGCGCCAGCGTTTCCTTCGCCAATCCGGGGGCGGAACATGCTTTCCCCGCGATCGTGGCCGGAAACAGCGGCGACGTCCGCATCGCGTGGATGGATAAACGCAACTCTCCCTATTGGAACACTTACTATCGAAGTTCAAGCAACGGCGGAGCGACTTGGAGCGAGGAGGTCCGGATTTCGGGCTACGTGCCCGGCTATCGTTATATCGGTAAGGAAGGTTTCCGTTTTCCTTTCGGCGATTACTTCGGACTCGCCATCGATAACCACGGAGATACCCACGTGGTGTGGGGCGAAGGATTGAACTATCAGTCGCCGGGTTCGATCTGGCACGCCAACGGACGATAGAAGCTTCGGAAAAATTCTTCGCGGGTTGCGGAAGAACGGGTTCGTATCAGGGCATCGCTTTAGCGATGCCATAAGTTCTTCGGATCATAAGCCCCTTCAGGGGCGGGCATCAGTCGGTCAGCAGACCGCCGGTGAGGTCGCTGAGGCGCTCGATGCGGTGTTCGCGGCAGTAGTCGGTCAGTTCCTCCACCAGCGTTTCGGTCGCCACCGGATCGAAGTAACTCGCGGTTCCCACCTGCACCGCGCTTGCTCCCGCCAGCATAAATTCCACTACGTCCGCCGGAGTGCTGATTCCGCCCATGCCAATCACCGGAATTTTCACGGCGTGAGCTGCGTCATAAACCATGCGCAGCGCGATGGGCTTGATAGCCGGGCCGGAGAGGCCGGCAGTTACGTTGGCAATTCTCGGGCGGCGCGTTTCCGGATCAATCGCCATGGCTAGAAACGTATTCACCAGGGAGATGGCGTCAGCGCCTGCTTCCTCGGCCACTTGCGCCATCTGCGCGATCGAGGTGACATTAGGCGAAAGTTTGACAATCATCGGCCGAGTTGCCACGCGCTTTGCTGTCCGCACCACTTCGTCGAGCAGGAGCGGATCGCAGCCGAACTGAATGCCGCCGTGCGCCGTGTTCGGACAGGACACATTGATTTCGTACGCCGCGATACCCTCGCCCTGATTGAGGATTTCAATCGTCTGCTCGTAATCGGAGCGGGTATAGCCGAAGACGTTGGCGAACACGACCACATTTTTCTTTTCCCGCAGCGCCGGGAGTTTTTCCATGAGAAACGCTGGTGCGCCGATATTCTGCAGCCCGATGGCATTCAGCATCCCCGCAGCCGTTTCATAGAGGCGCGGCGGCGGATTTCCGGTCATTGGTTCTTTAGAGAGACCTTTGACGACTAATCCGCCGAGCCGGTCAAGATGCACGATGTCTTCGAATTCGATGCCGTAGCCGAATGTGCCGGAAGCCGCGATGATTGGATTCTTCAGTTCGATGCCGGCGAAGCTGACGCTCAAGTCCGGATT
The DNA here is from genome assembly GCA_050011975.1 of Terriglobales bacterium. GTDB lineage: Bacteria > Acidobacteriota > Terriglobia > Terriglobales > Acidobacteriaceae > Acidiflorens. The sequence goes on along the minus strand of JBEKIB010000017.1, from coordinate 45,086 downwards.
GTTGATAGGCGTCATTGGGTTGCTCCAGCAGGAGGGGCCGCGGGCTGCGCGGTGACGGGCTGCGCGGTGGAATGATGCGACTGTAGCGCCTCGGTCAGCACTCTCCCCGTGGCTTGCGCGGGTGCGTTGATGCCCAGCAAGGAAGCGAGCGTTACCGCAAGATCGACCGGCTCGGCGTGCGTCCGGTAGGTTCCCGGCTGAAAGGCGAGTCCATAGAAAGCGAGCGGCACATGGGTATCGTACGAGAAAGGCGTTGCGTGATCGGTGCCCTTCGGAATTCCAACTTGAAATGGAACGGGGACTCCGATCACATAATATCCGCCTTCGGGCGAGTAGCTGTGGGCGTAACGGCGGCCGATTTCGGTGGGCGGAATGTCTCCGCGAGCCAGTTGCGACTTGGTGAAGTATCTCGTGAACCCTATCTGCTTCATAGCATCGCCTACTTCGTCTTCGGCGACGGATTCGTCTTTTGACCCGACAGTTCCGGCGAACGCGTCTTTGTCGAGCCATGCCACCGGGTAATCGAGGTCGAGAACGTAGTCGGCTTTCTTCGCGTATTTTTTCGAGAGCAGAGAATTGATCTGCTCGCGCAGCGCTTTCGCGTCGAGATTGGCCGCGGGCAGACGAAGCGTTTTCGCGAATTCCGGCAGAGGCGCAACGCCGTGATCCGCCGAAAGCGCCATCCACACGTTGGCCATTCCAATCTGATGACCGAGGAAGTCGAAGAACTCCGCGAGACTTCGGTCAAGTTCGAGCGCCATGCTGCGCATTTGCGGCGAGTCGGGGCCGACCTGGTGGCCGAGAATGTCGTTGGCCGAGAGGCTGATCACCAGCAGGTCCGTTGCCGAGCCCGCGCCCAGCTTCTCATACAAAACAAGTTCCTTGGCAAACTCGAACTGGTAATCGTTGGCGAAGGGAGTGGAGCCGACGACCTCGTAGAAGCCGGCAGGCGCGCCGGCTTTGCCGTTTCGCGGCGCGGTCGAGCCCAGGATGTTTCCGTGGTTGTCTTTATCCCGCCACTCGCGATTCCAGTATTTCGCCGCGCGTCCTTCCCCAGGACGTCTGCCGTTGAAATTGCGCACCCACTCAGGAAGATCGGGACGGTAGTAAGTGGAGGTGATCCAATCGCCGCTTTTAGGGTCGATCCAATACGCGGCGTCTCCGGAAAATCCCGCGGGCAAGACGGCCGCGCGATCTTTCAGCGAGATGGCGAATACTCGAGCTTTGCCGCCCGTGGCCAGTTTCAACTCGTCCCCAAGCGTATCGCTCAAAAGGTTGCGTGGCGATGCGCCCGGGATGCCCCGTCCAAGTTCCGCTTGGGCGGGTTTTGCGTCGTCGCCGATGCCGACGAGTCTTGTCGTGTCATCTTCGACCGACGTTACGCGCTTTTTTTTCTGCGGATCCCACCATTCGTTCGCAATGATGCCGTGTCCGCTGGTGTAGCTTCCCGTGAAGAGGGTGGCGTGTCCGGGAGCGGTGCGGGTGTTGGCGTAGTCGTAATTGCAGTCGGCGAAATAAGCTCCGCGATCGAGAAACAGTCGGAACCCTCCATCGCCGAACTGGTCGCGATAGCGCTCCAGGTAATCGCCGCGGAACTGGTCAATCACGATGACGACAACCAGCTTGGGGCGGGCATTGTAAGCGCTGGCGGAGGCGCAGACACAACAGGCCATCACGACCAGCAGAGTGCGCCAAGACTGGGGAAGTCTCATCGCGACCTAGTTTACAGCAGAAAAGATGCCAACCGCAGAGGACGCGGAGAGCGCAGAGGTTTTTCTGCCTCTGCTTCTCTGCGATCTCGGCGTCCTCTGCGGTTCAAGATTTTGAAGTTGGCTACCGTTGGCCGCCTTCTCCGGCGTGCACGGAATCGCACTTTTCAGCTAAAGTTAATGCAGAATGTTCGATCTGAATTTTGTTCGTGACAACCTCGCGCTGGTGGAAGAAAAGCTGCGCCAGCGCGGAATGAACCCGGCGGAAGTCCTGAAAGACTTTCGCGCCATTGACGACAAGCGACGCTGGGCCATTACGGAAGCGGAGACGCTGAAGGCGGAGCGCAACCACGCGTCCGAGGAGATTGCCAAGCTCAAGAAAAGTGGGCAGGACGCCTCCGCGCAGATCAACGAAACGAAGGGACTGCGCGTACGGATTGCGGAGGCGGAGATAATAGCGGTGGAGCAGGAAGCGCGGATGCGCGAAATTCTGACCTCGCTTCCGAACCTTCCCCACGCCAGCGTGCCCGTGGGAACGACTGCCGAAGATAACGTTGAAGCACGCCGCTGGGGCACGCCACCTCAGTTTGATTTCAAGCCCAAGCCGCACTGGGAGCTGGGCGAAGAGCTCGCAATCCTCGACTTGGAGCGCGCTGCCAAGTTGTCGGGTGCTCGCTTTGCCGTGTACTGGGCGCTGGGCGCGCGATTGGAGCGGGCTCTCGCCAACTTCATGCTCGATCTGCACACGCGGGAGCACGGATACACTGAGGTGCTTCCACCGTACCTGGTGAACTCCGAGTCGATGTATGGTACAGGGCAGTTGCCGAAGTTCAAGCAAGACTTGTTTCGCGTGCCAACTGGCGAATGGGAAACAGATTCAGATCATATTCCGACCATCGGCGAAGTCGTCTACGCTGATAATTTCCGACGTCAAATTGAGTCGGTCAATACCACGAATCGAACCGTTGTCCTCCGCCCTCTACCCGAACAGCAAACTCCCTTTCCTCCTCAGAAGTATTCTTGGGACAACTTGCGGTACTCACGACCCGATCTCTGGCTGATTCCAACGGCCGAGGTGCCGGTCACGAATCTCTATCGCGACGAAGTGCTGGACGCGGCGCGCCTGCCGGTTTCACTGACCGCCTACACTCCCTGTTTTCGCAGCGAGGCCGGATCGTACGGCAAGGATGTGCGCGGCATTATTCGCCAGCACCAGTTTCAAAAAGTGGAGCTGGTGAAGTTCGCGCGTCCCGAAACTTCGTACGATGAACTGGAGAAGCTGACCCACGACGCCGAGACCGTGCTTCAGAAACTCGGCCTGCACTACCGCGTGGTCACGCTGTGTACTGCTGATATCGGATTCTCTGCGGCCAAGACCTATGACATTGAAGTCTGGCTGCCCGGTCAGAATCTGTTCCGCGAGATTTCTTCGTGCTCCAACTTCGAAAGTTTTCAGGCACGCCGCGCGAATATCCGCTACCGTCCCGAAGGCAAGAGCAAGACGGAATTCCTGCACACGTTGAACGGCAGCGGCTTGGCCGTAGGGCGCACATGGGTTGCCGTCGTGGAAAATTATCAGCAAGCCGATGGCAGCGTGCGCATCCCGGAGGCGCTGCAGCCTTATATGGGCACTGACCTTATTCCGGCCCGTGTCCCGTAGAGACGCGGCTTGCCGCGTCTCCCGCAGCGCCCGAGATGGTGCGAGCGAAGGGGGCAAGCCCCGTCTCTACGTTGCTGTAATCGGAGTGCTGTAATCGGAGTATTGATATCCCATGAATTCCCAAATAGACTGGCAGCAACCCGAAACAGCCTCGACGACGCTAGAAAGCGCCGTCTCTCCCATGGGCGCGATCTGGCGCACAATTCGCGGATACATTCTTTGGTCGTATGAGCGGGGAAGCCTGCACTACGACATCATGGTCACCCTGATCCTCCTCTTTGTTTTTGTTTCGCCGCACTTCATCAATTTCAAGGACAAACCGGTCGAGCACATTCCGCATCTTACCGGCGTGGTGGTGATTCCCAGCGCAAAGGGCGAGCTTATTTATCAAATCCAGGCCTCGGCACTGAATAACGCTGCGAATGGAGATGTTCGCCGGCAATTGGAGCAGATCATTGAGCCCATCTCCGGCGCGGTCAGCATTACCAATATCGAGACCGTCAAAGACGTTTCGGGACATACGCAGAGTTATAAGGTCTGGGTAGAAAAAGAATAGTAGAGCAAGGTTTTAGAATTCATCGTTTCAAAGTTCACCGTTTCAAAGTTCATCAATGAGAGTTACAATCCAGGCGCTTTTTCTCGGGATGATGGTCATCGGCTGGCTTTTCACGGCGGCCGCTCCAGCGCAAATTGTTGGCGAATCCGCTGAGCTTGAGCACGTTCTCGCCCAGATGGATGCCGCTGCCCGAAACTTCCGCGCCGCCGAGGCGACTGTTGTCTGGGACCAATATCAGAAGGTCATCAGCGAAACCGAGACGGAGAACGGCAAGATTTATTTCCGCCGTGAAGACGGCGAAATACAGATGGCCGCTGACTTCGCCGAACCCGACAAGAAGTACGTCATCTACAGCGGCGGCAAAGTTCAGGTGTACCAGCCCAAGATCGATCAGGTGACGGAGTACAGCGCTGGCAAGAATCGCGGCGACGTCGAGAGCTTTCTGGTGCTCGGCTTCGGCGGCAGCGGCCGCGATTTGTTCAAATCATACGGCGTGAGGCTTGTGGCGACGGAGACCGTGGGCGGCATAGCAACCGACAAACTGGAGTTGATTCCGAAGTCCGACCGTTTTCGCAGCAATATCGCGCGCATCCTGCTTTGGATCGACCTGGCCCGGGGAATTTCGGTGCAGCAGCAGTTCTTTGAGCCGAGCGGTGACTACCGTTTGGCGAAGTATTCCGAGATTCAGATGAGACAAAAACTTCCGGAGGATGTCTTTAAGCTGAAGACAACGAAGAAGACCAAATTTGTCTCGCCACAAGGATAGGCAGGCAGACCTCCAGTTTTCTTTTTCGTAGAGACGGGGCTTGCCCCGTCTCAGACGCCGCGTCCCTGCAGGAAATTAGACCAAAAGCCCTCCGCTCCCCAGCTCACGCAAAACACGAACCAACAGAATCAAGCTGAAAAAGACCGGCTGGGGCTATATACTGCACGAGAACGCCCGAAGGTTGAGTTTTTGCATGGCTAGAGTGTTTACCATTCCCGTTCCGCCGGATTTGTCTCGCAAAAAACGTGAGCGCACCGCCGACCCCCGTTACGTCGACGGCCAGAAGATGCTGGTGGAAGCGATGAAGTATTTGGCGAAGGCCGATCCCGTGGGCAATCGCGGCGCCATCGAACTGCTCTCCGAACACGTCCGCACCCGTTTCCGCATGACCGACTCGCCGCTCAGCTAGAAGTAAAACTTCAAAGCAAACTGGATAATGCGCGGCCCCCGATAGTATGGCGATTGAGAGGGCGTATTGTCGAATGTGGCTTGGCCAAAGAAACTGCTTCCACCCAAAGCCCCACCGCCCGAACTGGGTCCGTAGAACTGCACATGGTTAAAGGCATTGAAGAAGTTGGACTGGAATTGTAGGGATTTGCTTTCCGTGAACTGGAAGTTCTTCATGACCGAGATATCCCAATTGTTAATTCCCGGTCCACGCAACGCGTTCCTACCCATGTTGCCATAAGTAAACAGCGGTACACCTCCCTGAACCAGACCGATGCCCGGAACAAAGGGTTGGCCCACCGGCGATCCAACGGAACAAACCAGGTTCGTCGGATCGATCAGAAAATGTCCGGTTGTCGGTCCCGCCAGACAACTCCCATGGATACCATCCGGACTTGGGCTGAATGTCTCCACGTCACGAGGATTTTTGAAGACCTGTATCGGGCCAATTACATCGGGTCGATCAAGTCCTTCCTCCGATTCGCTGGCTCCGTTGCTGGAGTAGATGGTGAAAGGGTTCCCCGACTGAAACGAGGTAATCGTAGAGACCTCCCATCCTCCAAGAACTTGTTTCTTCAGCGCGCTCCCGTTCTTGCCGATGGGGATTTGCCACAGCGGGCTTAACACCAGGCGATGCGTGGCGTCAAAATCGGCGAGGCCGCGGTCGAACGCCGGATCCAGGGAATTTGTGTACGCTGCTGAACGCGCCCGGAAGCCCGAGGTCACGTCAATTGTTTTCGCCAGCGTATAAGCGACTCTGAATCCCAGGCCATGATTCATTCGCCGGTCAACGGTGACCTGAAACTCATTGCTCGACGAACTGCCCTCGCTCACATTGGTGATGATCTGGGTGGCGCCGTGGGGAATAAAGTTTAAGTCGCAATTTGCCAGAGGGCGCGCACAATCCGGGACGATGGCAGTAGTCGGACTATTGCCAGCGGCTACCGCTGCCTGGTACTGCGCCATCAGACTGCAAGGTACAGGGGGCTGAAAGGGTTGAGAGGGTTGAGCGGAACACATGACATTGCTATTGATTTCGGGGTTGTTGAGGTAGAGACCACTGATAGCCTTCCTGCTCAGACTGCCGACGTAAACCGCCTCCACCATTGTGTCCTTTGTGAGTTGGTATTGAAATCCGTAATTGAAGTTCTCCGCGTAGGGGGTCCGGAAATGGGGAGTCACCACAAATGCAAAAGGAATCGCGGGCGTAAAGAATTGTCCGAGGTGTCCTCCGGCGACGAATGGATAAGGATCGGAGTAACCCGTTGTTGCGGTCTGAAAAGGATCCGCCGAGTAAGAACCATTGATCGGCAGCAAACATCCGGGCGCGTCGAGCGCCGTCGTGGTGAAACACGGATAGTTGTTCGCCACATATCCAAATGGAGCTTGTCCTCCGAACTGCAGATTCAGTGCTCCATCTTCGATGTCATAGAAAATCCCAACACCACCGCGCATTACCAGCTTGCCGCTGCCCAACATATCCCAGGAGAACCCGATTCGTGGCGCAAAGTTCCTATAGTCCGGGTAGAGCAGCCCGCGGTTCGGCGTCCCCGGATCGCCCGCGTACAAGAAATCGGGCGGAGAAGTAGGATAAAGTGAAGATTGTTGCCCCGGAAACCAGCCCTGAATCTGATTCCGCGGATCTACTTGCGGCGAGTTATATTCGTAACGCAGGCCATAATCGAGACTCAAATTCTTCGTGACCTTCCACGCATCCTGGGCAAAGAAATAAAGTTGATGGGCTCTGATGCCATAGATCGCGCTCGAAAACTGGTAGTAGTTGTCGGTGTATCCGCCGACGAAATCGGCCAAAGCGTTGCCCGTGTTCGTGTAGTAGGACCCGAAATCGAACGATCCGTTGTTATAAAAATCGTAATGGAAGTTGTTTCGTATCCACCGAAGATCACCTCCAAACTTCAGGGAATGCTTCCCCCGGGTCCAGGAAAAAGTATCCTGATACTGAAAAGTTACGTCACGAATTTTGGTCGGACCCTGCGGCGATGGGCCGAGGTTGAAGGCGCCTGAGACCGTGACTAAGGGCGGCGCAGTCCCCTTCGGATCATCCGGGATTACGGTTAGAAATCCGAGATCTGATGGCGAGGTCGTGTCCTGCGGCACCGCGTTGAAGGTTGCGACCCGATCGGACGAGAATCGCAGCTCATTCAGCATGGTCGGGGAAATAGTACGGATCCAACCGATCGATCCCGTTTGGTAGCGCTGGTTATTGGTAAAGCCCGAACCCACAGGCACGTCTCCACCGGTGGACGCACCCTTTAAGACCTCGAACGGAAAGGTCTGCGGCTGATCGTCGAAAATGTAAAACGCCGACAGGGTGTCTTTAGTCGAGATGTTGTAGTCGTAGCGGAAAACGAACTGATCTTCCTGCAAGCTGGCCACGGGATCTTCCACCAAGCCATTGGTCCCGTAATTCGGCGGCGGCAGGAAGTCCTTGATGTAGGTCGCCATCACCGAATCAACCGGCACCTGATTGTTGGGGAAAGTGCTCACGCCGGTTATTGGGTTGATCGGGCTCGCGCCGGTTGGATCGGTGAGCGGGGATGTGAGGGCGCTGAAGTCGCCAGTCCGTTCCGCCGGAGTCAATACCGCCAGGACCCCAGGATTTTGCCCTTCCCCCCGCCGTGCGCCCTGATAGGAAGCAAAGAAAAACATCCTGTCTTTTCTGATCGGAAAGCCGATGGTTCCACCGAACATGTTGTATCTAAAGATCGGAGCCTGACCCAGGAAATAGTCGCTGGCATCAAGAGCGGTGTTGCGAAAATAATCGAAAAGGTCACCGTGAATCGAGTTCGTACCGGACTTAATCACTTGATTTACGATTCCGCCCGACGTGCGTCCATACTCCGCTTCGTAATTGTTGGTCAGAATTTTGAACTCGGCGACCGCATCGGGATTGGGATCCACGACCATGTTGTTCCCAAGGAAATCGTTGTTATCGGCACCGTCGATGAGGAATGTCTGAGACTCGGAGCGTTGTCCGCTGACTGAAAATGGATTGCCCGAGCCGTCATCCTGGTCGGGTGCGAACGTCCCAGCCTGCAGCAGGCCCAGTTGCATTGTGTCGCGCGCGGCCAGCGGCAGATCTTGGATGCGTTGCGTGGTCTCGACTTTGCCGAGTGTGGCGCTGACCGTATCGACTTGCGTGACATCGCCTTGCACCTCCACCACCTGGCTGGTGGAGCCGACCTGCAACGACACGTCGAGCCGCGCATTCTGATTGATCTCCAGCGTGATCCCCTTGCGCACGTACCTTTCAAAGCCCTGCTGCTCAACCGTGAGCTCGTAGGCTCCAATCGGCACCAGCGTAAACAGGTAGCCGCCGTCTTTGCCCGTCGTGGTTGTGTGCACCGTGTTCGTGCCGGAGTTCCTGAGGGAGACCTTTGCGGCTGCGACCATCGCGCCCGAGGGATCTTTGACGGTGCCCATCAGTTGCGCTGTCGCTTGCTGCGCCGCGGCTTGATTCGCGCCTAGAAAGGCCACACCGAGCACAATGCAGATGCTGACCAATAGACCAATACGGGGGAAGGAGACGGGTTTCATTGGGCCCTCACAGAAAGTTGGGCATAAATATTGCACGTTATCTTCCATGAAAACAAGCCTGAAAACCGATTAAGTTAGCAGTGCATGACTGTCCGTCATGTTCTGTTTTTTTGAATTCTCGCTACGCTAATCGGGATTTCAGATTCGCGATTCAGATCGCCGCTGCTGCTCTGTCGCGCAGACAAGATAGGCTGCTGCCAAGAGGATCACCACCGGATAGCATTCCAGTGTGTAACGCGGTTCCGGATTTCCCAGCGTTCCAAGAAATGCCGAGCGCAGCAGCACGAAGCCGATCAGCAATCCCACCCGGCGAATTCCTGACCAACTGCGTGGCGGTCTGGGAACTATCGCCAACATCGCTCCCACGACATAAGCCAGGTTCAGCAAGCCGAACCCTACGGCTATGACCGACTCTTTCGCGTCGTCATTGAATTCCCACCAGCGTACGTCTGGAGGAAGGATCTCGGTCCGCGGGCGCAGCCACATATCCGCGACGCGCAGCAAGGGCAGCACAACGTAGTAGCGCACACGGTGGGCGCGAATGCGATCCGCGGCCAGGTTGTCGAAGCGCGCATCCAGTTCCGGCGTCAGCTCCCGCGACTGGTTGTAGTCCGCGATCACGGCCAGCGTTCGCTCCCTTTCAGCCGGAGTGTCGATAGCACGCGACGGCAGCTTTTCCGGGTCAATATTGTCGCCAGGAACGTTCCAGTAGATTTCTTCCACCGACGCGTAGTCGACAATCCAGGTTTTGACCCAGCGGTTAAAACCCCGGGGGGCCAGTTCATCCGTTTCGTTCGCATAACGCGGAGCCAGTGGCTGGAAATGATGGAGCGTCCGAAAATTACGAATCGTCCAGGGAGCAAGCGGCGCCAGCGCACATACCACGACGATGATTCCAGCCGCCAGCCGGCTGCGGAAAAACTCGGCCTTCGTATGAAGCATCGCTTTAGCACCGCCGGGATTCGTATCAGCGCATCGCTTTAGCGATGCCGCAAGATCTTCCCCGTGTAGAGACGGGGCTTGCCGCGTCTCTACAGAAGATTCCGATGCCCCTTTAGGGGCCACCACTATCAGATAAAGCGCGACCGCCGCCAGCAGGATGCCGCCATCGGGACGCAGCAGAATGCAGGCCGCAATCGCCGCGCCGGTCGCAGCCCAGAGCCTGCCGGCGCCTTTCCCCGCACCAGTCGCATGCATCCGGTTCAGCGCGGCGATCGCGCCGTCGAGGGCGAGCGCGGTAAAGAAGATCTCCAAAGTTTCGGTGAGCACGGCGGAAGCATAATCCGCGAGGAACGGACACAACGCCGCCAGAACAAAAGCGATTCTCGCCGCCCGTTCGGAAATTGCGCGGCGGGCAAGGTCGGCGAGAACGAGGCAGGTGGCCAGGTCCAGAAGAATCTGCGCCAGCAGGACTGCCTTGAAGTTGCCGGCTCCAAACAGCCAGAAGATTCCAGCCAGAAAAGCCGGATATCCGGGCAGGCGCGTGTCGGTAGGCACGATCTGCTTTACCGGCTGTATCAGTTGCGTCTGCCCGTAGATGCCGTGCTGGAGCCAGTTGGTGGCGAGGTCGGCGTAGATGCGCGAGTCATCCGTGACCGCCGGGAAGTAGACGAAGAAAAATAGTCGCAATGTCAGGGCGGCCAGTGTGGTTCCCAGAAAAAACCAGCGCTGTTCGCGGATCAATCGGAGCACGTTGGCAATATATCGCGAACCGCGCGATTTGCCGCGTCCTTAACGACCTCTGACACCGCGTTTGACCCACCGCCCCTTCACACTTAGGATGAAGACACCACTACCCGATGGCCAAACAGGTTTTTTACGATCCCTTACAAGCGCGCTGGAGGCGGATTCGCCGCTTTGTCGACGCGGCTGCCCTGGCTTTTTCCTTGCTGGTCATCTTTTTCATCTACAGCGCCCTGCGCAGCGAGCCTCTCCCCGACCTTTCCTGGCTTACAGAAAAGAAGCCTTACCATGCTCTGAAAGAAAACGAAAAGACGAAAGCGCGCGAGAAGCGCCGTCTCGCCACTCTGGCCCGCGCCGGTCACCGCCACCAGGCCCGCAAAGCTCCTTCCCAACTCACGCTGAACTCCGAGCAGGGAGTGCGCGCCGCCTTCTACGTTTCCTGGGATGCCGCCAGCTTCTCTTCCTTGCGCGAATATGCGCGCCAGATCGACTTGCTTTTTCCAACCTGGCTGCAGGTGCTCACTCCAGACGGCCATCTGCAGGGCGCGGATCCGGAAACCAACACCATGTTCGACGTGATTCACGGGCAAACTGTCCATCCCGTGGATGACAAGGTCATGCCGTTCCTGAAGGCGGAAGGCACGGGAATGGAAGTTTTTCCCGTGGTGCAGAACTTTGACGGCACCGACTTTGTTCCCGCCATCAGCGATTTCCTCAACAATCCGCAAGCTCGCGCCAGATTTCGCCAGGAGATCGCACTTTTTCTGGCCTCCGATCATTATCGCGGGTTGATGATCGATTTCGAATCCTTCCCGAAGCAGGGGCAACCTGGCTACGTGGCGCTGCTCCACGAACTCTCGTCTGACCTGCACGCCAAAGGGATGAAGCTGTACGTCAGCGTCCAGGTGCGCAACGAGGATTTTGATTACAAGGCGATTGCCGCCGCCGTCGATGGCGTCGTCATCATGAACTACGACGAGCACTTTCCCGGCGGAACTCCTGGCCCCGTCGCATCGCAGGACTGGTTCACGGACAACCTTCAGTCTGCTATCAAGGAGATTCCGAAAGACAAACTCATCTGCGCCATTGGCAACTATGGGTATGACTGGGTCGAAAAGCCAAAGTTAAAGAAGGGCAAGCTTCCGCCCGGAGAAGCGGATAAGAGTGTTTCCGTGCAGGAAGCCTGGATCGGGTCGCGCGATGCCGAAGAAGATGTAGATTTTGACGGCGACGCCCTCAACCCGCATTTCAGTTATCGCGACGACGATAACTTCCGCCACGATGTCTGGTTCCTGGATGCGGTGACCGCGCTGAATGAGATGCGTGCCGCCCAGACTCTCGGCATCCAGACCTTCGCCTTGTGGAGACTGGGCGCCGAAGACCGCTCCCTGTGGCGGGTGTGGGATATGCCCGGTGAGGCCAATGCGTCGGACCGCTTAAAAGACGTTCCTCCCGGTCAGGACGTCGACATGGAGGGTAATGGCGAAATCCTGCACATCGAGGCGCGGCCCACCGACGGCGAGCGCGAACTGACCATCGACAAGCAAACCGGACTCATCGACGACGAAACCTTCAAGAGTCTGCCCCAGCCCTATCGTGTGGCGCGCTATGGCTTCAGCAAGAACGAACTCGCCATGACTTTCGACGACGGTCCCGATCCGGAGTGGACCCCGAAAATTCTCGACGTCCTCAAGCGCGAGCATGTGCCCGGAACATTCTTCCTCATCGGGATCCAGGTGGAGAAATTCGACGCTGTGGCTCAGCGCATTTACCGGGAAGGCCATGAGATCGGCAACCATACCTTTACTCATCCCGATATTAGCTCGATTGGCAGCGGCTACATGAAGGTCGAACTGAACCTGACCGAGCGCCTGTTCGCCAGCCGTCTCGGCATTCGCACCATGCTGTTCCGTCCGCCGTACTCCGTCGATGCCGAGCCCGATACCGAAGACGAGGTGCGCCCGCTCGAACTCACGCAAAGCATGGGCTACATCACCATCGGCAACAAGATCGACACCAAGGACTGGAACGACGAGCCCCCGCTCACGCCGCAACAAATCGCCGCCGAGGTGCTCGACCACCTCCCGCCCTGCCAACCGAATGATCAAAGGTGCGGCAACATCATTCTCATGCACGATGGCGGCGGTAACCGCGAAAGAACGGTGGAGGCGCTCCCGCTGATTATCGACGGCGCCCGCGCCCGCGGGTTTACATTCGTCCCCGTCTACCAGTTGATGGGCAAAACCAAAGCCGACGTCATGCCGCCGCTCCTGCCCAACGAGTATTTGTCCGCCCGCCTGAATTGGATCGGCTTCTGGCTCTTCAGTGCGACCATGACCGCCATCACCGTCATTTTTTTCCTGGGTGACATCCTGATGACCGGGCGCCTGATTTCCGTCGGCGTTCTCGCCATCTATGACCGTCTCCGCTCGCACGTGTACGGAACGCCCGAACAAATTGCCTCTTACCGGCCCCGCGTCGCGGTTCTCATTCCCGCTTATAACGAAGAGAAGGTCATCGAACGCACTGTCCAGGGCGCGCTCGACTCCGACTATCCCAATCTGCGTGTAATCGTCATCGACGACGGTTCCAAGGACCATACTTTGGAAATCGTCCGCCGCTCGTTTGCCGCCGAAGAAGCGGCCGGCAAAGTCTGGATTCTCACCAAGCCCAACGGCGGCAAGGCCGAGGCGCTTAACTTTGGACTGCAGCACATCGGCGATGCGGAAATTTTCGTCGGCATCGACGCCGACACCATCATCGCGCCCGATGCCATCGTCCGCATGGTCCCGCACTTCCTCAATCCGAAGGTTGCAGCCGTGGCCGGCAATGCCAAGGTCGGCAACCGCGTTAACCTCTGGACGCGCTGGCAGGCGCTCGAATACATCACCAGCCAGAATTTCGAGCGGCGAGCGCTCAACACCATGGGCGCGGTCAGCGTGGTGCCGGGCGCCATCGGAGCCTGGCGTATCGATGCGGTTCGCGAAGCCGGTGGCTACCATGTGGACACCGTCGCCGAAGACGCCGATCTAACCATGGCGCTGCTGCGCAACGGCTATCGCGTCGAATACGAAGACATGGCGCTCGCTTTCACCGAGGCCCCGACCAGCGCCAACGCCCTCATGCGTCAGCGCTTCCGCTGGTCGTTCGGAATTCTGCAATCCGTCTTCAAGCATAAGGGCGTTTTCGCGCGCAAGGGCGCTTTGGGATTCGTCGCGCTTCCCAACATCCTCATCTTCCAGATTCTGCTGCCCTTGGTCTCGCCCTTTATCGACCTGATGTTTGCCGTCGGCGTGATCTGGTATTTCCTGCAGAAACACTTTCATCCAGAGTCCACCGATCCGGCCAGCTTCCAGCGGCTGCTGATCTTCTTCGGCGCGTTCCTGGTCATTGATTTCCTCGCCTCGGCGCTAGCCTTCGCCTTGGAGCGTCGCCAACCCGAAGCCCGCGAAGATGCCTGGCTGCTCAGCCAGGTGTGGTTGCAGCGCTTTGCCTACCGCCAGGTCTTTTCTCTCGTTCTCTTCCGCACTCTGAAGCGCGCCATTCAGGGCCGCCCCTTCGCCTGGGACAAACTCGATCGCACCGCGGCCGTAAACTACGTCCCCGCCGAGCGCCGGGACTCGGTCAAAGTCTAATTGAGAATCACGTAGGGACCGCCGCCCTCGGCTGTCCAGTCGAGCGAAGCTCGCCCCCCTGAATTCGGCGCTACGAGGACCGACGGCTTCGCATTCAGACATTGCGAGCACGGCCGACTCAGAGCCCAACCATTCGCCCGCCCGTGATCCCCGTCACTGACACCCGCAGCCAAACGGTGTGTGGTAAAAAGGAGAGACCAACATGCCCCGCACGATCATCGAGCCGTTTCGCATCAAAAGCGTCGAACCCATTCACTGGACCACCCGCGCCCAGCGCGAGCAATCGCTCCGCGCCGCGTTCTACAATCTTTTTCTCCTGACCGCCGACGATGTCCTCATCGATCTGCTCACCGATTCCGGCACCGGCGCCATGTCCACTCACCAGTGGGCGGCCATGATGGAAGGCGATGAGAGTTACGCCGGCAGCCGCAGCTTCGAGCAGTTCCGCTCTTCGGTGCAGGATATTTTCGGCTACAAGCACGTCATCCCCGCCCACCAGGGTCGTGCCGCTGAGCGCATCCTCTTCAGCGTGATGTGCAAAAAAGGCGATGTCGTCCCCAACAACACCCACTTCGATACCACCCGCGCCAACCTGGAGTTTGTCGGCGCCGAAGCGGTCGACATCGTCATCCCCGAGGGCCGCCAGCCCAGCCTGAGCCATCCCTTCAAAGGCAACATGGACGTCGCCGCGCTCGAAACCTTGATTCAAAACGCCGGCACGAAAAAAGTCCGCGTGCCTCTGGTCATGCTTACCGTGACCAACAACTCCGGCGGCGGCCAGCCCGTCTCGATGGAGAACGTCAAAGCCGTAAGCGCGGTTTGCCGCAAGCATCGCATCCCGCTCTACTTCGATGCCTGCCGTTTTGCCGAGAACTCCTACTTCATCAAGATCCGCGAGCAAGCCTACGAGCGGAAATCGCCGAAAGAAATCGCGCAGGAAATGTTCAGTTACGGCGACGGCTGCACCATGTCGGCCAAAAAAGACGGCATGGCGAACATTGGCGGATTCCTCTGCACCAACGACGATCTGCTGGCGCAGCAAGAGAAGAACCTGCTGATCCTGACCGAGGGCTATCCCACCTACGGCGGCCTCGCCGGTCGCGATCTCGAAGCCATCGCCGTAGGACTGCAGGAAGCGCTGCAAGAGGACTACCTCGAATACCGCATTGCTTCCACTGCGTATCTAGGCAACCACATTGCCGCCGAGGGTGTGCCCATCGTGCAGCCGCCGGGCGGTCACGCCGTCTACATTGACGCCCGCGCCTTTCTGCCCCACGTTCCGCCCGATCATTTCCCCGCGGTAGCGCTCGCCAACGAACTCTATCTCGAAGGCGGCATCCGCTCGGTCGAGATCGGCACACTGATGTTCGGAGCCTCGGCGAAAATGGATCTGGTGCGTCTCGCCATTCCGCGCCGCGTCTACACCCAGAGCCACATCGACTACGTAGTCGAAATCATCTTGGAAGTCTGGAAGAAGCGCGAGCAGATTCACGGCATGAAGCTAAGCTACGAAGCCCCATTCCTGCGCCACTTCACCGCCAAGCTGGAGCCCGAACCAGCAGAAGTAGCAGCCGCCGTTCGACGCTGAGTTAACACACGATTTGAGGGTGCCCCGTCCAAGCTCCGCCTGGGCGGGTCTTTTCGTCGGGCCACCACGTCGTCGGGCCACCACGCCGCCGAGACGGTCGGAATTTCAGAATTGCGGAGCCGTGACCGGCAGCTTGGCCGAGTCGATGCCTTCGCACAGCGCGTTGTTCACCGAAAGGTTGCCCACGCCGTCCAGCGTCACCGTCCAGATGCTGTCATAGTCGGTGTCCGGCCAAAAGGACACCGGTTGGCCGCCGCTATAGTTATAGCTTTCGAGCAACTCTTCTACCATCGGTTGGAAGTGGCTGTGCTCCCACGCCAGCAGCACGGTCTGACCGGAAAATGATGGAGGCTGTTGGGGGAGTAGGGGGTTGCTGGGGAACGGTGGGTCGTTGAAGAAAAACTGGTTAGTCTCCTTCACCGAGCCCGGAATATTAAACATCTCCAGATCCGCAACCAGATTATAGGGCAAGCCACTGGCGATGGCATAGGGTTCGACGGTCAACGACGGCCTGACATACGAAAAGTTCAAGCGACCGGACGGGGTAGCCTGAGCGGGATCAATCGAATAAATCTGAGTGGGGATGGGATTGAGTTTGCCGAGTAGTGCGTACGGAAGATCCAGGGCGCGCCATTGCCCGGCAGCGACATAGTTACCGTCTTCCCACCAGAGCGTCGGATGCGCCTCCGCGTGTCGCATCATGTATACCGTCTCGTTCTTGTTGATTCCCGCCGGAATGGTCCCATTGGCGCTGGTCACTTGGATATTGAAATAAGTCTGCGCCCCATTGCCCGTGATCGGGCATTGAGCGCTGACCAACTTCGGCGAGGGCAGCACCGGATACGTGGAAGGCGGGCTCACATTGCTGTTGAAAGTAACCAGGCTGGCGCTTTCCGACGGCGCGGCCGCGATCGAAATCGCATAGATATAGTCTGGCCCCTGATAACTCGCCGGAAGAGTCAGGTCATATTTTCCCTCACCAATACTTGTATTGATACCTGCCACCAGGCTTTGCGTGGTCTCCCAAGGCGCGGAAAAGATATAAAAGCCCGGGACGTTGAACGCGATGATCCCGCCCGATCCGGTTACCAGCGATTCGTTGACGCCTTGCGTGTCGAGGAAATCGAGACCTTGGCAACCCTCGCAATATATCAACGGCGGAGCAACTCCGCTGAGGATTGTCCCTGGCCCAAACGTTAGCCCTGGCCCATACCCTGCATTGAGCGGGAAGCTGTTGGCCGTATATTGGGTCGTGCCCACCTGGTCATTGGGCAGAGTGATCTTATTGAGCAGGGCGAACTGCTGAATCGTCTCCAGTGCCACCATATCGGGGTACTGGTTCGCGGTTTGCAAATGGGTCATCGGCGCGAGCGCGTAGATGCCGGTTACATTATTTCCCCCCAGTACGTTCTTTTGCAGGAACGGGGCCATGAGGAGCGACCGCTGTAAACCCTGATTGGTGAGGTTGCCCGTGCTTTGATTGAGGTCCCCATTCCCGGATGCTTGGTAATTCAAATCCTCGCTGACCACGAAGATCAGGTTGATGTTCGCGGCGCTCAGCGGAGCGGGAGTCACGGGCGCCGGAGTGCTGCCATTGCCGGTACCTCCACATCCGCAGAAGGGAAGAAGGAATAACGCAAGCAGGGAAAGTCCAGGCCATGCCATCGTGCGCATCGAAGAAATCTCCTGTTCCATCGTTTCCTCACCGGCGCCATCACAGCGCGCGGTGTCAGTCGAAGAATCAACTCAGACGGTCCGGAGTCGCCGCCCCTCAAATCTGTTTCTAATCTGCTCCTCGCTGGCTGCACGCGCATCTCCACCCCTGCGGAACGCTTTCTCGTAATTCGTTTCTTGGGCGTTACTGGAGGCGATGACCCACGGCACCAGTTCTCTGGGACGAACTCGACAAGCCCTTCGTCGACTGCTCAGGCACTCGACTACTCTGATTCAACCCGCAGAACTATGGGGCGTGGCTGCGCTCATCATCATCGGTATATCCCTGATCGTGTTGGCTCCCGGAAAGACGCCGATCCCCACATCCCCATCCTGAAGATCCGGGTCAATGCGTGATGCTTCCGCGAGTGATACTTCCGCCGAAACTCTGACGGAACACGCTCAGAGCGGCCTTGTGAAAAGAAGCGGTGCGACTTAACGCCCTCGGGCGAGGAGCACGCCGCACCGCCAGAGGAAATCTGGACAGCTCAAAAGGAGAAAATCTAGCCCAGGTTCCTTCCCATCGACTTTCTCAGCACATTCAACCTAGCGGACTCGCACCAGGGCTGTCTGTTCAATAGTGCACACCCTGAGTGCACACCCTGAGTGCACACCCTGCCCGGAAAAATCACGATTCGGCAGGCGTTTACCTCACGAATCCGCTCGACGAGTGAAATCGAGAGGTTACGACAACTAAACAATTCCTATGCAAGTAAACGCCGGAAATCAGGAGGGGCTCTCGTTCCACACGTACAAAAAGTCGCCGTCGCTTGCGGTCTTAACACTACGGCCGCCTTTATGAATCGCGCGATTTAGCGCCGACCGCACATTTTCCTTGCTTTCCTCTAATTCCGCCAACGGCACTCTGATCGCAACCCCGTCAGCTAATTGATCGAGGTCGGAAAGAATCTGCGTGACGATCTGCTTGTGCTTTCCGTTGCGGCCCTGCGGAACATCCACCTGTGACATGGTCTTGAAGTTCATCGGGTTCCTTCTTGCTTGATTCATCGAACCACCTCCAGGATGGAGAGGGATAATTAACCTAACGTAACGCAATCGTAATGTAACGCCGCGACTCGCGCAAGCACAAAATCGATTCGTTAAATGACGCGTGCAGCCGTGATCGCGGCGCCGAGATGCACGACCCACAACTCTCTGTATTTGAGCAACTTAACGCGCTAAAGCGACCCCTAAAATTATCCAAAAGAGGTAACCCGTACGACCTCATGACTGCTACGGTTGGGAGGTGATGGAGGTTAATCGATGAAAGCGTCGAATACACATTTTGAGCAGATTCCTGTGGAAACCGTAAAGAAAATTGCCGAAGAACTCCCACAGGCTATCGAAATTGACGATGGGACTACCGAAACGCAACAAGATGAAGTCATACCTCAACAGAAACGATGGCATGAAATTGCTTGGAAGCTCAAGGTCGAGAATGACCCTCAGAGGATGACCGTACTTGTCGAGGAACTAATTGCCGCATTCGACGAGGAACAACGTCGCAAGTCTGGTAAAGACCCCTCGGTCGGGGCCTGCAACTCAGGGCCGGCGGTGGGTTCCAACCCCCATGACCCGCCGTCCATTCTGGGCCAGTTGGGTTCGGAGAAGGCTTCTGATTTGCTCGAATAGCTGTCTTAGCGGTTGGTCCGATTCTGCCTGTGTTGGTTCTGTGTTCGCCGATCACGCCTTACTGAAATCGAACCTACGATTTCTCTTGGGAGATGGCAATGGCACGAGAAGAGTTCAACGAATTGGCATGGCCCGCTCTTTTTGAAGAGCCTGAACGTTGGCGAGTACTTCAGGAGCAGGCCCTGGCCGAACGAGAGCCGAAGAAGTTGGAAGCGATCATCAAAGAAATGAACGACCTTCTCACCGGATTGGAAAAAAGAGCTGCCGCTCAAAAACGCTGAGGCCGCAGTCGCGAGCCCGTGATACATGAATTTCGATTACGAGCGGCGTTCCTGCAAATCCGCAAGCAACCTTAACTCGGAGCGCTGGGGTCGGAATCCTCAGGATTGGCTGGGTCCGGGCTTAGCGCTGACTCGTTCAGTCGCGCCCACCCATAGTAGGTTTCGCCGTTAACCTGGAACGCCAGTCCCAGATAGTGCCGGTAGTCGAATGGCGGCGCCCAGTCGCCGGAATAGTTGTCGAGTACATCGCATTTGGGGGCCCAGCTCTGGTGGTCGGACCGCAAGGTCCCAGTGATGGCTGGATTGTCGGCAATCCCGCCCTCGAAGCGTTGAAAAGAGGATTTTCTACGCGGGCTGTCAGTTCTGCCAGTTTTGCGGTCGGCCCGTGCCTATAGACTAACCTTGAGAAGAGTTGCGCCTGCTTGAAAGAAAGCGTTTTTCTGTCACGCAGCCGTAACAACCAAACCACCGAAAGGACAGGGCCATGACAACCATACTTTCCCTGAAGACTGCGGTGACGACGAACACCCCGCCGCACATTGCCACGCCAGACTCCATCGAATCTTCCCTCGGCACGCTCGAATTCAAGGACGGCGCGCCGAGCAACGAAACTGTTAACAAAGTTTATGACTACCTCGACCTGATGCACGCGGTCGAGGCTTACGTGAACGGTTATCAGGGCGTTTCGACCTATGCCATCTGGAAGGGATTCAACGACGCTGGTATTCCCGATAATTCGGTCCTCATCTTTTCAGAGCTGATGGATTCGAAGTCCCTGTTTCTGACGGCTAATGCGGACGTGGTCTATTTTTGGCCTATCATTAATTTGAGCAATGGTCCGATGGTCGTAGAGACGCCGCCAATGTCGCTCGGCGTCATTGACGACATGTGGTGGCGATGGGTGACTGACATCGGCCTGCCCGGTCCCGACCGTGGCGCAGGCGGAAAGTACTTGCTGCTACCTCCGGGTTACACGGGCGAAGTCCCCGACAGCGGTTACATCGTCGAGAGGGTGCGCACCACGCGCGCGAACCTGCTTGCCCGTGCATTCCTTCAGGACAACAGCCCGAAATCAGCCGTCGAGCTAATCAAAAAGACAATGAAAATCTACCCCTATCAGCCGGGCGGCTTCGGAACCAGTATCGCCACCGCGCTGGACGGTAAGGTCCCACTGGCGCGCGACTCCAATGGTCACCTGGACTGGTCCTTCCTGAGACCGCACCCGCCCGCAAATTTCGTCGAAGGCACTGGCAAGGTGATGAACACGATTCCGCCCAGCGACTACAGCTATTTTGAGATGCTCAACGAAGTGGTGCAGAGAGAGCCAGTTGGATCCCTGGATCCGGAAATCATGGGTTCCATCGCGGCTATCGGTATCGTCAAAGGCAAGCCTTTCAATCCCGATGCCCGGATGCGGAAGATTCTCACCGACGCGGCCGCGATCGGGACTGCCACAGGGAGAACCTTGCTTTGGAGGGACCGCGAGTCCGAAAGTTTCCGCTACTATCCCGGTTCAGCGTGGATGAACAGCCTATTCGTCGGCGGCTACAAGTTCGAAACGGCACCACCGCAGGTGAGTTCCACCGGAGTCGTCACGCCCTACCCGTCGACAGGGGCGCGGACGCTCAATTCCCGCACCGCGATGTTCTACTTCGCCACTGGCATCACTCCGGCGATGTGCATGCGTCTCACGGAAGTTGGTTCGCAATACCTTGCCGCGTTCGTGGATTCCAACGGCGAGTATTTGGATGGCAGCAAGACCTACAAGGTAACGCTTCCACCGAACATTCCAGCGGCGAAGTTCTGGTCATTCACCATCCATGACAACCAGACGCGATCCATGCTGGACACACCGCAGCGATATCCCAGAGCAGGCAGCCAGAGCTACCCGTCTCCCGCCGCGGTGGCGAATCCCGATGGCTCGACAACAGTGTATTTCGGTCCAGCTAAACCAGCAGGCGTGAGTGACGGCAACTGGATTCAGACGGTTCCGGGCAAAGGCTGGAACACACTTCTGCGCTTCTACAGCCCACTCGAACCCTTCTTCAGCAAGACTTGGCGGGCGGGCGAGATCGAACAAGTTCGGTAAGGACAGAATAACGAGGAATGTGACACGCGAAGGGAACACGATCACCTTCTTTAGGCGTCCCACACGGACTGAATCCTAGGAAAATCGTTCGTCGTTCCCGATGTGTGAGCCTCGCATGCAACAGCCGTCCACGCTGCAAAGAACAATCAGATTCAACGCGAGAAAGGATACAAGGATGAAAACCATACGGAGGCAAGTTCTCGTCGTCGCCGCACTTTTTGGTGCGTTGGCATTGACGAGCGCACAGTCGCAGCAAGTTCCGCTTCCTAAAACTCCGGCTGAAGTTCCCGGACCTGCGGCTGGCACGGCTATGACGGCGGAATATGTCCACACAGTCGGGCGCACGGCGTACATCTGGGGATGGGCGCTCGTTAATTCGCATAATCGCCGCGTGGGCTTCGGGAAGGCCCCCGCGCTTGGATTGGTGGGCGGCGTAATACCTGCGGCGCCGATTGGTCAGGTCACAATGCTGACCAACTATGTCAGCCCGGACCAAACATTCGTCACCTGTCCCAATCAAGATGTGGTGTATGGTGCGGGATACCTTGCGGTGAACAAGGATCCGGTCGTGTTTCAGGTGCCGGATTTTGGCGACCGCTTTTGGGTTTATGCGCTGTATGACGGGCGCACCGACGAGTTTGGCGAGATTGGAAAGGCTTACGGGACGAAGCCCGGCTTCTATTTGATTGTCGGGCCGGACTGGAAAAGCCCGACACCGGCGGGCATCAACGCCGTGGTGCAGTCTTCCACTGACTTGGTCTTCGTCGCCCCGCGCATCTTTAAGGATGACACCACCGAGGACACCAAAGCCGTCCAGCCTGTGCTCAATCAAATTATGTTTTATCCGCTGAGCCAGTTCGACGGGAAGATGAAGACCAAGGATTGGAGCAAGCTTCCGATTTTTCCAGCGCCAAAGACCGGTAGGGAAGAAGCCAAATACGTCGTGCCGGAGGTTTTCTTCGACCAGTTGCCGCAAGTGATGCTAGAAGTGCCGCCGCTGCCCGGTGAAGAGGCGCTCTACAAGTGGATTGGTAGCGTGCTTGACGCCGCCGCCAAAGATCCCGTCATAAAGCAAGAGCTAGTAGAAACTGCCGTCGCCGCCGAGAAGGAACTCATCCCACCTTTCTTCCAGTGGAAGTATAACGGCAGACCCGCGGGCAATGGCTGGAACTCGCCAGTGAACAATGCACAGTGGGGCACCGACTACCTCAATCGAACTGGCACCGCTAAGTCCAACATGTATGACAACCGACCGAACGAAACGAAATACATTTACACGGACAACGACTCACAGGGTCAGCAGCTTAACGGAAACAGCCTCTACTCGGTTACTTTTGCGAAAGGGCAAGTGCCCCCCGTTAAGGGCTTCTGGTCGTTGACTCTCTATGACGACCACCACCTGTTCAATCCGAACCCGCTGAAACGCTACTCGCTCGGCACCAAGAACGCGGGCACGCTGCAACTCAACCCGGACGGTTCGCTCACGATTTATGCTGGCGCGACTTCTCCCGGTAAAGATAAAGAAAGCAACTGGCTACCAGCACCGAATGGCACGTTCTCGCTTTACATTCGCGCCTATTGGTCAGAGCAAGCCATCCTCGACGGAACGTGGCAACCACCGGCCGTCGTGAAGGTGAAGTGAGAGCGGGTATTGCGGAATTGAATCCAAGGAGGAGATGAGAATGATAAGACGTGAGCACCGTGTCTTCGCTCTAGCGAGCGCGTTCTTGCTGTGTGCAATGCCTGCCGCCTTCGCTCAGGAAGGTAACTTCGATAAACTCGCCAACCTGCCGTTCAAGGAAAACCGACCGACGAAGGAGACGGCCCAGAAACTGCGCGACGAACTCCTGTTTCAACGGGCGACGCAGACGTATCTCTGGGCGCTGCCTTTGATCAATACGCTTGGCATGCAGGTCGGTTCGGAAAAGGCGTTCGGCGCGGGATACAACGTCCTGCCGATCTGGAAGCACCGCCTCGACGCCAAGACATTGGTAACGACTCCCAACTCGGATGTCATCTATGCGATGAGCTACGTTGACCTCGGCAAGGACGGTCCGTTGGTGTTCGAAGCGCCGCCGATGCTGCAGGGCATCCTGCTCGATTTCTGGCAGCGCCCCATCCCGGTCGATGGCGGCAAGTTCTCCGGTGACGTCGGCTTCTTTGGACCGGACGCCGGCAAGGGCGGCAAGTTCTTGTTGTTGCCTCCGGGCTACACGGGCGAGGTGCCGGAAGGTTATTACGTTTACCGATCAGGGACAAACAACGTCTTCGTCTTCCTGCGTGCGTTTTATCAGGACCCAAAAAATCTGGCGCCGCCCGTCTCGCTGATTGAGCAGGCAAAGATATATCCGCTCAACGGCGAAGCTACTGCCAAGCCGATGAAATTTCCAGATGCTTCCGGCGTACCGGCCAATATGCTGCCGGTCAGCGACGGTAGCGTCTTCGAGCAGCTCAAGCAGTTCATGGACGGTGAAGGCGGCAATCTCGCCGGTCCCGACTGGCTCGGCATGCTGGCGGCGATCGGCATCGTCAAGGGCCAGCCGTTCGCACCTGATGCACACACGAAAGAGATTCTCGATCGCGCCGCAAAGACCGCCTACAAGACAAGCCGTGTCATCGGCTTGGATGATGATTTCGTTGGCGGGATTTCATTTCGTATCTATCCCGACCGGCAATGGCTCAACCCGATGGCCGACGGAACGCCCGCGAGGCCGGGCGGTGTGAAGGATACGGCGTGGAAGAATATTGCCGGAGCGTATCCGTATCTCGATATCGACGCTCGGATCTGGATGTTCACTGACGCCTACTCGGTCAGCCCGGGGATGCTTTCCCAAATCCCGGGCAAGGGCGCGAAATACATGCTGGGTTTCAAGGATGGCAAAGGCGAGCCCTTGTCGGGGGGCAGCAACTATCGCCTGAACCTGCCTGCCAACATCCCAGCCGCCAACTTCTGGTCGCTGACGCTTTACGAAGCTGAGAACGCTTCTGGTCTCGCTAACGGCCAGCCCTTCCCGTCGCTCGGCTCGCGGGACAAGCCCGTTCAAAATGCCGACGGCAGCACGGACCTCTATCTCGGGCCAAAAGCACCTCCGGGCAAAGAGGCTAACTGGCTCGCCACCGTACCGGGCAGAGGATATTTCACCATCATCAGACTCTATGGTCCGACCGAAGCCGCAATCAACAAGAGTTGGAAGCCCGGCGACATCGAGAAGGTGAAATGATTCAACGTGAACCACGTGGGTGCTCACGCGAGCAGCCCGCGATTTGTTCTTGTTTCAAGACGTATACCGGTCTCCAGAATTTGTAACTTGAACCGAAAGGCGATAATGAAAACCACCCGCACATTAAGCCTCCTCGCCGCCGCTATAGCTTGCACGGTGTCTCTCACCACGACTGTTGCTCAAGCCGCCGACGGGAAACAGTCCATTGAATATGAAATGAAGGTTGAGCGTGCCGCGCAAGCGGCGGTTTGGGCCATACCGGCGGTGGCTATTTGGGATGTCGCGGTCGCCACCAGAAGGGATCTCGGTGGCGATGTGGGCGATGTCGTCTATCTCTCCAAGCCGATGGTGTCCCGTCATGGCTTCCTGACCGCAAACGATGTAACTCCTTACGTGATTGCCTCCCTAACCACCAAGGATGGCCCCTTGATAGTCGAGGTTCCCGCCGCGAGCGAAAAGGCAGCCTACTTCGGGAGCTTCATGGATGCGTGGCAAGTGCCAGTCGTGGATGTCGGACTTTCTGGTGAAGACAAAGGCAAGGGCGGCAAATACCTCTTCTTGCCCCCCGGTTACACGGGCGCGATCCCGGAGGGATACCTCGTTTATCGTCCCCAGACCTATGCCGTGGAAGTGTCGTTCCGCCCGGTTGCCAAGGACGGCGGCACAATTGAAGAAGTCGTCGAATATGGCAAGTCCCTGAAAGTCTACAAACTGTCCGAGGCTGCCAATCCACCGCAGACGCGATTCATCGATGCCTATCCCAAGAAGTGGAACACGCTGCCCAGATACGACATCAACTACTTCAAGGAGATCAATACAATTGTTCAGAAGGAGCCAGTCCTCGAACGCGACAAGGCGATGATGGGGCTCCTCGCGAGTATCGGGATTGAGAAGGGCAAGCCCTTTGCGCCCGATGCGGAAACGACCAAGGCTCTGGAGGAAGGCGTGCGTCGCGCCTACGACTGGATGCAGCACTATTTCACGACGCCCGGAATGTCCTGCGCTCCCATGTGGGAAGGAAACGAATGGCAGGTCTGGAATCTTTCCAGAGAGCAGGCCAAACTAGGGTTTCCGTTCGTCACCGAGGATCGCCTGATGATCGACGAGCGGGC
Organism: Terriglobales bacterium; assembly: GCA_050011975.1. Taxonomy (GTDB): domain Bacteria; phylum Acidobacteriota; class Terriglobia; order Terriglobales; family Acidobacteriaceae; genus Acidiflorens. The sequence continues at coordinate 19,436 of JBEKIB010000017.1, read as the reverse complement.
TGGCTATTATTTCTTTGCTACATCTCTACCCAAGAATCTCGGCGGCGATACTTTTTATCTCACGGGATTGCGCGATCATGACGGGAACCTGTTCAATGGCACGTCGACCTACCGCTTGCGGGTGCCGAAAGATGCTCCCGCCAGAGACTTCTGGTCGGTCATTGTCTACAGCATGAAAACCAAAGGATTTCTCGATGGAAGGGACCGCGTGGGCCTCTCTTCCAAAGAAACGGGAAAGATGAAGTCCAATGCCGACGGTTCGGTGGATGTTTATTTTGCACCGAAGCCTCCTGCGGGGCTGGAGTCGAACTGGATTCCAACGGGCGAGGACTTCTTCCTGCTGTTCCGCCTTTATGGCCCAGAAAAGCCGCTCTTCGAGAAGACATGGAAACTGGACGACGTTCAGAAGGTGAAGTGAAGCGGAAGCACGGTCCGACTCACGCAAAACCAAACTTAATTCCTCAACTGTCGTAATCAATTGTCGTAAGCCAGGCGTTAGCGCTCAGAACCCGCGCAGATTTTGGATGGATGGCGTTTCCGTGCCCTCGCCTGGACCGTGCCCCCTCGACTTTTTTCATCACAATCAGTCGGTGACTGCCATCACATACCTCCAACCCACCCAGTGCGACAATGGTCATATGAATGGGGCAGTTCAGAGCAGTGCCTGTCTCCGCAGACGGCCCTCGAAGCTGCCCCCAAACCAATTTTCGGCGCTCTTTGACAAGCTAAGTTGATGGTTTATAAAGACTTTACCGCAAGTCGTTTAGAATCAAAGACCGAGTTGGTTTTTTCTCCCTAAACCCATGATTCCACTAGGCAGGGGGGGAGGGGGGTAGGGTACCTTAACAGTTAACAGCGGGCCGAAAGGTATAAACCCTGAGCGGGACGGTGCCGCGGACCGCTTTCCCCCAGTCCGCCAGCAACGCCCACGCGGTGTAAAATCAAAGGTCGCGAATATCCGCGCAACATTCCGTCCTGGAAAGGAATTCCTATGGCAACCATGGAAGCCCCACCGCGTCTGCAAGTCCGCCTGCATGACGGTGCGTTCAAGAATGAGACCTTTGTCGATTTCACCAAAGAAGAGAACGTGCGCAAGATGCGCGCCGCCATCGAGAAAGTGCGTGGCCAACTGGGCCGCGAGTACGACCTGATTGTCGGCGGCAAGCGCGTCAAGACTTCCGGCAAGATCCGGTCCATCAATCCTGCCAAGCCCTCGGAAGTGGTTGGTGTTCACCAGAAAGCTGGCATTGAGCATGTCGAGCCCGCCGTGAACGCCGCGTTGCAAGCCTTCACCCACTGGAGCCGCACTTCCGCCGAGGAGCGTGCCTCGCTCCTGTTCCGCGTCGCAGATGTGATGCGCGAACGCAAGCTTGAATACATGGCCTGGCTGGTCTTCGAAGTCTCCAAGAACTGGTTCGAGGCCGATGCCGATATCTCCGAGGCCATCGATTTCTGCGAGTTCTACGGGCGCGAGGCCCTGCGCTTCTCGAAGGTCGAACCGCCCGTGCAACTGCCGGGCGAGCGCGACACGCTGGCCTACATTCCGCTCGGCGTCGGGGCCGTGATTCCGCCGTGGAACTTCGCCTGCGCCATCATGGCCGGCATGACCGTCGCTTCGATCGTCAGCGGCAACACCGTCGTCCTGAAACCGTCGAGCGATTCGCCGACGATTGCGGCGAAGTTCGTTGAGCTGCTCGAAGAATGCGGCATGCCCGAAGGCGTCGTGAACTTCTGCCCTGGCGGCGGCGTCAGCTTCGGTGACGCGCTGGTGTCGCATCCCAAGGTTCGCTACATCTCGTTCACCGGCTCGCGCGAAGTTGGATTGCACATCAACCAGAGCGCCGCGCAGCAGCAGCCGGGCCAGCTTTGGATCAAGCGCACCATCCTCGAAATGGGCGGCAAAGACGCTATCGTCATCGACGCCGACGCCGATATCGACTCCGCTGTCGAAGGCGTAACCACGGCGGCTTTCGGCTTCCAGGGCCAGAAGTGCTCGGCCTGCTCGCGCGCCATCGTCGACGAGCGCATCTACGACAAGTTCCTCGAGAAACTGAAATCGCGCGTCGAGCGCATCACCGTCGGCGATCCCACGGCGAATCCAAACATGGCTGCCGTCATCAACGAAGGTTCGATGAACGATATCCTCCGCTACATCGAAATCGGCAAAAAAGATGGACGCCTGATCACCGGCGGCGCGCGCGACACCAAAGCTAGTTCCGAAGGCGGATACTTCATTCAGCCCACGGTCATTGCCGACATCCCGGCGAAGTCGACGCTCGAGCAGGAGGAAATCTTTGGCCCCGTGCTGGTGGTGATCAAGTCGCGCAACTTTGACCACGCTCTCGAAATCGCCAACGACACCGAGTTCGGACTGACCGGAGCCGTTTACACCAGTTCGCGCGAAAAACTCGATCGCGCCGTGCGCGAGTTCCACGTCGGCAACCTCTACCTGAACCGCAAGTGCACCGGAGCAATGGTGGGTGCGCACCCCTTCGGCGGCTTCAACATGTCCGGCACCGACTCAAAATCGGGCGGCCCGGACTATCTCTACCTGTTCACGCAAGCAAAAAGCGTAGGCGAGAAGATAGTGTAGAGACGGAGCTTGCCCCGTCTCACCCTGCGGCAGGAGACGCGGCAAGCCGCGTCTCTACGGGGAAAAAGGATTCCGCGTGATTTGTGAGGGCAAATTCAAAAGGCCGCCCGCAGGCGGCCTTCCGTCATTCCAGCGAAAACGCTAGTTGCTAATCCCCGCACTCTGCGGCGGTAGCGGCACCGCTGCGGCTGCTGTAGCCGCTGCGGCTTCGTTCAGGATGCGGTGGTGAATGGTGAACAGCGCCAACTCCAGCCGGTCCGACACACCGATCTTGTCGTAAACGTTGCGCAGATAATTCTTGATCACCTGCTCGGTCGTGCCCAACTGGGTCGCGATTTCCTTGTTCTTGTAGCCCTGCACAATCAGCGCCACAATGCGCAGTTCTTTGGCCGTCAACCGGTCGCGGACGCGCAGCCCAACCATATCGTTCTCGGTCAACTCGCTCGGCACCGCCATGTCCTGCACCCAGCTTTCGCCGCGCGCGATCTTGCGGACACAGTCCACCAGCGCCGGGCTGGTGACGTTGCGATACACCACGCCATGCGCTCCCGCCGCCATGTAGCGCTGCGCGCTCTCGCCCGTGTCGGCGAGCACGACCACGCGAGTTTTGTTCTTGTTGGCAGCCGCGAGGACGGAGTTGAAGTCGGAGTGGAAACCTCCGGCAATGATCAGCACTGCGGCGCGAAACTTGTCGAGCGCCATGAACATCTGCTCGGCAGTTTGCGCCTGAGCCACAATGCGCATCTCATCTTCTACAGCTAGCACTTTGGCGATGCCAGCTCGGAAAATCGCCTGATTATCGGCCAGAATAAGCTTTAGCATGGATCGCGCTCCCGGTTAACTATTGCGAACGAATTCGTAAGAATCGATTACGCAAGCGACGCCCCGGCTGTCTCCGGACTCGGCGCTGGCATTGGGCTCATCGGTCCGCACCACGCGGCCGCGGCACTGAATCACAACATCGTCCTTGCCCCCCGTCACTTCCGGCGGCAGGGTGATCTCAAACTCTACGGGTGAGCCGACCTCGAGCGCAGCGTCGGCGCGGATGTACACGCCGGCAGCGCTCAAATTGCCGGTTATGCCGCTGGTGTCAACCACGGCATCTTCCTTGTGAATCTTGATCGGCAACTGCAGCGGAAATCTCTTCCCGGTACGTGCTTCGGCCACGACTCCTCCTCTACTCTCGCTCTGCGCTCCAACCCAAAGGCAGAAGACCAAGCCGGGAAACCACGGAACTCCCAGCCCAGAGCCTGACAAGCAGCTATCGGCGTTATATCACGGAAAATACCCCAAAAGAAGCCCAGATTACCGAAGTAATCCCAGTAGGAACTAGATACCTCCCCAATCCCAGCCAGAGGAACCAGCCCGAGGCACCACCAAAGCCAGCACCAGCAGAGGAGAAATCCTCCAATCAACCCAGTGTGACCCGCTTCTGGCAAGAAAAAAAGGCGGGACCGAAGTCCCGCCCGCTGGTTCGTTTTCCCGGTTAGGGTTACTTGCCGGTGCCCGTCAGATTCGAAGTCTCCGGACTACCGATGGCGCTGTCGGCCACCTTCAACGTCCCCGTCCTCGTGCCCGTCTTGGTTGGCGTGAACACCACGCTGATTGTGCACGAGGTCTTGGCCGCCAGACTCGTCGTGCAGGTCTTCGCCGAGACACTGAAGTTGCCGGTCGTCGAGATCACGATGCTGTCAAGCGCTACGCTCTGTTCGTTGTGAAGCGTAAACACCTCCGCTGGACGGCTGCTCGTCCCCACCTTTTCTGTCGGGAATGTCTTGCTGGCAGGCGTTAACGTGGCCTCGGCTGCGCCCGTGCCCGATAGTGGCACCGTCTGTGGACTGTCCGAAGCGTTGTCGGTAATCGTGATGTCCCCGGTGCGCGCTCCAACCTGAGTCGGAGTAAAGGTAACTTCGATCTTGCAACTCTTCCCTGCGGCCAAAGTGCTGCCGCAGGACTTCGCGACGACCACCTGGGCGAAATCGCCGCTGACCGCGATGCTACTGATGTTCAGCGTCGAGGCTCCCGTGTTGGTGACTTTGACCGTCTTCGCGGCGGTGGTCACGCCTACGACGATGTTGCCCCACTTCAGCGAGGTCGGCGACAGGCTGACCACTGGTCCGCCACTACCCGATCCGGCAAGAGCGGCGATCAGGGCGCTCCCGTTGGGACTGCCCCAACCGGTCGCGTCGTCGTAGCCAGTCACGGCCGGTAAGCCGTTGCTGCCGCTGGTGATGTCGTGGAAATCAGTGTCATAGCTGGACGACACGCCGATGTTGTAGATGGCGGGATTGATGAAGCCGAGCACCGGATTGCCGTTGGCCACCGCCTGCTCGTTGACCAGAGCCATGTAAGCAGCCCACATCGGCGCCGCAAAACTGGTTCCGCCATATACGTTTGCAGTGCAGGTGGTTTGGTCAGCGCAAACGTAGAAGGTAAAATTCGCGTTTGCCGAGACGTCCGGGGAGTTCCGCAAAGTCGTGGACCCCTTGTTAGCTTTGGTGATCACTCCAGACAGCTGCTGCCAGGCGGGAATCGGAATAGCGTCTGGCGTATAGTAGCCGCCGCCACCGTCGACCCAAGCGGTTTCCGAACTCCAGGGACCACCCGCGCTTTTCGTCTCTAAGTCCGTGCCGCCGACCACTGTGACATAGGCAGAATCCGCCGGCCAAACATACTGGGAATCTACGGTATAGTAGCCATCGTCGCCGGCCGCTTGAAAATAGTTCTGGCCCTGGCCCGCCATCTTCTCGAAGTACGGGTCGTCCGTGCTGGGGTCCGACGGTTCCCAAGTCCACGAAGAGCTCAATTGAGCCGGGAGCGGAGTGTCCGTAGACATGGCAGCCAAAAGGGCGGTATCGCTGGACCCCACATAGACATACAGGGTTTTCAAGTCCGGAGCCATGCCGGCTGCCTGCGTCATATCAATGGTCTGTTCCGTATCATCACAGGTCGGATAGATGCATTTCAAGGGCGTTCCATCCGTTGAAATGCCTTGGATGGGGACATTGAGTGTTTGCCCAGTGTTCTTATAGTAGGTATTCAGATCGGCAATATCATATCCGGCGTATTCCAGCAAACCGAGGTACTGACCGGCGCCGGTGAGAGTCGTTCCCCCGTAATAGGCCGCCCTCATGTCGCTGCCGCAGAACGAGGTTTTAGGACAGGACCCCGTAGTGGCATTGGACCTCACCTTCAGGTCCCTATGCACGAGCGCGGGACGCGGGATCGAATAGTTGTCCAGCCCCGAGATGTGCCAGAGGCGGGTCGACAAGTCCACCGTGGGCTCGCGGTCCGGAGCATAGAAGGTGCGGTCTTCCCTGGGGTGCTGGTAGACGCCCATGGTCACGTGGAAAGCTCTATTAATGTTCGCGACCGTGCCCGTAAGCTGCACGTCGAAAGCATCGCGGGAGCCGCCAACCACCGTAAAGCCATTCGCTTTCGCGAAACCGATCAGGGCATCATAATCTTCCTGGCTCGGACCAAACCTCGCGGTAAACTCCGGCACCGTTACGAAGTGCCGGTAGGAGGCGCTGGAAGGATCGTAGAGCTCTTGCAGGAAATTTTCTAACTCGGGTTGATGGCGCAGCGCCAGAACAATGTCGAAGTGCAGGGTCTGTCGTTCGGGGAGCCGCGCGATAGACTGCGCCCGCCCATTGACAACCACTTCGCGCACATGGCGCGTCAGCAGGGGCTGGGGTTCTGCCTGGCAAACCACATTCACGACCGACATCATCGCGGCGACCGCGAGCAGGAATGGACCTAACCTTCGAATCATGACTTCTCCTTGACAATAGGTGGAGTTTCGTTCTCAGTTTTTGATCGAGCGTCGACGGGGAGGTGAAGCTCAGCTTGCGTATATTACGCCTCTCCTGCCCCGAACACAACGAATTCAACGCACGGGTCGTGGTGCAGTTTGGAGAACCATGCGAGCTTAATCCATTGCAAGAATAGCGCCAAAATATGAAGTTCATTTTTTCAAACTGCACCGTTACCGCCGCATGGGTACGGGGCGAAAATCTTTGCAGAAATGCTGTAAGAGCCTGGTCTTTTCGTGACGAACCGGGGTGCCTCCAAAATGATCCGTGGGTGCCCCGCTCCTTGCGTTTTTTGGCAAAAAGCGGGCGTGAGCGCCATCAAATCCTTTGCGGACACCCGACCGCCAGCACCGGAGTGGGTTCGGTTCTTACGCGGCCGTCGGTGGAGTCTATGTGGGAGTCTATGCGGAAGACCGATAACGACCCATTCACGAAGCCGCCGCTTCCGGACCAGTTCGCACAATCAAACTATGCCGCCGAAGCACCCGCCGCCGCTGCGATTCCTGTAGCGGAGCGGAGGCCGCAATCGCACAGAGAACGTAAAACAGCGCGGCGTTTGCCGGAATCTGCAGATTGAAATCGAGCAAGCTGTGGACCAGAATTCCCACACATCCGAGCAGCGCCGCCATGGTCATCGCGCCGCTGGCGGTGTCGGTCCAGTTCTTGAGCTTGCTCGCCGCCTGCCGGAAGACCAGCACCAGAAACCAGACCGCGATGGAGAATCCCGCCAAGCCGGTCTCGACCAGCAGTTGCAGATAATCGTTGTGCGCCTGGTTCACGAAGAACGTGGTGTAGAAACTGCGAAATTCCGGATAGACGACCGGAAAGGTACCGAGGCCCCAACCGAGAAACGGCCGCTTGAGCAGCATGCGCAAGCAGTCGCGATCGATGCTGAGGCGAGCCCCGCCGTTGATCTCTTCACGGGCTTCGGAGTGAATGCTGATCAGGCGCCGCGTGAGTTCGTTGTTACCCAACCACACCAGAAAAACAATCACCAGCGCCAGAAATGCGCCGAGCATGAGCGGCTGTTTCCAACTGCCTTCGCGATTGCGAACCAGAAGCACGCCCAGCACCACCATCTGCGCCACGAACGCCGTCATACCTCCGCGCGAACCGGAAAGAAAAATACTTCCGGCCATCAGCGCGGCGATTCCTGCCACTGCAATCTTGCGGCTCCCCTTCGTGAAGTGAGTTGCGGCCAGCACCAGTGGGAAGGGTGTGAGCATTTCCATCAGGCCGGCGTAATGATTGTGATTGACGTAGGGCCCGTAAATCGCGCCACCCTGCTCCAGCGGCCAGATCCAGTAGAGCTTTCCATTTGGTGCTATACCCTGCAGCACCGCAAACGAAGCCACTACCGCCCCGTACCCCGTGAACAACTTGGCCAGCAGCTCAAACTGCGAAGATCGACGCAGAGTCTGGGTCATGACAAATGCCAGCATGCCGTAGGCAGCGTAGAGCAGCAAGTGAGTGTAGGTCACGTGACGGTAGGCTGTCGTTCCCGCCAGCCACTGCGCCAGCACCAGCGCAAAAAAGGCCGCCATGGGGCGGTAAAGCACGTTGTCGGAGATGTTCAATTCCCGGTTGATCCACTGCCGGTACGCCCAAAGCGCAAGCAGCAGCATGGCGCACGCCTCTAACGCAAAAATCGACCAGGGCTGAACCGCGCCAAAGGCCAGCGGCCCCAGCAACAGCACGGCACTGGCACCCATCAGGAGCGCGGTGTTGGTAAGTCTCGGTCGCGACGCTTTAGCGACGGGCGCGGGTTCAGGCGGCGTTGCCAGGGCGGAACTCACGGGTGGTCCTTGGACTCACTGGGAGAATTGCCGGTCGAATTGGCGGGAGAAAGCTCGAAGTCGTCGAGCCACAGCTTGCCGCGAATCGGCGAGCCGGCCGGAAAGCGCTCGATGGCCAGCACCAGCAGCGTGGTGGAGTTCGGGGTCGTAACTTTCGAGTGAACTTCTTTCCAGAAATCGGCATCGTTGAGTGGGTCGCTGGTAAACAGCGGCGCGCCCGTGTAGGCATCGCGCAGGACGATCTGCGGCCCGCCAGCTCCTTCAAAGTCCGACGACTTGTAGTACGCGGAGAAGTCGTAAGTGGTTGCGCCGTGCACCGGAATCAGTTGTGAAATCCCCGCGTCACGGATTCCCGGACCTAGGAAGTTGAGGAAAAGAGAGCGATGCCCCTGGTGGAAGTCGCTCGGATCGAGCACTGGAGTGACTCCCTCCCGATTGACGTAGGTCCAGTCGAAGCCTCCATTCAGGATGTCGAGGCTGAAATTGCCGTTCACCACCAGGTTGTCCTCGGTGGGCAGGTAGGCAGACAGGCCAAGAACGTCAGCGGTTTGCTCCCATGCCGTCATGGCGGCGTCGGGACGATGCATTTCAACCAGATAACGCACGTACGCGTATAGATAGCGGTTCTCGAATTTCTCGTGCAATTGCGCGAGCCGCGCCCAAGTTTTGATGGAGCCTTCGGTTTCCTTATTGCTCGTAAGTATCGTGAGAAAGGAAATCAGCGAATCGGTGCGAGCCGGCACCGCCTCGCGGAGCAGCGCGTCCGGGTCAGGACGCGCTCGCCAGCACGCATTCAGTGCGGCGTTTACCAGTGCAGTGTCGTTCTCGATGACGACGTGGAATTCGCGCAGCGCACGGTCGATGTCGCCGTCGATGAGAAAGAAGTTGGCCGCTTCCCACGCCACATCGGGAGCAGTGGGCTCGGCCTGCAACGCACGATCCAGTGCCGCTCGCTGGCCGGCGAGGTCTCCGGTTACCTGATATGCGCCTGCCAGATCGAACCAATAGTGGGCATCGTGGGGGTTGAGCGCGACGGCTGCTCGATAGCTCTCGATGGCGGACTGCGGATCACCGGCAACAAATGCAAAGTAGCGTCCCAGCCGATGGCGATAGTCTGCGTTTCCCGGGGAGAGCCGCACCGCGCGCTCCAGTTTCGGCAACTCCGCGCGCGAAGCAAAGACGCTGGCAGCAAACTCTGCGCCCGTCAGAAAAAAATAGACGCAGGCAAGCAAGGCCATACCACCAGCGAACTGCCAACGTCGCCGTTCTGAAGGTGGAATGGCCATCAGTCTCAAACCGCGCTCAAACCGCCTTTGGCTCCTCTGCGTTCCCCGTGTCGAGAGGTTCTTCCTGGTAGTAGTGGCTGTATTTCCCCTGATACTCGTAATAGTAATAGTAATCGGGAGAGGTTAGATCTACGGCGTTCAGCAGCACACCGGCTACGTGAGCATTGACCTGCATCAATATATCGCGGGAACGGCACAGTGCTTGCTTGGTGGTGTGACCGGAACGAATTACCAGGATCGTGGCATCGGCGCGGGGTGAGAGCACGACCGCATCGGTGACAGAAAGGGTTGGCGGAGTGTCGATCACGATGTGGTCGAACTGCTGGCGCAATTCCGCGATCAGATCCCTCATGTTGGAGGACGCGAGCAATTCGGCAGGATTCGGAGGCGGCGTGCCCGCGGGCAAAATGAAAAGATTGGGCAGGATCGGAGAAGTGGCAATGGTCTGCTGCAGGGTGGCGCTTCCGGTCAACAGGTTGCTGAGACCGCTGCGCGGGCCCATGCCCAGGGTCTTGTGAACACTGGGGCGGCGCAAGTCGGCATCGACCAGGAGAACGCGGACTCCCTTTTGCGCCAGCACGATGGCGGTGTTGATGCTGGTCGTGGTTTTGCCTTCCTGCGGACGCGCGCTGGTCACCATGATGACTTTCGGCGGCGCTCCGAGATTGGAGAGCAGAAGCGAAGTCCGCAGCGCGCGATACGATTCGGCCATCTGCGACTGCGGGCGAACCTGAGTCACCGTCTCCACCGCTTCCTTGGAGGCCGTCAAGGCCAGCCGTTTGCCAGTCGGTCCATAGTTGCCTGACTTGGAGCCGAGCGGAATCATCCCAAGAGAGGGAAGGCCTGATAGCGCGTGTGCCTGCTCGGGGGTGCGGACGGTGTTGTCCATGTTCTCGAGCAGGAAGGCCAAGCCGACGCCGGAGATCAAGCCCAGCACCAGCGCGAACGACAGGTTGCGCGGAATGTTGGGTTCACTGGGATAGGTGGGAACACGGGCGGCGTCAATGATGCGAAAGTTATTGGAGCGCAGTCCCGCGGTAACGCCCGCTTCTTTCAGTTTTTCCAGCAACCCCTCGTAGAGTGTGCGGTTGCTGTCCAGGTCGCGCTTCAGGAGGCTGTACTCGATGGCGCTTTCGTTCAGTTTGTTCGCTTCCTGTTTTTGCTTTTCAAAGGAGCCGCGCAACATATTTTCGCGCTGCAAAGAGGCCAGGTACTGCCCCTTGAGGCGGTCGACGGCTTTGTTGGTTTCCGACTGCAGTTGCCGGTCAATCTCCTTCAGTTGGTTGTTGAGTTGGGCGATTTTCGGATAGGAGGGACCGAACTGGATGCTGAGTTCCGCAACCTGAATTCTGAGGGTGGCCTGCTGATCGCGCAACTTGTCCAGAAGCCCGGTCGGTGTCCCGCTTGCGCCTCCGCCGGTATCGGACATGATGGCTGCCGCGATCGCCTCCGGATCACTGGTCTGGGTCTGGCGATAGACCGCTTCTTTCTGCATGCGGTCAGATTCCGCCATGGTCATTTCTTTGTTAAGTTCGTCGAGCTTTTCGGTGATGATGTTCTGCTTTTCGTCAGTCCCGAGAATCTCGTGTTCCTTCTGGTAGCGTACAAGCTTCTCCTGCGAGGTTTCCACTTTCATCTGCAAGTCGACCAGTTGTTTCGAAAGCCAGTCGGAAGCCTGCATGGTGGATTCGAACTTGGTCTGGAAGTTCTGCTTGATATAAGTGTCCGCGAGAGTATTCACGGCGCTGGCGGCAAGTTGAGGATCGGTGCTGCTGTAATGAATCTCGATGATGCGGGTGTTGGGAATAAGAGTGACGTGGAGGTTTCCGCGAAAGTCTCCCAGCAGGGCGGAGGTGCGATTCGAATCGGTCTGCAGGGGATCGGCGACCAGGTTGGCCGGCTTTTGATCGGAATGGCCGCCGAACTCCGGACGCTTATCCAGATTCAGTTGCCGGATCACCTGCAGCGCCATGAGATCGCTCTGCAGGATGCGAACCTCGGTATCAAGATCGGTCGGGTCGTAGTAGTCGACCACCGGACCCGAGTCTTTGAAGGTGATAAGGTTCGGATCGGCCTTGTTGACCGCGATGCGGCCGACCGCGTCGTAGACGGGAGTCTGGCGCAGGCTGGCAATGGCGACCGCGATGAAGATGCCCGCGACCACTGCGATGACCGTCCACTTGCGCTTGATCAGAACGCGCATGTACTCGCGCAGTGTCGATTCCTGCACGGGCAACGCGTTATAAAATGCGGAGCCGACCGGCCTGAGGAATTCAGCCGGTTCGCCGGGTAGCAGTTCGCGCGATCCGTCGTTACGTTGTGGAACGTCGCTTCGTGGATCGTTACTTCGTGGAACCAGCGGTCCCAATGACATCGTTACTCCTTAGCCGCCACCAGCCCGATGCAATAGCGCGCCGCACCCAACACACAGGTCCCGCTCCAGTCGGCCTACCCACAGCAAGCCGGGCAGACCGAAGCAGGCTGTTATGAAGAATTTGCCTGATTTTAGCATCTCCGGAGTGCGAACCGGCCAAAATCTGCAGGTTGGCGATATTGTTTTGGGTACGGTTTGGCGCGGGCAGACGCGGACGGCGCGATGAATCCTCAGCTATACTATCGAACACAAGAACTTACCCGAAAAGCGAAGGCTCTTCTGGCAGGCTGGGGAAACGTCGGCACTCGGCGCCCAGTCCCTGGAGGGGCGTCTGCTCGAAGAGCTTATGGCATCGCGAAGAAGCGATGCCCTGACACGAGGTATAGACCGGGCACACACTTTACGAAGCCGGCGTTTTTCTTCGGCGTGCAACTCGGTTTCTAAGGAACACGAATGGTGAATTGGTCGCAGGAATCGATACTGGTAACGGGTGGAACGGGATCGTTCGGGAAGAAGTTTGTTGAGATCATGCTGCGCGATTACCAGCCGCAACGACTGGTGGTGTTCAGCCGGGACGAGTTGAAACAGCACGAGATGAGAACGTCGGGGTTCGATCATCCCAGCCTGCGGTATTTTATTGGGGACGTTCGGGACGTGGAGCGGTTGAAGCGCGCGCTGGCGGGCGTGACCGTGGTGGTGCACGCGGCGGCGCTCAAGCAGGTACCGGCTTGCGAGTACAACCCGTTCGAAGCGATCCAGACCAATATCATGGGCGCGCGCAACGTGATTGATGCGGCCATCGATCAAGGCGTGCGCCGCATTCTGGCGCTCTCGACCGACAAAGCTGTGAATCCGATCAATCTTTATGGGGCTACCAAGCTATGCGCGGAAAAGGTTTTTGTGCAGGCTAATGCTTATGCGGGCGCTCGCAATACCCGCTTCAGTTGTGCGCGCTACGGCAACGTGGTGGGGAGCCGGGGAAGCGTGATTCCGGTTTTTCTGGAACAGCGGCGGCGCGGGAAGATCACCATCACCGATCCGCGAATGACGCGATTCTGGCTGACGCTGGAGCAGGGCGTGAAGTTTGTCGTCCGCTGCCTGGAGCAGATGCACGGCGGCGAAATTTTTGTTCCGAAGATTCCTTCCATGCGGCTGCTGGATCTGGCGGAAACGGTTGCTCCGGGATGCCAGGTGGAGTACATCGGGATTCGTCCGGGAGAGAAGTTGCACGAAGTGCTGGTGTCGGAAGACGAGTCGCGGCAAACGATGGAGACCGACGACATGTATGTGATTCAGCCGTCGCATCCGTGGTGGAAATCGGAAAACTGGGTCGGCGCGAAACCGCTTGCGGAAGGCTTTCGCTATTCGAGCGACACCAATGAACGCTGGCTGACGCGGCGTGAGCTCGAAGAACTGGTAACGCCGGAACCCAGCGGTGCGGAGGCGGTTCCGACCTCGGCGTAGGACCTGTGGTGAAGCTTGAATTTCGAGTGGGGGTAGGGGTCCTTCGACTCCGCCGGGCCAATCGCTTCGCTCTCAGCCCGGCTCCGCTCAGGAAGACATATGGGTGGAGATTTGGAGTTGCCTACAAAATTGGAAACGCTTGCCATTCACGGGGGTAGGCCCGTGCGGGAGAAACTGTTGCCGTATGGGCGGCAAAGCCTGGATGAAGCAGATGTGCAGGCAGTGGTTGAGGTTCTGAAGTCGGACTGGCTGACTACGGGACCGAAGGTTGGCGAGTTCGAAGAACGGTTCGCGGCGTGGGTCGGGGCGCGGCATGCGGTCAGCTTCAGTTCCGGCACGGCGGCGTTGCACGGTGCGGCGTTTGCTGCCGGACTGGGGCCTGGAGATGAGGCGATCACCACGCCCATGACTTTCTGCGCGACCGCCAACTGTATTTTGTATCAGGGCGCGACGCCGGTGTTCGCCGATGTCTCGCCGGACACGCTGAACCTAGATCCTCAGGAAGTTTCCCAAAAAATTACTTCGCGCACGAAAGCCATCATTGCGGTCGACTATGCGGGGCATCCCGCCGCGCTCGACGAATTAGCGGGACTGGCGAAGAAGCAAATCCAACGCCCGCTCCTGATTGAAGACGCCTGCCATGCGCTGGGCGCGGAATTTCGGGGGGAACGGGTCGGCGGCATTGCCGACATGACCGTGTTCAGCTTTCATCCCGTGAAGCACCTGACGACCGGCGAAGGCGGCATGGTTACGACCAACGATGCACGGTTGGCTGAGACGCTGCGGCGCTTTCGCAATCACGGCATCAGCAGCGAAGCTCGGCAGCGGCAGGAAGCGGGGCAGTGGTTTTACGAGATGGTGCTGCTGGGCTTCAATTACAGGCTGACAGATATTGCTTGCGCGCTGGGACTGTCGCAGATCGCAAGGCTGGACGCGAACCTGGCGCGGCGGCGGGAAATTGCCGCGCGGTACTCCGAAGCATTCCGGGACTTAAATGCGATCGTGGTTCCCACGGTGCGCGAGGGCGTGGTTCCGGCGTGGCATTTATATCCGGTCCGGCTGAACCTGGAAATGCACGCGGCGGGGCGAGCAGAAATATTTCGCGCGCTACGGGCGGAAAATATCGGCGTGAATGTTCACTACATTCCGGTGCATCAACATCCCTACTACCGCGAGCGCTTCAAGTCCCAGTCCCCCAAAGGCCATCCGGTTGCCGAAGACGCTTATGAGCGGTTAATCAGCCTGCCGATGTTCCATTCCATGACGGCGCAGGATGTGGAAGACGTGATTCATGCAGTGACCAAGATCGTTGACCACTACAGAAAGGCATGAGATCCACGAGAGGGTAGCGCACGTATGCGCGTTGGCCAATCCAGGCAGGAAGAGGCATGAGGGTCGTTGCCATTATCCAGGCGCGCATGGGCAGCACGCGTCTGCCGGGGAAGGTGCTCAAGGACCTGGGCGGCGAAACGGTTCTGGCGAGGGTCGTGAAGCGCACGCGGCGTGCCACACTGCTGGATGAAGTCGTAGTGGCCACCTCTGTCCTTCCCGCGGACGATGTGATTGTCCGGGAGTGCGAAGCTCTGAAGGTAGCCTGTTTCCGCGGTGACCAGGCGGACGTCCTCGATCGTTACTACCGCGCAGCGCAAAAATTTGCCGCCGATGTCGTCGTTCGAATCACGGCGGACTGTCCCCTGATTGATCCGGAACTGATTGACGCCACAATTCGCTCCAGGCTCGACCAGAACGCCGACTACGCAAGCAATGCATTGGTCCCGACTTACCCGCGGGGCTTGGATGTTGAAGTGTTTACGGCAGACGCCCTGGCGCGTGCCTGGAGCGCTGCCAAAGAAGAGTATCAACGGGTACACGTTACGCCCTACTTGTACCAGAACCCTGAATCGTTCAAAGTGATCTCGGTCGCCGGAGAAGTGGATCACAGTAAGTATCGCTGGACTCTGGACACGACCGAGGACCTGGAACTGATACGCGCCGTTTATAAACACTTCGGGAACCGCGAGAGCATCCGCTGGATCGAGGTGCTGGACCTTATGGAAGCCCAACCCGAACTCGCCGCTCTGAATTCCCATGTGCGCCAGAAGACGCTGCGCGAAGGTTAGATGCGAAACATGCCTGTTCTGCGGGTCAACAACTACCTCGATGCCGACGGCAAAGACAGTTTTCTGGTGCGAAGTTCAAAGTTCGCTGATACCGTCTGCTTGCGAATCCTGAGAGGTCGTTGGGTGTAACTTGGGTCGGGTGTAACTTCAAGTTAGATGCAACTTCAATGGAGCCGATGAAACCAGGCGTACTTCTATTTCGGGCTGATGCCACCCTCGCGATAGGCATGGGACACGTGATGCGGTGCCTGGCCCTGGCGCAGGCATGGCAGGAAGCCGGCAGCACGGTAAGTCTTGCCGTGGCCGAGTTGCCGGATGCGCTTTCGCCGCGAGTGACTGCGGAAGGTGTCTCACTAAGCCGAATTCATGCGACGCCCGGCGGTTCCGAAGACGCTGCTGAGACGATTGCGCAGGCTCACCTACTGACCGCCGATTGGGTCGTGATCGACGGCGATCGCTTCGGCAGTGATTTTCTGGAGACGGTTCGCGCCGCAGGCTTTCGGGTGCTGCTGATCGATGATTTCGCCGACCGGAATTCTTTTCCTGCCGATCTGATTGTGAATCCGGATCTTGACGATGGGGAGCCATATAGAAGACGAGGCGCGACCGCACGGCTGTTGATGGGCCCGTCTTACGTTTTGCTGCGCCGCGAGTTCAGGCAGGAAACCGAAAAAAAAGAGATTCGCCAAGCGGGTAACCGGATTCTCGTGACCCTCGGCGGAAGCGATCCGGAGAATCTGACGCCGAAAATCACCGACGTTCTGGCGCACTGCTCCGATCTTGAAGTTACGGTGATCGTGGGAGCTGGCTACGACAAAGGACATGAGCTGCGAAAGCTCAGGGCGAGCAATCTCCGAGTCGTATTCAACCCGCCAAACATGGCGCAGTTCATGAAGGAGTCAGACCAGGCGATCATCGTCGGGGGCGGAACGCTGTGGGAGTTGCTTTCCATGGGTTGTGCGGTATTGAGCTATTCTAGAAATATTATGCAAGCGCGCGTCATACAGGCTTTGTCGCATCGCGGGGCGGTGGTCGACATGGGTGAGACTTGCAACTTTGACCGGGCAAAGCTGGTGGCTTCGGTGAAAGAGCTGGCCGAATCGCACAGGGTGCGCGAGCGCATGAGAAACCTGGGCCGCGCGCTGGTCGACGGCTTGGGAGCGGCACGGGTTGTCGAAGCCATGCAAGGCGCAGGCGCATCAATGTCTGGGAGCGGGTCGTGAAGATCGCAACGATGCAACCCACGTATTTGCCATGGCTCGGCTATTTCGATCTGCTCGACCAGGTAGACAAATTTGTGCTGCTGGACACGGTGCAGTTTGAGAAGCAGTCGTGGCAGCAGCGAAACCGGATCAAGACTCCGACCGGTCTGCTGTGGCTCACTGTGCCCGTCGTGTTCCGGGGGCGGCTCGGCCAGCGCATCGTGGACGTGGAGATTCGCGAAGCGGACTTTTGGCGCAATCACTTGCGCGCCGTGGAGTTAAATTATCGTCGTGCTCCATTCTTCGACGAGTATTATCCGGCATTGAGTGAATTACTGAGTTCGGTATCGTCGGGACCTCGTCTTGCCGAGCTGAACATCGGCCTGCTCCGCTGGTTGGCGGAGGCGCTGGGGATTGAGACACCAATCGTCAGGTCTTCAGAGCTTGCGGTTGATGGCAAGCGCACTCATTTGCTGGCGGAGATTTGTAGTTTGTCAGGGGCGACAACTTATGTCTCCCCGCTCGGGTCTGCCGACTATCTGCTGAATGAGTTGCCAATCCTGACTGAACGTGGCGTCAATGTAGTCTTCCAGCACTACGAGCACCCGACATACCGCCAGCGCTTTCCTCCATTCCAGGCGCATGCCAGTGTACTCGACCTGCTGTTCAACGAAGGAAAGAATGCGCTGGCCATCATTCGCAGTGGACGGCGCACCCCGTTCGCTCCGGCGGAAGTTGCGCTGCAGCGGAACCCAGCGCAGAGTTCCATCGCGGGCGGAACTACTTTTCGACTGTAATCAGCCAGTCAGAATCTATGCCGCTACGGTTTCCAAAGGTTGTCTCAGTCTTTTCGAAGGTTACTTGGGCAAACCTGGCAAAGTACAGGGACACCTCGTCTGCACCAAGGAAGTGCTGAGTGCTGTGAAGCTCGTTGGTTTCGGTGATGCTGAGTTGAAACGTATTGTGCCCGAGCCGTACCCCCTTACCAAATCGGTAGTCGTCGGTTGTCCTTAAGACGACAAAAGCTTTTCCTCCCGGAACAAGGATTCTGTGTACTTCCGCAAGCGCTTGTCTCATTTCATTTGCGGTGCCGTAATAGAACACTCCGTAGCTTAAGACGATAGCAAAGCTACAATCCCTATAGGGAAGAGCAAGCATCGAAGCCTGCGACAGGCTCGCCTGCAAACCCGCTGTGAGCAGCCGTTCGCGAGCGTGTTGCAGACCGACGAAGGAAATATCCATGCCAAACGCTTGGAAACCCAACTCAGCAGCAAGTCTCGTATGACGGCCAGCTCCCAATCCAATATCGAGGCACCGCGCCGGGGGGTGTTTCTCCTGCAGTTCACGATTGGCCATCAGAAAACGAACGACATGATCGTTTGGATAAATGGGACGAAAACGGGGTTTTTCGTGGAGCTGGTCCCAGCGTGAGGAGGGATCGAACATGTCAGGAGCATAAACGATTCAATCCGTAAGATGCACGCGGTGTGTTGCAAGCGCTCGTGGTCGTCGTTATCATCCAGGCTGGAGTTGAGAAAACCAGCCAGGGAGTCAATTCTGTTCGACGCAAAGTTTCCGCGGTCCCTCAAGCTCGAGCGCCGCGAGATCGGAAACGGCCGCCCAGCCTATATTGTGGCGGAGCTGTCGGCGAATCATCGCCAGGACTTCGATCAGGCAGTCCGCATTATTCAGGCTGCGAAGGACGCTGGCGCGGATGCGGTTAAGCTTCAGACCTACACGGCAGACACGATCACCCTGCGCAGCGACAAGGAATGCTTTCGGATTTCGGGTGGCACCCTGTGGGATGGCCGCACTCTTCACGACCTCTACCATGAGGCACTTACGCCCTGGGAGTGGCAGCCGAAGCTGAAAGAGATCGCGGATGAACTGGGGATGCAGTTGTTTTCGAGCGCGTTTGACGATACCGCCGTCGACTTTCTCGAACAGATGGATGTTCCCGCGCACAAGGTGGCGTCGTTTGAACTCGTGGACATCGGACTGATCGAAAAGATGGCTCGTACTGGGAAGCCGCTGATTATGTCCACGGGCATGGCCAGCGAAGACGAAATCTCGGAAGCGGTCGAGGCGGCGCGCGCTGCCGGTGCGACTCAGATTGCGTTGTTGAAATGTACGAGCTCCTACCCGGCGCCGCCGGAGGAAGCGAACCTGCTCACGATCCCGGAACTGGCGCGCCGTTTTGATTGTCCGGTGGGACTTTCCGATCACACCATGGGAATCGCGGTGCCAGTCGTCGCCGTCACGCTCGGAGCATGCATCATTGAGAAACATCTTTGCCTGCGACGGGCGGATGGGGGGCCGGACGGCGCGTTCTCACTCGAACCCCAGGAATTCAAGGCGATGGTGGAGGCGGTGCGCACCGCCGAAAAAGCTCTCGGCGGCGTCCAGTTTGCCTGCGGACCGCGGGAGGCCAACAGCCTCAAGTTTCGGCGCTCGCTGTTTGTGGTTGAAGATATAAAGAAGGGCGAGTTGTTTACGAAACAGAACGTGCGTTCGATTCGTCCAGCGGACGGATTGCACCCGCGGCACTTCAAGGAAGTTCTGGGCAAGCGCGCGGCCTGCGACGTGGAGCGGGGAACTCCGCTGAGTTGGGCGCTGGTGGCGGGCTAGAGCAGTTCTCCAGTTGTTGCAGAGGGAGCCGGGAACGGGTAGGGCACGGCTTCACAGCTTGCGGAAAAAGTCGTTGGGGAATCGCGTTTCGAACGAGAGATGCACAGGGAAAGCTGATAAGAAGTAGGGATGCGAGGAAATGACGAGCAGCAGGGAGC
>JBEKIB010000016.1:0-64134 GCA_050011975.1 Terriglobales bacterium | reverse complement strand
GCCTCATCGTCCTGGCCCGAAAGGATCACCACCGGCACGTTCGGAGCCTTCTGCATGATCCGGCGAAAGGTTTCTGCCCCGTGGCTGTCGGGAAGGTTCAGGTCAAGCAGTACCAGCGAGGGTGTTTCCACGTCCAGACAGGCGAGCGCGTCGGCCAGCCGCGGAACGCAGTTCACACGGACGTCGGACTCGGTTTCCACCAGACGCAGGCGTACCAGGTCCGCGTCTCCAGGGTTGTCCTCAATCAGTAAAACGTGCGCAGGTTCATGTTCCATTATTTTTATTTTTCCCTTCGTGGCAGGCTCGCGGAGCCAAACCAGAATTCTTCAATCGATTGCACCGCCAAAAAATAATCGTCCAGATTTCCGGGCTTGCTGACATAGCAGTTGGCGCCCAGTTCGTAACTGCGCGCTATATCCAACATCGATTGCGAGGTACTGAACACCACCACCGGAATGCTCCGCAGATCCGTGTCGGCTTTGGCCTCCGCCAGCACCGCTCGGCCATCTTTTTTGGGTAAGTTCAGATCGAGGATCACCAGGTCGGGACGAACCGTATTCGCATACTGGCCTGCGCGATGCAGAAAAGCCATAGCCTCCTCGCCGTCCCCTACCGTGCTGATGCAGCTCTGATGCCTGCCCCCGGCCAGCGCCTCCCGCGCAAGACCGACGTCGGCCGGGTTGTCATCCACGAGAAGGACCTGTGGCAACTGTTTCATCGCCCGGGCTCCCCCCTTCTCATCGTGACGACCGGCAGGCAAAGTGAACTTGAAAGCGCAACCCCAGCCATCCTCAAATTTCACCCACACCCTTCCACCGAAATGTCCGGTGAACGCTCTTAGATCGCCAGGACAATGCCGTTGCGCCGCACACATCTCTGCATAATTCCCTACATGGACGTATCTATCGGCACCACCCGTACGGGCTTGAGACCCTAAAGACAACACATTTCTCGCCAGAAAACAGCGGACGACCTTCCATCCGGCCATTGTCCGTATGGACGTACTTGGCAAAGCACGGGAATGACGCTTATGGGAGTCGAAGGAGCGGTTGGGGAAAAACTCGAGGTTCGTACCAGGCTATCGCTTTACAGGCTGCGGAGAAACTCTGATTCACCAAGGCTTTTGGGAAGGGTACAACTTCACACCTTGCGGGAAAACTCCGGTTTCGCGTTCCGGTTTCGTATCAGGGTATCGCTTTAGCGATACCGTAATTCGTCTGAAATCAAACGCCCCTTTAGGGGCTGAGGCGCGAAGGCCGACTTTTCCGCAGCCACTTCAGTCCTGCCCTTAAGGTTTGAAAATGTGCCCGCGCTTTAGCGCCAGCGGTGAGCTTTTTGCTTGCGGCCCGTCAGTGCGGCCCTGCTACTTCCTGTACACGGTAGGCTGCGGCCCCTTCTCCAGCGTCTGGCGATCCCAGATCATGCCTTCGCGGCTGTAGCTCGCGAGTTCGAAATCCTGGGTAAGTTCAAGCGCATCGGTAGGGCAAGCATCTTCGCACAAGCCGCAGAACATGCAGCGGCTCAGGTCGTAGGTAAAGTTCGTAAGCTCTTTGCGGCGGGTCTTTTCATTGCGCTCGCTGGTAACCACAATCAGGTTTTCCGGACAAGCCAGAGCGCACAGGTCACAGGAAATACAGAGAGTCTCGTCGGTATCGGGGTTAACGTTCAACCGCGGCGCGCCGCGGTAGCGCTCGGCGACCTGCGGCCGCTCCAGTGGATACTGCTCGGTATAGATTTCCTTCGGATCCTGATATCGGAACGTCACGTTCAGTCCCTGGATCAGGTCCACCAAAAACACTTTCCGCAAGATCTCGGTGATTCCCATATCTCGCATAGGATAACACTGACGGGGAGCAGGCCGGTGTGATTCCGCTGTAGAGACGGAGCCTGCCCCGCCCGCAGGAACCCGCTAGAATGGACGGGCAGTCCCGAAGCCCAGACTCTCATCTGGGAACTCGGAACCGGGAACTGAGACTGGTTTTCTGGCAACTGGCCACTGGCAGCTGACAACTGACTCCCTCCGGCGGACTTAGTATGGACGAACTTTGTATGGAAGAACTCTGGATGGAAGAAGCCCTCCGCTGCGCCCAGCGCGCACTAGAGGCCGGCGAAGTGCCGGTGGGAGCCGTCGTGGTCCACGCAGGCCGCGTGGTTGGACGAGGCTGGAATCGCAACCTCAGCGACTGCGATCCCACCGCTCATGCTGAAATCCTGGCGCTGCGCGAGGCGGGACGAAACCTAGGTAACCATCGCCTCGGCGACTGCGAACTGTTTGCTACAATTGAGCCGTGCGCCATGTGCGCGGGAGCGGCCGTTCATGCCCGCCTCCGCCGCCTGGTGTACGGTGCCGACGACCCGAAGGCGGGCGCTATCCATTCGATTCTGCAGGTGGTAAATCACCCCAGTCTGAATCATCAGATGGAAATCCGGGGCGGCGTACTGGCCGGACGTTCGGCGGAGATGGTGCAGGAATTTTTTAGAAAACGCCGGTAGTCGTTAGCGGTTAGCGACGAACCGAATTAAGAGCTCCTACTGGCCACTGACAACTGGCGACTGGCAACTGATGTTCGGAGAGGTGCGTGAGCGGTTGAAACGATCCGCCTCGAAAGCGGACATACCTTAACGGGTATCGTGGGTTCAAATCCCACCCTCTCCGCCATACTTACCATATTGCTGAGGAACTCTCGCCCGTGAACAGTCCCCTCCAAACTCCGTTTGACAGTGTCGAGAATGCCCAGCAATACGTGCGCCTTCTGGTGGAGGCAATCGCCGAAGCCAAGAGCGAGATCGCAGCCGACCTCGGTGCCGCCGCGCAGGCCAGGTCAGAACGCCGCGTACAGGCTCTGCAGATCGTGCAATTCAAGTTGGATAAGCTGGAACAACACCTGAAGACCAGCAGCCGCCTGCTCAACGACCTGCGCACCTTGCGACGGCTTCTGTTGGACGAACGCCCCGAACCCACCACCGCCACTTCCGATCAGGATTCTGCGGAGTAGCTTCTGACCGGTGTCCAAGCGGAGTCAAACGCTCCGCTTACGCTCTCAATTTTTCGGCAAACTTTTTTTCCAACTTCGCCAGTTTCGGCGAGATCGTGAACATGCAATAAGGCTGTCGCGAATTTTCGTTGTAGTAGTTCTGATGGTAGTTTTCGGCCACGTGAAATTCGCCGGCTGGTTCGACTGCGGTCACAATCGGTTCAGAGAATGCTTTGGCTGCGGTCAACTCCGCAATCGTATTTTCGGCCATCCTCTGCTGTTCCTCGTCGTTGTAGAAAATCACCGAACGATATTGCTCGCCAGTGTCGTTTCCCTGCCGATTGAGCGTGGTCGGATCGTGCACCGCGAAAAACACCTCCAACAGTTCGCGATAGTTGATCTGGTCGGGATCGAAAGTGACGCGCACCACTTCCACATGCCCCGTGTCGCCGCTGCACACCTGGCGATACGTTGCCTGGTCGGCGCCTCCGCCCATGTAGCCCGACTCGACGTGGCTGACGCCAGCCAGACGTTGAAAAACCGCTTCAATACACCAGAAACATCCGCCGCCGAAAACTGCTGTCTGCTCGTGAGCCATGATGTTTAGATGCACCTGCGAGGAAAGAGTTCCCAGTTCTCGGTTCTCAGTTCCCAGTTATTGCGACCCAGCCTTTCTGGGTACTGGATACTGGGTACTGGGTACTTTTTCTACACCGAAACCGTGAATGAAGTTTCCGTCCGTGTAACCGGCCGGTAGAGCGTATCGCGCTCGATCGGTTCGCGCCCCGCTTCCGTGATCAAGCGCACCAGGTCGTGCCGCCGCAGACCTTGCGGAGTCGTCGCTCCCGCATCGTGGTAAATCTTTTCCTCAACCACCGTGCCGTCAATATCGTCGGCTCCAAAGCGCAGCGAAATCTGCGCAATCTTAGGCGTCATCATCTGCCAGTAGGATTTAATATGCGGAAAATTATCGAGCACCAGCCGGCTGACCGCAATCTGCTTGATGTCCGTCATCCCCGTGGTAGTAAAAAGATGTTGCAGCGGCGTGTTCGCCGGATGAAAGGCCAGCGGAATAAACGTCTGAAATCCGCCGGTCTCATCCTGCAGCGCGCGCAGTTTCAGCAGGTGATCGACGCGGTCTTCGTCGTTTTCGATGTGCCCATAAAGCATGGTGGCATTCGATTTCAGCCCGATCTGGTGCGCCAGGCGCGCGGTATCGAGCCATTGGTCGCCATCAATCTTGTGATCGCAGATAATATGCCGCACCCGATCGGCAAAAATTTCAGCGCCGCCGCCCGGCAGCGAATCCACGCCCGCCTCTTTCATTTTTTCCAGCGTCTCGCGGATCGTCAGCTTCGACCGCTTAGCCAGGTACGCAACTTCGACCATGGTGAAGGCCTTCATGTGGACTAGCGGAAAGCGCTCCTTCAATCCGGAAACCAAGTCAAGAAAATACTGAAACGGCAAATCGGGATGCAACCCGCCGACAATGTGAAACTCGGTGACCGCTTCCGTATAGCCGGAAGCGGCGGTCTGAAAGGCTTCTTCAAGCGCCATGGTATAAGCGCCAGGAGTATCTTTCTTGCGTCCAAAAGCACACAACCGGCAAGCCGCCACGCAAACATTCGTCGGATTGATATGCCGATTGACGTTGAAATAAGCCTTGTCGCCATGCATCCGCTCGCGCACCCAGTTAGCGAGCCAACCCACGGCCAGGATGTCGCCCGTCCCATAAAGCACAAGCGCATCGCCCGCGTTCAGGCGTTCGCCCGCAAGGACTTTATCTTTGATCGGGAGCAGCCGCGGATCGTCGGTCTGGAATGTGTGCGCGTTCGGCATCTATTTAATAATAACCCAGCCTTTGCGGACGGGTGCCCCACTCAAGCCTGCTTTTGGCTTGAGTGGGGACCTCCCCCTTTGGGTGCTAACCTGGGTATCCCTGCCACAGCTCATCCGCGCCTCAGCAGCAGATCTCCGGCCACAAAGAAAAAGAACACCACCGAAATCACCCCATTCATCGTAAAGAACGCCGCGTTCAGCTTGCTCAGGTCGTCGTGCCGCACCAGCGTGTGTTCGTAGAGCAAAAGCGCGGCGACGGCAATCACTCCCGCAACCGCCAGCTTACCCAAGCCGAAAGTTACAACCAGCGCGACTAGCAGCCCCAGCATCACGATGTGAAACAAGCGCGCGATGACGAGCGCATTCCTGATTCCGAGATGCCGCGGCACGGAGTGCAATCCATGGCCGCGATCGTAGTCATGATCCTGACACGCGTAGATCACGTCGAATCCGCCAACCCAGAACGTCACCGCCGCCGTGAGCAGCAGTATCCGAGGATCGAGTGACCCGCGAACCGCGATCCATGCCGCAGCCGGCGCAATGCCAAGGGCGAATCCAAGAAACAAATGCGACCAGCGCG
The DNA here is from genome assembly GCA_050011975.1 of Terriglobales bacterium. GTDB lineage: Bacteria > Acidobacteriota > Terriglobia > Terriglobales > Acidobacteriaceae > Acidiflorens. The sequence goes on along the minus strand of JBEKIB010000016.1, from coordinate 58,740 downwards.
TGAACCGCTTGCTGTACGAATACAGAAGGATCACCGCCAGCGCCACCGGCGAAAGCATCAGTGTCAGCCGGTTCAACTGCGAAGCAGCGAGCACAAAAATTCCGCACGAGACCAGAACGAACGCAGTCACAAACGAAGGCGTCAACTGTCCAACTGGCAGCGCCCGAGTTGCTGTCCGAGGATTGGCCGCGTCAATCGAGGCGTCAGCCAGGCGATTGAAGGCCATGGCGGCAGAGCGCGCCGAGACCATGGCGACGACGATCCACCCCAGTTGCCGCCAAGCCGGCAAACCTCCAGCGGCCAGCATGGCTCCGCAGAGCGCAAACGGGAGCGCAAAGATCGAGTGCTCCCACTTGATCATCTCCAGCGTGACCTTAAGATTTCGGAGAAAACCCACGGCTTGATTGTAAAACAGCGATCAGTGGATAGTGGTCGGTGGTCAGTGGTCAGTGGGCAGTGGTCAGAAAAGCAATTATGTTCGTGGGCGCGGGTTCAACTGACCACTGACCACTAGCCACTGTCCACTGTTCCCTTTACCAGTGGCACAAACCGGCAACCTTCGAGAACTTCCACCTCGGGCTGTCCGCTGGCTTTACGGATCAATTGCAATTCCTGGCTGAAGGACGGGCCGACCGGCACCATCATGCGTCCGCCCTCGCGCAACTGATCAAAGAGAACTGGCGGCATCTCGGGCGTGGCGGCAGAAACAAGAATGGCGTCGAACGGAGCGTACTCGGCCCAGCCTTGGCTGCCATCGCCGACTCTGATCTTGACGTTGCGATATTCCAACCGATGCAGCGTACTTTCCGCCAAGGCCGCCAGTTGCGCGTGGCGCTCCACCGAATACACCTCAGCCGAGAGCAGCGCAAGCAATGCCGTCACGTAGCCAGACCCGGTGCCGACCTCAAGAACTCGATCCGTGGCCTGAAGCGCAAGGCGTTCGAGCATCGCGGCCACAATGTAAGGCTGCGAGATGGTTTGCTCTTCGCCGATGGGCAGCGGATGATCTTCGTAAGCGTCTTGCCGGAAAGTCTCCGGGACAAACTCGTGCCGCGGCACTTTGCGCATGGCGTCGAGCACGCGAAGGTCGCGAATGCCACGAGCGGCAAGTTGCGTGCGGACCATTTCTTCCCGCTGTCGCTGCAGAGAATCGCGTTGAAAGGAGAAGCCCATAGCTTCTGTGTCGCTTACAACTCGCCCGGCTCTCGCCGGCCCTGGACAGGTCCTGAGCGAAGTCGCAGGAGGGCCACTGTCCCTAAGTATTTCCTGTAGAGACGCGGCTTGCCGCGTCTCCGCACCTGGTGACAGTCAGTACGGCCCGATGATTCCACCAATATTGCCCGCAGTTGCCGGCGAGGGCCGCGCCTTTTTTTCCTGCGCCTCGATCATGTCAAGATACTTGTACGCCGACCCGGTATTGAAGAGCACGACCGTGTCTTCGGCGCGGAAGAAGCCGCTGGCGCGCAGCTTCTGATAAGCAACCAGCGAAGCCGCTCCTTCCGGCGCGGCGAACACGCCTTCAGCGCTGGCCCAGTGCCGCATAGCCGCGAGGATTTCCTCGTCGGTAGCCGCGACCGCGGTGCCATGGCTCTTTTTCAAGATATCGAGAATCAAGTAGTCGCCGTAAGCCTTGGGCACGCGAAGCCCAGCGGCAAAGGTTGCGGCGTCGGCCCACGTTTCGGACGTGCTCTTCCCTCCTTCCAATGCACTGACGATCGGCGCGCAGCCAGCCGCCTGCACGGTGATCATCTTCGGGCGCTCGGAACCAATCCAGCCGAGTTCCTGCATTTCGTCGAAAGCCTTCCACATTCCAATCATGCCCACCCCGCCGCCAGTCGGATAGATGATGCCTTGCGGCAGCTTCCACTCCAGCTGTTCGGCAACCTCGTAGCCCATCGTCTTCTTGCCCTCGACGCGGAACGGCTCTTTGAGGGTCGAGACATCGAACCACCCTTCTTTCTCCTTGCGTTCGGCAACCATGCGGCCACAATCGCTGATCAGTCCGTCGACCAGCGTGACGTGCGCGCCGTAGTAGTCGCATTCCATGCGATTCGCCACGGGCACATCTTTCGGCATGAAGATATGGGCTTCAATGCCCGCCGCGGCCGCGTAAGCCGCCAAAGCGCCCCCGGCATTTCCGGCAGAAGGAGCGGCCAGCTTCTTCAGACCATAGTGTCGCGCCATGGTCAAGGCGGCCGACATGCCGCGCGCTTTGAACGATCCGGTTGGATTCAGGCCCTCATCCTTAATGAAAACGCCCGCGTGCTCGCGGCTGGCAAGCATAGGCGTAAATCCCTCGCCGAGCGTGACCGGCAAAGCATCTGGGAGAACCTCGGCATAGCGCCACATGCTGGCCACGCGCCCTGACAAATTTTCGGGACGCAACTTCCCTTTCAAGCTGGCAAGATCGTAGCGAACGTAAAGCACGCCGCCATCTTTAGGACAGACATTCTGCGGGCGATCGGCGGAGAGATGCTCTCCGCAACGAGTGCATTCAAGATAAGAAATTCGCATCGGTGGAAGGATAGCACCACCGCATCACGCCTTCATCATTGCCAACGAACTTGTTCAAATATCCGGCGAAGGCGCGCTCCTTTCGCAGGATTGACCATCTCGACGAACGTTACTCTGCCCTGTAGGTGCAATTGATAGTGAGGATGGGCGTCTCGATTCTGACTCTCTGGGCCGAGCCGGACGCAATTGGTGAGTATTGCCTTAAGGTTGTCGAAGTCACTTCGCCTGACATTCATGTGCCGATTGGCAACCAAGCCTGCCAAATATTGACGCACGCCAGGCCGCATCATGCGGGTCTTCCGGTAATTCACGGTGAAGCCTTCTTCGAGCAGAATTGCAGCAACGTGCGTTGAGAACGGCTCGATTCGCTCCTCCAATGCTTCGTCGCCGGAAAAAGCAAGATCGTCGGCATAACGTGTGTATTCGGCTCCCACGCATTTCGCTAAGCCAGCCAAGCGACAATCCAACCGATAAGAACACAAGTTGGCGATTGCAGGCGAGGTCGGCGCCCCTTGCGGCAAGTGTGGTCGGGAATACAGGAGCCGGGCTTCTTGCACCCGAGAAAGCTCGACGTCTACCGAAAGGTCTTTCCACACGCGGCGTGGCGTGGCGTTCGTGCAAATGCCTCCGAGCAGATCGGCAACCGACTCGGGATAGCCCAGCGTTCGAAAGAAAGTCTGAATCCGCGCGGCGCGGAACGAGGGAAAAAAATCCTGCAAGTCCATCTTCAAAACAACACGCCTACCGACATGAGGAGCAACGAAAGTCTTGATGGACCGCGCTCTGACGAAACCGTGCACTGCAGGATGGACCGGGATTTTATCCAGAATTCCGGTCAGAATCTCCCGTTGCAGTTTCTTCAGTCGCAACTTCGGCGCTTCGATCAACCGGATGCTGCCGTTACCCTTTGCCAGCGCACGATAGTGGTAGTGGCCCAGCTTTGGACTGCTCTTGCTGCATCCGAGTCCCTTGAGATCGGCGAACCACTCTAGTTCGCCCGCCTTGATTCCAAGCCACTCCGCCAGCGCTGCGGTTGACTCGATGCTGGGAACGTCCCATGCCTTCGCCACTCCGACCGACTGCATTCGCTGCGGCTCGCTGAGCCAGCGCTCAATGAACAGTTCCTGTGAGTATTTCGACCACGCGCGTTGAAGACCGCGATCATGCAGAAGAAACCGGACGACATGGCGTTGGCGGGGGCGCGTCCGGCTAGTAAAGGCTTTAATGTAGCGCTGCGCCAAGGGACGAAGCCACCGCCAGCGCCTGCCCAGCGCGCGGTCGCCACGAGCAACGATTTGCTCGACGTCCGGTTCGCCAGCAAGAAAACACCTGGCGAGCACTTTCATGAGGAACGGATCGGACATGGCAGACCGCGGCGGAATGCTCCAACGAGTCACACTTTGCGCGAGCATGTCTGCGCAGCCGCGCAGTAGAGCTCACGCGACGAATTCCCAGCTCTTCACGTTTCCCTGGGGTATCCCCAGAGAGGCCAAAACCGAGCCCGAGAGCTCGATCAAAGCCAAGCTTGGAGCACTCCGCCGCAAAGGGTAATAGTAACAAGCACTCGTCCTTCGCGAAAGTTGAAGGATGCGAGGGCTGTCTCACGCCGACACCCGTTTCAGCATCTCATGCGCCCGCCGAAACCAAGGCCGCTCCCGCCGCCGCAAGTAACCGGGCATCGTTGGTTTCTTATCAAGCACCTTCTGGGCCCACTCGCGGGCTTCGGCGTTGCGTCCCTCGGAGGCCAGCAGATCCGCGAAATTCAAGTAAGTCTCGGACAGCGTCGACGTGATCGTCACCTGCCGGAAAAGCGCCTCGGCTTTTTCCTTTTGCCCAGTCCGCGCGTAGGCATGGGCAAGCAATCCGGCGGCGCGCTGGAAATCGTAATCCGGCTCTTTCCCGACCACCCGCTCCAGATCGGGCAATGCGGCCACGGCGTCGCCTAAAAGGATGGCGCAAACTCCGCGCCGGTAAAAGGGGTCCAGCGTATCGGCACGCGCGGCAATGGCTTTGTCGAATGCAGCTCGCGCCAACTGGAGCTGGCCGTCGTCCATGTAAAGGTCGCCAAGTTCTTCATAGTTTCCCGCCGACGGATTATCGCGAATGGCACGTTCGAGTTCGCCAATGCGCTTGCGTCGCGGAAATACTTTGAAGGACTGTCCCAGCAGTCCAATGTCGGGAAGCGCCTCCACAAAAAGATAGACAATTGCGCCGAGCGGCCCGAGAAACAGAATGATAAAAATCCAGTAAGTATCCGGCCGCCGCCGAATGAAATGCACGATCGCCAGTCCTTGAAGCAGAAAGCCCCAAGGGTAGAAAAGGTAGCTCAGAAATCCCATGCCAGTTTAAGTCCTAGCGTGAGATTACACATTTGTGGAAGATGGAGAAAGTGACTGCCCAGTAGCAGAGCGGCTGCGTTGCCCGCTGCCCTCGGCTTGGACAGGCGCGATCTACTCCGCGGCGCGCAGCCGGTTCTGCCAGTGGGACCAGAAAAACCAGACAATCCCGGCCAAAAGAAATGCGCCAATCACAGCGTCAAATTTATGGAAGTACTTGCCGAGCGAGCGCCAGTTCTCGCCGAGTTTCATGCCGAAGTAGGCCAGCATGAAACACCAGGGCCACGATCCGAGGAAGGTATAGATGTGGAATTTGCCGCGCGGCATGCGCGCGATTCCGGCGGGCAGCGCGATAAATGTGCGGATCACCGGCAGCAGGCGCGCAATGAACACGGCCATGTCTCCCCAGCGCAGAAAGAATCGGTCAGCCCAGTCCAGTTCACGGCGGCCCATCAGAATCCAGCGTCCGTAGCGCTCGACCAGCGGGCGCCCGCCGTAGCAGCCGATTTCGTAGGCCACGAGCGAGCCCAGATTGCATCCGATCGCGCCGGCTGTAGCCGCCCAAACCAGTTTCATCGCGCCGGTATAGACGAGGTAACCCGCGAACGGCATGATCAGTTCCGAAGGCAGTGGAATGCAAGCGGACTCAATCGCCATGAGCAGCGTGATGCCGACATAGCCCGTCGCCGCCACCAGGGAATTGATGAAGACGAAAAGTAAGTTGAGGATTTTTTCCGTCATTTGGAATCGGGTCATCGGGTGATCGGGTCATCTAAAATCAACTTCAGGGGCCCCACGCAATTGATTTCAGATCACCCGATGACCCGATGGTCAGATCACCCGATGCAGTTCAAAACGCCCCTTCCTGCGTGAAGCTGAAGCCGGGCAACGTAACCCCATCCCCCGATTTGGAGACCTTCACCTTCACAACGGGCGCGTCGGGCGCGGTGACCTCGGCGGGCCGCAATACCGCGTATTGCGTGAACACTTCGCTGTATACCTTGGTGACAAGGTGATCCTGGCCGGTTGCGTCCTGGCGCCAGACTTGTCCGAGTTTGATGCTCTTCACGGCCACAAGTTTATCCTTATAGTTCTCAGAGTACTCACCCGCCCGCCAACCCGTCAATCGTAACCGAGTTACCTTTGGTGGATGTGACTTAGCTACGTGTGGCTGAGTGACGTGTGGCTGCCGCAACCGAGCGGCTTTGTTACCATGATCCTCTGCTCAGGAGGAACCGATGCCCCGCGGAAATATGCCCCGTCAACCCAGTCGCAGCGGACGACAGGAAGGTGCGCGCCAAGTGAAGGGTTCGCCATTATTGAAGAAAAGTACGCCAGCGAAGAATGCAGTGGCGCGTCGCCCCGCCGCGAACCCGCCGAAGGCTGCGGTTCTGAAAAAGAAATCCGCATCTGGATATGACCCGTTGGCGCCGGAGCGGGTGCGTCAGATCATTGCCGCTCTTGACCAACTCTATCCCAATGCGACCTGTGCTCTCACTCACCGCAGCGCATGGGAATTGCTGGTGGCGACGATTCTTTCCGCGCAGTGTACCGACGTGCGGGTGAACATGGTCACGCCCGTGCTCTTTGAAAAGTATCCGACCGTCCAGGATTTCGCGGCGCTCGAACCGGAACAGTTGGAGCCGGACATTCGCTCGACCGGCTTCTTCCGCAACAAGTCGAAGTCGGTGGTGGGCGCGGCGCGGAAGATCGTCGCAGACTTTGGTGGGAACGTGCCGCAAACCATGGATGAACTTCTCAGCCTTCCGGGAGTGGCTCGCAAAACCGCGAACGTCGTGCTCGGAACCTGGTTCAAAAAGAATGAAGGGATCGTCGTGGATACGCATGTGACGCGGATTTCACGCCGTCTGGAGCTGACCAGGCAGGAAGACGCGAAAAAAATTGAAGAGGATCTGATGCAGATCATTCCGCGCGAGCGCTGGACGGATTTTTCTCACGAAGTGATCTGGCACGGGCGGAAGCTCTGCGTGGCACGCGGCCCGAAGTGTGCCGATTGCGCGCTGGAAAAAGTGTGTCACGCCGCGGATAAGACTTGGTCCACGGTTGAAATCCATCCGGGGGCGCGGCCTTAACAGGCTCCCGTGTTAACTGTTGAGTTATTAACCCGTGTTTACCACTACCCCCCTCCCCCTGGGTATATTGGAATCATGGGGTTAGGGGAAAATTTCCGCCAGGTTTTTGAGTTTAAAGGATTTAAAGTCAAAGTATTCCGGAATAAGGAGTTAGCTCGATTTTTCGCTTTATTCTCCTGAAATTCATAGAAATTCATAGTTTTGGCGGGTGGCTGACGCCCGTTCATTTCCGCAAATATAGTTATCAAAGAGCAAATAGCAAATGGGGCCGCACAACTTCGAAGGCCGTCTTGGGAGACGGACATACCTTGGCCCTGACTCACAGGTCGATCTCGATTGTCGCCGACGGGCGGTTTGATGTCTGTGATGGTGCACACTGGGCGTTTGTGATGAAAAAGGTCGGGCGCCAGATTGCGGCGGCGATGGTCCCGCAGCGTCCCACGTCTCGAAAACCCGCGAGACGCGGGGCACCCGACAGCCTTGCCGTTAGCTGTGTCATGGCATGATGAAGTCGTGGGATTGTAAGCTTTCGGAAATTCTAGCCTCCCTTGCCGACCACCAGAAAATAGTGCCACACTGAAAAGGTCTAGCGGTCGAGCCGCAGTTCACCGCTGCATGCATATGACCACGATTCAGGACGATATATCGAGCTACCGCCAGATGTGCGACGCCGAAGCCGTGCAAACACTTCAGCGCGGAATGAACTATCGTCTCAAGCCGACCTATTCGGTCATCTTGATGTCTCAGCGCTCCAGTGCGCCGTATCGGGACAGGATTAATGACGACGGCGTCACGATCGAATACGAGGGTCACGACGTCACGAAGAAGTCCTTCGATCACAACCCCAAAAACGAGGATCAGCCCGACACGCTACCGTCAGGTCGCCTCACTCAGAACGGCTTTTTCATCAAGGCTGTCGAGGAATACAAGAGCCAGTGTCGACCCGCTGAGACAGTAAAAGTTTACGAGAAACTTTTCCCCGGCGTTTGGTCCCTCAAAGGCTACTTTGATCTCATCGACTACAAAACCGTGCACGACGGAAAGCGGCACGTGTTTCGTTTCATTTTAAGATTGTCTGATCGAAACATTGAGGGGGTCGGCCAGGCTCCATCGGAGCTGGCTCACACTCGGCTCATTCCCTCCGAAGTTAAAAAGGAGGTATGGAAACGCGATAAAGGACAGTGTGTTATTTGTGGGGATACGAAAAACCTGCATTTTGATCACGACCTACCATTTTCCAAGGGCGGCACCAGCCTGACGGCCAAAAATGTGCGATTGCTGTGCATGAAGCATAACCTCGAGAAATCCGCGAACATCGAGTAGCTCGCGATGCCTTTCTTCCCCGACAGTTGGCTGCTACCCTCGTAGCTAGCCGCATGGGACCGTGGATCGTTCGGTTGTGGTAGTTGCGTTTATTGGTTTCGTGATCAATTCCTATGAAGCGACAATTCCCATAGTGTGGGCACGATCTAGCTGCCGGTGTAGGACAGCTCGACGACGGTGCAATCGTCGTTGAGCGGCGTGCCTCCGCAGAAATCGGCGACGGCCGCGAACACGTCTTCCATCGAACTACTCTTCCCGGCCACATCTTCGAGGCGGGCGCTGTCAAACATGTCTCCGCGAGCGTTCTCGGCTTCGGTGACGCCGTCGGTCACCAGGATCAGCCGATCCCCCGGCCTCATCTGGCAACGATCGCTCGAGTAAGTTGCCTCCGCCAGCAGGCCCACCGGCAAGTTGCCGTGGGACGGACGGAGCACTTCGTTACCGCAGATCCACACCGGCGGAATATGTCCGCAGTTGACATATTCCAGATCGCCGTCGTTGCGCAGGCGCGTAATGATCATGGTCGCGTATTTTTCACCGATGTGCTTGTAGGTGAAGAAGCGATTGACCGCGTCGACGACTTCCACCAGCGGCATGCCGGAAATGAGTTGCGAGTAGACCATGCCCTGAAGAATGGAAGCGAGCAGTGCGGCCGAGACTCCTTTGCCGCTGACGTCGGCGAGAACAACGGCCAGGCCCTGGGGCGTGTTCACCGCTTCGAAAAAATCGCCGCCGATTTCTTTACAGGACATGTTGCGTCCATTCACCCGCGCAAAAGGCACTTCGGGCAGCGTCACCGCCAGCAGACGCTGCTGAATGGACGCTGCGATTGACAGTTCCTGCTGATAACGGCGCCCGGCTTCTTCGGCCTGCACCAGGCGTGCGTTCTCCACCAACTGGGCAGCTTCCATCGCGATCGCCCGCAGAATATCGTGGCTGACGCTGGTGATATCGCGCGAGGCAAAGCGCGAATCCACATAGAGCGCACCCATCACTTCCCCACCGGCGGGCTGCTGCTCCCGGGTGGTTTGCACGATCGGCTTGCGCAATGGAATGCAGATCACGGTGCGCAGGTCGAAGGCGACGATGCTGTGCCTCTCCTTTACATCGAGCATCTGACTGGTATCCGTGACCAGGTATTCGGAGTTCGAGGTCAACGCGCCCTCCAGCACCGAACGCGAAATTGTCTTGTCGTCGAGCAGCGGATCGCCTTTCGAGTTACGCCCGGCGGCGAGCGTCAGGGTTCCGCCGAGATCGCGAAGGAAGATGTAGCCGCGTTCGGCGCGGGTCAGCTTGAGCGTGGCTTCGAGCAGGGTCACCAGGATTTCATCGAGCACGCCAATGCTGTTCAGCTTGCGCGCCGCTTCCATGAAGAGCGTGAGTTTCTCCAGGTCGCTGGCCTCCGGGGCAATCTGGATGCCCGAGATCTGGCTGAGAAACTCGCGCGCCGTATTCGAGGTCGAGTGCAGCGGATGGAAGATAAGGTAGGCAACATCGCGCGCGCCAAATTCCACCCGGTCGTTGCGTTGCAGTTTGTGCCGGTCCACCTTCTCGCCATTGACGAAGGTGCCGTGTTTGCTGTTCAGGTCGATGACAAAAAACTCGCCGTTCTCGGACACGATCGTGGCATGCTCGCGAGACACGCGCGGGTCGGCGATCACCAGGTCGCGATCCACCTTGCGGCCCACGGTGAAAGGAGTGTGATTCAGCGAAAGCGTCTGCTGGTCATTCCCCTGGACAAAAATCGCGATGGGAAAAATGCTGGATATACCCGAGTGCGACGAAGCCGACATGTACGCTGAACTCTCCTGCGGCCATCGTGCCAGTTCAAGACGCCAGCAAAAGACGCCAGCACCTGACACGGCCCCCCAAGCATTCTACGACGTGCCCCGCCCTGCCGGAGCAGTAAAAGTCTTCTGATAATAATGGACCAGCATCAGGGCAGCCACTCCTACGGGTATTTCGGCCACCGTCCAGGCCGGGATTGCCCAGGCGCTATCGATCGTTTCCTGCGGCAAAACCAGGGAAAGACCCCCGAGCGCAGTGCTCGAGAGCCAGGGCCAGGCCAGTACTGCGGCAACCACGATCAGGATGCCGCGGCTGACCAGGCTCCGTTCCCAGATTGTCCTTCGATCTCGAACAAGCAGAAGGATGGCGGGCAGCAGCAGCACCTGATTGTAGAGAGAAAAAGTGGGCACCGCGAGCACGGTCAGCGCCATCACCAGGCAGGTGGAGGACTGGAATGCGCCGGTATTCTCCGGGTATTTGCGCAGCTTCCAGCAAACCAGCGCCGTGGCTCCCGCAAACAAGGCTTCCAGCAGCCTGCCCCAGGGGTGAGGGAGGATTACCTCCAATATTGGAGTGGCCCGCGTGTATTGCCGGTACTCGACCGCCGCCTGCCAAAAGCGCCCGATCCAGTGCGGCAGCCAGCACTCCGCCGCGACCGAGAGAACCGCGATGACGATCAGAAATGAAACCGCCCAGCGGTAGCGGCGCTTCAGGTCGCCGAGGCTCCACATGCCGAGCCACAGCAGCAGAGGCAGCACAAGTTGCGGCTTGATGGTCGCCAGGGCCAGCAGAATCCCCGCAGCAATCGGACGCCCGGCAACCAGCAGCGCCATCGCCAGGGCGCACATGGCGGCCACCAGCAGAGTCAGTTGCTGGAGCTTCAGTCCCTGCAGCACGGGCATGCTGCCCAGGAGCAAGGCCATCATGGCAGCCTGAACCGCCGGAGCGACCGGCCAACTCAACACGCGAAGCCAGAGCGGAATGCTGGCTAACGTCACGCCGATCAGAATCCAGAGGAATGCTCTTTGCACAATTCCAAAGCCAAGATGGATTGCTGGCGCCAAATAAAAAACCACGTACGCGGGATAAGCGAAAGCTTGTTGGTCTTTTGGATCTTCGGGGCGGGAAGGATCGAGAGGACGCCCGTAGTATCCGGCTTGAATTTCGCGCGTGACCTCGGCGCTGTAAGGGTCTCGGCCATGCAGAAGGAGTTCCTGAGCCCCAATCCAGCGGGGATAGAGGTCGGAAAGATTTCCCCGCGGAGTGCCATGAACGGTGGCATAGCCGATCTGGTGCGCGATCAACACGCGCTGCACATACAACCATCCGCCCACCGCGGAGAGCACCGCTGCCAACGCCAACCAGATATGCGCACGGACAAAGGTGCGGTGATGCATGGTGGAGTGATGCATGCTCAGGCTGGCACCTCCGCTGGAGCGGGGGTCAGCATCAGCCTCAGATAAAGCCATAGCAAAATGAGCGAGAACCAGAAGAAACGGTCGACCGCGAGCAACAAGAAAATATAGAGCGGGGTCAGAAACAGGAGGACGGCCAGCAGAATCGTCCGCGCGTCGATCTTCTTCGCGTCAACTTTCATTCCTTCAACACCGGCCAGTCGGGAAAGCAGGCAAAGTGCCGTCGGAAGCAGCAGAGTGAGGTCGTAGGAAAGCGTATGAAAGCTGACGAGGATAGTCGTGACCGCGGCCAGACCGGACGCGAAGAGGATGGAGTCTCGCCCGTTGCGGATCCGGCGCAGCGCCAGGAAAAACACAACCACCGACGATGCCACGACGAGCACGGCCGTGACTGGGCCGGAGAACCTGAGTCCAGGCAAGTCCGCGATCAGACCCCGGAGGTTGGGCACGGCGTGCGGGCCAAAACCGCCGGCGCCTGTTCGTTCCACGCGGAGAACGAACCGCACGTAGTCGAAGGGAACGCTCCATCCCATGATGGCCACGGAAATGCCCGCTAGAAGAAGAGCGACCGGCGCGAAGCCGAGGAGAATACGCCAGCGCCGAATCGCCAGCAGAACAACCAAAGGCACCACCAGGTGAGGCCGGAACAGACCCGCAGCCAGAAGCGCGCCAGCCACCGCATCGTTCCCCCGCTCGAGGCAGATGATCGCCAGCACAAACAGGAACAGCAGCAAAATCACATCCTGCCCTTGAATAAGACCGATTGCCACCGGGAAGAACGCAGTAGCGCCAAGACCCAAAACGATGGGAGGAACAGCCGCAAGTTGGGGGAACTGCCTTCTTAAAAGGACCAGGCTCGCAGCCAGCATGATCAAGTTGAGCGCGGTCCACACCAGGTAGGCTGGCCAATACTTCAGCAGCGTGAAGGGCACGAACAGAAGTGTTTCGAACGGCGGGTGGTTGTAAGGCAACGGTCCTTGCCGGATCGGGACATGCGTGAACGTAAGTTGCGTCCGGTATTGAGTGCCCAGATCATAGAGAGTGGAAACCTGGCCATTGCGGAGGAGGCGAGCTCCGGTGTAGTAGATGGTGAAATCCTGGTATCCATTCCGCAGCGCCGGCAGCACTCGGAACAGCAGCGTAAGGTTGCAAACCGTCATCGCCAGCAGAAAGGCCGCGACCAGGAACTTCCGGCTTTGGACGAACGAAGTCATAAGGAGCTTTTCGAGACAACTGATTCTATAATCCCGCCCAATGGCGACGCTTGGGATTCCTCGCTGGAGTGGACGCTGGAGCGGAGGCTGGAGCGGACGTGTGTTCTTCGCCGGCATCCTGTTCTTCGGCCTGCTGGCCATGACGGCGCATAACGCCGTCGATCCTGACCTGTGGTGGCATCTGCGCACCGGGGAGTGGATTGTGGAGACCGGCCACGTCCCCCACTCCGATCCTTTTTCCTTCACTCGCGCCGGGCACCCATGGGTGGCGCATGAATGGTTATCGGAGGTCGTGTTTTACGAACTCTGGAAACACGGTGGCGCGCCTGCGCTGATCGTGTTCTCCGCCATCATTACCACCGCCGGCTTTATGCTGCTTTATCTGCGCTGTCCCGGCAGCAGAGCCTGGGCAGCCGCGGCGACTGTTCTCGGCGCTTTGGCTTTCGCTTCCGCCCCCTCCTGGAGCGCCCGCCCGCAGATGTTCACCTTTACGCTGGCCAGCCTGCTGCTATGGCTGCTCGAACGTGGCACAGAGCATGGCACAGAAACAGAAACAAAAAAAGCTCGTCCCCGCCTTCTGTTTTGGATACCACCGCTGTTTCTCCTATGGCTCAATCTGCACGCTGGATTCGCGCTTTGCCCCGCACTGTTGTTGGCGTACGGGGTCGGCCTGATTGCGGAGACCGCCGTCGGCAACACGCCCTGGCGGCAGGCGCGCCCCATCCTCCTGCGCGTGCTGCTGCTCCTGCTGGCTTGTTTGGCGCTCGTGCCTCTCAATCCCAGCGGCGCTCAACTCTATCGTTATCCCTTCGATACTTTACGCTCGCCCGGGATGCGCTCGTTCATTGTGGAGTGGTTCTCGCCGGATTTTCATGAATCGCTCTATCGCCCACTCCTGCTGGTCTGGCTTCTGCTTCTGACCGCGCTCGCCAGTTCCCGCTCGCGGCCCAACGGACGTGTGATCGCGCTCCTGCTCCTCACCTCTCTCGCCGCCCTCGACGCGGTTCGCCACATCCCAATTTTCATTTTGGTGGCGATACCGGTGATCGCCGCCGCTCTCCCGGTCGCGTCCGCGTCCCTGGCAGTCTCCGAACGGCGTCCAGCCTCTTGGCGCTTCCGCCCACTTTTCAATGGCGCGGTTCTCATCCTGATGGCTGTGTTTGCCTTGGTGAAGTGGGTCAGTCTTGCCCGCAAGCAGGATGCCCGCGAGGCCCAGCAGTTTCCCCAAAAAGCCGTGGCCTTCCTGCGCGCCCACGACCAACCCCCGAACGCCCTTGTTTACGTCTTTGTTTACTACGATTGGGGAGGCTATGCCATCTGGCGACTTTATCCCGAATATCGCGTATTCGTGGACGGCCGCGCGGACCTCTATGGTAACGACCTCCTAAGCCAGTTTAAGACCGCCGTGCAACTCCGCACCGGCTGGCGAGATGTTCTTGACCGATGGCAGGTGGAGGCGGTCCTCGTGCCCCCGTCCTGCGCGCTGGCTCAAGCCCTTCTGCTCGACCCCAATTGGCATACTGTATTCGGCGACTCCAAGTCGATCATCCTGCTCCGGACGCACCCCGGCGTCGAAAATGCCGCCATTTCTCCGGACCCCATCACTAGAGAGTTACGGAAGTGAAAAAATTTTCCCCGGAGCCATCCGGAATCTGCGAAACTAGGGCGCATACGGGGATTGGTTGCAAAGCTCGTCCCGTATTGTGAGTTCTCAGCATAACGCTCGAAGGAGTCTGGAATGACACATTTGGCTAAACTCTTGTGGCGCAATGAAGAAGGGCAGGACATCGCGGAATACGCCGTGATGCTGGCCGTAATTCTGGTGATCGTGATTGGCACCGTCCGTCTGATCGGCGGCAACGCCAACAACGCGTTCTCGCAGGTAGCCAGCAACATGCAGTAGCAGGCCGCCGTCGCGGCAGAAAGTCATGCTTGCAGCGACAAAACGAATAAGTCCGGAGTTATCCCGGAAGGAGAGGAATGAACCGAAGCCGTCTGTTGATGATTGGAGGCTTGGCGCTAGCCGTCGGCCTGCTCGTCAGCTTCACCGTCTATGACCGGCTGCGGAACGTTGCGGGCTCGAACAGCAGTGCCGCGGGAGTCCCGGTCGTGGTCGCGGCCGACGACATTCAGGTCGGGGCCAAGCTGGAAGCTCACGATGTTCGCGTGGTCAATCTTCCGCCATCGGCGGTCCCTCCAGGAGCTTTCTCGGTGGCCTCGAAGGTTCTGGGGCGCGGCGCTATTTTGCCGGTAAGCAAAGGCGAATTTATTCTGCCCGGCAAATTGGCGGCGCTCAACGCCGGAGCCGGCCTGCCCTCCATGATCCCGCCGGGAATGCGCGCGGTCTCGGTGCGCGTCAACGATGTAGTTTCGGTGGCGGGCTTCGTACAACCGGGTACGCGCGTGGATGTGCTCGCCACCGGCAATGAAGGTAACGAACGGCAAACCGTTACCGTGCTGGAGAACGTGGCCGTTATAGCCGTTGGCGGCAGCCTGCTGGAACGTTCCACCGGGGGGGAAGCGAACGCTCCGGTGATCACGCTGCTGGTCTCGCCCGACGACGCGCAAAAGTTGGCGCTGGCTTCCCAGGAAGGAAGAATCCAGCTCGCTTTGCGCAATCCGCTGGACACGAAAAAGGGAGGCATCGCCGCGACCCGGACAAGTGCACTCTATCCGGGCGAGAAACCGGTGGCCGCCTCCTCCGAGTCCAAACCCAAAGTTCGAAAGGTGGTGGCGAAAGTTGCGCCGCCGCCTCCACCAGCGCCCTATACCGTAGAAATGATCCGTGGCAGCAAACGGGATGAAACCAGCAAGTTTTGAGCCCACAATATCGCAATCATTCGCGTCCACTCATCCTCTTGATGGGTCTGCCCTCGATGGTCTGCCCTCGACGGATCTGACCTCCATGGATTTGCTCGTGCATCCCCGCAGAGGTGCGACTTCATGAAAGCTCTTACCCTCGTCGCCGCCGTTGCCATTTTCGGCGCGACCACCATGTTCGCGCGCACCGCCGCTCCCGGCGGCAATCCACCGGCCGCTGCGGCAACGGCTTCTTCTCCAAACCAGAATTCTCCAAATCAGAATTCTCCAAATCAGGACAACTCGCCCGCCGTGCAACCCTCCACCACCACTTCCACATCCGGCCAGGCCGTCACTGCCGGGGCAGCTCCGCTACGCGTGATGGTGGGTAAGTCGCTCCTGATTAACACGACCGAAAGACTGAAGCGCGTCTCCGTAACCGACCCCTCGGTGGCGGATGCGCTGGTCGTCACACCCACGCAAGTCCTGGTCAATGGACTCGCTCCGGGCGAAGTTTCACTGCTGATCTGGGATGAACTGGAGCGCTCGCGCAGCTTCGATCTTCGCGTGGATGTCGATATCACCGCGGCTACGGAGGAAATGCATCGCCTTTTCCCGGACGAGCAGATCAACGTAACGCCTTCGCGTAACGCAATTGTTCTCTCCGGTCACGTGACCACCGAAGACGTCTCCAAGCATGCTGGCGCGCTGGCCTCGGCGTATTCCAAGAATGTCGTGAACGTGCTGACCTTCGGCCCCATCGGAGCGGAGGAAGTGCTTCTCGAAGTCAAGTTCGCGGAAGTGGATCGCACCGCTCTGACCCAAATGGGCATCAATGTGTTTTCCACCGGCGCGGGAAACACCATCGGCACCGTGACCACCGGCCAGTTCGGCGGAATCTCCACGTCACCCATCACCAATTCGACTAACAACAACGGTACAGGTACCACCTCAGCCACCACGACGATATCGAACGTACTCAACATGTTTTTCTTTAACCCGCAGGTCCATCTTGGCGCCGTGATCGAGGCCCTGAAGACACAGAATCTTTTGCAGATTCTGGCCGAGCCCAACCTGGTCGCGATCAATGGCAAGGAAGCCAGTTTCCTGGCCGGAGGAGAATTTCCCTTCCCGGTTGCGCAGCAAAACGCCAGCGGAATCGCCACCGTCACCATTCAGTTTCGCGAATTTGGCGTGCGCCTGAAGTTCACCCCCGTGATTCAGCCGAACGGCAACATCCACCTGCGCGTCGCTCCCGAGGTGAGCGAACTGGACTTCGCCGATGCCGTCACCGTTGCCGGAACCACCATCCCCGCCATCAGCACCCGCAAGGCGGATACGGAATTCGAACTGCAGGATGGCCAGAGCTTCGTTATCGCCGGACTCCTCGATAACCGCGTCACCAACGTTGACAACAAGATTCCGTTTCTGGGCGATATCCCGATCCTCGGCAATCTCTTCAAAAGCAAGAGCAACCAGAAGAGCAACTCGGAATTGATGGTTCTCTGCACCGTGCACCGGGTTTCACCCAGTGTCGAGTCGCCGAAGGGTCCGGCGATGCCGGTGCCGTATCTGGATAAGGGCAAGTTCGATGGCAAGAAAGCCAATTGAATCATTGAGGTATTGAGTCATTGAATCATTGAAGTATTGAGTCATTGAATCATTGAAGTATTGAGTCATTGAAAATCGCGCTCTGGAGTTCTCAATGATTCAATGCCTCAATGATTAAATGCCTCAATGATTCAATGATTCAATGATTTAATGTCTTAGGGGTGGGAAACGAGTCATGCCGGAATTGTCAGTAGCCGTGTTCGCCACGGACGATGACCAGCGCGCGGTGCTTCAGGTCCTGGTCGATGGCACCAGCGTGGCCCGCACCGTGTACAGCGACCCCACCATGCCCCTGGCGGCCAACGGCCCGGTCATCCGCAAAACTCAAGCCTTTGCCCCCGACGTGATTCTCGTGGATATCGCCGCCGATGGCGTCACCGCGGCGCTACGGGCCATAGAGTTGCTGCACCAGGAACTCCCCGATTCCGCCGTCTTCGCCGTCGGCCCCATGACTCAACCGCAGTTGATTGTCAGCGCCATGCGGGCGGGTGTGCGCGAATACATTGAGCGCCCCACCAGCACCACCGATCTGCTGGAGGCTTTCGTCCGCCTCACCGCAACTCGCCGCAAGCCGGGGCGCGAAAGTTCACGGGGAAAGGTGTTCACCATCGTGAACGCCAAAGGCGGCAGCGGCGCCACTACCGTCGCCGTCAATCTGGCTCTGGCCTTGCAATCGATTCACCACAGCACGGCGCTGGTGGACTTGGCGCCCCTCGGCCACTGCGCCTTGCATCTCAATCTCAAACCAACCTTCACCGTCTCCGACGCCATCACCAACCTGCACCGCCTGGATTCGTCCCTGCTCGAAAGCTTCATGGTGCGTCATGATCGCGGATTGCAGGTGCTGGCGGGCGCTGCGGCTCCCACCGCCATCGAGCCCTCCGCTTCCGACTTTGCCCGTCTCTTTGACACCATGGTCGGCCTCTTTCACTACATCGTCATCGATGCTTCCTCGCGGCTCGACAGCGCCACTCGCCTGGTCAGCAACCTGTCGGAGAAAATTCTGCTCATCGCTCATGCCGATGTCGCTTCCCTGTGGAGCGCCGGAAGAGTGGCCCAGTATCTCGGTGAGAGTGGCTCACGCGACCGTTTTGCCTTGGTGTTGAACCGTTATCGCAAGGTGGCGGGCTTCAATGAAGCGGAGACCGAGGCCGCCATTGGAGCCCCCGTGCTCTGGCGGATTCCCAATCAGTACTTCGCAGTCTCGACCGCGATTGATCGCGGCATCCCCCTGATGCAGCAGGGGACCACCGAAATTGCCCGCTCCATTACCGGGTTGGCGGAATACTTGACCAGGGACGACCTGGAAGTGAAGCGCACCGCCTGGTCGTTGTTTAAGACAGTGTAGGTTAGCTCTCAGCTATCAGCTCTCAGCTGTCAGTTCGTGGCCTTGTAGCAAAAGCCAGGAACTAAGAACTGAGAGCTGACAACTGAGAGCTGAGAGCTGAAATTATGCCCAATCTGCAAGCCTTCGAACGGACCGAGTACCAGCAGGTCAAAGCCGACCTGCACCGCAAGATTCTCGATCGTCTCGACCTCGAAAAACTCGGCCGCGCTACCGGAGATTCGGCGCGCGAAGAAGTTCTCGTCCTTATCCGCAGTTCGGTGAACAGCGAAGCGGTTCCTCTCAGTTTCGCCGAGCGCGAGCAGTTGTCGCGCGAGATCCTCGACGAAATTTTCGGCCTGGGCCCGCTCGAGCCGCTGCTCAAAGATCCCACCATTTCCGACATTCTCGTCAATCGCTTCGACCGCGTCTATATCGAACGCGCCGGCAAGCTCGAAATCACCGGCTTGTCGTTCAAGGACAACCAGCACTTGATGCAAATCATCGACCGCATCGTGTCCCGCATCGGGCGCCGCGTCGATGAATCTTCGCCCATGGTCGATGCCCGCCTGCAGGATGGCTCGCGCGTCAATGCCATCATTCCGCCCCTGGCGCTCGATGGCGCCTGCCTCTCCATCCGCCGCTTTGGCCGCGATCCGATCACCGCCCGCAACATGCTCGACAACAAGACCCTCACCGAGCCCATGCTGGAACTGCTCTCAGCCATGGTCAAGGGCCGCCTGAACCTCATCATTTCGGGAGGAACGGGCGCCGGCAAAACCACGGTTCTCAACGTCCTTTCCGGTTACATCCCGAACTCCGAGCGCATCGTAACCATCGAAGACGCGGCCGAATTGCAGCTCAAGCAGGAACACGTCGTCCGTCTCGAAACCCGCCCTCCCAACATCGAGGGCAAAGGCTCGGTCCGCATGCGCCAGCTCGTCATCAACAGCCTGCGCATGCGTCCCGACCGCATCGTGGTGGGCGAGGTGCGCGGCGAAGAAGCCTTCGACATGCTCCAGGCCATGAATACCGGTCACGAGGGTTCGCTCACCACCGTCCACGCCAACTCGCCGCGCGATGCCCTGGCCCGCATCGAAAATATGGTTTCCATGGCCAACCTGAACATTCCCGAGCGTGCCATTCGCCAGCAGATCGCGAACGCGGTCCACGCCGTGGTTCAAGTCGCGCGTCTCTCCGACGGTTCGCGCAAGGTGATCACGATTTCCGAAGTCACCGGAATGGAAGCAGAGATGATCATCTTGCAAGACGTTTTCGTTTTTGACCGCAGTGGCATTGACGAGAGCGGCAAGGTGCGCGGCCTCTTCCATTCCACTGGCATCCCGCCCCACTTCGCCGAACGCCTCGCCACCGCCGGTTGCCGCCTCAGCCCCGCCCTTTTCGAGTCCCGGATGGAGGTCTAGCCGATGCCCTTCTTCATTGCCTTCCTGGTATTTGTGGTGGTCACCCTGGCGGTCTTTGCCGCCATGTCTTTGTTTGATCAACGCAAGGCCCAGGCCCGCGTCCTCCGCGATCGCCTCTCCACCGTTCAGAAGCCAGCCGAACAAGCCGCGCCCGACGTGGCTCTGCTGCGCGACGAAGTACTCAGCCGCATACCCGCTTTCGACACCTTTCTGCGCCGCTCGGAGCGCGTCTCCCTCCTGCAGAAAATGCTGGCTCAGGGCAATGTGGACGTTCGCGCCGGAAACTTCCTCATGCTCTGCGCCGTCTCGGCCGTGGTATTCGCCGCCATCACTGCCTTCGCCAGCGGCAACCTGCTGTTCGGCTGGGCCGGCGCTCTGCTCGGTTTTTTTATCCCCTACGCCTATGCCTCGCATATGCGCACCCGGCGCTTCCAGAAGTTTGAGGAGAAGTTTCCCGAGGCCATCGATACCCTGGCCCGCGCCGTTCGCGCCGGACACGCCTTTACCACCGCCCTCGAAATGATTGCCAACGAAGTCTCTGAACCCGTTGCCGGAGAATTTCGCCAGCTCTACGAAGAACAGAAATTCGGCCTCCCCGTACGCGACGCCCTGCTCAACCTGGTCGACCGCGTTCCTCTGGTCGACGTCAAGTTCTTCGTGACCGCGGTAATGTTGCAACGCGAAACCGGCGGCAATCTGGCCGAGATTCTCGACAATCTCTCTTACGTCATCCGCGAGCGCTTCAAGATCCTGCGCCAGGTCCGCGTCCACACCGCCCAGGGACGTCTCACCATGGTTCTGCTCATGGCCCTGCCGCCGACGATTGTCGTCATCATGCTCCTGATCAACCGGGGATTCATTCTCCCCCTGTTCACCGACCCCTTAGGACACGCTTTGATCGTGGGAGGCATCACGTTGCAGACCTTGGGCTACTTTGTCATTCGCAGAATTATCAGGATTCAGGTTTGATGAATCGGTCGTTAGTCGTTGGTCGTTGGTCGTCGGTCGTTAGTCGTTCGGAGTCATTAGTCATCAGTCGTTCGGAGGTTTTGCCAACGACTAACGACGAACGACCAACGACTGAAGTAAAGGTCTAATTCATGACGCTGGCGCTGGCACTCTCCATTTTCGTTTTTCTCACCATCGTGGTGATCGTCTTCGCCTTTGGAGCCGCCGCCGTTGCGCCTTCATCGGTGCTCGGCTCCCGCCTGCGCGAAATCGGCTGGCAGCGTCCCAAAGCCCAGGCGAAACCCGCCATGCGCGAACGCATGCAGCAGGCTCTCGATCCCCTCAGCCGCGCTTTGCCGCTCTCGCCCACCGACGTTTCCCAAACCCGGCTCTGGCTCATTCAAGCCGGATACCGCAGCCCGCAGCACGTTACCATCTATCGCGGATTGCGCGTCCTCTTTGCCGCCATTGGTTTCTTTTCGGTTTTTCTCTTTACCGGCTTCAGTTCGCCCCTGCTGCTTTGCGGCGTAATGGCGTTCGGCTTTTTTATCCCGAGATTCCTGCTGAAAAAGAGGCTGAAGGAACGGCAGCGCCGCATTCGTCTCGCCCTTCCGGATGGACTCGATCTGACCGTGATCTGCGTCGAAGCGGGCTTGTCTCTCGATCAGGCCATGATGCGAGTGGGCCAGGATCTGAGCACCTCGCACCCCGAACTGAGCGCTGAGTTCCATCTCTTCGACCTGGAAACTCGCGCCGGAAAACCCCGCGTCGAGGCCCTCCGAAATCTAGCCGAGCGCACTGGCGTCGATGACATTCGCGCCCTGGTCGCGACCCTGATTCAGACCGACCGCTTCGGCACCAGCGTTGCCCAGGCCTTGCGCGTCCATTCCGATTCCCTGCGCACCGAGCGCCGCCAGCGTGCCGAAGAACAGGCCGCCAAGACCACCGTCAAAATGATCATTCCCCTGGTCCTGTTCGTGATGCCCTCCCTGATTTTCGTCACCGTAGGCCCGGCCGTAATTCAGTTGATGCACATATTCATGCCGGTTGCCGCGGGAAAAAAGTGAGTTATTGAGACATTGAATCATTGAGGTATTGAATCATTGAGGTATTGATTCAATGACCCGATGACTCAATGACCAGATGATTCAATGACTAAATGATTCAATGATTCAATGGCTAAGGGATACGCTTTCAACCGCACCCGCACCACCTATCTCGCGACCGATCTCCTGATCGCGCGCACCCACTGGTCCCGCTTTCGCGGCCTCATGGCCACCAGTTCGTCCCATTTCTCTCGTGGTCAGGGACTGTGGATCAACCCGTCCCACGGCATCCACACCTTCGCCATGCGCTTTCCGATCGATGCCGTCTACCTTGACCGCGAACGCATTGTCATCCACATTGAAGAGGACCTGAAGCCCTGGCGCATGGCCGCCGTTCGCATCCACGCCGCTTCCGTGCTGGAGCTTCCGACCGGCGCCGTCCGCGACTCCGAGACCGCCGTAGGCGACCAGGTAGACATTTCTTTCGAAGAGCGTCCCATCCACACCGAAGCCGCCTGAAACGCGCAGCAGAAGGTGGAAGGTGCCCCAGGTTCGCGCCCGTCCTTTGGGCGCTAACCTGGGACCTGGGGCTAAGGCGATCACCGGAGACGAAGTTACCTGGGCCGCAAAAACACCCTCTCACTTCCGCCGCACGCCTTCCGTTCACGATCTCCAGCCGTCCACTCCGATTCGATCTCCACCACCCCAATCTCGCGCAGCGCGTAATGCCGGAAGCTGCTCCACTGCCACTCCTCAGGCGCTAGGACCAGCCCGCGCTTCACCGGATTGCGGTGAAGGTATCGCAGCTTAACCGTAAACTCGTGGTAGTCGCGTACATTTCGATCATAATAGCGTTTCTCCCAGAAAGATCCCGGAAGGTGCCCCAGGTTCGCGCCCGTCCTTTGGGCGCTAACCTGGGAGTCGGAGGATCGTAAGCGTCGAACCCATTTAGCGAAAGACAATTTCAGATAGTGCATTGCCTCAGCCAACGTAGCAAGCTTCCCCAGGTTCGCGCCCGTTCTTTGGGCGCTAACCTGGGAGGCCTGGGAGGAGCAGTCACGGGCGAAGGCGGCGGGCTCACTCAATAGCAGATGAACGTGCTCCGGCATGACAACGTACCCATAGACGCAAACATCGAAACGGAGGCGCATATCCTCCAAGCATCGAACGAACAGATCGAACACCTCGGCGGTTGCGAAATAGGGACGACGGCGGTAACAACTAAAGGTTACAAAATGACATTGCCCGGATTCATGAAAGCGCCGGAGACCGCGGGGCATGAGCCAAACTTACGCTGCGCCGTAACTCCGGGAAAGTACGCGATCGTGGGTACCGTTCCCCCGGGTTAGCCGTCACCCAGGTTAGCGCCCAAAGAACGGGCGCGAACCTGGGGCACCGTGCGACTCCGCGACCGCCGTAGGCGACCAGGTAGACATTTCTTTCGAAGAGCGTCCCATTCACACCGAAGCCGCCTGAAACGCGCGGCAGAAGGTGGAAGGTGCCCCAACAACTCCCCCGCAAACCGCACTTGACTCGCCTGCTAAAATAGATTCATAGCAAACAAGTATTGCCGCAGCACCCCCCGCTCCTTGACAACTGATCCGAGCTGTAATCGGCCATTGTTTCAGTGGCCCACCTTTTCGCCCTGTTGATTGCGCGTCGTGCGAATAACTCCATTTCTATCAGGACTTTGAAAGCGAACTGGTAACTCGCACGAAGAGACCCCCGCTAAGTGATTGATTTCCCGTAGCGAGAACCGTTGAGGGCGCGTCGAATTGGCCGGGAGCCAGGCTAACTCCTTATTCCGGAATACTTTACATGTAAGTCCTTATTTCCCAAAGACCTGGCAGGAATTTCCCCCTAAGTCGATGATTCTAAGGAACAGGAGGGAGGGGGGTACCCCCTGAGATTGGCAATCTTTTGCCAACCAGTCTCCAACCATGAATTGTAAAATTCTCCGAAAGAAAAAAGACACAAAAACACTGAAGTCATCGCGATAATCAGAGCATCCTTCTGGCACACTACACTAGTAGGAATCCCCCAGAAATAGCGCACTCCAAAATAATGTCCGAAGGCACCGCCATTCCCCGAGTCACCGATCGTCAGCCAAACGATCGTCAGCCAAACGATCGTCGGCCAAATGATCTTCGGCCAAACGATCAATGGCCCGAGCCGCCGCGCCTGCTGGTGGAATGGTCGTCCCGATGGGAAGAGTTCAAGTCTGCTCTACGCCCCGCGCTCGCTCGCCCGCCGAAGCGCTTGGCCGGAGAAGCGCCCGTTGGCATGTTCCCGTATCGCGGCATGCTCGTCTGCTGGCTGCTTGAGTGCTTGCTGCTGATCGCAGTCATCGTTCTCCCGGAGCGCTTTGTGAGTCTCCAGATCCCTGCTCCTCCCACTCGCCCGCAATGGGATGTCATCTATTATTCCGCCGACGAGCTGCCCCAAACTCAAGACCGAGGCGGCGCCGAGGCCGGCAAGTCCGGACGCGCCGGCGGTCAGCAAGCTCACCACCGCACGCAAACCATTCGCGTAGCGCGTGGCGACAAGCCCCGCGAGAAAGTTGTGGACGCTCCCAAGGTGAATCTGCCGCATTCCGATTCCGCAGTCGCCAATCTGCTCGCCTTCAAGTCGAATCCCGGACCGCCTCCCGCCGAGGGACTGCGATCTTCTCTCACCGCGCCAACTCTGCCTGCATATCTGACAACGATGAGCGTGGTGCCGCCTTCGCCGGAATTGAATTCATCCGCAAGCCGCACCGCAAACACACTGACGACCAGCATCATCCCTCCCGCGCCCGATGTTTCTCACGCCAGCACGCGCTCTTCGCCAGCTGTCGTCAATCCGACAATCGTTCCGCCCGCGCCGAACGTCTCGCGAGACAACATGCGAACCGCAAACCCGCTCGCGCCGGCCGTAATCGCACCCGCTCCGCGAGACGAGCAGCGCGACTTGGCCAGCTCCCTTGTCCCGTTAACGCAAACCGTCGACGTGGTTGCGCCGCCGGTTTCCGCGCCGCAGCGCGAAGTGTCGTCCACACCCAAGCTGACGCTGCCCGCGCCTGCCGTAGTGGCGCCTCCGCCGTCGCAGGTCAGCCGCGATCTCAACAGTTGGGGAAGCTCCGCCGCAGGCGACTTGCGCGCCAAGCCCGTGCCTCCGCCGCCCACCGCTTCCGGCGGAGGCTCACTCGCAAGAACTGGCGTTGGCACGCTTGCGCCCCAGGTTGTGCCACCGCCAGCCAGCATCCCAGGCTCTCAGAAAGGCGGTTCCCAAGGCAACGGCAGCGGCCGCTCCGGTCGATCTGCAGCTCAAACCGCAGGTTCGCTCCTCGGCTCCGCCGACGTCGTACCGCCTCCGCCAGGCTTGGGCGGCGGCAAAGCCCTCTCTGGCAGCGGACGAGGCAACAAGGGAACTGGAGCCGGCGGTCCGCTCGACCTGGGTTCTTCCGTAGCTCCACCAAGTAACGCTGGAGGAAACGCTGCCGGGTCCGCGGTCGTCATCTCCAGCCAACCGGGAACCAGACCCGGACTACCAAACTCGACCGGCGGTGGCGCTCTCGCCATGTCGCCGAGTGGCACCGCGAAGACTGGACTCGGCGGCAGCGGCGGCGGAGCAGGCATCGGCAAAGGCAACGGCTCTGGCAGCGGTTTGCAAGGAGAAGGATCGGGCGCAGGCAGAGAAGGCGCAGGGCGCGGCTCCGATCCCAACGCTCGCGGCGGCATTTCGCCCTATCCCGGCCCCGGCGGCACGGGAACCGGCGCCAGCGGCGCGCCCGCCGTTCCCGGAGTATCGGTGCAGGGCGGCACAACCACCATCAACTTGCCCAGTTTCGGTGTTCCCGGCGGCGACGCCCCATCGACGGGCCCCGGCCGTTCTTCCACCAGCGCTCACAAAGGGTCGGGAATTACCATCGAAGCGACCCCACGCTCGGGTGGCGTGTTCGGCTACTACGACGTTCTGAAAGGCGACCGCAATTACTCCATCTACATCGAGACCTCGCTCGGCACCGCGGTGATGCAGTACGCCGACGCCGCCTCGGCAACGCATCCTTCTTCGGAAAAATTAAGCGCCCCCGAACCCATGCGCAAAGACCTGCCCGATGGCCTTCGCCCCACAAGGGTCGTGATCGCCTGCATCCTCGACCGCTCCGGAGACCTTAAGGACCTGAAGGTACTAGAGCCCGGCGCCGCCGAAACTACTTCAAAGATTCTGGTGGCTTTGCGCAGTTGGAAATTCCGTCCAGCATTTCGAGGGAATGAACCAGTCGAAGTAAATGCGATCCTGGGGTTTGGCGTGGATACGCGGTAAAGCGGCTTCGCTGTTAACGATGGAGAGACGGGCGTCCCCGCCCGTCCGCAGATAAGCCCGGGAGCCGGGCGAGGACGCCCGGCGCTCCATCTTGTTTAAGTCAGTAGCCCTTGCGCTTATCCACCACCGCAAGCAGCGCCTCGCCATGCAGATAGCGCCGCAGATTCTCCGAAAACAGCGCGTAATGCCGCTCCCATAACTTGTCGGTCAGCGCGGCTGTGTGCGGAGTGATCAGCAGATTAGGTACGTCCCACAGCGGCGAATCGGCAGCCAGCGGTTCTTTCGGAAAAACATCGAGCGCTGCACCGCCAATCTTTTTTTCACGCAGAGCGGCGACAAGCGCGGATTCATCCACCAGCGCCCCGCGACCCACATTGATCAGGCAAGCGTCGGGCTTCATGAGCGCCAGACGTTCTCCGTTCGCAATTGCCTGCGTACTGGCGGTAACCGGCGCGGCCAGCACGATGTAATCCGCTTGCCGAAAAACTTCGCCGATCTGCGTCGGCCCGAAGACGGCGTCCGCGCCTTCGCTTCCCTTCTCCGGATGCTCGCGCACGGCGATCACCCGCATGCCCAGGGCCTTCGCGCTCTTCGCGACCGCGCGACCGATGCTGCCGAGGCCTACAAGACCGACGGTAGCGCCTGCAACCTCACGCACCCGCGGCAGTTCATCCCACAGGATCTGCTGCCCCCAGACGTGCTTCTCCTGCAAGCGCACCGAACCCGGAATTTTCTTGGCCAGCGCAAAGATGAGCGCGATGACGTGCTCCGCCACCACCGGTCCGTGCACTTCGCGCGCGTTGGTGAGAACAATCTCGCTGTTGACGAGTTCCGGAAAAATAAACTGATGAACCGCCGCCGCCGGAGAGTGAATCCATCGCAGCTTCTTTGCCGCCGCAATCTGCTCGGGACGAATCGACCAGGAGATCGCAATCTCGGCATCGACAATCTCTTCGTCCATGCGCTTGTAGTCGGAAAGATGAACGATTTCAATTTGCGGAAACTCACGCCGCAAGCGCTCAGAAAACCATGTCGGCGCGTTCCACTGGTCAAAAGGGTGGCGAACGCAAATCAGAAGCTTGCGAATCGGGTCATCGGCTGATCGGGTCATCGGGTGATCGGGTCATCGGGTGATCTAAAATCTTCTCGGCGTCCTCCGCGTCTCGGCGGTTCAAGATTTTCGCAGTATCCGCAAATCCGTCCCCGTCATTTCTTTCGGCTCGGCAATGCCCAGCATGCCGAGCATGGTTGGCGAAATATCGCGTAGCGAGCCGTTCGGATTCAGAGTGTACTGCTTCGCGTCTTCCGCGACCACGATAAATGGCACCGGATTTGTCGTGTGCGCCGTATGCGGACCGCCGGTTGCGGGGTCGATCATCATTTCCGCATTACCGTGGTCGGCGGTAATCAGCATCGCCCCGCCCTTGGCACGAACCGCTTTCTCAATCTCGCCCAGGCAGGCATCGACCGTCTCGACGGCCTTGACGGTCGGCTCAATCTTGCCCGAGTGCCCGACCATGTCGGCATTGGCAAAGTTGACGATCATCACGTCGAACGTGCCCTCGTTTGTGGCTTTGACGACCGCCGCGGCAACGCCCGCGGCGCTCATCTCCGGCTTCAGGTCGTAAGTTGCGACCTTCGGCGACTGCACCATCACCCGTTCTTCTCCCGGGAAAGGCTGCTCCACGCCGCCATTAAAAAAGTAAGTCACGTGCGCATATTTCTCTGTCTCCGCCACGCGCAGGTTGCGCAGTTTGAGCCTGCCCATTACGTCCGCCAGAATGTTCGCCATTGTTTCCGGCGGAATCACCACCGGCAGGTCGAAGTTTTTGTCGTACCGCGTCATGCAAACGTACTTCAGGTTCTTAGGCGCGCGCTCGCGCGGGATGGCCGCATCCAGGTCCGCAGCTCCCGGCAGATCGCTTCCGCCCTGTGCGTTCAACCCGCTGTTGCGGCACAGCGCGCGCGTGATCTCGCGCACGCGATCGGCGCGAAAGTTAAAGCAGATGCACGAATCGTCGTCGCCGATCTTAGCCAGCGCCTCGCCGCGCGCATCCGTACAGACGAACGGCAGAACGAACTCGTCGGTCACGCCTTTGTTGTAGGAATTTTTCATGCCCAACACAGCATCGGCGTACGTTCCGCCCTCGGCTTTGCCCTCGACCATCGCGCTGTAGGCCTTGGCAATGCGCTCCCAGCGGCGGTCGCGGTCCATGGCATAGTAGCGGCCGTTGACGGTCGCGATCTTGCCCGAGTTGTACTCGCGCATCTTTTGCTGCAGTTGCTCGAGATAGCCGGCGCCATTGGTCGGCAGCGTGTCGCGGCCATCCATGAAGGCGTGCACAAAGACGCGATCGACTCCCTGCTGCCTGGCCATTTTCAGGAGCGCGTACAGATGCTCCTGCCGCGAATGCACACCGCCGTCCGAGAGCAGGCCGAATAGGTGCAGCTTGCGCCCACCCAAGCGGGCGTTCTTCATCGCTTCGACGAGCACGGGATGCGAGAAAAATTCGCCGTTCAGGATCATCAGGTCGATGCGCGTGATGTCCATGTGCACGATGCGGCCCGCGCCCATATTCAGATGGCCGACTTCGCTGTTGCCCATCTGGCCCTCGGGCAGTCCGACAAAGGGCCCGCTGGTGTGGATCAGCGTGTTGGGATACTCGCGTAGCAAACGGTCATACGTGGGCTTGCGCGCGAGCGCTATGGCGTTGCCTTTGGTGTCGGCTCGGTATCCCCAGCCGTCGAGAATGACGAGAACGAGAGGTTTAGGACGAGGCATAAATTCGCTTTTAGCTCCTGGCTTTGGGCTGTCAGCTCTCAGAAAACATTCTTGGCCGCTGGACTACCTGTGGGAACGTTGCCCGTTCGCGCACAGTTTTCGCAGCAATCAGGGTCCGAAAAGTTCCTGTTCTAATTTCGTGCGTTCAATATTCAGATAATTCGCCACGTCAGAAAGAATTGCGGCGAGCGTTCCAAGACGCAAGCTGCGATGATCGGGGATCGTTACATGGTGCAAGTGACCACGAAGGACTCGACTGCAATCGAATGTGGCTACCTACCTGCCGCGTGGGTTCGTAACCGTACCGCCGGAGCAACCGGACGAGTTCGTGACCGGAAAGATCACGAGGTAACCTCAAGCGGAAATGACCTCGTCTTTCACCATATGCAAGCGAATCACTAGCGGCGCCTTTCCTTCGTCAAAGTGACAGCGCACCGCTTCACGCAGATTTAGCTTCAGCTCATCCATGGTGTCCGCTTGGGTGAAGATGGAATGGCCGAGCGCGCGAGCTTCATAGCCGCCTTCAGGAGACTCTTGAACGGAGAAAATGATCTCGGTTTCTGCCATATCTCTGCCGTAGATTATACCCTGCCGTCCTTACACCATGGATGGGCCGCCGCGCTTGGTTCACTCGGAATTAATTTACACGAGGCTTTATAATCGATGTCCCGGAGGAACCGATGCCTATCAGCGAACTTTTACTGCCCGAATTCGACGAAGAAATGAAAAAGACGCGCACCACCCTCGAACGCGTTCCGGAAGACAAGAAGGACTTCGCGCCGCATCCCAAATCGATGCCGCTCGGCAGGCTGGCGCCGCACATCGCGGAACTCGCCGGCTTCGGCGTCACGGTGCTGACCACTCCGGAGTTGGATTTTTCCAAGGGCAGCTATAAGCCGTTGGCGTTCGAGTCCGTAGCTCAGCTGGTGCGGGCTTTCGATGAAGGCACAGCCAAAGCCCGCACCGCGCTCCAAAACACCCCCGATGAAGCCTGGACGCAGAGCTGGAAGCTCAGCTTCCAGGGCAAGCCCATCTTCGAAGGTTCCCGCTTTCTCGCCTACCGCGAGATGTTCCTGAACCACCTGGTCCATCATCGCGCGCAACTCGGCGTGTATCTGCGCTTGAACGGGAAACCTGTGCCCGCGACTTATGGGCCTTCGGCGGACGACACGATGGGATTTTAGCTGTCGGCTGTCAGCTCTCAGCTTTCCAAAAGTACTTTGCCGAATTACCAGATCACGTCAACCGGATAACGCGCGAACCAGGGATCGGCAGTGATGATCGGCCATCCCTCTTCGATACTCTGCGCGATGAGCAAGCGGTCGAACGGATCGCGATGGTGGAGCGGCAAGGATTCAGTCCTGAGCGCGTGGTCCAACGTAATAGGCAGAACTTCGATCCGGTTCTGGGCTAGCTTCTTGACCAGATACGGTCCTGAGGGCTCGGGCAAAGGAAGTTTGCCGGCTTGCACCTTAATCAGAATCTCCCACACGCTGGCGACACTCAGCCAGAGATCATTCGAACCGGTATAGATTTGTTGAGCCCGGCGAGAGAGCTTTCTTTCCTCTGCGATTGCCCACAGGAATGTGTGCGTATCGAGAATGGCCTTCATTCGTAGAAGAGATCTTCGATCTCCTTGGGCAGCGGATCGTTGAAATCCTCCGGCACGGTGAACTCCCCCTTCGCCGATCCGAGCACCCGCTTCTTAGGACGAGTCTTTAACGGCACCAGCTTGGCCACAGGAGTTCCGGCCTTGGCGATAATGACCTCTTCGCCCATGGCAACCCGCTCCAGCAGGCGGGAGAGGTGGGTCTTGGCCTCGTGGATATTGACTTCCATGAGGCCATTATAGCTAAGTCATGGACTAAGTCAAGGTGCGCTTCCTCATTCAATCAACACAGCTTCATCCTTTGTAGTTCAGCGCCTTCACTCCCAGAAACCGCGCCGCCACGCCCAACTCCTCTTCAATCCGCAGCAACTGGTTGTACTTGGAAATTCTGTCGGTGCGCGAGGCTGAGCCGGTCTTGATCTGTCCCGCCCCCGTCGCCACGGCAAAGTCCGCGATGAACGTGTCTTCGGTTTCGCCGGAACGATGCGAGATCACTGACGTGTATCCGTTGCGCCGCGCCAGGTCGATCGCGTCCAGCGTCTCGCTGACCGTGCCAATCTGGTTCAGCTTGATCAGGATCGAATTGGCAATTCCCTTTTCGATGCCCTTGGCGAAGATCCCAATGTTGGTGACGAAGATGTCATCGCCCACCAGCTGAATCTTGCCGCCGAGTTCTTTGGTCAGCAGAGCCCAGCCCTCCCAGTCGTTTTCGGAGAGCCCGTCTTCGAGCGACACGATGGGATAGTCCTTCACCCATTTTTCGTAGTACCGAATCATGTCTTCCGAACTCTTGGCCGACTTGTCGGATTTCTTGAAAACATACTTTCCGTCCTGATAGAACTCGCTGGCCGCCGGATCGAGCGCAATCGCTATGTCTTCGCCCGGCTTATAGCCCGCCTGCTGAATCGCCTCCACCACGACTTCAATAGCCTCCACGTTCGACTTCACCGACGGAGCAAAGCCGCCCTCGTCGCCGACCGACGTGTTGTATCCGCGCTTCTTCAGGACGCCTTTGAGCGTATGAAAAACTTCCACACCCCAGCGCAGCGCCTCGGAAAACGACGGCGCTCCCACCGGCATCACCATGAACTCCTGGAAGTCCACGTTGTTATCGGCGTGCGCTCCGCCATTGAGGATGTTCATCATCGGCACCGGCAGCACGTTCGCCGCCGCGCCGCCCAGGTAGCGATAGAGCGGCAGTTCGAACGCTCTGGCCGAGGCGCGGGCAGCGGCCATCGAAACCGAAAGGATCGCGTTTGCCCCCAGTCGCCCCTTGTTGGGCGTGCCATCAAGCTCGATCAGCCGGGCGTCAAGCGTGCGCTGCTCGGCTGCGTCCATCCCTGCGAGGGATTCCGCAATCTCGCCGTTGACGTTCGCAACTGCCTGCAGAACGCCCTTGCCGAGATACTGGGTCTTGTCGCCGTCACGCAATTCAACGGCCTCATGCTCGCCGGTGGACGCGCCACTCGGCACAATGGCCCGCGCGCTGGCGCCGCCATCCAGAAATATTTCAGCTTCAACGGTCGGATTGCCACGCGAGTCAAGCACCTGGCGTCCGCGAATTTCAGCAATACTCGTAAGAGGCATAAGTGCGTCCTTTATTCATCGGATGGATTGGAAAACATTGTCGCTAAACTTCGCCAACTGTAGAGACGCGGCTTGCCGCGTCTCTCGACCACAAAACGAAATTATATCGGACATGGAAGAACCAGGTCTGCGCGTTGGGACGTGCCCCATCCAATGGCCACCTAAGCCGTCCCCGTACCCAATCCGTTATTGTTCCTGATTTCCACCTCGCTTAAAGTCGAACTCAACATGAGGAACCGCACCGAAACTCTGGAGATCGGTTCACGCGCCCCGGATTTTTCCCTGGGAGCGGCCAACCGTGAGGGTACGTTCACTCTCGGCGGTCTGCTGGTGCAGGGCACGTTGATTCTCGAGTTTCTACGCGGTACATGGTGACCGAACTGCGTGAAGCGCATGACTCAGTTCGAGTCGCGGAGACCGGAAATTGCAGCAGCGGGAGCACAGTTGGCATTCATTGCCGCCGAAAAGAGCGATGGCGTGTGGAAGCCGGGAAAATTCCTGGGGAAGCATCCCATCGCAAGCGTTTTTCTGCTTGATGAGGATCGCACCGTGACAAAAGCGTACGGACTCCATCATGCCCTCGGCACCGATGCCATCAACATCGCGCACCCGGCCACGCTCGTAATCTTTCGAGACGACGATCGAGACGGCATCGATCGTGCGGGAATCGTGCGCTACATCTATCGCGGCGATAACCAACTCGACCGCGCGCCGCTCGATGAAGTCATGGGAGCTTTGCAAGGCATACACAATTGAATTTTGGAGGTAAGAGGCAACATGAAAAAAACACTTTCGCTGACATCGCTCATCCTGATCGCAAGCTTCGCCTGGGCGCAATCCGCCCTGCCCACCGGCACCGCCGTCAAGATGAAACTCGAAACCACGCTCGCAACTTTCAGTTCGAAAGCCGGAGACCCGTTCTCGGCAAGAGTGACCGAGCCGGTTGTGATAGACGGCAAGACCGTGATTCCCATCGGAGCCACGGTCGAGGGCCGCGTCACCAAAGCCAGCGGACCGCGCCGCATTGCCGGCAAGCCTACCATCGCCATCTTCCCCGAAAACCTGGTCCTTCCGAATGGAGACAGGTTCATGCTTAATGCCTCGCTGGTTGATACCAGCAGGGGCCACGGCACCGACGTCAACACGGAAGGACAGTTCAAAGGCGCCGGCCACGACGGCAAAGATCTCACCGAAATCGGCATGGGTACCGGCGGCGGGATGCTCATCGGCGGATTAGCGGGCGGCGGCAAAGGCCTCCTCATCGGCGGAGCCGTGGGCGCCACCCTGACCGTCACGCACTGGCTCGGGAAGCACCGTTCCGCAACGCTTCCCGCTGGCACAGAGCTGGTGATGGAACTGAGCCGTCCGATGACAATGACAATGACAACGACCAGCGCCAGCGGCGGCCAGTAGGAATACAGCAAGGTTTCAAGGTTTCAAGGTTTCAAGGTTTCAAGGTTTCAGAGTTTCAAGGATTCGTCGCGGTTTGAATTGCTGCCTTCTCGGCTTCCTTGAAACCTTGAAACTCTGAAACGTTGAAACCTGGCCTTCACCCGCCCATCGCCGCCAGATCATCTTCCGTCAGCAACTCCAGTTCGATCCATCCCTCCACCGGCAAGGCGTCGACCGGCAGATGATTCTGCCACACGCTGAAACGCAGGCGTAGCCGGACGGTCAGCACATCCGAGCTTTTCGGTCCTCGCACTTTGTCCATCTGCAGCGGAGCCGCGAGCAGCCACGCGAGGGGCAGGCGAAACTCAAAATCACGTATGAGCGCCACTCGCGCAATATCGCCTGCATCCGTCGACTTCGCCACTGCCTTGTCTTTTCCCTGCGTCACTTCCCACGACTGTATGCGCCCTTCATCCACCGCCACACCCAACCGCAGTTCGCGCCGGGGCTTGGCCGCATGATTGGCCCACGACTCCAGATTCACCACCACTTCGAATGCGTCTTTCGGCACCTTGCCCGCGAAATCCAGCCGCCCGTACACATTCTGCTCGTCGATCCCGGCAAACACTTCATCCATCAGAAACTGTTTGCCGTGCATGGCGCCCGAGCGCTGGTCAGCCGTGTAACGCGCCGCCCCCATCCATTCGAAGTAGCGCACCATGTCGCCGGTGACCCCCGGATGGATGTAGGCGGTCTGCGGCGTGAACGAAGGCCGCGCGACGCCGGCGATGATCGGCTGCGCCAGATAATCGGGCGGGGTTCCGCCCAGCGCCTGGTAAACATTTGACAGGTGTTTGCGATAAAGTTCATCAAACT
Organism: Terriglobales bacterium; assembly: GCA_050011975.1. Lineage (GTDB taxonomy): Bacteria > Acidobacteriota > Terriglobia > Terriglobales > Acidobacteriaceae > Acidiflorens. Next base: position 24,354 of record JBEKIB010000016.1, on the reverse strand, counting down.
CGCGATCGTTGGCCGAGTGGTGTTCCGGCCCGTACCACCAGTTCCAGTCGCTGCCTTCGGCGATCATGATCTCTTCAAACGCCAGGTCGCGTTGTTTCTGGGTTGCGCCCGGCGCCGCCTGCGCATAGAAATTGCGCGCTTGATACAGGTAGTCCCAGGCCTTGTTGTCCTCCGGCGCTCCAATCCAAACGTTGAAATTCGCGTTGATCCACGACCCCGGCACCAGCGACTTCAAATGACTGACGTTCTTGTGGCGCGTGATCGCTTCCGTCACCGTTACCGCTTCCATCCCCGGCTCTTTCTGCAAAGCCTCATAGAATCTCCGCAAGAATTCTCGCCCCGAATGCGGGTAGTATTCCCAGGCGTTCTCGCCGTCCAGAATGATGGGGACCATGGCATCTTGTCCGCTCGCCAGCACCGGCTTCGCCGATTCCTTAATCTTGTGGATGAGATTGTTGGCCGCGTCTTGCGGCGGCATTCCCGAATATACGAACCCGATCAGGTCCGAGAGCGTGTGATCGCGGAAGAGCAGATTCATCCGCGTATCCCCATTCTCGTAGCGATAAATCGTGTAGAGCCGGTGCGCCAGATCCGCATTCAGATAGCCATAACCGTCGCGCGCGAAATTCAATCCCAGACTCCGCCCCAGCACGCCTTCGTCGGTCGCCATCCAGCGCACTCCCAGCTCGTGGGCAATCGCCAACACCTCTTCGGAAACGCTGCCCTCCGAAGGCCATACCCCTTTCGGCCGCACCCCAAACACTTTTTTGTGCAGGTCCAGTCCGCGCAGCAATTGCTCGCGAGCATCCTCAGGATGGCGATAGCGGTTCTGCGGCAAGGCCAGCCCCGGCGAGGAAACCGCCCCCATCTGCGTGTCGCACACCAGCGGCAGAATGGGATGATAAAAAGGCGAAGTCGAAATCTCGATCAGGCCCTTCTTGGCCGCCTCCGCATGAGCCGGCAGCACCCGGCTGAGCAGTTCACGCTCCAGCGTAATCACAAACCGCTGGTCTTCGAGCGTATAGTTCCGGCCCTTGCGAATCAGTTCGGCAACGTCCTTTTCCGCCAGAAAAAACTCGTCGAACCATCCAATCTGCGAGAGCACCTGCAAGTCGGTGAAATCCTGAGCCTGAAAATATTTATCCGCTCGCTCCGGTGAATCCCCCGCCCCGCGAAATTTCTCCCACAGCTCGCGGTACCGCGGATAGCGCCCGATTACATTCACCGGATTCGCCTGAAATAAATACTGCAGCGCAAACCGCCGCTCCGGTTCGGTCAGGTCTTTTGCGGGCTTCGTCGCCACCTGCAGAAACGGGTCGTGCGCCTCGCCCGAAACATAATCCTGAATCTGCATGATCAGCGAGGGCACCAGATTGAACGTCTGATGCACGTGCGGGAACTCGTCCAGCAGCTTCACCATCCCGTAGTAGTCTTTCAACGCATGCAGACGCGTCCAGGGCAGGCGATACTGCCCCGTCACCAGGTCTTTGTAGAACGGCTGGTGCTGGTGCCACAGGATGACAACGCGCAATTGGGCCATGAGTACGATTCCGCTTAATACATCGGCAAATTTTTAGTTTAATTCATTCGGCAATCTACAGTGTGGCATCGTCCAGCGCAGCCCGGCTTTGCCGCCCGCGGACAAAGGCTTCGTCAGTGCTTCGTGTCGGGGTATCGCCCTAGCGATACCGCAATGCTTCGTATCAGGGTATCGCTTTAGCGATACCGCACATGCTTCGAAATCTGCCGCCCCTTCAGGGGCTGACCGTCGCAATCCCGCTCTCCCCGCAGCCTCACGATTCGCAGACGTTACAATTATCACTGCTTATGAACTCGAACATCAAAGTCATTTTCTTCGACGTTGGCAACACGCTGCTCTTTCCCAATCGCGGGCGTATTCACGCCCCTCTCGCCGAACGCGGCTTCACGCCCGACGGCGAGCTCCTGCGCGATCTGGAATGCCGGACCAAAAATCAGTTCGATGGAATGATGACTGGTACGATTACAACGGCCGGCAGCGCCGACCACGGCTTCTGGTGGATGTTCTACTCTCAGCTATTATCCGAGATCGGACTTCAGAACGGCGCCGACGCCATCCGCGACCAGCTCGTCGCCAGCATCCGCAATTCCGGCAACTGGGACATGATTCGCCCCGGCACCGCCGAACAACTGCAAGAGATCGGCGAGCGCTACCGCATTGCGGTCATCTCCAATGCGGATGGCGGAATCGAAGACGTGTTGCACCGCTGCGGTATCGCCCGTTGCTTCCGCACCATCACCGACTCCGGCCACGTCGGATACGAGAAGCCGCACCCGGAAATCTTCCGCCAGGCCCTCAAGAGTATGAATGCCGCGCCCGAAGAAAGCCTCTATGTCGGCGACGTCTATTCCGTGGATTACCTGGGCTCGACCGGCGCGGGTATGCAAGCGGTGTTGATGGACGTTCCGGGCGCATACCGCGACAAAGGAGTGCCGCGAGTGGAATCGCTCAAAGAGTTGCAGATCGCCCTGCGAGATCTCTCGTAGAGACGCGGCTTGCCGCGTCTCGGGAGACGGGACAAGCCCCGTCTCTACACCACCGCAATCACCTGGTGGTCGTGGCAATCGGGATGAATCTTCTGATAAAGATCCACGAGCAGTCCCGGCCCATAGCGCGCCACAAAACTCACTCCTGCGACCTCGCGCTCCTGCAGCACCTTATACGGAAATAAGGCGTGGCACAAAACATCCGCGTGCCGGGAGATAACTTCATTGCGCAGCAGCTCCGCCCGTGACGCCCGCCGATGAAGACGGTTGATCTGATACCACATTCTGGTCCGGGCACGGTCCGCCGCCTCGATGAGGCTTGAATCCAGTCTGCCGATTGATTCGCGAACCGCCGCCATGGTCTGCTCCGCGCTCGCATACGCTTCCGTAAAGCGGGCCTGCAAATCTGATGGCAGCGAACGAGCGGCAATAGCTTCTCGAACCTTTTCCGGTCCGTGGAACAAATCGGGCAGGCCGAGTTGGTAGCGCGTCAGAATGCGCTCGGGCTTGGCTTCGACCAACGTTGCCGAAAACCGCGGCAGGATCGGCGTCACTCGTCCCAGCAGTTTCTCGTAGACGACGGCGGCCTGCGCGAAGTATGCAACTTCGGCCGCTCCTCCCGTATAAACCAGCGTCGGCAGCAGGTAGTCCTGCACCACGGGACGAAGCAGCACATTCGCGTTGAACTTTTCCGGCGCCGCGTCAATCCGTTCCAGCAGCTCTTCCCGCGAGATGCGTTCCTCACCCACTGCGTACTCGCCGCCGTTGGCGCTATTGCTACCATTATTCCGGCGCCGCACTACTGTTCGAGCGCCATTCTTCACGTCAAAAAGCAGCGTGGTCGCCGACGTTACCTTTACCTGTTGGTGATATCCCGCCGCTTCAAGCGCCTTGCCCCGCCCGAGCAGGGCCTCATCGAGTTCGGAGGCCCGCTCGATCGCCGCGCGGAACAGGGGTTTTGCAACATCATGAAAATTTCCGTCGGCCGGATCGAGCAGGATGACGCCCCAATTCTCAAACAGCCGCGCAAACAGCAGGGCAAACGCACTGCCCAAAGTTTCATCCCGACGATACGCCCGGCGTAGCCAAGTCGTAACCTCGGAATCTCCCAACAACGTGGCGGCGCGCTCGACCACGGGCTCAATCTCTGCCCCGAATTTGACCGCCCCAACCGGCGCGTCGGCGATCCCGTGGCTCTCTACCGCCAATCGTTCCGGAAGGCCGTGTTCCGAAAGCAGCGCGACATGGTTGACCTCGGCCAAGTCGTGATCCTCGGTCGCCAGCCAGAAGACCGGAACGCAATCCACTCCAGCCGCCGTCGCCTGTTCCGCCAGCTTGACTGCCGTCAGCGCCTTGAAAATCGAAAACAGCGGCCCGCCGAAGAGACCGACCTGCTGTCCGGTAACCGCCGCCACCGCGCCTCGCCGGAGCCGCTCAATATTGGCCAGCGTATTCGGAGACGCGCCCCACGCGAGATTCTGCCGCTCGAGAATCTCGCTAACCTTGCCGCGGCGCGCGGCATCGTAAACAACGCGCTGGGATTCGTCCCTCACCCACTCGGAAAAAATCGGCGAGCGCGGATACATCCCGCGAACGGAAGGAGTATAGGAAAGATAATCGAGGAAGAGGCGTGTGGAGTGCGGAATCTGCTGGAACGGTAAACACTGCGACTTCATCGGCAGCTCCCCAGACATCTGTCACAGTATCTCTCGATACACCGGCGTATTTGTGTGATCCGCATATGCTCTCAGTCTCTCAGAAGCCTGCGCGCAGAAGCTCTCACGCCCGTTCAAAAATAGCACTTCCCGGCCAGCCAGCGCCAAACCCAACTACATCAGATGATGCGGAAGCGCTCAGGTTGCAGAGAGTGGGGAGGAATTCGGGTGGGGCGGTACGGAGGGCCAAAATGATGCGAGTCGGGTTGCGAATGCAAACGGGATGTTACGCCAACGATTCGCACATTTTTCTCGTTTTGGCCGCCTAGGCCCAAAAAATGTGGACCTTTTTCCGCGGCTTCTTCGCGTTACTAGATAGAGGCCGAGTTTGGATCGTGGGGACGAAAGACGGCAAGTGAATATCAAGGTTCTACACCCCCTGTACGCCAGGTCCAAGCCAGCCAAGCTTCAACTACAGATTAAGGAGAATTCTATGAAACGCACACTCTGGATCGTGGCCCTGCTTCTATGCTCTGCTGTTGGTTTGCTGGCAGAGGACGGTGTGGTAAGCTCCAGCAACAACCCCCTGCAAGTCGCCCTCCTGCATTGGTACCCTGCCAACCAGGCGCAGACAGTATTCCAGGCTGGAGGCGAACCGATTGCTGCGGCTTTTGATGGACAGAGCATCTGGGTTGCAAATGCCTCCAGCAACAACATCATGAAATTCCGGTCAAGCGATGGCGCACTCCTCGGCACTTTTGCCGCCGGCGCAGTGCCCTCCGGCATAGCCTTTGACGGGTCCAACATCTGGGTGACTAGCCAAGGCAGCATCTCCGTATCGAAATTTCAGGCAAGTACGGGCGCGCTTCTCACCACCGTCGAAGTTGGTTTCTCCACTCTTGGCATAGCCTTTGACGGCACCAACATTTGGGTGGCGGACTACAATAGCTCGGGGTTCGTGACCGGAATAGTGGCAAAGACTAACACGGTGTTCTGCAACACCGCTGTGGGATCCTACCCCGTTGGCGTAGCTTTTGATGGGACTAACATTTGGGTAGCGAACTCAGGGAGCAACAACGTCTCGAAGATAAGCCAGGCGGGCACGTTGCTCGGCACCTTTAACGTAGGAACCACCCCCGAATATCTGGCCTTTGATGGAAAGGATATGTGGGTGACAAATACCGGCAGCAATAACGTGACGAAGTTGAGCCTGAGCGGGGCGGTTCTGGACACTTTTGCCGTGGGAACCGAACCCCAAGGCATCGCCTTTGACGGTGCCAACATGTGGGTGGCGAATCACACTGCCAACACCGTGACCAAACTGCAGGTGAGTAACGGTGCGGTTCGAGGCACGTTCGCGGTGGGAGTTAACCCCTGGGGCGTGGTCTTTGACGGGGCCAACATCTGGGTGGAGAATCAGTATTACGGTTACTCGGTCGGATATATCTCGAAGCTGTAGTTATTTTCCCCAAGGTTGGCGGAAGGGCGCCAGAAGCGGATTCTGGCGCCTTTTTCATTTTTCCCGTCATCTACGTGGAATGTGCAACCGATCGTCCGGGAAAACACTCGACGATCGCCGGACCACTCCCGGCACCGCCCTGCACACCATCTCCCGCCATCTAACGTCTCTCAAACACCACCGCAACATTGTCTTCGTAAGCGATCCGCCAGTCCCGCGGAAGCTCGCGGAGCAGGTTGGCCAGCGTCGAGTCGGTCGGCAAGAGCGCCGTCCGAATCTTCCAACTTTCGAGCACACTCTGCCATCCCGGTTCGACCTGGGTCAGGATCAGGTATTGGCGAATCCGGCCCGAGCCATAGAGATCGTGACGGTCATCCACCACGACCTTGCGATCGGGATACATCACGTAGATGAGATAGCCTCCCCAGGCATCGGTCGAGAAAACGGGCTCTGTGACCGGCGGTTCTTCCACATTCTCTTTCTGCAGAAAATTCACCGCCGCCACCGGCACTTTCTTCGGATCAAACTGCGCATGAATCAACTGCCGCGAGCCAAGCCATCCTCCTTGAAGACAGATCGCGAATGCCAATGCTACCGAGACCACCGGCCATAGGTGCCCGCGAAGCTCCATTTCCTGCGCGCCCATACGATCGGAGAATTGTGAAATTCGAGCCGTGCCGTTGCGCAGCCATTGCCAGGCGCCCGGCTTATCCGCCAGTGAAGCGAAGTTTTCCCACAGGATGGGCCCGGTCACCAGCACCAGCAGCATCGAAGAAACCGGAAGATTGCGCGACGAATAGAATCCCGCATACGCCGCCAGCAGCACCACCAGCAGGTGACTAAGCCGCAGCTTGCCTGGATTTACCGAAAGATAATTATTTGAAAGACGATCACCCGAAAAACGATTGCCCGCGAGCGCAACGAGCGTAAGCGCCAGGATGATCGCAAACGAGCGCTGCGCCCAGCCATGAAAATCAGGTGAGCGGAACTCGTCGATCAGGTTCATCAGGTAGCGATCGCCCAGATAGCGATAGATGTGCGCGTGCAATCGCCAGCCATAAGGATTGACCAGCGTCGCCATCGCCGAGGCCACCCAAGCCACGGCCATGGCCCGAGCCCGGTGCGCGGCGCGAATCGCGGCAAACGCATCATTTTTCCTCGCGCGAATGCTCTCGACGAATGCAGCAAGGGTGTAGATTCCGAGCAGCGCTATTCCAAACAGCCATCCGCCATGCAGATTTACCCACAGCAACATCGAGGCGGGAAAGAACCAGGGGATCCAACGCGGCAGGCTTCCGTGCTCCGAGCGTTTGCCTCGTTCCCAACTTTCCCAGCTTTCCCAACTTTCCCATCGATCCAGCGCGACAAACCAGAGCAGCGCAAAAAGCCAGCTCACAATGTGCGGGCGCGCGTACAGATGAATCGTCGACGCGGCCTCGGCCAGCAGCATCAGCACGATTGCCAGCAGCAGACCGGTCCCGCGCTGCAGCAGTTCGAAAAGCAGCAGCACGAAAATTGCAGCCACCAGCAAGGCGCACAACCAGACCACCCCGTTCAGTCCGCAGGCCTGACGCAGAATCCCAAGCACCAGGTCGTACAACCACTCCCACGCAAACCAGGGCTGACCTTGCATGGTGGAAGAAAACGGATCGGTGCGGGGAAGCGAGTGCGTCGCCAGAATCTGCTCGCCGGTTCGAATGTGCCATCCAATATCCGCATCCGCCAGCGGCCGATTCGACAATGGCCCCGCCAGCACCGACCAGAAAAGAAAAATGAAAATGACGTCGCGGACCGAAGGCAGCAAGAAACGCAGGGCTCGCGAACTGGGCTGCGCCGGGGTCATCCAAGTGTGAAGAAGAAAGTGTGAAGAAGCAGTGTATGCGGAGGTTGGGCGCCGACGCTAGCGGAATGGTGCGCGGCCGAACTCAGTATGATGCTCTATCTCCCCTGCCGATATAATCAAGTTGTCGTGAAACGCGCCGCTGTTTTCGTCGTTCTCGCTTCGCTGCTTTTCTGCACGTCGCTGCGCGCTCAGGAGCCGCCCGCCTCCGACCGCACCATGTCCGGACAAACTGCGGTCGGACAGACTGCGGTCGGACAGACCGTGTCCGGACAGACTGCGGCCGGCCGCACCATGGTCGTAATTCCCTTCGAGAATGCTTCTCCAACGCCAGGCCTGGAATGGCTCGGCGAATCTTTTCCCGAAACTTTCCACGAGCAACTTAATTCTCCAGTGCTCTACGTGGCCAGCCGTGACGAGCGGCTCCGGGCCTACGATCGCCAGGGCGTTCCGGCCGGCGTTCATCCTTCGCGCGCCACCCTCTACCGTCTCGCCGAGCAGATGGATGTCGATTACGCCGTGCTCGGCTCTTATAAGTATGACGGTGCGCGCCTGACGGCAACCGCCCAGTTGCTCGACATGCGGGCTCCGAAACTCTCGCCCACCGTCACCGAATCCGCTCCCCTTGCCGATCTCGGCAACCTGCAATCGGCACTCGCCTGGGATTTGCTTCGCCTGATCCGCACCGACTTCTCCCTGCCCAAGGATAACTACATCGCGAGCGTTGCCCCCGCGCGCCTCGACGCTCAGGAAAATTACATTCGCGGCATACTGGCCACTACCGCCGAAGAGAAAGTGCAGCACTATCGCGAAGCGGTCCGCCTCAATCCCGATTACGCTCAAGCTTGGCTGGAACTGGGCAAGACCTACTACGCCCTGCGCGCTTACGAGCCGGCAATCAGCACCCTGAGCCAGGTCCAGCCTTCTTCCGCAGTCGCCCGCGAAGCAAATTTCTATCTCGGTCTCGCCGCCTACGCTCATGGAGACTTCGCGAAATCCGAAACCGCCTTTGAGTTCGTAGCCGCCCGCCTGCCTCTGGCCGAGGTCTATAACAACCTCGGAGTGGTCGCCGCCCGCCGCGGACACAGCCAGAAGACGGCCGCTGAATATTTCGAGAAGGCGATTCAGGACGATCCGAGCGACCCTGACTATCACTTCAACCTCGGAGTGACGCTTACCCAGGCAGGCGACCGCGCCGGCGCGGCTCGCGAACTGCATACCGCGCTCGATCATCGCCCGAACGACGCCGAGGCGAAAGCGTTGCTTGACTCCGTGATGCCTCCGTCGGGCACTATCGTTCCGAGCAGCGCGACCTCGAAAGCCCCCACGGAGCGCATCAAGCGCAACTACGAGGAAGACGCCTTCCGCCAGATGACCACGCAAATCGGGAGCTGGGCCGAACAGCAATTCGCCCGCTCCGATCCCCGCGCCCATGCGCGCTTTCACCTCGAACTCGGCAAAGAACTCCTGGCCCACGGATTCACCACCGAAGCCGAAGCCGAATTCCGTCACGCCGCTGCGGTCGATCCCTCGAGCACTGCGCCGCTCACCGCCCTGGCCGAAGATTACGAAGCTCGCGGCGACGTCCGCGAAGCCCGCGCCCAGGCCGAGGCCGCCCTCCGCATTCGCGAGTCGGCCGAGGCCTACCTGATTCTTGCGCGCCTCGATCTGAGAGAAAATAGAATGGAAGCAGCCGCCCAGAACATCAACCGGGCGCTGCAATTGGAGCCCGCCAATCCCGCGGGCCAGGACCTAAAACGCACCCTAGCAGCCAAGCTCGCGGAGAAAGCGCAGCCGCTGTCACCGCCATGAAAACAGCTCTCAGCTCTCAGCTCTCAGTTCTCAGCACGCGTAGGGACAGCCGCCCTCGGCTGTCCAGCCGAGCGCAGCTCGGCATCTATCGGCCGCCACAGCAACGCTGGATTCGCCATGCGTCGTGCTGCTTAGCAGCGCTCTTTCTCTGTGCCACTCTCTGCTCCGCCGACGTCCTGAAAATTGCAATCAACGACGCCATCCAGCCCGTCACCGCCGAATTCATTGGCCGAGCCCTAGATCTGGCTGCCGCCAACCACGACCAGGCCGTCCTCATTGAGATCAACACTCCCGGCGGACTAGTCGATTCGACCCGCGAAATCATCGAAAAAATTGTGGCCTCGCCAGTGCCCGTCATCATCTACGTGACGCCCAGTGGCAGCCGCGCCGCATCCGCCGGCTTCTTCATCCTGGAATGCGCCGACGTTGCCGCCATGGCCCCCGGCACCAACACCGGCGCCGCGCATCCCGTCATCCTGGGCGGCGAAAAAATGGACGACGTGATGAAGCAGAAAATGGAGAACGATGCCGCAGCCCTGATGCGCTCCGTCGTCGCCAAGCGCGGCCGCAACGTCGAACTGGCGGAGAGCGCCGTGCGCGAATCGAAATCCTTCACGGATCAAGAGGCGCTCGACAAGAAACTGATCGAATACATCGCTCCGAGCGCGCCAGACCTGTTCCACCAATTAAGCGGGAAAAGTTTCAAGCGCTTTAACGGTACGACCGTCACGCTCAGCCTCGACGACCAACCCGTGCGCGACTACCCGATGACGCTCAAAGAGCGCATCCTCTCCTACCTCATGGACCCGAACGTAGCCTTCATCCTGCTCGCCATAGGCGCGCTCGCGCTGTACGCCGAATTCAACCATCCCGGCGCGGTCATTCCCGGAACCGTGGGCGTGGTCTTCATTCTGCTGGCGGCCTTCGCCTTGAACCTGCTGCCGGTGCGCTTCGCGGCCATTGCCATGATCATCGGCGCCTTTGCGCTCTTCGCCGCCGAAGCCAAGTTCGCCAGCCACGGCGTGCTCACCACCGGCGGAATCGTTCTGTTGACGCTGGGCGGACTGTTCCTGGTCGATGCGCCCATCCCCGAAATGCGCGTTCACCTCGTAACCGCACTCGCCGTCAGCATCCCGCTCGGACTGATCACGGCCTTCCTCATGAGCATCGCCGTGCGCGCCCGCCGCAACAAAGTTGTTACCGGCAAACAAGGATTGATCGGTGAAATCGGAATTGCGGAAACCATGCTGGGGCCGTCCGGAAAAGTGCGCGTGCACGGCGAGTTGTGGGACGCCATCTCCGCCGTCCCCGTTCCCGCCGGAGAACGCATCGTAGTGCGCCAGATCGATGGACTAACGCTCCGAGTCGATCCCGTAGCGGCGACAAGACCCATCATGGCTTAAGTTGAAGCCCTGGCAATCCGTGGCGCGGTTCGTATCAGGGCACGCCTTCAGGCGTGCCGTAAGTGCTGCGTTATGAATGCGCCTTTAGGCGCTGAGGACGGCGATTGTAGTTTCCCCATAGGCCCCTGGCGATGTGTCCCGTAAGTTCGCGGCTGGGCGCCCCATTCTAAATTTCGCGCTCTTTGCGAAATTTAGAGTCGGGATTTTCGGTAGTGCCTCAGTTTGAATTTTTCCGTCTAAGGAATAGGAAAACTAACAGGGAATATATACTAGACACACGTGGCATAAACTTGCATACTGGCTACGTGAGAGAATCACAGCTAATTGGCAGTGTAGTCGGCCAAAATACGGTAGATCGAAATGGCTGAAACACCGCACGCGACCCCGCCATCTCTTCCGCCTTCCACACTATTCAGCTTGCGGCAATACCTATCTACAAATATCTCCAAGGCTCGCGCCCGTGCACACGCAATCAACGTATGGTTTGCCACAAAACTTCCTGGCAGATTTCATGGGTCTACTGGTCTCGTATTTAAGATCGAACTCGCTCTTATTGCTAGTTTCGGATTTACTTTTATGGAGCCAGGAGAATGGGCGGCGGCTATCGCAGTTTGGGTAATTATTGGGGCGGCATTGCTCATAAAGTCCCTCTCTTGGGACGGAATAAGGGGACAGTACGGATTAACGACGTTTCTTCGACTTGCGGCAATTGCAGGGTCAATTTTTGTCAGCGTTATCTTGATCGCTGATACTACCCTAAGTAAGTCTGATGATGCACCGTGGTCAAACCTTAAGCGGCTATGGAAGATGCCTTATTCCTACCGGAATGCGCTACATGCAGGTTTAATTGTCAAGCCACACGAGTACTACAAAGAAGGCGAAATCATTGCAGGCATACCGTGGAGGAACGGAAGCATAGAGACAACTTTAGAATTGTCGATTGACCCCCAAGTAGACCTCTCGAATGTGGAATTGGACTTCGCATTTGACGCTAATTCCATGCATGTGTTTTCGTTCGATCCGAATGTTCTAGTTAAACCCGAAAAAAATCTGTTCACAGGGTGGAAGGGCGGAGGGCTAGACAAAAACGGAAAGCCCATTGAATCAGAAACGCACACGGCATCTCCCGAAGATATCGAAGCCCTCAACAGTTATCCTAATGATCAGTTCGTTTTTAAATTGCCGAAGATGTATCACGATATTCCTGTAAAACTAGTTTTCATTGGCGGCGATGGTTATCAGAATGGACCGCATTTTACGCAGGCTATGGGCGGACCGTGGCAACCGCATCATCTACGAATCACCGGTCACTATGAGGTCAGATACAGGTGGAAGACTGAAACGGTGGCAGTTTATCAACAGATTATCAAAATCTAGATATCGGGAGTGATGACGTCGACGAAATCGCCGACCAAATTGGAGATCTGACCGGGGTTATTCGGATCGTTCGGGTTGTACTCCAAGGCATCGATGGTGTCGTCGTAGATACTAAGCGATCCGCCCTGGATCACATACACCACGGCGCGCGAGGTGATGGGTTGGATGCCGGTCACGTCGCCATTCGCAGGAGGAACTAGCACGCCGCCGGGCGGGGCGCTCCCCACCGCCGTACTCAGCGTGTTGTAGATGGAAAGGCAACCCCGCACCTCAGCCCCGGTCGGCGGCGGGACGGGCGGAACGACCTCGGTGCAAGTGCGCGCGCCAACGTAAAGTTGTCCGTTGGGGCCCATCGACAGCTTGGTGTGATATCCGTCAGTGATGACGATCGGACATTGCTGACCCGCGGGACAATTCGGAGGTTGGACGACGCTCATGGTGTTGAGGTTGAAGAGGGTGAGCAGGCCGCAGGAGGTTGCAAGCGTCCCCGTGGGGCAGGGCTGAGAAGGTGCGGGCGTTCCCGCGAGATACACGGTTGAGCTTTCGACCAAAGCGACGGTCGCGGCCGGAACGGGAACGGGAGTGCCTGGGGTTGGGGGGGTCGTCGTCAAATCGAGTGGTTGAATGCTGGCCTGGGTTCCGCCGCACTCGGCGCCGCAGTTGAGCACGTAGGCGGTAGTGTCGTTGCTGTTGAAGAAGGCCCAGATGGGACGGTCAAAGCTGGTAGGGCCAGCGCCGGTAACGAAGGTGATGACGGGATTCGCCGTCCCGGCATTGGACGGAGTGACGACCGCAACCGTATTCGCGACCAGGTCGGAGGCGGAGGCCACGCTGAAAGCCAGCATGCGATTGCCGGTGTTGCCCATAGAGAGAACACTGTAAGGTGCGTTGAATCCCTGAGGCACCGGGGCGGGCCAAGAGCAGGCGGCGTTGACCGAGTTCACCGTTGGGCAGCTGATTTCGGCGATGACGCCACCCGTACTCAGACTAACGACCTCAATAGCTCCTTGAGACTGCCCCGTCACCGTCGCGGTGGGCACGGCGATATAGGCGGTCGAGCTGTCGGGCGAAACCACGAAGCTCTGGGTCATGCCGGGCAAGTCAAAGTGAAAAGAGGCGGATTCGCCAGCGTTGTTGATGATGGTGAACTGGTTGTCGGAAGATGCCGTACCGTTACTACTGAAGACCAGGGTCTGGGCACGGTTAGGCGTGAGCACCATCATTCCCGGAGTGTTGCCGGCGGAAATCGGGGCTGCGCTCGGACGTACATCCGTTTGAGCGTTGACGATATACACGCCCGCGGCTTGGCTACCGGATGAAACGCTATTCGTGATGAAGGCGCGGTATGCGACACCGCTGGTTTTTGTGGTGCTGGGGGAGCTGCTGCCGCCGCAGCTCAACCACGTCAAACTGGCGGGCAGCAGGAATAACAGAAGAATCAGGACTTTTCTCAAACCTGGGACTCCAACCTCGTGCCGGATAATTACTTGGATGCAAGAACCTTTGGATGCAGGAACAAAGATTATAGCAAAGGAAGAAGTTGCGTTGTCGATGCGCGGCTGACGGTGCTGGGCCAATTCCGCGTGTCTGAGCCACGGGCTTCGAGCCAACCGAACGCATCGTAGCTCGTGGCATGGCTGATTGGGGAAAAACCTCAGACGAAGAATTGCTGCAGCAGATCCATCCTGACTTGCTCCCTGGCGATCGCTTGTCCGATGCGCTGAAAATTGCCGATCTGGTTGACGGCATCCATTTCGTCTACCTTTGCCGGGTCGATGTCGCCCAGGTTGAGCCCGTCCAGGCGCTCGCGGGTCAGGCTGACCGTGATGCGCTGGTAGGTCAGAGCCTTAGACGCTCCCGAACCGGGGTTGATGAAATCAAGTGCGTCGGGGGCCGGATCACCCCGGGCCCGAGCCGCGTTCGCCTCCGCCATCGGGACTGGAGCCTTACCCACCGGCGGCTGGCCGATCAAGTGCATCAGCACGTTCTGCTGCAGGTTGGCATCGTCCATGAGCTCCGTAATCACGTATCGAGCCCAGTCCAGCAGGTTGTATCCCGAAGCCTTGCCGGCGGGCACGGTCATCGCATTGAACCCGGTACCGAGCGACAGCAACAGAAGCTTGTCGGTTCCGGTGGGCCATCCGAACTGGTATGCGGGATCGGTGGCTTCGAGAAAAACCTGCATCGAGGGATTGTTGTAGCTGCTGACCCCGCCGTCGATAAACTCATACTCCTGAGGCTGTCCTTCGTCGTCGGGAACGGCGATCGTCCGCGGCGGAAAGTAAGTTGGAGCGGCGCTGCTGGCGCGCACAATCTGCCAAAGCGGCAGCCCCCGGTTGTTGGCGAAGTACTTTCCCTTTGGGTTATTGGTGAAGAACCAGGTTGTCCCCAGCGTGACGTTCTTGGAAACGATGACGATGTTGGTGCGCAGCTTGCCGCTCCCGAGCGTCGTGTCTTCCCCGAAAACATCTTTCAGGTGCTGTTCGAGTGGACCGCTGGGATAGCTGTGCCATAAACGCTCGGGCAAAAACACCTTGGTGAAGATCTGCTTACCAAACTTGAGGTAGAAGTCGCGAAGCTCGGACGCCTTCAGGCCGAGAGCGATTCCAGCCGCAAGGATGGCGCCCGTGCTCGTGCCTCCGATCAGGTCGAACCGGTCCGAGAGCGGCAGGGTGCGGCCGGTAAGCGCGTCGAGTTGACTTTCGATTGCAATCAGCGCTTCCGCGGGGATCAGCCCTTTCAAGCCACCGCCATCAATCGAGAGAAGACGCATGGGCCGCGTCGCGGAATTCGAGGTGTTGTTCCCCATGATTTCCTCCGCGTGCAGTGCAATCGGATAATACTTCGGATAGTACTAGGGGAAGGACTGCAAAGTTAGTTCGATTCCAGAAGCATGTCAAGGCGGTTGGGGCGATTTTGCGTCGCCAGATGCGGAGACCTCGTCGCTTCTTGTATTCTCAAGTAGATGGCGCAGAACTTCATTGAACGTCTGAAGCAGTCGCCCGTGCTCTGCGACGGAGCCATGGGAACGCTTCTCTATGCCAAGGGCATCTTCATCAACCGCTGCTATGACGAACTGAACTTGTCGCAGCCGGAACTGATCCGCGGCGTCCACCACGATTATCTGCAGGCCGGCGCCGAGATTATCGAGACCAATACTTTCGGCGCGAACCGCTTTCGCCTGGAGCGGCACAGCCTCGCGGATCACGTGCGCGACATCAATGTGGCGGGCGCTCACGTAGCTCGCGAAGCGGCCAAGAGTTTCGACGCCTGGGTCGCGGGATCGATCGGCCCGCTCGGCGTTCGCATCGAGCCCCTGGGCAAGACTTCGTTTGAAGAGGCTCGGACGGCGTTTCGCGAACAGGTCGCAGCCCTGGTCGAAGGCGGCGTCGATTTGCTGATGCTTGAAACCTTCGGCTACGTCGAAGAGTTGCACCAGGCCGTGCTGGCCTGCCGCGACGTGAATGCCCAGATTCCCATCGTCGCCCAGGTCACGATTGACGAAGACGGCAACTGCCTCGATGGCTCCGACCCCGAGGCCTTCGCCGCCCGGCTGACGGAATGGAACGTCGACGTACTCGGCATCAACTGCAGCGTGGGGCCGGTCGCCATGCTGGACGCGATCGAGCGCGTGCGAGCGGTCACTTCCCTGCCCCTGGCCGCGCAGCCAAACGCCGGTATGCCGCGCTCCGTCGAAGGACGGAATATCTATCTCTGTTCTCCGGAATACATGGCGAGCTACACCCGAAAATTCGTGGCGGCCGGGGTGCAGCTCATCGGCGGCTGCTGCGGCACCACGCCGGATCACATCCGCGCCATGAAATCCTCGTTACGGGTGGGCGAAGCGCGCGGCAAGACCGCGATTTCGGAGGCGATTCATTCGGTAGTAACGCCTTCGGCTCCGGCGAGCATTCCCATGGCCGAGCGCTCGCGCCTCGGCGCAAGAATTGCGGCCGGTGAATTTGTGACCATGGTCGAGATCGTGCCGCCCAAGGGAATCGACATCCGTAAAGAGGTCGAGGGCGCCAAGTTCGTCAAGTCGGTCGGCGTGGATGCGGTGAACATCCCCGACAGCCCGCGAGCTTCAGCGCGCATGAGCAACCAGGCGTTGTCGCTCTTGATGCAGCAGTCGGTTGGCATTGAGGCCATCCTGCACTACACCTGCCGCGACCGGAACGTGCTCGGCATTCAGTCCGACCTGCTGGGGGCGGCGGCCACCGGAATCCGCAACCTGATCTGCATCACTGGGGACCCTCCGAAGATGGGCAACTATCCCGATGCTACGGCGGTGTTTGACGTGGATTCGATCGGACTGGTGAACATCGTCCACAACCTGAACCGGGGATTGGATATTGGCGGAAACCCGATCGGCGTCGGAACCAGCTTCGTCATAGGGGTGGGTGCAAATCCGGGGTTGCCCAACCTGGACGAAGAGATAAAGCGCTTCGAATACAAGGTACAAGCGGGTGCCGAGTACGTGGTGACGCAGCCGGTGTTCGACCTCACTCTGCTGGAGAATTTTCTGCGACGGATTGAACACTGTCGAATTCCCGTGATTGCCGGAATCTGGCCGCTGGTAAGTGTGCGCAACGCCGAGTTCATGAAGAACGAGCTGCGAGTTTCTGTGCCTGATGAAATTCTCAACCGGATGACCAGGGCGGCAAGTCCGCAAGCGGCTCGCGAGGAAGGGGTGGCCATCGCTCGGGAAATGCTGGCAGCGGTCCGCGAGCGGGTCCAGGGTGCGCAGATCAGCGCTCCCCAGGGCCGTTATACCTCAGCGGTGGATGTTCTGGAGGCTCTCGGTTCGAAGCGGCCGGCTTCAGTTTAGTTTTGGGAACACCCTGCCCAAGAAATCGTACGAATTAAAAAAATTCGCTGGACATTTCTCTCCTAATTCGGCATTACAATAGAGGGTAGGAGCAATTGGATTGGTGAAGTTTGAAGAATGCCTCGAGCGTCTAGAGAAGATCGTTCAGGAACTGGAAAAAGGGGAGGTTCCTCTGGAAAAGTCTCTGACGCTATTTGAAGAAGGCATGCACCTTTCCGCAACTTGCCGGAAGCAACTGGAGGAAGCGGAAGGAAAAGTAGAGATTCTGTTAAAACAGAACGGAAAGCTGCAAACGGAACCGTTCGAGCCCCCGGCCGAGAAAGTGTTGCGTAAGTAACGCTGTCGCGCTCGGAAATGATAACGCCTGTGCTAGCAGTTTGCTGTCGCAGCCGAGGCCGCCGCGAATCGCGGTGTAGTCAGGGGGAAGTCATGGAACCTCTCAGCGTGGTCCTCTATCAAAACGACCCCAGAACTGCACAAACCCTGGCGGTCAGTCTCTCTCAACACTTTGAATCCGTTTATTTGGCCAGCAGTTATGAAGATGTCCGTCCCGCGGTTGCCAAGAATCGCGCTGAAGCGCTGGTGCTGGATCTGGAAACTTCGGGACCGGGCGAAGTCGAGCGTTTGCATCGTGAGTTCCCCGGCCTGTGCATCGTTGGCACCCACCGGCTGGCGGATGACAAACTATGGGCGGAGGCAATGAGTCTGGGCGCGTCCGACATATGTGAGCCGCGCAACGGTGACGTGGTGCGCTCGTTGTTGCACAGGCTCACGCACCATGCAGCCGCCTGATCGTTGGTTCGCTGTAGAGATGGGGCTTGCCCTGTCTTTGGCTCGGGAGACGCGGCGAGCCGCGTCTCTACGGAAGGTTGTTAAAAGGGGGACGCCACAAGGCGTCCCTTTTTATTTCAGCCCAGCTCGCTTGTTATACTGCGATGCAAATGCTGAAACAAGCTTTGGAGCAGGGACGAAAAGCCGCCGACGCCGCACTCGAGCAACTCTTGCCGCCGGCCACCCAGCATCCAACCTCCATCCATCAGGCCATGAGGCACAGCGTGTTTGCCGGCGGAAAGCGCCTGCGGCCCATCCTCTGCATGGAAGCAGGGCGCATGATCCGGGCGGCCTCGTGTGGTGACGGGGCAGAGCCTCGCCACCACATGACCGGATCGTTACCGTCCGGCATCGAGGAACTGGGCGCCGCGCTCGAAATGCTCCACACTTATTCCCTGATCCACGACGATCTGCCCGCACTCGATAACGACGACTTGCGACGCGGACGCCCTACCTGCCACAAGGCCTTCGGGGAGGCCATCGCCATCCTTGCCGGAGACGCCCTGCAGACGCAGGCCTATGAAGTGCTGGCGCAGATCCCGTGCCCAGCGGAGGCGCGCGTCGCCATCATCCAGGAAGTCGCGCACGCCACCGGCACCATCGACGGCATGATCGGCGGCCAGGTGGTTGACCTCGAAGCCGAACACAGGAAGCCCGACCTCGCCACCCTCGAATACATCCACCGTTCGAAGACCGCGGCGCTCATCACGGTCAGCGTGGTCAGCGGCGGAATATTCGCTGGGGCAACTTCTGCGGACATCCGTCGCCTCCGCACCTACGGGCAGTCCATCGGTCTGGCGTTCCAGATCGTGGACGATGTGCTCGACCTGACCCAGACCTCCGAACAACTGGGAAAGACTGCGGGCAAGGACAAGGCGGCGGAGAAGACAACGTATCCGGCACTATTCGGCATCGAGGAATCGATCCGCAAGGCCGACGCCCTGGTAGAGAAGGCCTGCGCGGAACTGAACGAATACGGTGAGGCCGCGTCTACACTAAAAGACCTGGCCCACTACCTGGTAGAACGCAAGAAGTAATCTCCTGTAGAGACGGGGCTCGCCCCGTCTCGGACTGCGGAAGAATATTCAGTTCAAGGAGGCCCCGGGGAGTGCCGGCGGCCTAAGACGCGGCAAGCCGCGCCTCTACAGAAGGAGCACGCTGCGTCTGCACAACCCCTTGCCAAGCAACCTGCATCGGGCTAAACTTTTGTAGCCGTGCGGGGCGCAGTTCCTTCCAAATTGCTCCGTCAGAAGGTCACAAGGCCATGATCAATCGAGCGTCGCTTTGGGCATTTCTCCTTCTATTTCTCTCCTGTACCGCGTCTGCTCAGGTGTTTACTTTTCCAACGTCTCCTTCCCTGGCGAATGGAACCTCCGGCGGGTCCATGACGAATTCAGCGCCCCTCGATCTAATCCAGGCCTCCGTAATGGACTTCAACCTGTGGCAGATCAACAGTCGGAGCGGCGGCAGCAGTCCGCTCGCTACCCCCGGCGGATCCGTCTCCAAGCTCGACCTCAAGGCTCCCGCGAAGGCGCAACGGGCATACGAGAAGGGCTACCAGCTTCTGATGCGGAAGGACCTGCAAGGTGCGGTTCAGCACCTGACAACAGCTACCCTGATCTACCCGAGCTTCGTATCAGCGCACAACGCGCTCGGATCGGCTTATCTCGGTCTGGGCCAAAATGATCAAGCTCGCGGAGAATTTGCCCAGGCCGTCTCGCTCGATGATCATCTGCCCACTTCTTACCTGAATCTGGGTTGCGCTGAACTGGCTCTCAAGGACTATCCTGCCGCTCAGGGGTCCATTCAAAAAGCTTCGGCGCTCGCGCCTCTCGATCTTCAGTTGCTCACCGCGCTGGCGTACGGACAGTTCATGAACCATGATTATCTGGCCGCGGTCGCAACCGCTCATCAGGTCCATGAGCGCAAGCATGAGGGTGCGGCCATGGTTCATTTCTACGCCGCAGCGGCCTGGGAGGCTGAGAACAAACTCCCTGAAGCGCAATACGAGTTGCTGACATTTTTGCGCGAAGATCCTAAGTCCTCCGCCGCCGTGTCGGCTCGCCAGATGATGGAGGAGATCAAGGAAGAACAGAAGCACCCTCACGCTCCGGCCACGGATTTCAAGGTTACGTTTACCCACGCTCCGAGCGATGACGCGGCCAGCGGCCCAGCAGAGGTGCCCGCGAGGGTCCGAGCGCTGATGCAGGCGTCCAGGGAAAATGCGCAGATCGCGGAAGCCGAAACGGAATCGGAGTGCCCGACCTGCGCGGCGGCTGAATCTCCGGCCGAGGCCGAGGGCGATGTCGCGGCCGGCTCCGGGCCAAATCCGGACGCTCGCGATACCAGCGCTCCCGAAACGAACGCTCGCGAAACTAAGTATTCCGGTTTGACTTTCCGGACGTCAACCGACGAGGTCGCGATATTTTTCGCGGCCACGGATCACGGAAAATCGGTGACCGACCTTACCCGCCGAGACGTCGGAATCATCGATGATCGCAGGGCTCCCGCGGCCGTAACCGGATTCCGCAATGAGTCTCAGTTGCCACTGCGCATGGGCCTCGTCATCGATACCAGCGCGTCCATTTCCGAACGCTTCAAGTTCGAGCAGGACGCTGCCGCCAGCTTCGTGCAGAAGGTCATGACCGGCCAGAATGATCTTGGCTTCGTGATCGGCTTCGCCAACTCCGTTCTACTTGTCCAGGACTTCACCGCTGACCAGAAACTCATCTCCCATGCCGTCGGGCAACTCGTGCCCTCCGGCGGCACCGCCCTTTGGGACGCCGTTGCTTTCGCTGCCGACAAACTCGCCAGCCGGCCGGAAACCCAGCCGGTAGCCAGAATTCTGGTGGTCATCAGCGATGGCGAGGACAACTCCAGCAGCGCTACGCTTAAAGAGGCGATCAATCGGGGGCAACACGGAGAAGTCGTCATCTACACTGTCAGTACGCGCGAAGATGCCAACACAGTTGTAGATTCTCTGGTGGGCGAACATGCCTTGAAGACGCTAGCCGAGCTCACCGGCGGAGCCGCCTTCACTCCGGGCTCAGCTCGCCGTCTCAACGGCAGTCTCGCCGACCTGCAGCAGGTCATCCGCAGCCGCTATCTGGTTTCCTATAAACCTGCTCTCTTTAAGCGCGACGGCCAGTATCGCGCCATCGACATTACCGCCGAAAAAGACGGTCACAAGCTGCGAGTGTACGCGCGCAAAGGCTACTTCGCCGCCGCGAACTCGCCCAGCCCAGCCCATTTTTGAGATCGCAAGGGACCAGCGTGCCGCAGATTTCTCCAGCGGAGTTTTACGCGCTGCCGCTTCGCGTGCATACGTTTCTCGCCGACGTCCCGCTGCACGACGTCTGGGCGGTTGACCTGCCTGCGCGCCGCGACGGCGTCACCGTTTCTGAATTTCTTCGCCGGGCGAGTCAGGGCGGAATCGGCCGACTTCCGCCCGCGGCCCGCGCGCTGATTCGTCTTCGGTTTTTTCTTGGACGCATTTTTCGACTTGAAGCCGAACCGAACGATGCCGTGGCAGCCTCGTTTGCAAAGCGCCTGACACCAGAGGATCGTGCTCGTTCTTTGGTCGTGTCGGGAACGCCCGAAGGGCTGTTCCGCGTTGTCTATCGTTTCGAAAACGAACAGCTGCTTGAAATACAGAATCGTACCGTCCATGCAGCGGCTCTCAGCGCCCTCGCTGAAAAGGCCGGTAGCTATCGATTCTACTTTGCGGTCTACCTGCGCCAGAGGACGTGGATTACGCCGTTCTACATGGGCTTAATCGATCCGTTCCGAAAATGGATTATCTATCCGGCCATGCTGAAAACAATTCGTGAAACCTGGGAACAGAATATCTGACCTGAATTATGCCTGTGAGAAACATGCTGTTCCATGCGGAGATCGAGTTGCATTGTCCGTTAGTCCGTTAGTCCTCGACCGAGGCCTACAATAGTTCAAGAGACAACTTCTGGGAATGGGAATGCTAGTGCTGTGGAGGACGCCATGAAGAAAAACTACTTTGTGCTCCAGTTGTTTGGCGCAGCGGCCGTGCTGTTCGCCTTGACACAGTCGACAGTGGCGCAGGCAACCCCGGCTTCGGACGGAGTTCCGGTGAGCATGGTGGTCACCGTGGAAGCCCGACACGGTTCGGAAGTGCCCAACATCAGCGGCGAAAATGTGATGGTCTATCAAAGCCGCGCTCGCGCTAAGGTCATCGACTGGGTGCCACTGCAAGGCGAGCACGCCGGCCTCGAACTTTTTATCCTGCTCGACGACTCCCGTAATACCAGCCGGGGCTCGCAACTGGAGGACATTCGCCATTTCATCATGGCCCAGCCAGCGACCACAAAGATCGGCGTCGCCTATATGCAGATTGGCGGTGCGAAGATCGTGCAGGACTTGACCGGCGACCACGCGCTGGCCGCCAACGCATTGCATGTTTCGACCGGAAACCTCGCAAAGAGCGGAAGCCCTTATGCTGCGCTTGGCGACCTGATTAAACAATGGCCCGCAGGCAACGATCGCCGGGAGATCCTTATGATCTCGAGTGGCGTTGACGGGGATTACGCGGATTATGCGGCGGACAAGCACGATCCTTTTGTCGATGCGGCGATCGAAAAGGCGCAGCGCGCGGGCATCGTCGTTTTCGCCATAGAAACTTCCGGTGAAGATTCTGGTGCGAGCCAGGTCGGCCCGGGCAAGCATTACCTGTCCCAGATTGCCGAGGAGACTGGTGGCGAATCCTACTATCACGAATCCGGCCCTCCGATTTCCTTCGTTCCTTACCTGGACGACTCAACTCATCAGCTCACTCGCCAGTACCGGCTCACCTTTCTTGCCCAGCCGCAGAAAAAGGCCGGAATGCAACCGGTCAAGGTGCGGACTGAGGTGGCGCACGCCGAACTGGTGAGCGCGGACAAAGTCTACGTTCCCGCCACTGGACAGTAGCCGGCGCCGCGCCCTTGAATCTCCAGCCGCCCCGCGGTAGAGTGTCTATGCTCCCGCGGTCCTCCGCCTTTCTTATTCCTCACCAACAACTTGCGCGTAATAGCTGCAGTATGTGTGCAACTAAAGGCGGTGCTTGGACGAGTACCACAATATGTGGTGTTTTATCACTTGACCCGTCCCCGTATTCACCGTTAGAGTTGGTCAAAAGCAGTGGTGCCATTCCCGGTTCATGGGAAGGGCATCACATGATGCGACCAGCGAGGAACCTTGGGAGTTAACAGCGGGAGTTAACGGCGGAAGTTAACAGCGGAAGTTAACCTCCGGATTCCCGCAATTTTGCAGCGCACTCCAGCCAGCGCAAACCGAGTCTGCGGACCGCCGTGTCCGCGCGAAGGAGTCACTTTGCTCAAACTTAAGAAGCTGCAAATCCTGGGATTCAAATCGTTCTGCGATCGCACCGAACTGAAGTTCCACGGCGAAGGCATCGCCGCCATTATCGGCCCCAACGGCTGCGGAAAGTCGAACATCGCCGACGCGATCTCCTGGGTACTCGGTGAGCAGTCGGCCAAGTCGCTGCGCGGCGCGCGCATGGAAGATGTGATCTTCGCCGGCACCCGCGACCGCAACCCTACCGGCATGGCGGAAGTGTGCCTCACTCTGATCGATCCCGAAATTTACGGTGGCCCGGATACGAACGCGCCCACCGAAATCGAGATTCAAGACGACCTTCCAACCGCGAGTCAAGACTTGCAAGAAAATTGGGATGAAGCCGAAGTCCGCGCCCAGGCCGCCGCCGAAACGGAACGGGCCGTCGAGGAAGCCCAACCCGGAAAGACGGAAGAGGTTGAAGGCGAGGCCGCGGCCGTAGCTCCGGCCTCTGAAGCGCAGGCTAGCGACGGCGCCGTGGCAGTGCTGGGGCCGCAAGTGGTTCTGAAAATCAGGCGCCGCAAATTCAATTCGCAGCAACACCACGCCGGACTGATTTCCGTGACGCGACGCCTGTTCCGCAGCGGCGACAGCGAATACCTGCTGAATGGAAAACTCTGCCGCTTGCGCGATATCCAGGAACTGTTCATGGGCACGGGTCTGGGGCCGGAGTCATATGCGCTCATCGAGCAGGGACGCATCGGTCAGATTCTGAGCAGCCGTCCGACGGATCGCCGCGCCATCATTGAAGAGGCGGCTGGCATCACAAAATTCAAGACGAAGAAGCGTCTCGCCGAGGCGCGTCTCGAAGACGCCAAGACTAACCTGAATCGCGTGAACGACACTTTCGAAGAGGTCACGCGCCAGATGAACTCGCTCAAACGCCAGGCCAGCAAAGCCGAGCGCTATGCCAGGCTGCGCGACGAGATGCGCGGCAAGCTGCGGGTTGTGCTCGCCAGCAAGTTCACCCAGATGGGCCAGGAAAGCGTGACGCTCGATGCCCAGATCAATCAACTGGCCGAGGAAATTCGCCTTCAGACCGAGAACGTGCACGAATCGGAAAAAGACCACTCCGAGCGCACCCAGCGCGGATATGCGATTGA
Source organism: Terriglobales bacterium (assembly GCA_050011975.1). Classification (GTDB taxonomy): domain Bacteria; phylum Acidobacteriota; class Terriglobia; order Terriglobales; family Acidobacteriaceae; genus Acidiflorens. The sequence goes on along the minus strand of JBEKIB010000016.1, from coordinate 153 downwards.
GACCGAGACGCGGCAAAATCGCGACCGGCTCAACCAGATCGCAATCGAAGGCGATCGCGGCAAGGCGCGCATCCGCACCAACGAAGAGCGTTGCGCGGAACTGATCGTGCGCACCGCGTCCGCGGAAGCGGAGCTGGCACAAGCCAACCAACG
>JBEKIB010000015.1:0-68685 GCA_050011975.1 Terriglobales bacterium | reverse complement strand
CCCGGCGGTTGGAGGTTTTGGCTTCGTCGCGAATTGGATTCGGTAGGGCCAAGGGTCCATCACATTATAGGACCGCGAGGGAGAGAGAGTCGTTGGTCGTTGGTCGTTCGTCGTCGGTCGTTAATCGTCAGTCGTCCTGGCTTCGTCGCATTCCGCGGAAAGCAAGGCACGTGCCCGCCAACGACTAACGACTGGCGACCGGCACCTAACGGCAGCACTTTCCCAGATCAATGCGCGGGTCGGTCAGTGTGGCGCAAGGGGCCGGTAGATGAGGCCGATCACTATGCCGGTGATAACCCATTCCACGAAGTAAGCCACCGCTTGTTGGACGGTCAGTTTCAGTCCGATGTTCAAGTTGACATAGTTGTGCACCACAAAGGCGCCAATGGCGAAGACTCCGATCAATGAACCGAAGAGGGCACCGAGGCGCGCACCTTGGGCAGCGCCCGAGCCGCCCTGGTATAGCATTGCGTAAATTACCGCCAGCGCCACCATCGACAGAAACATGGCGGCCATTCCGGCCGGCATATGGCTCATCTGCCCTTGCTGGGGCCGGTACACGGCGGGGTATTTGAGGAACTCGCTCTTCAACGACGGAAGCAGCGCAAACGAGAGCCCCCCGACGACAAAGTACGCCGCAAATCCGCCAAGGCCGGCGAGAAGGATACGTAAGAGGCTCATGGCCACCCCTTTCTAAAGCGCAAGTGGTTATACCAGAACCTGGCTGGTCTGCACAGAGTTGAGTTTGTCGAGCGATTCAGGACCAACTACCCACGACTAACGACGCCCCGCCTCCAGTTCATTCCGCAGCGCCAAATACGCAGGTTTGGCCCGATAGTTCTGATCGAATAGCAGGGCCGCGCCTTGCGTGTGCTTCGAATGCGATCCGATCCAGGAGTATTTGTCCGTGAACCCCCATGTCTGGATCGCTGTGCATCCGCGATGGGCGAGGCAGACGGCGGCGATTTGGCGGTATATTTCCGCTTGCCTTTGCAGATCTTCCGAACTGGCGTTACCGCTGGCGTCGACGGAGAGCGAGACATCCATTTCGGTGATGTGGACCTGAACTCCCAGAGCCGTAAAGCGGCCGATATTGGCAGAAATGGATGCGACATCGGCGTGCAGGTTCGAGATGTGCATCTGCAATCCCACGCCATCGATGGGGACGCCACGCTGCCGGAAATCGCGAACCATGGCGTAGATCGCGTCCGACTTGGGATTCACGACCTCGGTATCGGCGCCCTCGTTGTAAAAGAGCAGAGCTTGCGGATCGGCTTCATGCGCCCAGCGGAAACTTTGCTCCATGTAGGCGTAACCGTTTGCTGCCAGGCCGATTCCAGGCTGGTCTCGCCAGATCGTGCTGCGCAGTTCGCCCGGGTGCAACTCGTCGGAGGCCTCGTTGACCACGTCCCACGCGAATATCTTGCCCCGGTAATGTCCGACCACGGTCTTGATGTGCTGCTCAAGAATCTCAGCCAGTTGGCTGGAAGTAAATTTGCCCTCGGTCAGCCATTTTGGATTCTGGCGGTGCCATACCAGCGTGTGACCGCGCACCTTCATGCCGTGCCGGCTGGCGAAATCCACAATCTGGTCCGCCTGATAAAAATCGAAAGTCTGCGGCTCCGGATGCACCACCTCCCACTTAAGGGCATCTTCGGGCTCCATCATGTTGAACTCACGCGCGAGCGTGGAGGCATACGCCGCTTCGGAAAGTTGCGCCGGCCTTACCGCAGTGCCGATGAGCATTCCAGAAGTCAGTGCCGCCTCACGCAGCGATTGCTCTGGGGCAGCAGCGCCGAATCCCAGGCAAAAAACCGCGGCCGCCAAAATAAGAACACGCCATTTCATGTTGTCACTCCCGTGCCGTCATCGTCGATGATTTACTTGCGATGACTCACTTTGCCTCAGGGAGGAACTTCTGCAAAGGACATTGCTCACACTGCGGTTGTGACTTTAGGCAGTAATTCTTACCTACTCCGACGATCAGCCCGTGCATTTCGTTGAATACCTGAACCAGGGGAGTGCGCTCGGCGGTGCTCACGCGCGAAGGCCGATGACACGAGCCCGGCGGGCCGCATGGATGCTTTTTCACCGCCGAGACGCCGAGATCGCCGAGCGAAACTTCTTGAGTATTGAAAAAATCAGTAGGACGTCCAGCGAGACAACCAGGGCCAGTCGGTTCCTTGTTCGATCGCGGGTTTTCTTGGCGGCCTCGGCGTCTCTGCGGTGAAAAGCTCTGCGCCGCGGGTGCCTCGGCCAGCGCCTGTTCGAACAGCAGTCGAATTTCGTCATAGCCCGCCGCGCTCGGGACAATCTGGTGCCGTTCCAGAATGCGCCTGGTGTAAGCGTCTACAACAAAGACGGGGTGATTACCGGCATACAACAGAATCGAGTCCGCGGTCTCCGGCCCTACGCCATGGAGGGCGAGCAGTTGGTTGCGGAGTTCGCCCGTTGGCTGCGCAAACATTCGCGCCAACGACCCGCCATAACGCTGATCGAGAAAACTTACAAATGTTTTCAGCCGCTGCGCTTTCTGCCGGAAGTAACCCGCCGGGCGAATCAATTGTTCAAGCTCAGGCTGAGGTGTGCGCCGGATTCCGCGGACCGTCAGAAGGCGCGCTTTCCGAAGGTTGGCGAGCGCCTTCTCCACGTTCGTCCAGGAAGTGTTCTGCGTTAAGTACGCGCCAACAATCATTTCAAAGCGCGATTGCGCCGGCCACCAGTGCTGGCGTCCCCAGGCGGAAAACAACGTGTGGTAGTAGGCGCGGATTGCGTCGTGTTTGCTTTCGGTTGCTTCGGTCATAGCGGAGAGGCGGGGGAATGCCCGCGTCACTATTGTAGGGTTAAGTCGACGGTCGGTAGTCGATGGTCGTTCGCGATTCGTCGTGTTCCCGAAGAAGTCGAAGCACGCGCTTGCAAACGACTACCGACTAACGACCGCCGACTGCTCCCCGCACCGAAGAACATGGTCTGCCGGGTTGTGATCCTGGTCACACGGCGATTTTCTGGCACAAATGCCGCCAATAGCGTGCGAAAACCGCACCACCCGCGAAGTACAGGTACCTAAGTTACTTTTTCGGAATTCCCATTGGGTTGACAATTTGTGTCAGTGCGAAAGCTTCCTCGCTGATCCCCCTGGAAATCAGCGGCTTCGCATTGACCCGGACTTCGCGGGAATACAGGAGAGATATGTCTCAGCGGCTGGGTGACCTGCTCGTCAAAGAAAAGGTTATCACCCAAGAGCAGTTGGAGCAGGCGACCAAACTCCAGAAGGACACTCACACCCGGCTGGCTTCCGCGCTGGTGAAGTTGGGTTTCCTTTCGGACGAGGATGTCACCAACTTTCTGTCGCGCCAGTACGGCGTGCCCGCCATCAATCTCTCATATTTTGAAATCGATCCCGCGGTGGTCAAGCTGATTCCCTACGAAACCGCGAAGCGCTATCAGATTCTGCCGCTGAGCCGCGTCGGAGCTTCGCTCACCATCGCCATGGTGGATCCCACCAACGTTTTTGCCATGGACGATATCAAGTTCATGACCGGGTTCAACATCGAACCGGTCGTGGCTTCGGAAAGCTCCATCGTCGAGGGCATCGATAAGGCCTACGGCACTTCCAAAGAAGAAGAGCTCGAGCAGGTCATGCAGTCGATGAACGATGCCGGCGAAAGCACCGATATCGAGGTGCAGAACGAAGAGCAGGAACTCGAGCTCAAGGAACTGGAGAAAGCGGCCGACGAAGCTCCCATAGTCAAGCTGGTGAACCTGGTGCTCACCGATGCCGTGAAGCGCGGGGCCAGCGACATTCATATGGAGCCGTACGAAAAGGAATTCCGCGTGCGCTTCCGCATTGACGGAGTCCTGCAGTTGATCATGAATCCGCCGCTGAAACTGAAGGACGCCATTACATCGCGCCTCAAGATCATGGCCAAGCTCGACATCAGCGAAAAGCGGCTGCCGCAGGATGGCCGCATCATGCTGAAAATGCAGATTGGCGGCAAGAAAAAGCAGCTTGATTTCCGCGTCTCCACTTTGCCCACGCTCTGGGGCGAGAAGATCGTGCTGCGGCTGCTCGACAAGGAAAATCTGCGGCTGGACATGACCAAGCTCGGCTTCGAGCAGGAGTCGCTCGACAAGTTCGCCAAGGCCATCCTAAAGCCCTACGGCATGGTGCTGGTGACGGGGCCGACCGGATCGGGCAAGACGAACACGCTGTATTCCTCGATCTCGCAGCTCAATAAGATCGATACCAACATTATGACCGCCGAAGACCCGGTTGAGTTTCAACTGGGCGGCGTGAACCAGGTGCAGATGAAGGAGCAGATCGGCCTGAATTTTGCGACGGCCCTGCGCGCCTTTCTGCGCCAGGACCCCAACATTATTCTGGTCGGAGAAATCCGCGATTTTGAAACTGCGGAAATCGCGATCAAGGCCGCACTCACCGGCCACCTGGTTTTATCCACGCTGCACACCAATGGCGCGCCGGAAACGATCACGCGTCTGATGAACATGGGAATCGAGCCTTTCCTGGTGGCGACGTCGGTGCATCTGATCTGTGCCCAGCGCCTGATACGGCGGATCTGCAAGGACTGCGCCGAGCCGGTCGAAATGCCGGTGCAGGCCCTGATCGATGAAGGCTACACGCCGGAAGAGGCGAAGACGGTGCAGATCATGAAAGGCAAAGGCTGCACCACCTGCAACAAGACCGGGTACAAGGGCCGCACCGGTTTGTATGAAGTGATGGAAGTCGACGATGAGATCAAGGAACTGGTTCTGGTCGGCGCCTCGGCGCTCGAACTCAAGAAGAAGGCGATTGAACGCGGCATGATTACCCTGCGTCGCAGCGGGTTGATCAAGGTTGCGCAAGGCTGGACCACGCTCGAAGAGGTGGCTCGCGAAACGATCCACTAGGAACGCTGTTCGCTTTTCGCGCGCGAATCGCGAAAAGCGAATAGCGAGCGACGAACGACGAGCAGCTGAAATTGCAACAGGAAAGACGGAAAAAACTATGGCACTCTCATTAAGCGATCTGCTCCGCCGCATGCTGGAGATGGGGGGAAGCGACCTCCACATCACCACCAACTCGCCGCCACAAATCCGTGTGCACGGACATCTGGTGCCGCTCGATCTGCCCCAGTTGACGCCCGCTGAGACCAAGCAACTGGCCTACAGCGTGATGACCGATTCCCAGAAGCACCGTTTGGAAGAGAGCCTGGAATTGGACTTTTCGTTCGGTTTGAAGGGACTGGCTCGCTTCCGCGCCAATGTCTTCAACCAGCGCGGCGCATCGGCTTGCGTGTTCCGTTTGATTCCGTTTGAGATCAAATCGTTTCACCAGCTCGGCCTGCCCCCGGTGGTCAGCAAGATGTGCGACAAACCGCGCGGGCTGGTGCTGGTGACCGGGCCGACCGGCTCGGGCAAGTCGACGACCCTGGCGGCCATGATTGACAAGATCAACACCGAGCGCCACGAGCACATCCTCACCATCGAGGACCCCATCGAGTTCGTGCACATGAACAAGAACTGCATTGTGAACCAGCGCGAATTGCACTCCGACACCAAGAGCTTTACCGACGCCCTGCGGGCCGCGCTTCGCGAAGACCCGGACGTGGTGCTGATCGGCGAAATGCGCGACCTCGAAACCATCGAGTCGGCGCTGCGAATCGCGGAGACCGGCCACCTCACCTTTGGCACTTTGCATACCAACTCGGCATCTTCCACCATCAACCGCATCATCGACGTGTTCCCGTCGCATCAGCAATCGCAGATTCGCGCCCAGCTCTCACTGGTGCTCGAAGGCATCATGTGCCAAGCGCTGCTGCCGCGCAGCGACGGCAAGGGGCGCTCCATGTGCATGGAAATCCTGGTGCCCAATGCGGCCGTGCGCAACCTGATCCGGGAAGACAAGATTCACCAGATCTACTCCTCCATGCAGTCCGGCCAGGAGAAGTTCGGCATGCAGACGTTCAACCAGGCGCTCGCCAACGCGTATTTCCAGAAGCACATCACACTGGAACTGGCGCTGTCGCGCTCCAGCAATCAGGACGAGTTGCAGGAAATGATCGCGCGCGGCGCGACCTTTGTGAACCGGGGCGGTGCGGTTCCGCAGGCCAAGGGGGCTGCGCCGGCCAAGCGATGACAGCGAGAAATGCCCGGTCGCACACCGGGCCGAGAGACAAGCGAAAAGACGAGCGAAGAGACAGGATGAAGGGACAAAAAGGCGAGGGCAGCCCGTAAGATCAGCCGTCCACGCCGCTGGAAGACGGACAAGGAGAAACAACCATGCCGGTGTTTACGTTTTCGGGAAAGACCGCTTCGGGCGAGAAAGTTCAGGGAGAGCGCGTCGCCTCCACCAAGGACGGATTGGCCTCGCAGCTTCGGAAGGAGCGCATTACGCCAGGCCGCATCCGGGAGAAGGGCAAGGAATTTTCCATGCCCACTTTTGGCAGCGGCAAGGTCAAGGTCAAGGAAGTTGCGGTGTTCTTCCGCCAGTTCTCGGTCATGATTGACGCCGGCCTGCCGCTGGTGCAGTGCCTGGAGATTCTCGGCGCCAACCAGGAGAACCCTGCTTTTCAGAAAACGCTGCTCGGCGTGCGGACCACGGTCGAAGGCGGCGCGACGCTGGCCAATGCCATGCGCCAGTATCCGGTCATCTTCGACGACCTGACTACCAACATGATCGAGGCGGGCGAGACCGGCGGTATTCTCGACATCATTCTGCAGCGCCTGGCGATCTACGTGGAAAAGGCGGTGAAGCTGCGCGCGGCCATCAAGTCGGCGTTGATCTACCCGGTGGCGGTAGTCTCGCTCGCCATGCTGATCGTGGGCGCGCTGCTCAAGTGGGTGGTGCCGATCTTCGCCAACCTCTTTGTGGGATTAGGAGTTGCGCTGCCGCTGCCGACCCGCATTGTCATCGGCCTGAGCGGCTTCATCGGCACCTTCTGGTGGATGATTATCGGGAGTGGCGTCGGCTCCGTTTTCGCCATCAAGTACATTCGCAAGCACCCGCGTGGCCGCTATTACTTCGACGCCATGCTGTTGAAGCTGCCAATCATGGGCTTGCTGCTGCGCAAGATCGCGGTCGCCCGATTTACCCGAACCCTGGGCACGCTCATTACCTCCGGCGTTCCAATTCTCGAAGGCTTGGCCATCACCGCCCGCACCTCGGGCAACGCCGTGCTCGAAGAAGCGTTGATGAAGGTGCGCAAGGCGATCGAAGAAGGCCGCACCATCGTCGATCCACTGCGCGAATGCGGCGTTTTCCCCAACATGGTGACCCAGATGATCGGGGTTGGCGAAGCCACCGGCGCCATGGATTCCATGCTGCAGAAGATCGCAGACTTCTACGAAGACGAAGTCGACTCCGCCACCAAAGACATGTTGGCTATGCTGGAGCCGGTCATCATCGGCTGTCTCGGCGTCACCATCGGCGGCATCGTGATTTCTCTGTACATGCCGCTGTTTGCCATGATTTCAAAACTGGCGGGATAGGAAAGACAGCCGTCAGCCATCAGCCGTCAGCCGTCAGTTAACCCCGAATCTTATCGGCCAACGACGAATGACGAACCAATGACTGACGGCTGAAAGCTGAAGGCTGACGGCTAATTCATGCACTCCATCTCCGATGAGCGGAACTGGCTGACCTGGCTGGTGAAGGTTCGCATCCTGATCCTGATGGTCCTGCTGGTCATCGAACTCGCCGTCGTCCGCCTCACTCCCAGCCCGCTGCCCGTCATGCCTTTTCTCACTGGCATGGTGCTATGGTTCGTGCTCTCGCTATTTTTCCTTTTTCTGGTTTCGGTGTGGAACGAACACCGCCTGCAGGCCATACTGCAGGTGCTCGCCGATCTGGCCATGGTCACGCTGGTCGTCCACCTCACCGGCGGCATCGACAGTTCGCTGAATTTCCTCTACCCCCTGGTCATCGTGGTCGCTTGCATGTTGCTGCCGCGGGCCTGGGGATATCTGAGCGCAGCCCTGGCTTTCATCCTCTTCGGAACCGTTCTCGAGCTCGATTATTATCTGGTCATCCCCTCGTATTCGAGCTCGCATCCCAAACTGAAGGCGCTGCAGGTAGTGATCTTCGTCAACCTGTTTGCCTATTTTGCCATCGCCTACCTGGCGGGCTTGCTGATGAGCAAACTGCGCCAGGTGGACGTGCAACTGAAGGATGCCAGCGGTGCGCTCGAAAATCTGCAGGCGCTGCACGAAAATATCGTGCAGTCCATGAGCGGCGGCGTCATCACGACCGGGCTCGACGGGCGCATCACGCTGGTCAACCGAGCGGCACAGCAACTGCTCGGGATCTCTGAAGCCGAGCTGCGCGGACGCTCCGTGGGCGACCTTTTTCAGGATCCGTTGCCCCACTTCGGCGGGGCGCGGTGCGATGCCGAAGTGCGCTACGTGGCCGGCAACGGTTTCCGCAAGACGTTTCGCGTGCTGGTCTCCGCGCTCAACGTGAGCGCGCGCGGCGACCTGGGCTTTGTCTATTCCTTCGACGACCTCACCGAGATCCGCCGCCTGGAGCGCGAGGTGCGGATGCAGGATCGTCTGGCGGCCGTGGGCCGCCTGGCCGCTGCCATCGCTCACGAAATCCGCAATCCCCTGACCTCGATCGCCGGTTCGGTCAGCATGTTGTCGGATGCAGCCGCCTTGAATTCCGAAGAGCGGCACCTGTTACAGATTGTGATCCGCGAATCGGATCGTCTCAACAACATCATCACTGATTTTCTGGCGTACTCCCGGGGCAAGCAATATCGCTTCGAGCGCGTGAATCTGATTCCGTTGCTCGAGGACACTCTCACTTTGCTCGAACACCGCCTCGCCGCCGAGGGCGCCGGCATCAAGATCGAGCGCAGCTTTCCGAAATCCGAAGCCTGGGTGCTGGCCGATGGCGACAAGCTCAAACAGGTGTTCTGGAACTTCTCGGAAAACGCGGTGCGGGCCATGAAGAATAAAGGTGGAAGCCTGACCGTGGCCATGGCTGAGCGCGGCCCGGATTGGGAGATGAGCTTTGCCGACACCGGCCCCGGCCTCAACCCGCAGCAGACGGAAAAGATATTCGAGCCCTTCCAGTCGAACTTTGAAGGCGGAACCGGCCTCGGCCTGGCCATCGTGTACCAGATCGTGCAGGCGCATGAGGGCAAAGTGTGGGCGCGTTCCGAAGTTGGCAAGGGCACCAGCTTCGTAGTGCGGTTGCGGCGCATGGAGACTGAGCATGGGCAGAGCACCGCCGGCGGAACTTCCTCCGCGGCAGAATCCGCTGGAGGCGCTCTGGCAGCCGCGGCAGCAGAAGGAGGTTCGCGTGGGTAACATTCTCGTCGTTGACGACGAGCGCTCGATCTGCGAACTGCTCGATATTGCCCTGCGCCGCGATGGCCACAAGGTGGAAACCGTGACCGGTGGCGAGCTGGCCAAGCGCAAGATCGACAGTGCGCTGTTCGACGTGATTGTTACCGACATCAAGATGCCGGGTGTGGATGGAGTGGAAGTGCTGCGCCACGCGCACCAGATCTCGCCCGATTCCGCGGTCATCCTGATGACTGCGGTCGATGACTACGAAGCTGCCGTGCAGGCCGTGAAAGCGGGCGGTGCAACCGATTACATCCGCAAGAGTCCGGGACTGGTGGACGAGGTCAAACTAGCCATCGCCCGCGCGTTCACGAAGGTCTCGCTCAGCCGGCAGAACTTTGCCCTGCGCCGCGACGCGGCCACGCGCAACTCGCTCGACAACATCATCGGCGCCAGTCCAGCGCTCGAAAAACTGAAGCAGACCATCCGCACCGTCGCCACCACCAGCAGCACGATTCTGGTTTACGGCGAAAGCGGAACCGGCAAGGAACTGGTCGCCCGCGCCGTGCATACCTGCTCGCCGCGAGCCGCCGAAGCTTTTGTCTCGGTCAACTGCGGCGCGTTCCCGGAGACGCTGCTCGAAAGCGAACTCTTCGGTTACGTCAAAGGCGCCTTCACGGGAGCGACCCAGAACCGGCGCGGACTGTTCGAAGTCGCCGACCAAGGCACGATTTTTCTCGATGAGATCGGCGAGATGACCATGCCCATGCAGGTCAAACTGCTGCGCGTGCTGCAGGAGCGTACGGTGCGTCCGGTGGGGGGCACCAGCGAAATTCCGGTGGACGTGCGTGTCATTGCCGCCACCAACCGCGATCTCGACCGGCAGGTCACCGAAGGCACGTTTCGCGAGGATCTCTACTATCGCCTGAACGTCATTCCCATTCGCGTGCCGGGCTTGCGCGAACGCCGCGAGGATGTGCCGCTCCTGGCGAATCACTTCCTGAAAAAATATGCGCCCGGGGCGGGGAAGAGCATTCACGGAGTCGAAGCGGCGTCGCTCGAAGCTCTGACCAGTTACGATTGGCCGGGCAACGTCCGGCAGCTGGAAAACACGATCGAACGGGCGGTGGCGCTCGAAGCCTCGAGCGAACTGCGCGTCGAGTTGCCGGCGGAGCGTCCAAAAGCTCGCGCCGTGGCCGCCGGCGCTGAAACCGCAATGAATATGAATACGGCCATCAGCGCTGGCGCGGGCTCGGTCCTTCCCGAGGGCGTGAACATGGAAAAATATGTCGCGCAGATCGAGCGTTCGCTGCTGCAGTCCGCGCTGTCCGAAACCCACGGCGTGCAAGTCAGGGCTGCGGACGTGCTTGGCATCTCCTACCGCTCGTTCCGCCACCTGATGAAGAAGTACGAACTGTAAGGCGCTGCTTTTCGACTCTGGTACTTGGGGTACCCCCCCTCCCCCCTGTCTATTAAAATCATAGGGTTACAGGGAAATTTCCGGCAGGTCTCTGAGTTTAAAGGAGTTAACTTACAAAGTATTCATAACAAAGGAGTTATTGGAAACTTCTTGCGGGCTTGGTCTTTAGAATCAGGGAGTTGTGTCTACTAAGTCGCGCAAAGTGTAGATTTCAAATAACTTAGAGGAACTTCGGCGCGGCCGCGCTGGGCTGCTACCTAAGTTCTATTATAACTTCTGTGTCAAGTGCAAAGATGGCGAGTTGCGGGCAGATGCCGAGCTTTGCTCGGCTGGGCAGCCGGGGGCGGCTGCCCCTACGTAATCGTTATGCTAACCTGCGAGCATTGAATCTTCCAACATCTGGCTAACATCTGGCCCGCCCGTATGGAAAATGCTGCGCGAATCCGCATCGGGACTGCCGGCTGGTCTTATAAGGACTGGGATGGAATTCTTTATCCGCCGGAAGTGACGCGGAAGAAGGTGCATCCGGTCGAATTTCTGGCGCGATTCTTTGACGTCATCGAAATCAACACTTCGTTTTATGGACATATACGGCCGGAACTGGGGCGTCTGTGGTCGAGGAAAGCAGCGGCGGTCAACCCAAGTTTTCTTTTTACGGCGAAGCTGCACCGGTCATTTACGCATTCTCCACTGGCGGTGATGGAGCCGACTTCGGCGGCCAGCATCCGTCCTAATCAGCGGGACGAACGGCTGGCCCGGGAGGGTCTGGACTCGCTGGCCGCGGAAGGCAAGCTGGGCGCGCTGCTGATCCAGTTTCCCGTCTCGTTCAAGAACACCGGCCTGAACCGCGAATACCTGGAATTGCTGCTGCGGCAGTTCATCGAGTATCCGCGGGTGGTCGAAGTGCGGCACGAGAGTTGGAACCAGCCGGAAACGATCGCCGAATTCATGCGCCACAACGTCGGGTTCTGCAACATCGATCAACCGCTGCTGGGCCGTTCGCTCGCGCCGACCGAGCATGTCACGTCGGGCGTTGGGTACGTGCGGTTGCATGGTCGCAACTACGAGAGTTGGTTCGAGAGCGGGTTCGAGAGCGGGTCCGGCAGCGGGTCCCAACGAGATAACCGCAACGACCGTTACAACTATCTCTACAAGCCCGCGGAGCTAGAGAAGTGGAAAGAGAAAGTCGCGATCATCGGGCAGAAGGCCGAGTCGACGTTTGTGATTGCGAACAATCACTTTCAGGCGAAGGCGGCGGTGAATGCGCTGGAGTTAAGGTCTCTGCTGGACGGGAAGAAGGTGCGCGCGCCGGAGACGCTGGTGAGGCATTATCCGGAATTGAAGGAGATGGTGGAGGTTGAAGACGCGAGCGGAGATTACTTACTGCTGGGGTGAGAGTGATTGGGAATTAGTTCCTGGGAGCGGCCAAAAGGCTCACCTCAGGCGCTGAAGCTCGGACACGTTCTCAACGGCTCACGGCACGACTAAAGTGTAAAAGTTCGACCTCGACCTTTGCGGACAGGGTTGACGGGGCTCCACGTGTCGGATACAGACCGGTGACCGCATCGGGGGGATTTTGAGTGTAATCGAGATGTTACAACAATAACCCTCTGCGATCATAGCCAACTCCATGACCCTGTGGGACTAGGGCTTATAAGCACGCCCTACCGCCGCAACCATTTGCAGATTGACAAGGCACCGGCCATAAAACATAATGCTCCCCACGTTTTGGACGCTGCACTTCCCCGCTGCCCGAACTTCATTTTCATCGTGGCTTTTTGGCGTAAGCATATTGGGCCCCTTTCTGGAATAAAGACTTCCTAACTCAAGGCCCGATTCTCGCGAAAAACAATCTGGAGCGTGCTATGAACAAGAAGAACCCGAAGACGCAGCTAGCCGTACTGTTGCTATCCGCCCTATGTTTGCTGCCCAGCGCCCACGCGCAGATCACGCCCCTCGGCGACTCCTACACCAACACTGCCGATTCCAGCAAGAATTACGGCACCGCCACGCTGCTCTACGTCGACGGCGCCACCGAGGTCGCCTACATTCAATTCAATCTGGCGTCCATTCCCACCGGAGCCAGCGTCAGCCAGGCCACGCTCAAGCTCTATGTCAATTCAGTCACCACGGCAGGCAGCTTCAACGTGGATTACGTCAACGGCACGTGGACGGAGGGCATGATCGATGCCAGCAACGCTCCGCCGCTGGGCACGACGATTGCCTCGAACGTGGCGATTACGACGGCGGATAAGAACCAGTACATCCTGATCAACCTCACGCCAGCGGTGCAGGCCTGGCTGAACGGAAGCGAGGCGAATGACGGGATTGCACTGGTGGCCAATGGCTCGTTCAATGCGACGTTTGACAGCAAAGAGAACACGACGACGAGTCATCCCGCCGAGTTGGACATCGTGTTCGCCGGCGACGGCACGATCACGGGCGTGACCACGGCCAGCGGCAGCGGCCTGACCGGCGGAGGCACCAGCGGCACGCTCAACCTGTCGCTGACCAATGCGTGCGCGGCGAATCAGGTGCTGCAATGGAATGGAAGCGCATGGATTTGTGCTTCCGTGGGCACGGGCACGGTGACCAGCGTAGCCGCAGGTACGGGACTGACGGCCAGCCCGAGTCCGATCACGACCAGCGGAACGCTCAGTATCAACACGTCCGTCGTGCCGCAGCTGGGCGCGGCTAACAATTTCACCGGCGCCAACACCTTCACCGGCAATCAGACGGTAAGCGGGAACCTGAGCGCGAATGGCTTCCAGATTGGCAGCAACCTCTTCGACTATGGCTCCTACGCGAATGGGAACGCGTTTCTCGGATTCGCGGGGAACAGCAACGGCAGTAACACCGGCAAGGACAACACCGCCAGCGGTGCAGGCGCGCTCGCCTCCAACACCTCGGGCGGGAGCAACACGGCCAGCGGCTACCAGGCGCTCTACTCCAACACCACGGGCGCGGGCAACACGGCCAGCGGCTTCTGGGCCCTACGCTCCGACACCACGGGCAGTTCCAACACGGCCATCGGCGTAGGCGCGCTCTACACCAACACCACGAACAGCGGCAACGTAGCCGTCGGTTTCGACACTCTCTACTACAACACGGGCGGCTACAATACCGCCAGCGGCTACGAGGCGCTCTACTCCAACACCGGGGGCAGCTACAACGCCGCCGTCGGCAACCAGGCACTCCAAAGCAACACGTCGGGAGGCTTCAACACCGCCACCGGCTCTAGCGCGCTCCAATACAACACCACGGGCAGCTACAACACCGCTGGCGGCGTCTTCGCGCTCCAAGGCAACACCACGGGGAGGAACAACACCGCCAACGGCTGGGAGGCGCTCAACCTCAACACCACGGGCCAAAATAACACCGCCAACGGCTGGGAGGCGCTCAACCTGAATACCACGGGGAGCGACAACACCGCCAACGGCTACTCGGCGGGGATCACGCTTGACTTTTCTAACGTGACCAGCATCTACAACACCGCCGTGGGGGCTTTCGCCGGGTTCAGCACGGGCTCCCTCAGCAATGCCACGGCCATCGGCGCAAACGCGGTGGTCGGGGAACCCAATGCCCTGGTGCTGGGCAGCGGTGCCAACGTGGGCATCGGCACTTCGACACCGGCCTTCCCGCTGGATGTGGTCGGCAACATCAACTCCTCGACCGGCTTCACCCTGACGGGCCAGCCCTTCGCCTTCGGCTCCTATGCGAACTACAACGCCTTCTTCGGCTTCGCCGGGAACTCCACCACGACGGGCCAATCTAATACCGCCGTCGGCGCCTTTGCGCTCGCAGAAAACAACCAGGGCTTTTATAACACCGCCGTCGGCGGCGGCGCCCTACAGACTCACACTACAGGGTCCTTGAACACGGCGCTAGGCCTTTACGCCGGATTTCCGTACGACAGTTCGTCCGTGACCGGAAACCTTAACACCCTTGTTGGGGGACAGGCCACGCTCAGCACGGGAAACCTCAACAACGCTACCGCGATTGGCGCCTTTGCGGAGGTTAGCGAAAGCAACGCCCTGGTTTTGGGCAGCTTTGCCGCATCGCCCGAATGTCAAGCATATCAATTCCTCGGCTGCGCGAACACCTACGTGGGCATCGGCAAGACTAACCCCGGCGCGACCCTGGATGTGCAAGACATCGGCACCGGCGGCAGCACCATCTCCTCGAACACCGCCCGCATCACGAATGCCGTATACGGCGCCAACTCCTCTACTTCCGGCGGTGGGGCGAACGGCGGATTCTTCATCACCGCCAGCCCGCAAGGCGCCGGCGTCGTGGGCGTAAACACCGGCACCGGTGGCGATGCCGGATACTTCCAGGGCAACGTCTACATCACCGGCAACCTGACCAAGAGTACGGGCACATTCCTGATTGACCACCCCCTCGATCCCGCGAACAAATATCTCTACCACTCCTTCGTCGAATCGCCCGACATGATGAACATCTACAACGGCGTCGCCACACTCGATGCGAGAGGATCGGTCTGGATCACCCTGCCCGAGTATTTCGAGGCGTTAAACCAGGATTTCCGTTATCAGCTAACTTCGATCGGCAGACCGCAGCCGAGCCTTTATGTGGCCAAAGAAATTTCCGGCAACCGCTTCAGGATTTCTGGCGGCAAGCCGGGAGGGAAAGTCTCCTGGCAAGTGACCGGCATTCGCCACGATGCCTACGCCGACGCCCACCGCATCAAGGTAGAAGTAGAAAAGCCGCCGCAGGAACAAGGACGCTACCTGCATCCCGAACTATTCGGAGCACCCGCCGAGCAGGCCATCGGCTACCACGCACCGCCCGTCCCAACGAAACTCCCCGCACAGGACGAGACGCCCAAAGTGTCATCGCTGAAAACGCCTCCCGTCTCTTTGAAATAGGAAGCGGTAAAAACAGGAAGCAAGTAGAAGCCGCTCGGTCTCGGGCGGCTTTTCTTTTGCATCACGCAGAAGCGGTGGCGCGGTAACTTCTGTTATCAGGCGTTTACACAACTTTGCGCTATTTGTTCGTCCTTCAGCATTACGCTCAAACAACCTGTTGCGGCCCGACAGTAGCGACCCCATCCGACGGCGTGGTGTGCAAGGTCAAATCTTGGCTATCACAACTCAAAGAGGGTGCGGAAAAAGCAAATTGCCGCTGCCCGGCCCCTAAAGAGACTGTGTGAGAACTGGGTCGTCCCTCCGGGACTTGGATCATTTTTCCCACTTTACCCACCGCTAAAGCGGTGGGCTAGGCTGGGCCGCCCCTCCGGGGCTGGGATTGCGGATGCTTCGTTCCTCCGAGTTAACCAAAAACAAGTTCTCACACAGCCCCTAAAGGGGCGTCTGATTTTGAAGGACTTCCGGTATCGCTGAAGCGATACCCTGATACGAAGCCGGAGTTTTTCCGCGGCCTGTAAAGTCGTGCTCTTCCCGAAACCTGCGTGAATCAGAGTTTTTCCGGAAGCTGCTCGTGTGGTGTCGTCCGGCGGCGCACTCATTCGCAAGAAACGGGAATGCGTGGGGCACCTCGTTCTTTTCTCTACCAACAGTCACTAGCTGTGGTGTCCCGGAAATACGCGAATAAAATCGGACGTCGTTTTCGAGCCGGGGCAACGATTTACGTGGTGTAAACAAAATGCATAGGTCCTTCCCCTTCGGCTGCGCTCAGGGTCAGGGTGACAGAGACAGTTATGCTACGAACTTACGGGACACATCACTGGCGACGCGCGCTTCAAGTCGACGCGCTTACAACTAACTTGCGAGCACAGTCTGGGCCTTCGCTTCTTTGGCTCGGTCGGAGGCGCGCTCCCTTTCCCCAACGTCCTCCAGTTGAAGATCTTTTGTCTCCGGGGAGTAGAGCAGGCTGACGAAGGTCATGATCGCACCTATGGTCAGGATGACGGCCGGCGATAACCACATGTCCTGTTTCTCGATGGCAGAGATGAACGGAATCTTGTGAGCCCACCACACGTAAACGCTGAACCAGGCGCCGAGCAGCGCGCCGGAGGAGTAGCCGAAGCCAACACCGGCGGCGCGACGTTTGGTTGGGAAGCGCTCGCAGAGATAGGCGGGAACGACTCCCCAGGCCAGCTTGAGCATGGCTGCCATGACGGTGCCGAGAATGGCCATCTTCAGATTGCGGGCGATGGCGGCGTGATAGAGAACGTAAAAAACCGGGATTCCAAACACCACCAGAAAGGCGCAATACCATTGCGTCAGGATCTTTCTGCCGGTTTTGTCGGAGAGCCAGCCGTAGAAGTTGTAGCCCAGGAACGCCATAAAGAGCGCGAAGCCGTAAATCAGGCTGTAGGTGGTGGTGTTGAAGCCGCGTCCTTTGAGGGTCAGGATGTTGGGCAGGAATCCGTAGACCGAGTAGTCGGTAAGGAACAGGCCCGTCATAAAGAAGAAGACCTGGAGGAAGTCAAAGAGTTGAGGCGGTTTGAAGAGATTCAAGAACGGAGATTTTTCTATTTTGCCGCGGGCTTTGGTCTTCTCGAATTCCGGCGACTCATGGAGATTGTTCCGGATATAAAGCGCCAGGAACACGGGAATGACTCCGGTCATGAAAACGATGCGCCAGCCGTAGGACAACATGGTTTGGGTGGTGGTCAGGTAAGAAACGAGGGCGAAGACGAGCGAGCCCAGGACATAGCCGAGGGGGAAGCCCGATTGGATGAAGCCGCCAATCATTCCGCGCTTTTTTTGCGGAGCATATTCAATAGCAAAGGTGTGACCCACGGCATATTCGCCACCGAAGAAGATGCCCATCAATAAGCGGAGACAACAGAAGATGACATAGGACCAGACGCCGATCTCGGCGTAGGTAGGCAAGAAGCCTCCGAGGAGGGACATCAGGCCGACGCCGCCGATGGTCAAGACCAGGAGGAACCGGCGGCCAATCTTGTCGGCATAGCGTCCGAAAAGGGCCGACCCGATCGGCCTCGAAGCCATGGTGATGGAGTAGGTGAAGACGATAACGATGTACTGCCAGGCGGCGCTGCCTTTGGGAGAGATGAAAACTTTGACCAGAATCGGAGCCATGACCAGAACCAGAGCCATGTCATAGGCGTCCAGCATGAAGCCCAGAAACTGGGAAAACATAGCCATTTTTGCATCATGGGATAATTGTTGCTGCTCCGGCATAGGAACTCCTGGAAGAGCGAAATAGAGGGCGCTGGGGGCTAGATGTAACACACTTGGGAGGGGCCGGGGTGTGACACGCCTCACGACTTATTGTGACGGACATCACAAAGAGGCTGGGGCGGGTGATTATTTGCTGCTGGGGGCGAAGAACGACCAATGATCGGGGTGGCTGTCCGGCGGTCATTTCTCGAGAAACGCGAGAAGTGTTGGCAGCTTGATCCCCTCCTTTGGTAACGCTAAGAACAACTCCGCTCGTCTGTCCCTACGATATAATATTTTGCACGTCAATGATCCCTGGCCGCATCGGATGCGAACTGGCTGTCCTGGCAGTGCTGTGCGTTCTAACGATTTTTCTCTTCCCGGCCATACAGGGTCCGTATTCGGTGGTACACGGACCGGCTACCGCACTTCAGGCAGCGCGAGCGGCGGCCCGCTTGCGGATCGCCATCGTGCAGGGTGCATTTCGATCCCTGGGCAATCGTCTGATTTCGCCGCTCGTCGTTCTCGGCTGGATGCTGCTTCCCGAGGCAGACTTTCACTCGGGCGCATTGGCCGGATGCAACACCATCCTGCGCTGCTGATTCCGCTCAGACGGGCGTTCTAGAACCCGTCAATCTCCGTCTCAATCTCCGTCCCGGGCGCAGCCGCCGGAAGTGTTTCGTTCTGGTTGTGCAATGCTTCGCGGCTCGGTGGAGGTTGACTGGCAGGTCTTTGCTTCACGGCGAAGGCAATGTTCCTTAACCCGATATTTCTTCAGAGTCAGGAGGATTAAAATGACGCAGAAAAGAATCAAGACATTTGTTCTACTCGCAGCGCTCGCGGGCGTGTTGGCACTCGGAGGATGCGCCAAGAAGGTAGCCAAGGTGACGCCACCACCTCCGCCCGCGCCCACACCCAGCGCACCGACCGCCACTCTAGCCGCCAACCCCAGCGTGATTCAACAGGGACAGGGATCTGTACTGACGTGGCAGACCAGCAACGCCAATGAAATTAGCATCGCCGGACTGGGCACGCTGCCGGCGTCCGGGTCGCGGTCGGTTATGCCGGGTGCGTCAACCACTTACACCCTGCTTGCCAAAGGAGCGGGAGGAACGAATGAGGCCTCGGCTCGCATCACGGTCAATGCTGCAGTCGCCAGTGCGACACCTTCACTGACGGATGAGGAATTGTTCAGCAGGAACGTCAAGGATGTGTTTTTCGACTACGACAAATTCGCCATCCGCGCCGGCGAGGCGCCAACCGTCCAAAATGACGAAGCCTTCCTCTCGCAACATCCGAGTATCAAGGTTCTCGTCGAGGGCCATTGTGACGACCGCGGATCTGAGGAATACAACATCGCCCTCGGAGCCAGCCGGGCGGAATCGGTGAAGCGGACACTGGTGCAGGAAGGACTTGCCTCCGATCGCATCAGGACGGTCAGCTTCGGTAAGGAAAAACCTTTCTGCACCGAGGACAACGAACAATGCTGGCAGCAGAACCGGGTTGACCACTTCGCATTCGACCGCTAAGCAGTTACAGGGCGAGGGCGGCTCATTTTCGGGCCGCCTTTTTCTTCTTTGCCAACTCGTTCTTTGCCAACTCTTTTCTTTGACAACTCTACGAGCCAACGCAGTGCGATATGCTTTCAGGAAGTAATTTCCGAACGATGAGCGAAAGCGTTCAGACTACGAGCGGGAGTGGGTGGAGAAGCTGGCTGTTACTTCGCTTGGCCGTGTTGCGGCAGCGTGAGGGGCAGATCTTTCTGGTATTGGCGCTGGTGATTGGCGCCTTGACTGGGCTGGCGGTGGTCGCGTTCATCCTGCTGACGGAACGAATGGGGATGCGGCTGTATCCGGTGGGCGGCGCGCCGTGGCGACGGTTGCTGTTTCCGGTCGCGGGATCGCTCGGCATCGGCTACCTGCTGTATCGCTATTTTCCAAATGCGCGGGGCAGCGGCGTGCCGCAGACCAAGGCGGCGCTGTTCGCGCGCGAAGGGCGCATCACTCTGCGCACGGTGCTGGGCAAGTTTTTCTGCACGTCGGCGACGCTGGCCAGCGGGATCCCGCTGGGACGCGAAGGGCCTTCGGTGCAAATCGGCGCGGGTATTGGGTCGGTGCTTGGACGGCTCCTCGGGCTGAGCACCGAGCAAGTGAAGAAACTGATCCCAGTGGGAGCGGCGGCGGCCATTGCAGCCGCGTTTAATACGCCGCTGGCAGCAGTGCTGTTTTCGCTCGAGGAGATCACGGGCGATCTCTACGCTCCGGTGATGGGCGCGGTGGTGCTGGCTTCGGCGACGGCGTGGGTGGTTCTGCGCGTGCTCCTCGGCGATCATCCTCTCTTCAAGGTTCCGCAATATCAACTGGTAAGTCCGGCGGAGTTTGCGGTCTACGCGGTGCTCGGCTTGGCCGGTGGTGTGGTTTCGGCGGCCTTCGCAAGACTCTTGCTGGGCATGCGGGCGCGCTTCCTGCGGTTTCCGCAGAAGACGGCCTGGTTCCAGCCGCTGGCGGGAGGGTTGCTGGTCGGCGTGATGGGCTGGTTTGTGCCGCAGGTTATGGGCGTAGGTTATGGGTTTGTCGGCGAGGCGTTGAACGGAAGGATGGCGTTCCAGTTGATGGCGCTGCTGGTGGTGCTGAAACTTTTCGCAGTTACTGGAAGTTATGCTTCGGGCAATGCGGGCGGTATTTTCGGGCCCGCTCTGTTCATTGGCGCCATGTTGGGAGGTACGGTGGGGACGGTGGCGCATCATTTATTCCCCGCTTACACGGCTACGCCGGGCGCCTACGCGCTGGTCGGGATGGGCGCGGTGTTCGCGGGGATTGTGCGCGCTCCGATGACTTCGGTGGTGATGATCTTCGAGATGACGCAGGATTATGCGGTGATCGTTCCGCTGATGATTGCGAATCTGGTGAGTCTGTTCATTGCTTCGCGCTTGCAGCACGAGCCCATCTACGAAGCGCTGGCGGTGCAGGATGGCATTCACCTGCCGTCGGCGAAGACGCGGCAACGATCTGGTGAGCGTCAGGTAATTAGAGTGATGCAGACTGCGAGCCAGCTACTGCCCGCCGAGATTACGGTTCGGGAAGCTTTGGAGCGGGTTCGGTCGAGTGAATTCCGAACATGGCTGGTGACGGATCGACGAGGCGTAGCGGGCGTGATCAATCTTTCGAGGCTGGAGAGCGAGCTGGCCGAAGGCGCGGACAAGACGCTCGGTAAGTTGGTGGATGGGGCGATCTTTCCGCACGTCCACACCGACCAGGGGCTGGATTTGGCGCTGGAGCGCATGGGCGCGAACCGGATCGAAATCTTGCCGGTAGTGAACCGCGCGGATGTGCACAAGTTGGAAGGGGTGGTGACGCTGCGCGACGTGCTGAATGCCTATGGTGTGAGCCGCGCGTGATTGTGGGGATAGCCGCCCTCGGCTGTCCAGCCAAGCGAAGCCTGGCAGCGAAGGCGAGCTGCGCTCGCCTGGATGGGCGAGGACGCCCGTCTCTCCACCGGCTCGCTCCTATCGCATTGCACACACTGGATTTCGTGTGTTAGCTTCGACTCGGAGAGGTCTGCTTGCGACACACGGTTCCGGCTGGGATGGAGCGCAAGGAAACTGACGTTTATCTGCGGCTCGATCGGGCGCGTCTTCCCCAGCATATCGCCATCATCATGGACGGAAACGGGCGCTGGGCCCGGCGCCGGCACATGCCGCGCGTGGCGGGACATCGCGCCGGCGTGGCCGCTGTGCGTTCGACGGTCGAGACGGCGGCGCGCATAGGGATTCCGGCGCTGACGCTCTACGCCTTCTCCGAGGAAAACTGGAAGAAGCGTCCGAAGACGGAAGTCGACTTTCTGATGCGCCTTTTGTGCCACTTTCTCAAAGCCGAGATCAGGACGCTCAACCAGAACAATATCCGTTTGAAATACATCGGGCGTCAGCATGAGTTACCGGAGTCGGTACAGCGCGAGATGGAAGAGGCGAGTTACGCCACATCCGGGAATACGGGGATGCTGCTGACGCTGGCGCTGAATTATAGCGCGCGCAGCGAGATCGTCGACGCCTTTCGCTCGCTGGCGGAGGCCGCGGCCCGCAATGGCGGCCTCGATCACATGCAAGTCGATGAGCAGGCGATTAGTGACCATCTCTACACGCGGGGGCTGCCGGATCCGGACTTAGTAATTCGCACCAGCGGCGAGATGCGGCTGAGTAACTTCCTGCTGTGGCAACTGGCTTATGCGGAGATTTATGTGACGCCGACGTTGTGGCCCGATTTCCGCGGCGTGCAACTGCTCGAGGGCATTGAGGAATATCAGAAGCGCGACCGCCGCTACGGCGGGCTGGGACCGGACGGGCATGCTCCGCAGCATACGGCGCATCGGGATCACGCCGAGGCGAAGCGTTGACGGCCACGGGAGGAAAACTTTGTCGTCCCGGAAGAACTTTCTCATCCTGGAAAACGTTGTCATCCTGAGCGAAGCGAAGGACCTGCTTTTTTGCGGCGAACAGCAGGTCCTTCGCTTCGCTCAGGATGACAACTAATGAGAGGTGTCGCTAGTCTGTGCGCGACTTTCATCCCAGGCTCTTAGCCGAACCGTAACCCATTCCCATGATCAAGCGCGTCGCGACCGCCGTCGTTTTAATTCCCCTGGTTCTGTTGCTGGTGCTGAAGGCGCCGCTGTATGTGCTGGCCCTGGTGGCGGGAGCGGTCGCTCTGCTAGCCATCGCCGAGTTCTTGAAGTTGGCGACACACTATGGAGTTCAGCCGATGGGATGGGCGACGTATGTCTTTGTCGCGCTTTTCTTTGTATTTGTGATTGTCGTGTCCACCAATCGCACGCCTTTGGTTGAGACCACGGCCATGGTCTTTGGAACTGCGCTGACGATTGCGCTCGCGCCTTTTGTTTTTCTGACCGTCGCCATGCGGCGTGGCAACCTGGCCAGCGGCTATCCGGCGGCGGCGGCTTCGGTGTTTGCCTTCGCGTATATTGCGATCCCGATGGCGCTGCTGGTCGAGATACGCGAGCAACCCGCGGGAGCGATCTGGACGATCTACACGCTGCTCGCTGTATGGGCGGGAGACATCTTCGCTTACTTTGTGGGCAAGTCGCTGGGGCGGCACCGCATGTCGCCGGAAATCAGCCCGAAAAAAACGTGGGAAGGCGCGGTGGCGTCGATCATGGCCAGCGCGATCGTCGGCACGCTGTGGATGCAGCACGCGCCGGGAATCAGTTCCACTCTTCTGCGGATTGGATTGATTGACCGCCGCGATGGCATGTTCGGGTTAGAGCAGCCGCAACTCGGGCCCATCATTCTGTTGTCGGCGGTGGTCAACATTGCGGCGCAGTTGGGCGATCTGGTCGAGTCGCTCATCAAGCGCGGCGCCGGAGTGAAAGATTCGGGCACGATTCTCCCCGGCCACGGAGGCATGCTTGATCGCATCGACGCCATGCTGTTCGCAGTGCCGGTAGTGTGGGCGTGGGGCGCGTGGCGGCTGATGCAGTAGGCAGAGCCCCAGCGTATCCTGCTCGCGGGGCGCGTTCTGATGCAATGCAAGATCCCATCTCTGAGCTTGCCGCGTTGGAGTGAAGCGAAAGGTATAAGCAGCCTGTGGTGAAACTCCGGCGCCAAGAGCCAGCGCCTGAAGGCGCCCTCATAACACGGCAATTGTGGTATGCCTAAAGGCATACCCTGATACAAATCTAGACGCCACGGACTATTAGCCGGATTTAGAAGGGCATTTCAATGAGCGAGCAATTACACCAGACAGCAAGCAACAAGGCCTGCCAGATTTCCCTTTCGGGATACGACCTGATCAATTCTCCGCGGCTCAATAAGGGAACAGCCTTCTCGGATCATGAACGCGACGTATTCGGTTTGCACGGTTTATTGCCGCCGTATGTGGGGAGTCTTAACGATCAGATTGAGCGGCGGATTCAAACCCTGCGGCATCAGCCGAACGCCTTCAATAAATATGCCTTTCTCCGCGACCTGCAGGACACGAACGAGACGCTGTTTTATGCGCTTTTGGTGCGCAATATTGAAGAGATGCTGCCTCTGGTGTACACGCCAACTGTGGGTGAGGGTTGCCAGCGCTTCAGCGAGATATGGAGAAAGCCGCGGGGTTTGTTTCTCAGCTATCCGAATAAGGATCGTATCGATCAGATCCTGAATCATTCCCGCTACGACGGTGTGAAATGCATCGTGGTCAGCGATGGGGAGCGAATTCTGGGGCTCGGCGATCAAGGTGCAGGGGGCATGGGTATCCCGATCGGAAAGATGGCCCTTTACACCGCGCTCGGCGGCATTCATCCAGAGCATTGTCTTCCCATTTTCCTCGATGTAGGAACGGACAATGAAGACAGGTTAAAGAGTCCAATTTACATTGGATGGAGGCATCATCGGGTTCGCGGTGAAGAGTACGACGCTTTCGTAGATGTTTTTGTAAACAGCGTGAAGAAGCGCTGGCCGCACGTTCTTCTGCAATGGGAGGACTTTGCCGGTTCGAATGCGGCTCGACTTCTGGCTCGCTACAAGAACCAACTGTGCACCTTTAACGACGATATTCAAGGTACGGCGGCGGTAGCGACCGCGACGCTGCTCTCTGCGATGAACGTAACGGGCGTGCCACTGGAGCAACAGAAGATCGCTGTACTTGGCTTTGGAACGGCGGGCATAGGCATCACCAACCTGTTAGCGCAGTTCATGCGGGAGAAGGGAGTTTCGGAAGAGGAAGCTCGCAATCGCTTCTACGCTCTCGATCGCTACGGTCTGGTTACAGAAAAGGGTAAAGATGTGCGGCCCGAACAGCTACCCTACGCTCGCAAAGAACAGGAAGTGCAGGGTTGGAGACAAGCGAATCGAGAGATCACATTGCTGGATGTGATGCGCCGTGCCAAGCCTTCGGTCCTTATCGGAGTGTCTGGCCAAGCCGGAGCCTTCACCGAGGAGGCGGTGCGCGAAATGGCCAGGAACACAATTCGACCGGTCATCTTCCCGCTTTCGAACCCCACCTCACGCAGCGAAGCGACGCCTCAGGATTTGGTGGATTGGACCGAAGGACGGGCGCTGATCGGTACCGGAAGTCCGTGCGAACCGGTGAGTATTTGGGGGAAGAAGGTCGCCATTGACCAGACGAATAACTCGTACATATTTCCTGGGATTGCTCTCGGGATCATTGCCTCCAAAGCCAAACGCGTGAGCGATGCGATGGTCATGGCCGCGGCTAAGGAATTGGCACGTCTCGTCCCCACACAAAAGGATAAGAAGGCAAGCCTGCTGCCGGCGCTTTCGGATTCGCGTCAGCTCAGTCGCTCGATTGCGCAGGCCGTGGGCAGACAGGCGATTCAAGATGGCCAGGCACAGGTTGCCGACGAAGATAGCCTGGAGCGCGAACTGCAAGCGAATATCTGGGAACCAGAGTACGTTCCGTACGAACGCAGAGCAGTGTGAGCAGCGGCTATGCGTTCCACCCGGAAGCCTTCGCCGGCCTTGACGATACATGGGGGTGCCCCCTAACACCGACCCCAAGTACCGCTCCATCCCTTACAATAAGAACTGATCTACGCGCATGAAACGCATCGCCATCCTGGGTTCTACCGGCTCGATCGGCCGCAGCACATTGAGTGTGGTCGAGAGCTATCCCGAGCGCTTTGAGGTCGCCACATTGGCGGCTGGTAACAATGCTGAACTCGTCTTCGAGCAAGCGGTGCGCTGGAAGCCGCGCGTGGTGTCGCTGGCGGACGAAGGTGCGGCGCAAGCGCTCCAGGCTCGGCTGCGGCAGGCAGGCTTGGGCGCGGCTGAAATCGAAGTTGTGCATGGGGCCGCGGGCACGGTTCGGGTGGCGACTCATCCCGAGGTAGATTTCGTGGTCAGCGCGATTGTGGGCGTCTCTGGACTGGAGGCGACTTACGAAGCGGTGCGCGCGGGGAAGACGGTTGGCCTCGCCAATAAAGAATGCCTTGTGGTAGCGGGCGAGCTGATCACGGCCGAGTCGCGGAAACAGGGCAAGGCGCTCTTGCCGATCGATAGCGAACATAACGCCGTCCACCAGTGCCTGCGCGGCGGACGGATGGAGGAAGTTGAGTGCATCTGGCTGACGGCTTCCGGCGGGCCATTTCTGAGGACGCCCAAGTCGGAATTTGCCTCCATTACGGTGGAGCAGGCGCTCAATCATCCCACCTGGAAAATGGGGAAAAGAATCACCATCGACTCGGCAACGTTGATGAACAAGGGATTCGAGGTGATCGAGGCCTGCCGGCTATTCAACGTTCCGCCGGCGCGCGTGCAAGTCATTGTGCACCCGCAGTCTACGATCCATTCCCTGGTCGAATTCGTGGATGGCAGCATAATTGCTCAGATTTCTGTGACCGACATGCGTCTGCCCATTTTGTATGCGCTGACGTATCCGGAACGGATCGCTTCGGAGTTGCGCTTCTCGATCATGGACTTGAGGCATCTCGATTTCTGCCCTCCGGATATGGCTAAATTTCCTTGTCTTCGTTTAGCTTACGAAGCGGCGGCGAGTGGCGGCGCGAAGACCATCGCCCTGAACGCGGCCGACGAAGTCGCGGTAGCTGCGTTTCTGGAGGGACGGATCGGATTCGAGGAGATCCCGCAAATCATTGAGGAAGTAATGATTGCGACGCCAGCGGGCCATTTGGAATCTATACAAAAGGTGCTTACGCTGGATACCGAGGCCCGCCTTTTTGCAAGAGAAATGGTGAAGCAGCGTCGCCGAAAGGGCTCGCCCGTTAGGGCCATTTCGTAATGGGAATTTTGGAGTAATCTGGGAAAATATGCCGCAGCTTCTGTCCATCCTGCATACGATTTTCGTCATGGGGATCGTGCTCGGACTCATGATCCTGATTCACGAGTTCGGCCACTTCGCCGTGGCCAAGCATTTTGGCGTCCGGGTGGAAGTGTTTTCCATCGGCTTCGGCAAGCGCCTGTTGGGCTTCACCAAGGGGGAGACCGACTATCGCATCAGCGCCATTCCGCTGGGCGGCTACGTGAAGATGTCGGGCGAGAACCCCATGGACGACCGCACCGGCGATCCGGGCGAGTTTCTGTCGCATCCGCGCTGGCAGCGCTTCATCATCGCTCTGGCCGGACCGGCGATGAACATCATGCTGGCCGTCGCCCTGCTCACCAGCGTCTACATGGTGCATTACGAATACCCCGCCGTGCTCGATGAGCCGGCCATTGTGGGATGGGTGAACCCCGGCACTCCCGCTGAAAAGGCAGGCATCCAAAGAGGTGACAGGATCGTCCGGGTCGAGGGGATCGAGAATCCGAACTGGGAGCAAGTGGATGTCAAGGAGGCGCTCAGCCCGAATCAACCTTTGAAATTTGGCATTGAGCACGAGGGCAAAGTTACCGAGCAAGTGCTTGTTCCGGCCCCGCTCGGCCCCAATCAATTAGGAGATATTGGGTGGGCGCCGGAAGAATCCAGCGTGACGTTGAAAACCGTCGAACCTGGAATGCCCGCCGAAAAAGCCGGTCTCAAAGTCGGGGACCAGATCCTCACCGCGAACGGACAGGACATTCCTGCGCTCGAAGCGCTGGTCCAGATGTTGAACCGCACCAAAGATCAACCCTTGGAACTTGTGGTCCTCCGTAACGGCCAGAAACAGACCTTCACAGTGAAACCAATCCTCGACTCCGGCGGATCGCGGCAAGGACCTGCTTACCGGATCGGCATTGCCAGGAGCGTGCCCACCAAAGTTATAAAGCTCAATTTCTCTGACGCTTTGCAACGCTCTCTGTCGGACAACAAGAAGAGTTCTTTCCTGATTCTGGAATTGCTGCAAAAGATGGTGCAGCACAAGGTATCCATGCGTCAGGTCGACGGTCCGATTGGGATCGGCAGCGCCGTGGGCCAGGCCGCCCGCGAGGAAGGCTGGACTCCGCTTCTCTTAATCACCGCCGCTATCAGTTTGAATCTTGGCATCATGAACCTGCTGCCGATTCCCATCCTGGACGGCGGCGTCATCCTGCTGCTTTTCATCGAGAGCCTCATGCAGAAAGAGATCAGCCTGCCCATCAAAGAACGCATCTATCAGGCGGCTTTCGTCTTTCTGGTGCTCTTTGCCGTGATGGTGATCTATAACGACCTGGTCAAGACTCTGCCGGGCCTCACGCGGATGCCGTAGTTTCTGCTATTCGCTATTCGCTCCTCGCTGACCACCGGTCGGGGAGCGATCTTCTTGCCGTAACCTGCTAAAATAAAGCTTCCCATATGGCCGAAATTCAGCGTAGAAAAACCTTCACCGCTACCATTGGCGGCGTGCGCGTGGGCAGCAATGCACCGGTTATGGTGCAGTCCATGACCAATACCGACACTGCCGATATCCCCGGCACCGTAAAGCAGGTTGCTGCCTTGGCGCGTGCCGGCAGCGAAGTCGTCCGTGTCACCGTCAACAATGACGATGCCGCCAAGGCCATTCCCCACATCGTCGAAGGACTGGAGAAGCAGGGTCTGCGCGTGCCCATCGTCGGCGACTTCCATTACAACGGACACCTCCTGCTGACCAAATATCCCGGCTGCGCCGAAGGACTGGCCAAATACCGCATCAATCCCGGCAATGCCAGCATTGGACGCAAGAACGACGACAACTTCCGCACCATGATCGAAGTGGCCGCAAAATATCAGAAGCCGGTGCGCATTGGCGTGAACTGGGGCTCGCTGGATCAGGCCTTACTGACCAGGATGATGGACGAGAACTCGCGCCTGCCGGAGCCGAGAGGCGCCCGCGAAGTGACGATGGAGGCGATCGTCGTAAGCGCGCTCAGTTCGGCAAAGCTGGCCGAGCAGCACGGGCTGCGCCCGGACCAGATCATCCTCAGTGCGAAAGTCAGTGGCGTGCAGGATCTGATCGATGTGTATCGCATCCTCGCCGCGCGCTGCCAGTATCCGCTGCATCTGGGACTGACCGAAGCCGGCATGGGAGCCAAAGGCATCGTGGCTTCAAGCGCGGCGATGGCCGTGCTGCTGCAGGAAGGCATCGGCGACACTATCCGCGTTTCGCTCACGCCCGCTCCCGGCGGAGATCGCACCGAAGAGGTCCGCGTAGCGCAGCAAATTCTGCAGTCGCTCGGCATTCGCAGCTTCACGCCGCAAGTCACCGCCTGCCCCGGCTGCGGCCGCACCACCAGCACCTTCTTCCAGGAAATGGCCGAGCAGATCCAGACTTACCTGCGCGAGCAAATGCCGGTCTGGAAGCAGACCCACACGGGCGTCGAAGAAATGAAAGTCGCGGTGATGGGCTGCGTCGTCAACGGCCCCGGCGAATCGAAGCACGCGAGCCTCGGAATTTCTCTGCCGGGAACGGCCGAAGAACCGAAAGCCCCCGTCTACGTGGACGGCCGCCTGTTTACCACGCTCAAAGGCGACAAGATCGTAGCCGAGTTCATCAAGATTCTCGACGACTACGTTGAGTCCCACTACGCGGCCAGAGAAAAAGAAGAAGTCGGCATACGCAACTGAGCTCCGCCCCGGGCAACTAATCAGGAGTCCAGCCAAGGTAGTCCTCGTGGCCCCCGAACACCGACGCCAATTTTGTTATGCGGAACAGCTCCTGCAAGCGTTGGTTCAGATTAATGAGTTTCAGCCCGCACTGCTGCCTCCGGGCGGACAAGTAAACGCCAACGATCGCACCCAGGCCGGAACTGTCCATGTAGCTGACATCGGTCAAGTCCAGTACGACACATCTGGTCCCTGGGAGGAGGCTGCGGACCGTGGTCTGCAACAGGGCAGCGGTGCCCGATGTGATTCTGCCGGTGCAACGGACGATAGTTTCTTCCGGCGTTCTTATCGTTTCCAGATTCAATTCTGGGATTGGAATAGGGTTTGCGGCCATGACAGGGCCTCCTTAGTTAGGGTGGAACTTGCAGGCGACAACCTGCGCTCTTCGGGATCGGAACTGCCCCCTCCAGTCGAACCTCAATCGGCAGTGCAGAGATTGGGCTGAGCTGCACGCCATTACAATACGCCCGCGAGAGCAAAGTCAAGCCAGACCTGACCAAAGGATGGACGGTTAATGAGGGAGCAGAGCCTTTTTTCGGCTAGATTTTGTCATCCCGAGCGAAGCGAGGGATCTGCAGTTCGCCGCAAAATGCAGATCCCTCGTTTCGCTCGGGATGACAATTCATTGATGAAACCGGAGAAAGCCGTAAGAGAAAGCTGGAAGCTGTTTGGGGTGGGAGACGGGAATTGAACCCGCAACCGTCGGAGCCACAGTCCGATGCTCTACCAAATTGAGCTACTCCCACCGCAGACAACGATTATAGCAATTGCGGCGGGAGTTCGGCTTTCGCTGACGCGGACTCGCCTCTGGCAACCCGCTACGGCCTGCCTACGCCCATGTACTGGAATCCCATGGCGCGGAGGCGCGACGAGTCGAGCAGATTCTTGGTGTCGATGATGATGGGGCGTTTCACCAGGTGGCGTATCCTGGCGAAGTCGAGCGTCCGGAACTCGGGCCATCCGGTGGCGACGATCAGAGCATCCACGCCTTCGGCGACTCCATAGGCGGATTCGCAGTACTTCACCATGCCGTTCAGTCGCAGCCGCGCATCGGGAATCGCCACTGGATCGTAAGCCCGCACGCGGGCTCCGCCAGCCAGCAGGTTCTGCGCCAGTTGGATGGACGCCGATCCCGCAACCGAGTTGGTGTTGGGCTTGAAAGACAAGCCCAGAATGCCGACGTCTTTGTTCTGCACGCTATCGATCGCCGCGGCCACTTTCTGCATGAGCCGGTTCGCCAGGTCCACGTTCACCTCGCGGGCGGCATTCAGCACTTTCAGGTCGACGCGGTTGTCGCGCGCGAGGCCAGTCAGCGATTCCATATCAGTCTCGGCGAAAATTCCACCCATTCCGGCGCCTGGTTGCAGGCAGCGCGGCGCGATTTTCTTGTCCAGACCCAGCGCGAGTGAGAGGCTGACGGCATCGGCGTTGACGTGCTCGCACAGGCTCGCAATTTCGTTGATAAACGAAATCTTGGTCGCCACGAAAGCAGTGGTTGCTTCGCGCGCCAACTCCGCCGTTTCGTAATTCGTAACCAGCACCGGAACCCCGCGCATTACCAGCGGATGAAAAATCTGTTTCAGAGAAGAGACGGCTTCGCTCGAAGGCGTCCCGAGAATAATCCGGTCGGGCCAGTTGAAGTCTTCGACCGCGCATCCGTTGGTAAAGAACATCGGCTGGCACACCAGCAGGCTCTTCAGTCCTTTCTCCTTCAGCAATTTTTCAATCTTGGTTGTCGAACCCACCCGGCCCGGCGTGACAATCGACAGCACCTGGAAGCGGCCGGCCGCGCCCGCCAGGCGGACCACGAGTTCTTCCAATCCCTGCGGGGAATCTTCGGCGAGAAAAATTACCTGCGCCTTGCGCGCCAATTCTTCCGGGTCAGCGGAATACACCAGCCTTCCCGAACGCACATTGCGCCGGATCACTTCCTGAAGATTTTTTTCGAAGAAAGGAATGTTGCCCTTCGCCACGTCCATGATGCGCGTGCCGTCGGAATGACAGCAGCAAACCGGTGTGCCGAAATCGGCGAGACAGGCGGAGATGACAGTTGCGAGGTAGCCGGATCCGTAAACCCCAATTTGCATAAAGTCTCTTTCGATCAAACCCGCAGCCTGGGATCCGGCGCTTGTTGTGCAGCCCGTTGAATCTATAGTAATCCGGCCAATGGACTTGGCAACGGGCGGAAAGTACATGTCCCGTCGAGCCGTGAGATTGGCCGCCAGTTGCGGGTTTTCAGGGGGTATTGCGGACTTTGTGGCGGGCTTATCCTGGACCTGGTCCCGGACTAGGACTTGGACGACAATTGGCCACGTCCCAATGGCACTGGCGCCACGTCCTGCCAGAAACCGCCATTCTCGCGGACGAACATCAACTCCTCCATGTGGACCTGGCGCTTGCCGGGAAACTGCGCCCAACGTTCCCGCGCCACCGCGCACGCCGCGCGCGCCTGCTCATCCGTTTCCGTTTTCAAAATCGTGAGATGCGGAATATAGGGCCAACTTTCCTCGCAGTGCAGCCCGTTCGCATTGAGTCGATCGTGCAGTTCACGCATCCGATAAGCAGCGTGCCTTAGCTCGATGAACACCGTCGGAGTGGTCGGCAGAAATGTTTCTACCTCTCCCAGTTCGACGCTGAACGGAACGATCTGGCCGCAAGCCTCTTCCAGGAATTCCAGAGCGGCCGCTTCGGTTCCGGTCAACTCGCGCGGCGGAAGAATCGTGAGATGGGCCGCCAAGTGTGGCATAGTGGGATGGAGTTCCCGGCGCAGTTGTTCCACGAACTCGCCCACCGGATTGCGGACGTATGTCACCAACGCATAGCGTGAACTGGGCATGACCACTGAGGCAAAATTATAGCCCGAGCGCGGCACACTAGGGCAGTCCACCTTTCGGGGGTGTCACGAAGGTCACCCGCATGGCATCATTTATAATCGAATCACAGTCGGGGCGTAGCGCAGCCTGGTAGCGCACCTGCCTTGGGCGCAGGGGGTCCGCGGTTCAAATCCGCGCGCCCCGACCAATCAAATCGATCCCCGCTCAAAACCCAAGTTGATCTTCTGCAGGGGTGGTGACCGGGGCAGTGTTTCCGTCGAACTCTGCTAGAATACGCGGAATTCAATGTCCTCAGGAGTCGCGCATGCGCCGATGGTGGGTAGTTTTGGCTGTTCTTGTTTTGATGGGAATTGTTTGGTCGTTCTTGCCAGTGTTTTCATCCCGGGCGGCCACGCCGGAGGCCGAGTTGAAGGGCGCTTTCCGGCGGCCCGAGAATAACGGGTGGACGTTCGTGCATCTGCAAGGGACTCCGCACGAAATCGGCTTTCAGAACGGCTACTTGCTGGCGCCGGAGATTGAGGACACGCTGAAAGTTACCATCCTCGAAGCGACCCACGACAGTAAGAAAGACTGGCAGTTCTTCCGGGATGCCGCGCAAAACATGATGTGGCCGCACATTGAGCAGGAGTATCGGGAGGAGATGCAAGGCATCGCGGATGGCGTCAACGCACACGGCGTCGGAATGAAGGTCGATCTGTGGGATGTGGTGGCCTTGAATGCCGCCGAGGAATGGAGCTATTACGTCAAGGAATACGACCGGGTACATGGGATCAAGTCCACGGCTTCGCTGGCGGTTCCCGAGCATTGCAGCGCGTTTGTCGCGACGGGCAGTTATACGAAAGACGGCAAGGTAGTGATCGCCCACAATAATTGGACGAACTATCTGGACGGCGAGCGCTGGACCATCATTTTCGATATTGTGCCGGCCAAGGGCAAACGCATGCTCATGGACGGTCTGCCGGGTGTCATCCACAGCGCCGACGATTTCGTGACGAACTCAGCGGGGATCATCATTACGGAAACGACGATTGGCCACTTCTCCGGATACGACCCGGCCGGGATTCCGGAATTTGTGCGGGCGCGCAAGGCGGCGCAGTATTCGGCTTCCATTGACGATTTTGCGCGCATTATGGAGGAAGGCAATAACGGCGGTTATGCCAATACCTGGCTGGTAGCCGATACCGGGAAAAATGAAATCGGCCAACTCGAACTAGGGTTAAAGAACGTTACGCTGGAGCGGAAAAAAGACGGATATTTTGTGGGCTCGAATTTCCCGATCAATGAGAAGCTCATCCGCGAAGAGACGGACTTCGACCCCCAGGATATGAGCGCGAGCTCCAATGCCCGCCACCTGCGCTGGGAGCAGTTGATGGCGGAGAATAAAGGCAAGATCGACCTGGCGGCGGCGCAGCGTTTTCTAGCCGACCACTACGACACCTTCGAGAACAAAGAAGATGCGGACGAACGCACACTGGACGGGCACATCGATCTTTCGCCGCGAGGGTCTGAGCCCTGGCAGCCACCTTTCGGGATGGCCGGGGCAGTGCAGAACAAGGCTGCCGATGCGAGCCTGGTGGCAGAAATGAGTTTTAGCGCCGCCGCGGGTCATGCCTGTGGTATGGATTTCAAGGCGGCCGATCATGTGCGCGCGCACCCGGAGTTCGCCTGGCAGAAAGCTCTCCAGCGGGACATGAACGCGCATGCGTGGACGACTTTCAGCGTGGCGAAGTAGCCGACTTGCGACACAGTCTCTCTAGCCCTTGCGGCTCGAACATTATCAGCAAGCGGATAAGCTCAGTAGAGAAGAATCGCGACCCAGTAAGTCCCCGTCGGATACGCCGGATTGCGCGCGTAGCAAGCGCCGACCGCAAACTGGCGAACCCCAGGATCGCGCAGCAAGCGCAACGCGCCGGGCGGTAGTATCTCGGGCCGGCTCTGGGTATAGGTGATAATTTTTCGATTGTTGTAAGCGGTAGCAAGTAAGTGGGCGTTCGGACGGCTCTCTCTCGCCAGCGAGCAGGCAGCCTCGTCAAGATTCGACGGCGTAAGTTGGACAAGCTCCGAAAGCCCTGCCTGTTGACGCATCTCATCGATGGCCCGCCCCACTAATTGTCCGCTCTGCTCGGCGGTGTACGACGGAACCTGGTGCGCGAAATCCTCGACCACATACAGCCGTCCTTTGCTCCAGATGGCGGCGACGCCCGCGACATTGAATCCGCGATTGAGCAGGTTCTCGCGGTGTGGGATCGAGCGCATCAGCACATCATTCGCGCTCAGAGCGCAAGTAGCGTGCGCGATATTCTCGCCGGCGCGATCCATCTTCAGCGGACTGACCTCGGCAATTCTTTCGAGCAGCGAGGGCTCACCCGACAACTGATGCTCCAGTTGTTCGCTCTGAACCATGCGCCGGGCGTGCGCTCTCGCCGCTTGGCGCAGACTTTCTTCCATGCGCAACGGCGGCACGCCAGCGAGTTCGCGGCTCTTGTTCGCCCATTCCAGAAGTTCGTTCTCGGCGGCGGAATCCTCTCCAGAGGATGATTCGGCCGCCGAGTTCGAGTGGGGGTTGGGCTGATCGTTGCGAACGCCGTTGCCGACGTCATTGGTAACGTGGTTGCGAATATCGACTGTTTGCGAAGTTGTTTGTGCCGCGCAGGGCCCGGGATGTACTGCCAATAGCGCGAATGAAAGAGCGAGGGCCGGGAGCATAATTTTGTGGTTGGCGTTCAGGCGCGGGGATCGCCGGTAAAGTTCCGCTTTCCATCCGTCACGCTAACCTCTAGAATTCAGCTCAGCCACTTACGATGGACACCATACTGCTGGTTACCGTGCTCGCCGGAACCCTTGTCCTGCTTGGGTTCTCGGCTGTCTTGCTGCGCCGCGTTTCGAGGTCCACGCAAGTGGATGTAAAGGCGGAAGTTGTGGGCCAGATCGAAAGGCTTGATACTTCCCTTGGCCAGAAGTTCAGTGCCGCCACTGCCGATATGGCCAGTAGGCTGGAGCAGACCAAAGGGGACCTGCGCCAGCAGGTGACAGACCGTATCCAGCAAGGGTTTTCAGAGATTCGCAGCTCGGTCGAGCAGCAACTCGCAACGGGCAGGGAAGAACAAAACCGGAGCCTGAGCGACGGCCGCACTGAGATGACGGGTTCCCTGCTGCTCACCACGCAACAACTCAAGAGCGAATTTCAGAGCCTGAATCAGCAGACCGCGCAAAGTCTTGACTCGATTCGCGATCGCGTGGACTCGAAGCTGATGGCCATCACCGAGCAGGTGCAGCAGAAACTCGATCAGAACATCAAGGAAGGATTTGCCCAGTTCGAAAAAGTTCAGCAGCACCTGAAGGCCGCGGAAGAGCAGCTTCGCGAAGTCGGCGCGCTGGGCCACTCGATCAACGATTTGAACAACCTGCTCAAGCTGCCGCATCTGCGCGGCCAGTTCGGGGAAGCCAGTCTGGAGCGCTTGCTTGCCGACTTCCTGCCCGCGCATATGTTCTCGCTGCAGTCATCGCCGGGCGAGGGCGGAGGACGCGCCGACGCCATTATCTATTTTCCCGATCGCAAGCTGCCCATCGATGCCAAATTCCCGCGCGAGCAGGTGATTGCGCTCTTCGAGAGCAACGACAAGGCTGAGATCGAGGCGGCACGCGTGGCCCTGGTGCGCGTGATGAAGGCGGAGGCGAAGCGCATCCAGCAGTACATCCAGCCGGAAAACGGCACCACTGAAATCGCGCTCATGTATCTCCCGAGTGAGACGCTCTATATGGAAGTGATCCGCAACCGTGAACTGGGCGACTGGATGAACGAGCAACACGTTTTTCCCGTCTCGCCCAACACCCTGCTGATGACGCTGCACACGATTGCGCTGGTGCACAAGTGGTACGAAGTCGCCGGCCGCTTCGAGAAGAGCCGCGCCGAACTGGCCAAGGCACAGAAGTCATTCGACTTTTTCCAGAATCAGTTTGAAAACGTCGGTAAGAACCTGAACAAGGCGCAGGAAGCATTCGAGACCGCGCAGCGGCACCTGAAGACCTATCGGGGGAAAGTTTCCGCGCTCAGCGGGCAGGAGCAGTTGGAGTTGGAGTCGTCCGCGCCTGTCGACAAGCCCCTGCCGCTCATTGACAAAGCCAGCGCGTAGCCTTCTTCGATCGGCGAAATTTAATCACGCAAAGCTCTTGACCGCTGCGTTCATTCCTTTTTCATACGCGGAAATCAGCTTATCCATGCTGGCATTCACCGCGTGGTCGATTTGTTTCCGCGAAGGGTCGGCATTGAACCAGGCAAGTGACCGTCGTATCCCTTCGTCAAAAGTAGTTGTCGCGCAGTAACCGGGAACAAAGCGTTTGATTTTGGAGTTATCGAAGACCACGCTCACCGACTTATCCCCGATCAATGTCCCCTTCTTATCGGGCAGGCAAGCGGCAATGAAGTCGGATGGAATGTGCACTAACTCCGGCTCCACGCCGGCGGCCGCGCCAACGATTCGAAAAAGCTGGTCCCACGTGAGCACTTCATCCGATGTAATGTGAAACGCGTGCCCAATGGCCTGCTGGTGGCCGAGCAAGCCCATCAGTCCTTTGGCGAAATCCGTGTTGTGCGTCACCACCCAAAGTGAAGTCCCATCTCCCGGCACCACCATCCTTTGTCCGCGGATCATCCTATCGACCGCCGTATAAGATTGCTGCCAGCTATTTAGCACCAGCGGAATCAGAGTTTCTCCATAGGTCAGTGAGGGCCGCACGATAGTCACGGGAAACCCCTCGTCGCGATAAGCTTTCATCAGCCGTTCTTCACAGGCAATTTTGTTGCGCGAATAGTCCCAGTGCGGATTGGCCAGCGGAGTGGACTCGGTCATCAAGTAGTGCGTCTGCGGTTTTTGATAAGCGCTGGTGGAACTGATGAATACGAACTGCCGAGTGTGTCCCCGGAATAGCCTAAGATCGCGCTCAATGTCGTCGGGAGTGAAAGCAATCCAGTCGACGACCGCGTCAAACGATTCGTGCTCCAGTTTCTGAAGCAGGGCGGGGTCATTCACGTCCGCAATCAAGGTCTTGATGCCAGCCGGAAGCTGAGAGTCATGCTGGCCGCGGTTGAGCAGCGTGAGATCCATGCCGCGCTGGGCGGCCAGCGCCGTCGAAGCAGTGCTGATGATTCCCGTCCCGCCAATGAAGAGAATTTTCATAGCCTATTATTTATAACAGGAAGGAGGTATCAACGCGCGTTGTCGCGCAAGCTCCCGCGAGGCCCCATTTCGCGCGCTTCGCGAATTTCGATGCCCTTCGTCGCGGCCAAAACAAAAGGCCGCTCTTTTCGAGCGACCCTTCGAATTTCTTTAGCGAAAAGCCAACAGCCGGTCTTTAGTCCCCCGCCACTGGCTCGCCAACTTCTTCGCTTTCTTTTTCTTTTGCGGCGCCGTTGCCGTTTCCATTAGCCGGAGCGCTTGCCGCAGTTATCGCGCCCAGCGGAATGAAACCACCTTCATTTGACGTGGCCGGCTTCTCTTTCAGCACAACTTCGCGATAGAGCTGCGCCATACGCGCGTCGTAGGCCGCGTCGTTCTTGACCTTGTTGTTCTCGGCCTTCTTGTCGCGAGCCCGCATCTTTTCTTCGCGCGCCGTCTTCGCGATCCCCAGCTTGTCGAGATCGTGCTGCACTTCGTGGGTCACGATCTCTTCCCGCAGGTAGAGCGCGTGCTCTTTATCTTCCATGTTGACTTTCTTGCCGCCCGCGAAAATCTCGTGACGCCCGTGCTCTTCGTACCACTTAGTAAGTGTCGAGGTCATGTGCATCTTCTCGATGATGTTGCGCCAGCCCACGCCCGTGTTATAAGCGCAGAAACTGATCTCGCCTTCCTGTGTGGCATAAGGAATAATGCACTGCTCGGTGCGCCGGAAGTCGTAGTTAAAGAGATCCTGGAACCACATGCCGGCGATAAACAGGAAGTTCCACCGGTCCTGACGCCGCTTCATTACATCGTCAATCGTCCGGTCCGGCCCGACCTTGCCGTAGTTCCTGCCCGTGGCATTAAAGTTCTTGTCGAACTTCTTGAGCAGGTCCATAAGCTTGAAGTGCTTAGGCGATTGGAACGGATCGTAGTTCTTCATCAAACAAAGCGCCATGCCAAACACCGTCCAGAATTTCGAGCGGGCCGCATCGTTCACTTTAGAGATATCTTTAGCAAGCTGATCGCCCTTTAAGAAAGCAGTTACTGGAACCGCTTCCTTAGTCTCCTTATCAATCATCATCGCCATCCCCGTGCCGCAGTTAGGATGACAACCGCAAGATAGCTGGCCCCAGTCGTTGTTACTATCCTGGGCGTGCATTACGTCGGCCCAATCGCTGAAGGTGCTCATGAAACTGATTGGGAACCAGTCGCGGGCCGGTTCTCCGAAGCCGGTTTGATTTTTTACGTCGTGGGCTAAGTGAGCGAGTGTGTAACGTTGCGCTTCGCGGCGTTCGTCGGTGATGGCTTCGTCGCGCCCGGTGAAGCTTACTGGCTGGAAGCTCAGGAAACCGATCTTCTTGGGATTGTCTAACGCGAACTGAATGATGCGTCCGACTTGCTCGTTGTTGATGCCGTTGATGATGGTGATCACGGGCACGATTTCGCAGCCGGCGCGATGCAGGTTGTCGATGGCTTTCAGTTTTACGTCGAACAGGTTGCCTACAGCGCGGTGATCGTTGGCGGCGTTGCCGATTCCGTCGAACTGCAGGTAGGCATAACGCATGCCGGCTTCTACGGTTTGTTCGCAGAATTCGAAACTCTTGGCGAATTCGATTCCGTTGGTTGCGGCCTGCACGCTGTTGTATCCGACTTTGCGGGCGTAACGAACTGCGTCCAGGAAGTACGGCGACAACGTCGGCTCGCCACCGGAGAACTGCACCGACATCTGCCGCTTGGGCTTCACGGTGATGGCGTTGTCGAGCACGGTCTTGATTTCTTCCCAGGTTAGTTCGTGGACATAGCCGACCTGGTTAGCGTCCATGAAGCAGGGATCGCACATCATGTTGCAGCGGTTGGTGAGATCGACGGTGAGCACGGCGCCGCGCCCGTATTTCACCGTGGAAGTTCCATGGTGATGCAGATGTTCGTCCTTGTGGGCGCGGATATCGCGGCCGGGAAAGACTTCTTCGAGGTGTTGCGAGAATTCGGTGTCGATCGACATCAGGTCTTCGAAGTGCCCGTGCTTGGCGCAGTCCTTGACCATCCAAATCTTGCCGTCGCGCTCGATGATCTGCGCCTTTATCTCGCCAACTTTTTCATTCATCAGCACGTCGACTGGCAGGTGGCCGTCGAGAATCTGCTGGCGTATTTCAGGCACGCACTTGGGACAGAGCGAATCGGTGGAGCGTGGCCAGCCGAGCGGCGGCTTCGACTTTTCCCAGGACTTGAGCAGGGGCTTGTCGGACCACTTCGGAGTCGGCGCCACATTCGGAGCAACGCGGTTCAGGCGTTCAAAAACGGCCCATGCGCCCGTGGCGGCAACCGTCACGGCCTTCTCAACATATTTGATCGGCTTGTGCATTCTGCTCTCGCTTTCCTCAGCTCGGGAGTTAGAACTGTCCCCGTGGTCCCGCGTACGGGAACCTGGCAAATAGACTTGTCCACGAGGAAACCTACCTGTGAAACCCAAGTTTCGATGCGTGGAATGGGTCACAGTGATCCTATTGAAACCGTGAAAGTTACGCACGAAGAAGGCAATGAAGGGAAGAAAATCGGGGTTAAGCGGGGAATTGTGGGATTTTATGGGGTAAGTTATTGAAAAGGCAGGGAGAGCTGAGCGCGAATCGCCTTGGGCTGGTTACTTCGTCGGCAGCAGGTCGCTGGCGGCGAGGACATAGGTGGTGGTTTTATCAAGCTTGATATTGGAACGCTTGGAAGTAAGGGTAACGGCTCCGTCGCGTTGGCGCGTGGACTCTACATCTTTCATCAAGACGCGGCGTTGCGGAATACTGGACGCGGGCGGCGCGGGGCTGCCTTGGTTACCGCTGTCCCGGTCAGGGTCTGGAAAAGGCTGCGACGCCGGACTGTTAGGGTCGGGGTAGGTGGCAGTCCTATTGTAAGGTCTCACGTGGTGTGCGGCGCCGGGGGGCTCATCCGCGAGATTCTGATTCGTCAGCAGTGCCATGGGGTAATACCAGGGAGTCAAGTAAATCTTGATCGGCGCGGAGCCATTCTTCCACTGCGCGGAGTCCATGCGAATGGCGAGGCGGGATGGGTCGGTGGCAGACCTGGCCACGGACTCGGTAACTTCCCCGGACAAGATGGCGTCCTGCGGAACTACTACGCCATTGACCAGGGTGGCGAGGACGAGTTTGGCCTGGACCTTGGCGCCGACGGGGGTTTTGCCGGCAATCACGTTTTGCCGCATGATCACGGGAAACTCGAGGCCTGGCGGGGAACTGGGCGGCGCGGGTTTCGACTGGCCGAGCAACGCGGCGGAAGTGAGAACGACAGTCAGCATCGTGTAGCGCATGGCGCTCGTTTTCGTGATCGCTTTGCGGAAAGCGTTGCTGGACGTTTTGCCGATCGTCTTGCTGGACATCTGCGTCCCCTTTGCTGGTTGACTGAGCGGGACAGCGCCTTTGAGCGCGGAAAAATATGCCTTAGGCAGCTACCGGAATTTTATGTCATTGTACTCGTCCGGTTAGGACAGCAAAGCGTTTCTTTAAGTTCGGTAACTCTTACCAAAGATTGCCGATCCCGGCCTGATTTCACCAAAGAGTTCTCAGACAATGCCGATCCACTTCCTTATGATCAATCCAATTAGCAGTGCCCACTCTAGCCAAGCCAACGAAGTCTCACACCCGGCTGCTCGTCAGCCACAACCCCCGGCCCAGCCTCCGAAGAGTGAAATGCGCCCACAGGACACAGTCACCCTGAAAAGTACTGGCGATGTGGACCACGACGGCGACGGCAAGTAACCCTGCTTTTCTTGCTACCCTCTCCTGGAGGATAGGCGAACCCGCCTGTCCTCCAATTTTTCCTGGTTGCCCCTCCGTCTATTGTTCGTGATTCCGGCTACTCGGCGTAGCTCCAGCGATGCGGTATGCTTCCGGCATGTCTGGGCGGCGATTGCCGGTTGCGGATGGGGCGCTGATTCAGATCGTGGACGCTGCTCTGGCGGATGCTGCGCGGCGTAGCGGCGAGTGGCTGGTGTGCCGTCCGGGATGCACGCAGTGTTGCGTGGGTGTGTTTGCCATTAATCAACTGGATGCGGTGCGGTTGCAGCAGAGGTTGGCTGACCTGGAAAAAACGGACTCGCAACGGGCGAAGCGGATTCGCGAGCGGGCGCGAGATTCGATGCAGCGGTTGTCGGCGGAGTTTCCTGGGAACGCGAAAACGGGCGTGCTTGACGCGGCAGTGTTCGACGAAGGTTCGGAGGCGGAAGAGCGCTTCGCCGCATTTGCGAACGATGAGGTGTGTCCGGTGCTCGATCCGGAGACGGGCTTGTGCGATCTTTACGAGGCCCGGCCGATGACCTGCCGCACGTTTGGTCCCCCGGTACGAGCAGAAGGCGGGCTCGGAGTCTGTGAACTGTGTTTTCACGGCGCGACGGACAAGCAGATTGCGGCTTGCGAGATGGTTGCCGATCCCGATGACCTGGAAACGAAGCTGCTGAGAAAACTGGAGAAGACGCGAGGTCCGCGTGGGCGGACGATAGTTGCGTTCGCTGTGAAGTGAATTTTGCGATCTACGTAATCTTTCCTGGATAGAGTTCGCGAGCGGGGTGCTCGCGCCACACTTTACATTGTTAAAGGACTCTTAATTTTGAGTTAGAAACGAAAGACACCTTTCGCATGGAGTTAGAAAG
Organism: Terriglobales bacterium; assembly: GCA_050011975.1. Classification (GTDB taxonomy): domain Bacteria; phylum Acidobacteriota; class Terriglobia; order Terriglobales; family Acidobacteriaceae; genus Acidiflorens. The sequence goes on along the minus strand of JBEKIB010000015.1, from coordinate 26,708 downwards.
GTGGTAGTTTCTTGCTGCGGCGCGCGCACACTTATGCAGGGTAACGAATACGATCTGGTGGTGATTGGAAGCGGTCCGGCGGGGCAAAAGGGCGCGATTTGCGCGGCGAAGATGCGCAAGAAAGTCGCCATCATCGACCGGCGGCTCACGATGGGAGGAGTTTGCGTTCATACCGGAACGATCCCGAGCAAGGTTATGCGGGAAGCGGTGCTCTACCTGAGCGGATTACGGCAGCGTTCGTTCTATGGACGCGGTTATGTGGTGAAAGACCGGATCGCGATGTCGGACCTGGTGCTGCGGGCGCAGGCGGTGATGACGCGGGAAGTGGACGTGATCAAGGCACAACTGCGACGGAATTATGTGACCGCGCTCGAAGGAGACGCGCACTTTGCCGATCCCTATACGATTGAGATCGCGACCGAAGACGGAGTGCAACAGGTTTTGGGGGAGAAGATCCTGATTGCCTGCGGCACGCGGCCGGCGCACATTGACGGGATTCCGGTGGACGGGAAGCGCATCTTCGATTCGGATCAGGTGCACTGCCTGGAAGAGATACCGCGAGAGTTAATTGTAGTGGGGGCGGGGATTATCGGGCTGGAATATGCGTCCATGTTCGCGGCGCTTGGGGTGAAGGTGACGTTGCTCGACCAGCGTCCGACGTTGCTGGATTTTGTGGATCGGGAGATTATCGAGAGCCTGTGTTTCCAGTTGCGCCAACTGGGAACGGTTCTCCGGCTCGGGGAGAAAGTGGTGTCGGTCGGTTTTGACGAAGAGCGGGACAAGGTTTTTGCGACGCTGGAGAGCGGAAAGAAAGTTCGCGGACAGGCGCTGCTGTACACGATTGGACGAAAAGCTAACAGCGACAATCTGAAAATTGAGGCGGCAGGGCTGACGGCGGACGAGCGCGGCAAGCTGGCGGTGAATGAACATTTTCAGACCGCGGTACCGCACATTTACGCGGCGGGCGATGTGATTGGGTTTCCCGCGCTGGCCAGTACTTCGATGGAGCAGGGGCGGCTGGCGGCTTGTCACATGTTTGGCAAGCCCAGCCGGATGCTGCCGAATCTGATTCCTTACGGCATTTACACCATTCCGGAAATTTCCATGGTGGGCGCCACCGAAGAGGAGTTGACGCGCAGCAAGACTGCGTATGAGAGCGGTCTGGCGCGCTACTCGGAACTGGCGAAGGGGCAAATGCTGGGCGACGATCAGGGTCTGCTGAAGATTTTGTTTGATCCGGATACGCTGAAATTGCTGGGTGTACACATCATTGGGGATCGCGCCGCGGAGATCGTGCACATTGGACAAGCGGTGCTGACGATGGGCGCGACGATCGAATATTTTCGCGACACGGTGTTCAACTACCCGACGCTGGCGGAAGCTTATAAGGTGGCGGCGCTCGACGGGCTGAATAAGCTCTGAGCTGGCTTTATCGCCGGGCGCGATACCAGCGGCGCACGGCCACGACCGACCAGATGGCCTCGACCACTCCGAAGGGCCATGCGCCTTGCAGAAACCCATACGCAGAGCCGAGCGCGCAGGCGACGGCGAACGCCAGGATGAACCAGGTGCTGCGGCTCTCTAGTGCATACGTGACCAGCATCGCGGTCACCGCGAACAGTCCGAATAGCGTCAGCATATTCACGGTCCTCTTTCCTCCGACTGGCGCGGTCCGCCGTTTGCGCAGTGAATCATCCTACCAATTCTTGCCTAGCAGAATTTGCGGTAACCTCGAATTCTCCGCTGCGGCTGAGAGTTCGCGGGCGAGGGCGCTTGCGCCACTTCAGGCAATGACTGAGTCCACAGAAATCCGGGAAGCTTCGCTGGGTGAGATCGCCCTGGTGTTTCTGAAGCTGGGGACGATTGCGTTTGGCGGGCCCGCGGCGCATCTGGCGATGATGGAAGAAGAATTCGTGCGGCGGCGGCGGTGGATTACCCATGCTGAATTTCTGGACCGTCTGGCGACGGCAAATTTGATTCCGGGGCCGAGTTCGACCGAAGTCGCGATTTTTGTAGGGCAACTGAAACGCGGCTGGCGCGGTCTGATTGTGGCGGGCTGTTGCTTCATCATTCCGGCGGCCATAATTGTGTCGGCGATTGCGTGGGCCTATGTGCGCTTTGGCTCGCTGCCGAAGGCCGAAGGCGTGCTGTACGCGATAAAGCCGGCGGTGGTTGCGATCGTGATCCAGGCGCTGGGGAAGTTGGGACGGACGGCAGTGCGGACGACTCTGCTGGCGGTGATTGCCGTGCTCGCGGCGGTGCTGAGTTTGGTGGGAGTCAGTCCGGTGCTGGTACTGGTGTTTGCCGGGTTGGTATCGGCGGCGGCTTTTACGATGAAGAACCGGATGATGGGTGCGGGTGTTGGGCTTCGAAAGGCAGCGGGGCTTCCGAAGATTGTCGCCGGGGCGACGGCGGTTGTGGCTACTGGCGCGGCTTTTCCAGTGGGGCTCGCGCGGCTGTTTTTGTCGTTTCTGAAAATCGGTTCGGTGGTGTTCGGCAGCGGATATGTGTTGCTGGCATTTCTGCAAACCGAATTCGTGGAGCGTCTGCACTGGCTGACTGATAAGCAGTTGATTGATGCGGTCGCGGTGGGGCAGTTTACGCCGGGTCCGCTGTTTACGACCGCGACGTTTATCGGGTACGTGGTGGCGGGCTGGACGGGCGCGGTGGTGGCGACGGTGGGAATTTTTCTGCCCGGGTTCGTGCTGGTGGCAGTGAGCGGACCGTTGATTCCGCGGCTGCGCAGATCGGCAGTGGCGGCGGCAGCGCTCGATGGCGTGGTCGCGGGTTCGCTCGCGTTGATGGCGGTGGTGGCGATGCAGTTAGGAAGGGCATCGATTATCGACTGGAAAACGCTGATCGTGTTCGGCGTGAGCTTGATTGCGCTACTCCGGTTTCGGGTGAACTCGGCCTGGGTGGTGGCGGCGGCAGCGGTCGCGGGATGGGTAGTCGGGATGGGTAATGTTGGGTGGGTGATGCGGTGATTTGCAAATTTCAGATTCGGGGGCCGCGATGAGCGAGACGCGGATGCGGACGGCGGAGCGTCGGGATCTGGCGCGGATCACTGAGATTTATAACTACTACGTTCTGAATACGCCGGTGACGTTTGATGTTGAGGCTTACACGGTGGAGCGGCGGGAACCATGGTTCGCGCAGTTTGGTTTGGGGGGACGGCATCGGCTGATAGTTGCCGAGGAAAATGGGGTGGTGATGGGATACACGGGGACGACGCGGTTTCGTCCCAAAGCGGCGTACGAGACGACGGTGGAGACGACGGTTTATTGTGCACCAGAGGCGATGGGGAAGGGCATTGGGAGCCGGTTGTATGCGGAGTTGTTTGCCATGTTGAAGGGCGAGGACATTCATCGTTTTGTGGCGGTATATGTGTTGCCGAACGCCGCGACCGCGGCACTGCATCGGCGATTCGGATTCAAGGTGGTGGGCGTGTTCAGCGAAAATGGGCGGAAGTTCGGGAAGTATTGGGATGTGTGCTGGGTGGAACGGTGGGGGTGAGAACCCGCGCGGAACTGGTCTTGCGGTTATGCTTCGTGGTTTGTGACGGAGAGGTTAAAATAGGTGATTGCGGCTTGCCTTCTGGACGCACTGTGAACCGGGAGAAGGTTATCTTGGGGCGGCGTCTCGGGGCGTTGGCTCGGAACGTTCTCTCGGGAAAAGGCACAGCCGGATATTGATTCGTGGAACCTGTGAGCAATCTCGAAGAACTCCGGGCGCGGACGACGCTTGACGCCAGCGCACCATCTTCCGCGCCATCTCCGGCCATCGTTTCGCCGCCCCGTCGCTCGCGGCCTTCGTCGCCGGTTTACTGGCGCGTCGAGGGCAGTTTGCTGGAGCTGACCACGGTTCGTCCGATCGCGTTTTTTACCTGGAACAGCCAGACATTTATCGCGCGGGCGGCGCGTCGCAGCTTGGTGCTTGTGATGGCGCTGCTGCGGCCATTTTTGTATGCGGCGAACCGCGTGGCTGCGACTCGGATCGTTCACGCCGTGCTGCGCGGGATTACGCGCGACCGGCTCGATCTGCTGGGCGAAGAGGAATTCGAATACAAACTGAAGCCGCTGCTCAAAGAAGAAGGAGTGCGACGGCTATTGGCGTTGCAGGCGACGGGCGTGGACGTGGTGCTGGTGAGCCAGGGGTTGGATCATATGATGCGGCCGCTGGCGCGGCATTTGGGGGTGCGGTGGATTATTGCGAACCGACTCGACTTCCGCGATGGAGTTGCGACCGGACGGCTGCTGAGTCCGGTGATTCGTCCGCGGGGATTGTTTGCGCGGATTCGCGAAGCGGGGCCGGATGGGCAGCAGAGTCCGGCGCGATGGGTGCGGGCTTTGGGATTGCGCGGCCCTAAGGCACTGGCTGCTGCGATTGTGCCGGCGGTGCGAGTGGAGACGCCGCGAGTTCGTCCGATTGTGTACTTCGACGAAAAGCGGTATCCGGCACAGTTTTCGGTGCGGAAGGCGCTGGGCGGAAAGCGCGTGATGCTGATCGGCGTCACGGGATTTATCGGCAAGGTGTGGCTGGCGAACACGTTGATGGATCTACCCGAGATCGGAAAGCTCTATCTGCTGATCCGGCGGCAGAAGTCCGGTCCGGCGCAGACGCGCTTCGAGAAGATGGTCGAGGGCTCGCCGGTTTTCGATCCGCTGTTTGAGAAATACGGCGACCAACTGGGCGCGCTGCTGGCCGAAAAGATTGAAGTCGTGGAGGGCGATGTTTCGCAGCCGGGCTTGGGGCTGGATTCAGAGACTGCCTCGCGGTTGCGCAAAGATCTGGATCTGATCATCAACAGCTCGGGGTTGACGGATTTCAATCCCGATCTGCGGGATGCGTTGGCGGTGAATGTGGATTCTACGTATCACCTGATCGAATTCATTCGCGGATCGGATCACGCGGCATTACTGCATCTTTCGACTTGCTATGTGGCAGGGCAGCGCGATGGGCGTGTGAGTGAGCGGGTTCGTTTGAATTACACGCCGGCGGGTGTCAAGGACTTCGACGCGGAAAAAGAATGGTACCGCCTGCATGATCTGGTGGAGTCGGCGGAAGCGCGGGTGGAAGGGCCGGAAGTCGCCGAGGAACTAAGGAAGCAGGCGTTGGGCAAAGAGCACGCGGCGAAAGGGCTGAGCGGGCAGGCACTGGAGATCCAGGTTCGCAAGAATAAGGTTCGGTGGTTGAAAAATTATCTTACGGAAGAAGGCACCCGGCGCGCGAAGGAGTTAGGCTGGCCGAATACTTACACGTTCACCAAGAGCCTGGCGGAATCGATCATTGCGAAACATGGCGCGGGGTTGCCGATTGCGATTGTGCGTCCGTCAATTGTTGAGACTTCGGTGGCGAAGCCGTTTCGCGGGTGGAATGAGGGGATCAATACTTCGGCGTCCCTGTCGTACCTGCTGGGGACGGCGTTCCGGCAACTGCCATCGAACGAACGCAAGCGGCTGGACATTATTCCGGTGGATGCGGTGTGCGCGGGGATGACGCTGATTGGCGCTGCGCTGGTGGAGCGGCGGCACGATCCGCTGTATCAACTGGCGACGTCGTGCACGAATCCGTGCGACATGGGGCGGTCGATTGAGTTGACGAGCCTCGGACACCGGCGTCACTATCGGGCGCAGGAAGGTCTGGAATATTGGCTGCGGTTGCGGATGGATGCGATCCCGGTATCGAAAGAGCGGTATAACCGCATGTCGGCGCCGGCGCAGAAGATGATTATCAAGTCGATTCAGCGGGTGATGTCTCCGCTGCCATCTTCGATGAAGAAGCCGCTGGCGAAAACGGAGCGCAACCTTGAGCGCGTGGAAAAACTAGTGGGCCTGTTCGAGCCGTTTATTCTGCACAACGAGCATGACTTTGTCGCGGACAATGTGGAGAAATTGTCGCAGGCCCTGACGCCCGAGGAGAAGGAAATTTTCGGGTATGACACGGCGGGACTGGACTGGTGGGAGTACTGGATCGACACTCATATTCCGGCATTGCGGCGGTGGACGTATCCGCTGATAGAAGGGCGGCCGCTGGAGGCGCGCGCGCCGCGTGTGCTGCAGATGCCGCCGGCATCCAGAAAAACGACCGAAAATGGCGATGCCAGGAAGACGGGGACAAACGGAGCAACGTGGCAATTTTCCTGACCGGTGGGACCGGGTACATCGGCGCGCATGTCGCCGCCAATCTGCTGGAGCAGTATGACGCGACCTTGAATCTGCTGGTGCGCGGCCGCGATCCGCGTGACGCGGAGTTGCGGCTTTGGCAGGCGTTGCAGTTGCACCTGCCGTTTCCGAAATTCTACGAATACCTGCAGGCGAAAATCCGGATTTTTCGCGGCGATCTCACGTCGCCGCAGTTCGGGCTCGAAGCGAGCGATTACGACCGGCTCGTGCACAGCACCGATTCGGTGATCCACTGCGCGGCTTCGCTCAATCGGAAGTCGGAAAAAAGCTGCTTGAATGTGAATCTGCGCGGGACGCTGGAAGTGGTGCAGTTGGCGCGGCAATCTCAGTACTATCACGGGCTGCAACGGTTTTCGAACGTGAGCACGGTGGCGGTGGCGGGGAAACGCAGCCACGAAGTTGTTTTGGAGGACCGGTCGATTGAGTGGGAGCGCTCGGATTACGATCCGTATGCGCGGACGAAAAAATTCTGCGAGCACATGGTGCGCGAGTTGTTGCCGGATGTGCCGCTGACGATTTTCCGGCCGAGTATCGTGTTAGGGGACAGCCGCTATCCGCAGACGACGCAGTTCGATATGGTGCGATCGTTCGTGTTCCTGGCGGGATTACCGGTGCTGCCGTTTCGTCCGCATGACAAGATTGACATTGTGAATGTGGACTTTGTGGCGGATGCGATTTCGACTTTGCACATGAAGGCGAATCCCGAGCACGATACCTATCATCTTTCTTCGGGCAACGGTTCGCAGACGTTTCGGGAATTGACCAAAGCGCTGGCAACGGAGCAGAACAAACGCGGGCCGCTGTTCTTGCCGATCCTCGAAAAGCCGTTCGGCTCCATCGTCAACACGCTGGCGAACCGCAAAGGACCGGTGGGGCACGGAGCGGCGCTGATGAAGGTCTTCCTGCCGTACTTGACCTGGAATACGGTGTTCGACAACACGCGGGTCACCACGGAAATGGGGCGCAAGCCGGCGCCGTTTTCGCAATACAGTTTTCCTCTGCTGCGGTTCAGCCGCGAGCACAATTTTGAATATCCATATCAAGCGTGGCCGGAGAGCACAAGGGCGGGAGGGTCTGCCGCATGATGGATTTCGTTCTGGAAGCGTGGGTATCGAGCATCATCGAGGGCAAGAAAATTCAGTGGATGATGGGTAAGGGAGAGCCGTGGCAGCCGGGCGAGAAACTGAAGCTGCTGTTTGCGGGCTACAACGGGACGCGCAACACCGGGTCGGATGTTCGGGTGGAGGAGATGCTGCGGCAGATCCGGCGGATTCTGGGGCCGGAGAACGTTGACCTCAGCATGATGACGTTTAATTTTGACCGGTCGCGCGGATATTTCGAAGGCACGTCGCAGGTGCGGCTGCCGGATATTTTTCCGCCCTTGCTGGCGAATGAAGTGCCCAAGCATCATGGTGTGGTGGCGTGTGAAGGTTCGATGTTCAAATCGAAATTCGCGAATGCGCTGGCGACGATGATGATCGGGTCGCTGGGCATCGCGGCGGCAGAGAACAAGCTTTCGATCGGCTACGGCGCCGAGGCGGGACACATGGATCCGGTGGTCGCGAAAATGTGCGGGCGCTATTGCAGAAATTCGCTGGTGATCACGCGCAATGACGAATCGCGGAAAATTCTGCGCGAGCTGGGCGTTCCGACGGAATTGGGTACGGACACGGCGTGGACGTTTGAGCCGTTGGGCGCGGCGTATGGGCAGAAAGCGCTGCGCGATGTGGGCTGGGATGGGAAGACGCCGGTGCTGGTGGTATGTCCGATCAATCCGTTTGAGTGGCCGGTGAAGGCGTCGGTGGCGAAGGCCGCGCTGCGCAGCCTGACCGGTGCATATGAAGAGAGCCACTACCGCGGGCCCTACTTTCATCATGCGGGGCCGGAGGCGGACCGGGCCTACGAACATTATTTGAGTTCGATTGCCAATGCGGTGGACGCGTTCCGACAGAAGAAAAATGTGTTTGTGATTATGGCGGCGACCGAGCGCATGGATGCGCGGCCTTGCCGGCGTATTTCGGAAAAGCTGGGCGGAGTGCCGGTGCTGACCTCGGACGATTACAACATGTACCAGATGGTCAGCATTCTGCGGGCTTGCCGCCTGATGGTGTCTTCGCGCTATCACGGGATTGTGACTTCGATGCCGGCGCTGGTGGCGTCGGCGGGGATCACGATGGATGAGCGCATCCGGAATCTGATGAACGAGCGCGGGCACCAGGAGTTGCTGATGAATGTGGATGATCCGGACCTGGAAGCGCGGACTCTGACGGCGATTGAAATTCTGGATCGCGACGGGGAACGGATTGCCGACGGGGTCGCGCGCAGCGTGGTGAGGAATTTGAAATTGATGGCGCGCATGGGCGTGTATTTTGAAGAAGAAGTGCAGCGGCGGTATCCGGAGTTTCCCACCCGGCGCGGCGAATGGAGTTGGGAGGATTATCTGCCGTCGATGAGCGAGGGATTGAAGGAACTGGTGGCGGCGTACGGGTAGTTGCACTCTTCAAATCGCGACTTCATTGCAAAACGAATTCGTATCAAACACATGTCTTTTCTTGAACAAATTCTTGCGAGCCTGGAGCGCAGCGGCGATGCCGTTGTGCTGCAGGAACTCCGCGACGGGCAACCGGTTCCGCTCACCGCGCGGCAGTTGCTGGCTCAGGTGCAGGTGGCGCGGGCTTATCTGCGGCGGTTGCGGCTGAAGAAGGGTGACCGGTGCGTGCTGCTGGCGCATAACTCGATGCAGTGGGTGGCGATGGATCTGGGTGTCATGGCGGAGGATCTGACGGTGGTGCCGTTGTATGCGCGGCAAGCGCCGGCTGAACTGGTCGCGATGATGAAGGATTGCTGGCCGTCGGTGATCGCTTGCGGCGAGCAGTCGCTGGCCGATGCGATCGTAGAGGAGTGGCCGGAAGCGCCGCCGTATTTCTGCTTCGACAATGTTTTCACGGCAGGACGTGGGCCGCTGGAGAATCCGGCGCTGGCGGTTGCAGAAGAAGATGTGGCGACGATCATCTACACCTCGGGAACATCGGGCGAGGCGAAGGGCGTGATGCTGAACGCGGGTAACGTCGGTTACATGCTGGGTTGCACTTCGGGGCGACTGGATCAGCTTATGGGGAGTCAGCCGATGAAGGCGCGTCCGGCGCAGGACGCTGTGTTTCATTACCTGCCGCTTTGCTTTGCGGGCTCGTGGATTATGATGCTGACTTGCCTGCTGCGCGGCAACAAGCTGACGTTGAATACGGATCTGGGGAAGATTGCCACGGAGATGCGGCTGGCGGCGCCGGATTATTTTCTGAATGTTCCGGCGCTACTCGAACGCATGCGCAAAGCGGTCGACGAGCAACTTTGGAAGACGGGCGGATTTCCGCTAAAGGTGTACACCAAGGCAAAGGGCGCGTGGGTGCGGCGGCAGGAGGGCAAATCGCGCGCCGGGGACGGGCTCTGGCTCGGGCTGGCGAATCGGCTCGTGTTCCCTACGATTCGAAGGAAGATGATCGGCGGCAAGCTGCGCGCGCTGATTTGCGGCTCGGCGCCGCTGAGTGTGGAGACGCAACTATTTTTTATGATGCTTGGCATCCCGGTGTTGCAGGTGTACGGCCTGACTGAGACGACGGCGATCTGCACCATGGATGATCCGGATGCGCCGGTCATTCCGGGGCGGGCGGGGCCGGCGATTGCGGGCGTGGAGATGAAAATCGCGGAAAATGCGGAGATCGTGGTGCGCGGGCCGAATATTTTTCCAGGATACTGGAATCGTCCGGAGGAGACGGCGAAAGTGCTGCGCGATGGCTGGTTTCATACTGGCGATCAGGGCGAGGTGGACGCGAACGGAAACTGGAAAATTGTAGGCCGCATCAAAAACCTGATTATTCTTGGGTCGGGACATAACATTGCTCCGGAGCCGATTGAGGATAAGATCCTGCACGAGTTGCCGGGTGCGATTCAGGTAGTGGTTGTGGGTAATGCGCGTGGGTATCTGGCGGCGCTGGTCACGGGCAAAGTGAGCGACGAGAAAACGCAGGCGGCGCTGGATCTTGTGAATCCGGACCTTCCACATTACAAGCAGGTGCGCACGTTTCATCTGGTGGAGGAAGCGTTCAGTGTCGAGAACGGCCTGCTGACGGCGAACGGGAAGCTGAAGCGCGACTTGATTGCAGAGCGGTTTCGAAACGAAATTGACGCGATGTACGACGTCTCAAAGAATCAGGTCTCGAAGAATCAGGCCTCGAAGAGCCAGACGGCGAAGACGGCATGAACGACTTCAAAGGGCAGACGCTTTCGTGGCAGATCGTGAATGGAACGATTGAACTTGCACTGCATCGCGATCCCTGCAACGAGATCGGGTCGCTTACGCTGGAAGAGTTGGAGAAATTTGCGACGGCTCTGCCCGAGTTGGTGAATGAATCGCAGGCGTTGATTGTCCATTCGACGTTGAAGGCCGGGTTTTCGGCGGGCGCGGATTTGCGCGAGTTGTTTCAGCGCGGGCAAGAGATGGAAAAGGCGGCGGCCCTGCGCGGGGTGCGGGAGTTTCTGGAGCGCATCCACTCCGTGATGAACGCGCTGGATGCGGCGCCGCTGACGACGATCGCGGCCGTGCACGGGGTGACGTTTGGCGGCGGGTTCGAGCTGGCGCTGGTTTGCGACATTATTATTGCGGATCGCATGGCGAGATTTTGCTTTCCGGAATTGCGCCTCGGGCTGATTCCGGGATTCGGCGGGATTCCGCGGCTGAAGCGGGATTTGGGCAATGCGGTGGTGCGCGATCTGCTGCTGACCGGGCGCAGCTTCAATGTGATGAAGGCGCAACAGATCGGCCTGGTAAGCCAGATTGCCGCCGAAGGCGAGGCGTTGCGAGTGGCGCGCGCCACGGCCAGCCAGGTCGGCAAATTTGACCGGCGGACGGCAGCGGCGGCGAAGGAGTTTGTGAAGCCGATTCCTTATGAGGAGTTGAAGCGGGAGATTGATATTTTTTGTGACCTTTATTCGCGTCCGGCAGTCGAAGCCGGACTGCGCAAGTTCGTGGAGAGCACGGACGCGCAGCCGTACTTGCCGTGAGTTTGTAATTGGTGATTTGTAATTTGTAATTTGAAGGACATCGCACATTATGTCAGCGCCTCCTGCCGACCGCACCCTCGACGAAATTCTGAATCTTGCAGCTTCGCATTTTAAGGTGGCGCGGGAAAAGCTTACGCCCGACGGCGACTTTTTTAAGACGCTGGGAATCGACAGCCTGCAGGCGCTCGATTTGCTCACACGCCTCGAGCATCATTTCCGCATCGAGTTGCCGGACTATGAACTGCAGGGTGTGTCGGATTTTCGGACGCTGGCGAATCGGATTCGGGCGCGGCTGTGAGATAAGAACATCGAATGCTTGATCTCCGCCAATATGCCAGCCTGGGTGCAGCGCTTAAGGATGCGTTGGAGCGCTGGCCGAACGAAACTTGTTTGATCGAAGCCGATCGCGACCGCGAAAAAGTGCGGCTTACCTACTCTGATTTTAAGGAAATGGCGCGTCCGCTTTGCCGGGCTCTTGAGGACGCCGACTTCAAGGCGGGCGACCGCGCGGCGATCATTATGACGAATCAGTCGAAGTGGCTGATTTCGGCGTACTCGATTTTTTTCTGCGGCGGCGTGCTGGTTCCGCTCGATTACAAATTGACAGCGGCGGAGCACCTGCAACTGCTGGCGCATTCGAAGGCGCGGTTTCTGGTGGTCGAATACTACTTGTGGCGGGCGATCACGCAGTCGCGGGAGTTTGCAAAACTCACGGTTGAGATTGTGCTGGTGACAGAAGCGCCGGCGGGAGCGGACTTGCGCGGCGCTTACCGCTGGGAGGAATTCAAGAGAAAGGGTGAGCCGCAGTTTGTGGTGCGGCAGCGTGAAGACACGGCCTGCATCGTTTACTCGTCGGGGACGGGCGGGCGTCCGAAGGGATGTGTGCTCACGCACGACAGTTATCTGGAGCAGTGCGCTTCGCTGACGGCGTGGTATCCATTTTGGCCGGGCGTCCGCTATTTGAGCATTCTGCCGACGAATCACGCGATCGATTTCATGGTGGGATTTATCGGGCCGTTCGTGTGCGGAGCTTGCGTGGTTCATTTGCGGACGCTGCGTCCGGAGTTTGTGCGCGATGCGTTCGTGCGCTATCGGATCACTTACGTGAGCTTGGTGCCGATGGTGTTGAAGAATCTGGAACGCGGACTGCGCGCGAAGTTTGATGAACTGAAGCCGCGAAAGCGATGGATGCTTGACCGATTGATCGGGCTGAACAAAATGCTGACGCGGGGACGTCCGCGGGTCGAGATCAGCCGGCGTCTGCTGCCGCAAGTGCACAAGGCGTTTGGCGGAGAATTGCGGGCGTTGATTGTGGGCGGAGCATTTACGGATCCTTCGACGTTGCAGTTTTTCTACGATCTGGGAATTCCGGTGACGTGCGGGTACGGGCTGACGGAAGCTTGCACGGCAGTGACGCTCAACGATCTGAAACCATTTCGCGCGGATACGGTGGGCAAGCCGCTGCCGGGGAGCGAGGTGCGCGTGCTCAATCCGGATAGCGACGGAATTGGGGAAGTGGCGGTGCGGAGCCGCGCGGTCATGTCGCATTATCTGGATGACGCGGAACAGACGGCGCAGACAATCGTCGAAGGCTGGCTGCTGACGGGCGATCTGGGGCGCTTTGATGGTGACGGGCGCGGGCACCTGCAACTCGTCGGACGCAAGAAAAATATGATCGTCACCGCGGGCGGGAAGAATATTTATCCAGAGGACATTGAGGCGGTGTTCGATGGACTACCGGTGAAAGAATTCTGCGTGTTTGCGGCGAATTATCTGTGGCCGCAGAAGACGCTCGGGAACGAGATGCTGGTCGTGGTGGTGCGATTGGAGCAGAATCAGCAGTTCGACGATCGATTGCGCGAAGAAATGATATCGCGGAACCGGCGATTGGCCGACTTCAAGCGCGTGGGCGGGTATCTGGTGTGGGAGAAGGATTTTCCGCGGACGGCGTCGCTGAAGATTAAGCGCGGAGAATTGGCGGCGGAGATTGGGGCGGGCACGGCGCGAGCGGGGGTGGTGGGGATCTAGCCTGCAGCCGTCAGCTATCAGCTGTCAGCACTGCGCCAAAAGCCAAGAGCCAGAACTGAGGAGCCATCTCATAAATGGGGTCCGAAGGAGTAAACGCGGGCTCCCTCAGGGGCTAAAGCCCGCGTCATTATTGGGCGCGGGCGGCACGGCTGAAGCCGTGCTCTACCCAAAACCGATTTATGAGACAGCTTCTGAAAGCTGAAAACTGAAGGCTGACACTCAACGTGAACGAAACTTTTCTTGCCATTATCAATCCGGCGGCGGGTGGCGGGCGGTGCGGCGAGCGGGTGGGAGCGGCGCTCGATCGGTTGCGGGCGGCGGGGATTACGCTCGAGACAGTGGGGACTGGCGCGGCTGGCGACGCTACTCGGATTGCGCGCGAGGCTTATGGGCGCGGCTATCGAAAATTTCTGGCGGTGGGTGGGGATGGGACCTCCTATGAAATCGTCAACGGATTGTTTCCGGATTCGCTGGGAGTGGCGTCTGCAGGCGCTTCTTTAGGTGCGCGGGAAGACGCGGTCGCAACGCTGGGATTTCTTCCGCTGGGCACGGGCAATTCGTTTCTGCGGGATTTCGCGGGCGGAGGTTCCGGCAAGAACGGTTTGGAGCACGCGATGCAAGCGCTGGAGGCGCGGCGATCGCGGGCTTGCGATGTTTTTTGTCTGGCACACAAAGACGGAGCGATCTACTACACAAATCTGCTGAGTGTGGGGTTTACGGCGGACGTGGCGGCACTGCGGCACCGGCGGTTTCTGGGGCTGGGGCAGTTCGGGTATCTGCTGTCTATTTTCCTTTGTCTGGCGCGGCTCGAGCGGCGCCCGTTTCCGCTGCGGGTGGAGGGGCAACGGGAGTTTGATTCACGGCGCTGTCTGTTTCTGACGTTTAACAACAGCAAGTTCACGGGCGGCACCATGATGATCGCGCCTGATGCGGTCACTGATGACGGATTGATTGAGTACGTGCGGTGGGGGCCGATTGGGCGACTGGGGTTGGTCCGAAACCTGGCGACGCTTTATGACGGCACGCACACGCGGCATCCGCTGGCGGAGCGGCAGGCGATTCGGCGGGTCGAGTTCCAACTCGACGGGCCGGTGGATGTGATGGTGGACGGCGAGGTGCTGACGTTGGAGTGCCGGGCGATCGAAGTGCTGCCCTCGGCGCTCCGGGTGGTGGTGTGAGACGGGGCAACCCCCGTCTCTACTCTCCAACAATCGTGATATAAAAACTCCATGTCGCAAGAACGAAGAGAACGGCGAAACGCAAAACTGGGGATTACAACTTCGAACCGGAATTGGGGGCGCATTGCGATCTATGCCGTGCTGATCGTGGCGGCGTTCGGGCTGGCCTACTATCTCGGCAACCGCACCCAGCACCAGCACGATGGGTTCGCGCGCTGTTTGACGGAACGCGGCGTGAAGATGTATGGGGCATATTGGTGTCCGCATTGCGTGGAGCAAAAGGAAAAATTCGGCGCTTCGTTCGAGTACGCACCTTACGTGGAGTGCGGCATCAAAGGCGACTTGCATGGAGTGTCGCAGGTTTGCAAAGACGCAGGCATCAAGCATTATCCGACCTGGCAGTTTCCGCCGACGGGCGAACGAGTGGAGCGCGCCTTCACTTTGGAAGAACTAAGCGACCGGACAGGGTGCGCGCTGCCGTGACCGACTCGCCGCGGCGTTTGATGAGCTTGGTCGCCATTCTGGCGGTGTGCGGAATTGCGGTGTCGTCGGTGTCTCTGCAGCATCATTACGCGACCTCAAAGACGGCTTATTGCGACATCGGGGAAACATTCAATTGCGACATCGTGAACCGCAGCGAATATTCTTCGATCTTCGGAATCCCGGTCGCGCTGATCGGGATGCTCGGGTACGCGGCGCTGGCGGGGATGGCCACCGTGTATCGCGAGCGGCGCGAGACTCCGGCAATGCTTTTCAGCGCTGCCACCGCGGGTCTGGCGTTTGCTTTGTACCTGACCTATATTGAAGCGCGCGTGCTGGGAGTCTGGTGCATTTTATGTTTGAGCTCGCTGGCGGTGATTGCGACGACGACGGTGTTGACGGCGGTGATCTGGTGGAAGCGAGCCAGTAGCCAGTAACCATTACCCAGTGACCAAGTGCCGGCCCGAATGTTTTCCTGAAGGTTGAGAGCTCGATTCACTCCATGTCCCGGCACACGACGCGAAAACTGATAATAAAGACGAAGGGCGCCGGCACCGTTGCCTTGCCGGTCTCGGCCGGCAACGTGTGGCTGCACGAACTCGGCAGCCGTATCTTCGGGAACACGCGACTGGTACGGGTTTGGCTGCCTCCCGATTACGACGGGTGGGGAGCAACGCGCTACCCGGTCTTGTATTTGAATGACGGACAGAATCTGTTCGATCCGGCAACGGCTTTTGTGGGTGTGCACTGGCAGGTGGGCGAGACGGCGGCGCGGTTGATCGCGGAAGAGAAAATTCGGCCGCTCATCATCGTCGGCATCGACAACACGAAGAACCGGGCTTGCGAGTACATTCCGTACAAGTCAAAAGATCCCAGAGTTTTGAATGCGAAGGGAAAATGCTATCCGGATTTTCTGCAGCGTGAAGTAATGCCGCTGATCGAAGGGCACTATTCGATATTGAAGGGGCCGGAGAATACGGGATTGGGCGGTTCCTCTCTTGGAGGTCTGATCACGCTATACACTCAACTGGCAGCGCCGGGAGTGTTTGGGCGATTGCTGATCGAGAGCCCGTCTCTGTTCGTGGCGAATCGAAAAATTCTGGAAGCGAGCCGTCGATTCCGGAGCTGGCCGGCGCGCACTTACCTGGGGATGGGCACGCGGGAAGTGGGGCAGGCGGAGAAGGACGAGAGGATGGTTGGCGACGTCCGCGAACTGGAAGCCATCTTGCGCGAGGCTGGTTTGGACGAACAACGGCTGAAGGTTCGCATCGAAGAAGGGGGTTCACATAGCGAAACGGCTTGGGCGGCGCGGTTTCCGGAGGCGCTGGAGTTTCTGTATTCGGATCGCGAAGCGCCGCAAACTGCAGATCCTTCGCTCCCCCACCCCGTCGCGCCAAGGCGTGCTGGGGACCCGGGTCGCTCGGGATGACAATTCATGAGGAGTTATCATTGTCGGTCTTCGACTCACGCGATGATCTCAGCGCAGATTTGGTTCGAGCGCTGCAGCCATCTCTGCCCGGGGAGGCTGCGGAAAAACTCGTTCCCGCCGAGAAAGTGTGACCTCAGCAGCTAAAGCCGTCGATGAAAATAAGCCGGTTATCGCAGCGGTAAACCGCTGCGCCGCCCAAAATCAAGTGCAACACCGAGTTCTTCCGCGCGGATGGCGTCAACCCATTCATCCACCGCTGTTTTGTAGGCAGCACGCAATTGATCGAGATCCGCTTTGTTCATAACCACTGCAGATTAATGCCGGCCCCCAGCCCGGTCAATTGGAGGGGGCGAATTTAACGGAAAATTAACGCAGAGAGGATTCCCTTCTTTGGCTTGCCCGAAGTCGAGCCATCTTAGATTTGTTCTTCCTCTCCGAGGCTTATGCTCCTACGATCTCTCGCACGGAGCGAAGGCCCTGATCGATAGCGGTATTGGTGTAGGCATGACCGTCGGCGTCCGAGTTCGCGATCTTGATTCTCCCGAAGGGCTGCCGGCCAATCACACACGGACGTTCGGACTCCGGTCGGTCAAGAGGCTCGAACAATTCGTTGTACTCGTAGGCATATCCGTGAGGCCAACGGTTGACCGTAATTGCCTGGATGTCGCGAGCAGGATCGAAGCCGCCGGCTGCGAGTGTGCGACCAAGTTGATCTCGCACATTGCGCTCGAAGGTTTCGAATTTCGTGTTGACGAGTTCCCACCGTCCTGCCCGGTACTGGTCCTTGCAATTCAGGCCAGGCTCGCACGGAGTGCGAAGAAGGTGCAGCAGGCAGGATTCATCCGGCGAACTGGGATAGTGGTACTCGCCCATGGAGACCGGGAAATCCAATGTAATGTTGGTGAAGTATGCTCCCGGCGCGTAGATCGCGCTAATACCGAGTTTCTGAAATGCTTTCCAGTTGCTGATTTGCACGTTGGTGTAGACGAGAGGCATCTTCACGCCGTAAGCGAGGGCTTCCTTTTGTTTGGCTGGCATCTCCGGACACAAGTAAGGAATGATCATGTTATAGCAGGCGAGTATGCAATGCGCGGCGCGGATGCGGTGAGCCTGTCCGCCACGAACGTAGGTTACTTCGACTTCCTTCGCGGCGTTTGGATCTGGATCTCCCAGGTGTTTGGCTCGCACCGCGGTGCTGTTCAGGCGAATGCGAACCGGGGAGTTGGCGTCATCCAGGCGCGCATAGTTGGCGCGGGCAGTGACGATGTCCTCCATGGTGTGGCCGGGAAGAGCGCCGGGCACCAGGGATCGCACCAGCATTCTGGCAATGGAAGCGTTGCCGTCCGGAAAATGGAAGATGTAAGGCTCATCCAGTTCGGGATTCTCCTCATGACTCTTGGGGAGACGCATTCCCTTGAAGCCTGGAAATCCCTCCCTGGCGCAGTCGTACGCCGAAACCGCGTCAATCCCAACGCAATATAAATCGTGGGTCGAACTCTGGAACACTTTGACCACGTCGGGGTGGACCTTGACGTATTGCAGCAAGAAATCTTTGTAGCTGGTCTTGATCAGCTTAGATTTCTTCTGCTCTGGCGTAAGGTCTGGCATGTAATCGACGCTGGCGTGCTGCAGACGGAGGAGATCCTTGCGCGCGGTTTCTGCGATGGGGATATGGGAGACATTCTCCATGGCGAAGTTGAGGCCGAAGTAGTGGAGGCCTTTCTGGGGCACCAGGCGGTCGGCGCCGAATGTTTCCTTATCAAAGAACACGGCTTCGGTCAGGTGCATGGAGTCGAACAATTTCTGGTCGTAGTATTTGTAGAAGCGCCGTACGTTGATTCCCAATTCTTTCAACAGCCCAATCGACTCCTTGCTGTAATTGCCCGGCGCCTCGATGGATTGGGTTCCACCGTATCCGAGGAGTAGCCGCTTTCCTGCCTGGAATTCATTGCGCTTGGCGTGTCCACCGAAGTCATCGTGATTGTCGAGGACCAGAATCCTGGATTGTGGTCCAGCAAACTTGCGGTAGAAGTATGCCGCTGCCAGGCCGCTTAGACCTGCACCGACAACGACCAGATCATACGACTCACCGTCGTCGACGGACCGGGCCCAGTCTTTGTCCTTGTCATTGTCCTTGCCATCGCGCAGATCGTGCGCAACTTCCCAGGAGCCATCGTGACTGCCGCGAAGGCCGGTTTTGGCAGGCGGGTAATAACTGCGATCCTTTTCGGGAGCGAACGGGGATTCGGGCAAACCAAAGGCTTCCAGCCAGGTGGAATTCGCTGCTACGAGGGACGTTCCCACGGCGATGCTTATTCCATTCAGGAAATCGCGACGGGTGATCTCGTGCCCCATACCTAATTCACGATCTCGCTCTTTGCCGTTCATTTGCATCCCTCCCCAAGTTCACCATCTAGCGACCAGCACAACTATTTTCCGCTAGCCATTGTGCGCTTACTGGATGATGGATGTCGACATAAGGTCGAGCGCTTTGACCCATGAGCGAACTACGCAGTGTTGTGTCTGCCCGCGGAACGCCTCAGCGCGGGCGGCGGCGAGAAATTCAGGCGTAGCACGCGGGGCCACCGGCACGTCATTTAGACTCGTGGGCATGGCCAAGAACTGGAAGACGAAGCTGATTCACTCGGACTCCAAGATCCCGGGGGGTTTCCGGTCCCTGTCGGTGGGTGTGCAACGTGCGTCGACGGTGTTGTTTCCGGACGCGGCGTCGGTTAGGGACGACTGGGACCAATATGAGGTGGGGTACACGTACGGGCTTTATGGAACTCCGACGACGCTCGAACTGGCGGCGCGCATTTGCGAGTTGGAGGGCGGGTTCCGCACGCTGATCACTCCGGGCGGTCAGTGTGCGATTTCGCTGATCAATCTGGCGCTTCTGAAAACGGGGGATCAGGTTTTGATCCCGGAAAGTGTATACACGCCGAACCGGAAATTTGCGGTGCAGGTGCTGCGGAGGTTCGGCGTGGAAGTCGGGTTCTACGCTCCGGAAGCTGGCGCGGGGATTGAGGCTTCATTTCGCAAGAACACGCGGATGGTGTGGTGCGAGAGTCCGGGGTCGATCACGATGGAAGTGCAGGATGTGCCGGGGATGGTAGAAGCGGCGCATCGCGCTGGTGCGATGGTGGTGATGGATAACACATGGTCGGCGGGCGTGTATTTTGACGCGTTCGCGCACGGCGTGGACGTGACGATGCAAGCGCTCACGAAATATGCCGGCGGACATAGCGACTTACTGCTGGGGTCGATCACGACGCGGGAGGAGACAGCGTGGCGGCAGTTAGGTGCTACGCATCAATTGGTGGGATGCGCAGCCTCTCCGGACGATTGCAGTCTGGCTTTGCGGGGGCTGAAGACACTCGCAGTGCGGCTGAAGGCAATTGAAGACGCGGCGCTGACTTTAGCACGCTGGCTGAGTGAGCGGCCGGAGATTGAACGCGTGCTGCACCCGGCGCTCCCGTCTTGCCCGGGGCACGAATTCTGGAAGCGCGACTTCACGGGATCGACGGGCGTGTTCTCGATTGTGTTTCAGCCGCGGTTCAGCAAGGCGCAGGTTCGGGGATTCGTCGACAAGTTGGAGTTGTTTGAGATCGGGTACAGCTGGGCAGGGGTGACAAGCCTGGCGGTTGCGTATGATTTTCATGCCACACGCGGACGTCCGGATTATGGGCACCGCATCGTACGACTGAATATTGGGCTCGAGGATGTAAGCGACTTGAGGGAGGATCTCGGAAGGGCACTCGATGGCTTGTGATTTGCAAAGCTGTAAGCCATTGCAAAGAATGGCTCCTCAGGTAGGACTCGAACCTACAACCCTCCGGTTAACAGTTGCAGGACAGCCCATTTCTGCCGTTGACTGCGGGTTACTCTGAATTGCTCGGAACCCTATTTTTATGCGGGTTCCGTGCCTGTTCGCACTACTCACGATGACTGCGGTTTGCTGCCAAGGGTCCCCGGTATTTTCCCCGGTACGATCTTCGCCCTATGCGCCGAGTTAGTTGTCCGAACAGGGCGCGGCTCGCAGGCGGTGACGCCTTTTTGCCAAAATTCGCAGGGTGGGAAAAAAGCGCCGTGAACTCGTGAACTGGTGGTGGTAGTTATGGCGGGTTGCGCCCACTGCCCGCCTTGTCTCAGTCAGCCTTCAGGTGCGGTATGCTGTCGCCATGAGGATTGCGGAACTGTTGAGAGCATGGCGTCACCACGGCGAGATGAGTGTTCGGGAAGCTGCGGAGCGGGTCGGCATTCCTTGGAGCACTTACCAACGCGTCGAGAAGGGCCATCCGATGAGCGGAGAGACGCTGGCCGTGATCCTGCGGTGGATGCTGGCTGAGTGAGGTGGCAGGATACATGCCGCCAGCATGGATCACAACCCTCTCAGAAGTTCCGAAAGCGTAGTGTCGAGGGCGACCACGATCTTGCGGAGCGTTCTTAGCCCCGGTTCACGGGTTCCCCGTTCCAAATCCGAGATGTGGACCTCGTGAACGCCTGAGTGTTCGGCAAGGTCAATCTGCCGCCAGCCTTTGGCACGGCGCAGTTTTCGGATGCGCTCACCTGTCGCCGCGCAGATGTCCCTTGCCATGCGTTCATCATGGAATTAGTCTTTGCGCTATATTTAGTGCATCCACTCTTTGACGTCCGAAAGGCGAAGCATTCGATGGTTGAAGGAACGCCTCCGTCACAAATGCCCGGATCAGCGAGAATCGAAGCGCTTTCTGGGATCGAATTTGAGAAGGTCATCGCTACTTTGCTCGAAAGGATGGGGTTTCATGCGCAGATGACGAAAGCGAGCGGAGACGGCGGAATACGCTTGTGCCTTGCGGAAATGATCTATGAATGACGCAGGAGCGCGTACAGCGGTCTGTTGAACTAAAAGAGCTCGATGGGTGCCGCATGGCCCGAAGCAGAAGCGAGTCGAACATCCCTAGTAACTAACGCAGTTCCGAGTTTCTCGGCAAGCACGATGTAGGCAGCATCATAGGCGGAAAAATTGTGACGGAGTTGCCAGATGCGGGGCAGGAGCACGAGATGAGGATATCGAGTAATACGGAGATCCAGCAGATCGCGGACCGCCTCGTCAGCACGATGTACAGAGACCACTCCTTGCAATGCTAGACGCCGCAATACCTGCGTGACCTCAAGATCTAGGAGGTGAGGCGCGTGCAGGGTTTCGGTACGCGAATAAATTCGCTTCTCGATGCGTTGCCCGGCAGATGTCTGAAGAAGCCAGTCAACTGCGGCAGACGCATCCAGGACGATCATCGCGCCTCGCGCTCTTCACGAACTAAGTGAGCGGTATCGAACTGCGCCGAAACCGGCTTACGGTTGTGCAAGCGCTCCCGCAATTCCGCGAGCGTTGGCCTCTCTGCGATTTCCTTGATCTCAACTAACAGATAGTCCGAAAGCGACATACCTGCCATAGCAGCACGAGCTTTCAGGCCGCGGTGGAGGGCATCAGGCACATTGCGAAGCTGAATCATCTTAGCCATGCTACAAGCATACTTTCATGTGATTCACATGTCAACAAGGACTGCCTTTCCCCACAAACCGTCCGATTGTTGCCCAACCGCTTGAATGGTGAGAGTCCGAGATAGGGCGAGCCTTACCAGCTTGAGCGCCTGGCTTCTTCCTCGCTAAGGGGCCCACACCCGCCACCCTCCGATTCCACGCAGCCCTTTTTCACCCACGGGATGCTACAACAACAACACGTGGACCCCGTGACATGATGAACACAGAGCGCTCTTTGTGCCGTACACACAGGTACTACAAGTGCACAAATACTCTGGGGGGGCGGCTCAGAACATTTTCAGTTCGTGCGCGATCTGGCGCATTGGTGCGTATTCTTGGTCGTTGGCAACGACGAAATGTTCGGCGCGGAGGATCTTCAGGACAGGGTCATCTTTGCCGGCCCTCAAGGCCAGCAGGGCGCGGGCAAAGTTTTCTCGTTCGGCCTCAGACAAGTTCTTGCGAGCCACGAAGACGTAATCGACATAAGGTTTAGAAGTAAAGAAAACACGGACTTTCTTGCTGTCCAGTTTTCCGCTGCTGACCAAGAAGTCGAAAACCGTTTTGTCTATAGCTCCGGCGTCAACCGCTCCGGTCTCCACCAGCGCTGCGGTCGCAAGATGGCCGCCGCTGTAGCGAAACTTGAGATCGGTTTCGGGATTGATCCCCGCCTGCTTGAGTTCCTGATAGGCCATCAGATGACCGCTGGTCGAGGCGATATCGCCAAATGCGAACCGCTTTCCCATCAGGTCGCGGAGCGAATGGATGGGCGAGTCGGTGCCGGTGACGAAGACCGAGAGATAATTCAAGTCAATGGTGCGCTGGACGAGTGGGATGACTCCATACCTGGCGTGAGCCCGCATATACACTAGCGCACCCAGGCACGCGAAATCGTAAGTTCCATCTGCTAGGTGGGCCACTGTCTCGCCGTAGGAGTCGGGAGCGGCAATAATCACCGGCCTTGCCATTGCCTTCGTGAGATAGGTTCGCAGAGGCTCTCTCTCTTCCTGTGTCGCCTCGTCGATGACTATGCCGACGGTGATCGGCCTGTCGGCATCGTAAACCGATGTGCCGGCACAACACAAAGCCACTAACATAGCGGCGGTCCGAGATTGCAAATGCAGGTATCTCACGCGGAACATAATCCCCGTCTTTTCAGACTTACAGATGGTGCCCCAGCAACCACGCTTAGCAGGCTGCCGAAAAACTAAGAACGCGAGCACAGGATCGTACAGCAAAACATCCGTCGAAACTCGGCCCCTCTTTGGTGTTGGCAGGGAAAAGTGGAGATGCCCTACAACCGAGCGGCAAACAACTGAGCACCATAAGTTTGGGTCGCCTAACAGGAACCGAAATCAACCGACGTGACTTCAAGGTTTCGCCTTGTTATCTATTGTCATCAAACTTCTCGCCCAAGGAGTGAGCAGAACAGCTCAAAAGGGTCTTACTTCGGTAATCAAGAAAATGGGACTGGTAGCTTGGGTGCCATCTATGCGGGGCGAAACAGAGGCCCGGAGTGAATAGATAGGAAACATAATCGCGGAGCGGGGATGCGTGTCGTAACCAGATGGGAGAAGGCCGGTCTCCGACGGGATGCGTGGCAATGCCGCACTGATTACATTATGACCCTTTTTCCCTTCATGTGAGGACAACGGGTTCTCTTCGGCGGCCCGCCCGTAGCGGTCAAGGGCGCGCTGCAGGCGCGTTCATCGCAGACCCTTTACGGCGAGGGTAGACCGTGCACGCTGGTCGGCGAAGGGAAAGGGGACCTGGGTATGGGGTGCGCGAGAGCAAGATGCGTCGGACACAACCGTGATGTTCGTCCCTCGACAACGGCGAATCGAAAACAGTGCCCCGCCCCTGCTCTCCCGGAAACCGCTTCAGGCTCTTCCTGCACGTTGCGTAGGTGCGGGATGAGCCGAGCGTGGCGAAATCTTCTCGCCCCTGGCGACGCCTGGCTGAGTGGTGTCGCGATGCGGACACATACCTCTTCAAAACCACCTTCGTCATGCCGTCCCGGTCCGGCACCCAACCGTTCGAGCGCCTGCGGATGTTCCTGCTTAGAAATGGAGAGAATTTGATCTCCCATTCATTAAGCAACGACGATTCAATGAGTTGCGTTTCTGGGTTTTGATCCATCGCAGCCGGCCGATTGCACTGAAAACGGGCGTTGACAAACATCACGCAATTCTCTAATTTAGCTTCCGTCGACGGCGAAAAGGGTTGGCTTAATTAAAACTTTTGCCAGTCCGAAGTAGGCTGAGTGATCAGCTCGGAAGGGTAACCCGACGGGCAGCCAGACCGGCCAAAACCGACGGCTCTGCGAGGAGCAGTTGGGGTTTGGGACCGCGAAAGCGGTGATCGCATCAAGGGCTGTGACGGTGCACGTCTCCACGCTGTTGGCTTCCTCGCAGGAGTTAGTGGCTAGAGCGTAACCAATGTCACAGCCTTTACTTTTTCCAGACGCTCTGGTCACCGCCAGTTGGTTCTGGAGGAAAGGCATTCATCCTCGCGTGCCTTTTCAGCCGTAATTGTGAAGGACCATTTTCAAGAGGTGATCCGCCACGGCGCAGCAATCGCCCGACTCTCTTCGAGAGCGCCGAAACGCCCGATGTTGTCGTGCGATTGAGGGCCACCCCCCACTGTCGAGCGAGGATTTGACATAGCGCGCCGTCCATTGGCTTTGAGCGGTTCTGCACGAGAAGCGGTTACTTTGCCCGCTTTGTACAATATAGGAGACATGGCGGTCAGGATCGAGATGCAGAATACGGGCGATCCTCGAGCTCGCGGGGAGATGGTAGCTGTCATTGAACACGTGCTCAGTGACAGGCCCGGAGAGTGGCGGGTGTCAATTTTGGGGTCTCACGCAAATGACAACTGGGAAATGAATGTGGAAGGACCAGAGGGCTTCGAGCGCTCGTACACTTTGGTTGGCGGCGCCGGAGCGCACCAGCCCGTGGCGATAGGCAAGTCGCTCCTTAAGCTGCTGCCAGCGAGCAGGCCATGATCTGCCATGCCGGTTTGCATCCTCGCACCGGTTGCTGCATCAGTTCGGATCGAATCTTGCGAATATGCAAACGGTACTCGGCTGTCTTCTTGTACATCGTCTGGTAGCCGATGAGATCATATGCGTTTAACCAACGACCCGAATCGATGGTTGAGACCTCCCGGCGAAAAGCCATGTGAGCGGAGGGTGCCGTCGAGGGCATTGGCGCGGGGAAAATTGTGCTGGTCATAGATGCGGGTAACTCGGGACAGGGGCTTGAAGCCGAGGATAAACGACGCGGTCCGATGAATTCCAAAGGGCTGGCGCAATTGGCGAATGAGAAGATAATGTATGTCTTAACGGCCGCACAATGCGATCAGGATACCCTCGAAGAAACGAAGCTGGGCCATGGTCTTCTTACTTTTGCACTGGTCGAGGAAGGACTCAAAACAGGTGTGTCAACTCTTCTGTGTAAACGACCAAGTTTTGTTTCTGGGGATGGGTGCGCGAGGGAAGGGGCAACGTCCCTTCCCTCGCCCAGCGATGTAGAAGGATTCTGCGCTTTCATGACGCGATTCTCTCCAGAGCCGGCATTCGTTCCGGCCACAGAATCGTGAAGTGGTTCAAAGCTTCGCGCCAGTGATAAATCGGCATCGTCCATTTCTTGGCCGCCTGTCGCAACGCGAGAAACAACAACTTCAGCGCGGCTTCTTCGTTGGGGAATCCGCCGCGGGTTTTGATGATCTTGCGCAGCGATCGGTTCAACGATTCCACGCTGTTGGTGGTGTAGATGGCGCGGCGAATTTCAGGCGGGTAGTGGAAAAACGGCGTGATTCGCGCCCAGTTCCGCCGCCACACCTGGCTGACGCTGGGATAGGCTTTCCACTTACTCTCCAGTTCCGCCAGATGCTGCTCGGCCTCGGCCGCGGTCGCCGCTCGATAAATCAACTGCAGATCAGCGGCTGCTTGCTTGCGTAATTTCCAAGGCACGTAGTTCAGCGCGGCCCGTACCAGATGCACGATGCAGAGCTGCACCTCGGTCCGGGGATAGATCGCTTCGATGGCTTCCGGAAATCCTTTCAGCCCATCCACGCAGGCGATCAGGATGTCCTTCACGCCACGGTTCCGCAATTCCGTTAGCACCTGCAGCCAGAACTTCGCTCCTTCGGTCTGCGCCACCCACAACCCCAGCACTTCCTTCTGCCCCTCCAGGTTCACTCCCAGCACCACGTAGATCGCCTTGTTCTGGATGTGGCCCTCATCGCGCACCTTCACCATCAGCGCGTCCAGATACACGATCGGATACAACTCCTCCAGCGGCCTCCCTTGCCACAGTTTCACTTCCTCGATCACCGCATCGGTCACGTTGGAAATCAGTGCCGGGGAGACTTCGATCCTGTAGATCTCCTCCAGGTGGCCCTGAATCTCGCGCGTGGTCATGCCCCGCGCGTACATCGAGATGATCTTGTCGTCGAAGCCGGTCCAGCGTGTCTGCCCCTTGGCCACGATCTTAGGATCGAACGTCGCTTGGCGATCCCGCGGCGTTTCTAGCTCCAACTCGCCGAACTCGCCCTTCAAAGTTTTTTGGCTTTTCCCGTTGCGCGAGTTGCCCCGGTGATGGCCCGCCGGGTCGTGCTTCTCATAGCCCAGATGGTCCGTCATCTCGGCTTGCAAGGCTCGTTCCAGGATGGCTTTCGTCAGCTCCTTGAGCAGGCCGTTCTCCCCGATGATATCCTCGGGCCTCTTGTAGTTGATCAGCAGTTGGTCGATCAGCTTCTTATCGATTGCCATGGGCTCTCCTATTTTCTTCCTCCCATGGCCGTTTACACAGTTCTATTTACACCCTC
>JBEKIB010000014.1:0-70397 GCA_050011975.1 Terriglobales bacterium | reverse complement strand
AGCCCTGTTGCAGTTGCTGGTCGGAGTTGGCGAACTGGATGGCACAGATGCCTTTGTCGGTGGCGGCGATCAACATGCGTCCTAGAGGCGAGCCGGCAATGGTGTAACGGACGATGGCAGCCACGGCGCCGCGCCGGTACTTCTCCGGGGTCATGCCTAGCTGCGTGGAGGTGCGCTCGTAGAGACGGCTGCTGGAGCCGTATCCGGCGGCATAGAGGGCGGTAGTTACGGAGTGTCCGGCTTGTAAATTCTGTTTTACCTGGCGCAGGCGGCAGGCGTCGATGTAGGCCTTGGGCGAAACGCCTAGCACCGACTTGAAAGTCCGCTGCAGGTGGAAGGAACTGCGGCGGAATTCCTTGGCCAGCAGGCTGAGCGTGAGGCGGTCCTCTATGTGCTGCTCGATGTAGCGGCAGATGGCGCGAACCAGCGCGGATTGCGGATCTCCATCGACCGCTTTCGGACGGCAGCGCAGGCAGGCGCGATAGCCGGCTTGCTCGGCTTGGTGGGCATGATCGAAAAAGCTCACGTTCTCGCGGCGCGGGCGCTTTGCGGGACATGAAGGCCGGCAGAAGATGCCGGTGCTCGACACGCCGAAGACGAAGGCGCCGTCGAGTGAGCCGTCGCGATCAGCGACGGCCTGCCAGCGGCGGGCGTTTACTTGAACTGCGAGTGTTTCAACCGCGAGTTCCGGGGCCGGTTGTGGAGTTCGCTTCATCGCTTCTTCTTCTGAAAGTATCGCATTGGTGGCCATGCAAGTAACATAGGGCAGTCGCGGGGCGCGGACTATCCGAATGTTGCGGTCAAACGAATTTTCCCGTGCACCGCGGAGCTGGCGGAGAGCACACCTCCAAAGGCCTTGGCCGGCGCGGGTTCCCGGGCGATTTATTCCGGGGCGACCTTACGACGGCAGGGCTGGGTTGGTTACTCATAAAGTGCAGATGCTTGCACCCGGGGGATCGGCTCGATCCCGTTTCCTCTTGCTAACTCCATTCGCAACAAACACTTACGCTCGCCTGTCTGTATGGTTTCACGGGTGCACTATTCCTTGATGAAGCCCGGAGTGTAGGGGGCAAGTTGGGGGCAACTGTGAGCGTGGTTTACAGCACTGAGAGCGTGGCTCCTCGAAACACGACGCGGCCGGCAGCCATGCTGCCGCTGCTGGTGATTTTGTTCATTGTCTCCTATGGCATTCTGACCATGCTGGTTTTCGAGCAGGGCCAGACCATCGAATCGCAGCGCTCTTTAATCCGCGAGATGTTGAAGGACAGCACCCAACTGGCGGCGCTGAAAGACAAGCTGGCCCGAGATGAGAGCAAGAGGGTCCAAGACCAGGGCGCTGCGCAGGCGGATCACAAAGATGCGGATTCAGGTAATCCGGCGGCAGGGGTTAAAGGATCGGACAAAGGAACAAAACGACCTGGTAAATCGGAGCACTCCATGAAAGAAGTTCCCGGGAAGCCGGCCGGGGATCTGCAGGATGTGCGGCGCTCCACGGGAGTCATCTAGCGGCCCAGCTTGGGTAGTACGGATCAGCGAAAGCAATCCGAAGCTTTAAGAGAGAAAAAGAAACACGGTTCTGTGAAAACGCGGCCTCATGTGGTGGCCGCGATGGAGTGAGACCCAATCATGAAGGCCCTAGCCCTAGCTCTAATCTTGTCTCTCCCTGTCCCGAAGTTGGCGCCACCAGCCCAGCTTTCCCCCACCGCCAGCCAGCAATCGGCAAAGCCAAAGGGAGGGCGCTGGTACTTCGCCGCAACAGGGCACGCCGTGTATTGCTACGGACCGGTGATGACCATGCCCCAGGCACCAGGGCGGCTGTTAAAAGTCGCAACTTTCTGCCGTGGCGATCGAACCATGGTTCCGCTGAAAGATTAAACCTCGACACATAGGAAAACTTCTCGACGGGCCGCCCCGGTCAGACGCCACAAACCCACAGTAAGCCGGAACCTGCGAGCGGGACCACTTTCCTCAATGTAGACGCCGCGCGCTTCCCCTATAATCGGTAGCTGGAATGCGGCTTTGTTGAGGGCCCGTAGCTCAAGCGGATAGAGCATCGGATTTCTAATCCGAGGGTTGCAGGTTCGACTCCTGCCGGGCCTACCAGTCATCCCGCTCAATCATGACCAAACCCTGTTCAAACCAGGGTGTTCGCGCTTCACGGCTGCAACCATTTTCCGGTTGACAGAACAACGACGATACAACATAATCCTCCGCAAGTTTTGGGCACGCCCGCACTTCCTCCGTCGCCCGGAACCTTGTTTCCGCCCCGGCTTTTTGCGTACGCATTTGGGCCCCATTCCGAAAACAGGTTACTTAAAACAGGCTTCTTAAATCAGGGTTCGATTGTCGCGAAAAACATTCGGAGCGTGCGATGAAAAACTTGAGGATACGGCTGGCGGTAGTATTGCTTTCCACAGTATGTTTGTTGACAGGCGCCTACGCGCAGATCACGCCCCTTGGCGACACCTACACCAACAGTGCTGATCCCACCACGAACTACGGCGCCAAGACGCTGCTCGATGTCGATGGGGCCACGCAGATCGCCTACATTCAATTCAATCTGTCGTCGATTCCCACCGGCGCCAGCGTCAGCCAGGCCACGCTCAAACTTTATGTCAATACCGTCGTCACTGCGGGCGCCTTCGAGGTGTACGCCGTCAACGGCTCTTGGACGGAGAGCACGCTCACCTACAACCTGGCCCCAGTCCTCGGGAGTGTGATTGATTCCAACGTACCGCTCACCACGGCGGACAAGAACCAATACATCCTCATCCCCATGACCTCGACGGTGCAAGGGTGGGTGAACACGCCCTCGTCGAACAATGGAATTGCTTTGGTCGCCATTGGTTCATTCGATGCGACCTTCGACAGCAAGGAAAGCACGACGACTAGCCATCCGGCCGAGTTGGATGTTGTGTTCGCCGGCGCCGGCACGATTACGGGCGTGACCACGACCGCTGGCAGCGGACTAACGGGCGGCGGGACGAGCGGAACGCTCAACCTGAGTCTGCTCAGCGGTTGCAGCAGCGGTCAAGTATTGCAGTGGGACGGCGCGGCATGGCTCTGCGCTTCCGTGGGCGCGGGCACGGTGACCAGCGTAGCCGCAGGCACGGGACTGACTGCCAGCCCGAGTCCAATCACCGGAAGCGGAACGCTCAGCATCAACGCGGCTGTCGTGCCGCTGCTGGCGGCGGCCAACACCTTCACCGCTAATCAGACGGTGAACGGAAACCTGAGCGCTACCGGAGTGGTGACGGGCAGCAGCTACCAGATTGGAAGCAACCTGTTTGCCTTCGGCTCCTACATCGGTGAAAGCGCGTTCCTTGGCTTCGCTGGCAGCTCCGCGTCGACGGGTGCCGCTAATACCGGCATCGGCTACGGGGCGCTGAGTCTCAACGGTAAGGGTGCCTCTAACACTGCCAGCGGCGTTGGTGCGCTTGCCACAAACACCACGGGCAATTCCAATACGGCAAGCGGCATTGACGCGCTCGGTTTAAACCAGTCCGGCAGCTACAACACCGCCACCGGCGTTAACACGCTCTTGAACAACAGCGCGGGCAACTACAACACCGCCGCCGGCTACCAGGCGCTCTATTACACAACGGCCAACTACAACACCGGCATTGGCTACGAGGCGCTCTACCCCAACACCACGGGAAGCTACAACGCAGCCATGGGCTATAATGCCGGACAAACAATCGATACTTCCTTCCTGCAAGCGAACTATGACACCGCAGTGGGGGCGAGTGCTGAGTTCGGAACCGGAACGATCACAAATGCGACAGCCCTCGGCGCCTATGCGGCGGTAACCGAAAACAACGCCGTGGTGCTCGGCAGCATCAACGGGGTGAATGGAGCCACCGCCAGTGTCAACGTGGGCATCGGCACGACCGCGCCCAGGTCGACGTTGGACGTTGACGCTACCGTAAAGAGCGGGCTGGGTCCCACCGTGACGTTGAGTAACAACCAGAGTGGAGGCTCCGCGAGTAGCGTCTCACTCGACTTCAATACTTATCAGCCATCCACGTCGGGGACTTACAACCCTTCGGCTCGCATCCAGGTCGTGGATGCTGGGCATTACGACGACAGCGTCTATTTCCAATCCAATGCGGCCGGAGCTGCCAATAGTGGCCTGCAAGACACTATGTCGATCGATCCTGCCGGCGATGTTCATGTGTACGGCACCCTCACCAAAGGTGGAGGCAGCTTCAAGATCGACCACCCGCTCGATCCCGCGAACAAGTATCTCTACCACTCCTTCGTCGAGTCACCCGACATGATGAACATTTACAACGGCGTCGCCACGCTGGATGCACGAGGCTCAGTGTGGATCACATTGCCGGGGTATTTTGAGGCGTTGAATGAGGATTTCCGTTATCAGCTGACTTCGATGGGCAGGCCGCAGCCGAGCCTTTATGTGGCCAAGGAAATTTCCGGCAATCGCTTCAGGATTTCTGGCGGCAAACCGGGCGGAAAAGTTTCGTGGCAAGTGACCGGTATTCGCCATGACGCCTACGCCGACGCTCACCGCATCAAGGTGGAAGTGGAAAAGCCGCCGCAAGAGCAAGGGCGCTACCTGCATCCCGAACTATTCGGAGCACCGGCCGAACAGGCCATCGGCTACCACGCACCGCCGGTTCCGGCGCAGGCTGAGAGCGCCCGTGTATCGTCGCTGAAGACGCCGACCGCACCGCTGAAATAAGAGCGGGGCAGGCGGGTGTCGGGCGGCGACCCAGCCCATGCATCTTTATTCGTGCACGCTTCGGCTTCACACCGGGGGAGGGGGTAGTGGTAAACACGGGTTGACAGCTTCCTGCGCATCAACTCGATACCCATGACCATCTGACATCACCACTCAAAAAGATGGATGAGAAACAGAATCAGAGTCGCGGCCAAGGGCAACAGCATCCCAGCCCGCAGGCTCCCGGTGGCATGCGAGATGACACCCACCATCCACGGAATGACAGCAGGACCGAGCGACGCCAGGGAAAACATGAGCGCGCCAAGGCTGCGAGCGGCCACGCCGAAGCGCTCGGAAAGACGGGCCACGGTGATCGGATACAAGGTTGCGAAACTCAGTCCCGTAATCAGCGCCCCGCCAATTACTCCGGGCAGTGACGGAGTCCAGAGCATCACCCCGATGCCTGCCGCTCCCGCGGCAAAACCCGCCAGCAAAACGCGGCGTTCTGAAAAGTGACGTAGAAATGCGGTTCCCAAAGCCCGGCCCACGGTCAACGCCGCATAGAAAAACGCCGGCATCATCGACGCCATCGCCGCTCCGCGTAATCCTATCCGCGAAACATAAGACCCGACCCAACCTCCCACGGCCGTTTCCGCTCCCGGATAGAGAAAGAACACGGCTGCGAAAAGCCAAAGGGCCGGGGCCTTCGCCATCTCGCGCCATGAAGACGAAGCCGGCGATTCGGCGGACTTTGCCGCCGCGGGAAAAGGCAGGTTGCGCATGGCCAGCGCCAGCAATATAAGGAAGAGCGCCACGGAACCGAGAAAGACGGGCAGCAGATTGTGCGCCGCCGTCGCCGTTGTCGTCGTCGTTGTTGTTGTCCATGCCACCATCAGCGAACAAAACACCGCGCCCACGCCCCAGAAAAAATTCAGCAGGCTCACCGCGCTTGCTCTCGAACCAGGAGGCGAACTCGGGTGCGAACCCGAACTGGACCCTATCTCTGCAATCAGCAAATTGTCCGATGGGACAATCAGTCCCAGGCCCAGACCATACGCTGCCACCGACGCCAGCCCCAGCCCGAGCGATCCCATAGTGAGTGTCGCCACTCCGCACGCCATCAAGAGCAGCCCCGACAAGAACGCCGGACGAAATCCCCAGCGCGCCAGCAGAACTCCCGAGAGTTGCACGCCGACGAGCGACGCCAGGAATTGCACCAGAAAAAGATTGCCCGCCTGAGTGTCATTTATTACCCAGCGCGCAATAAGGATCGGCAGCATAGGGCCGAGCAGCGTCTGAAGGACGCCGGTGGGCAAAAAGGCAATCTGGCCGGCGAGGACCAATTTCCGGTTCGATGATGACTGGGAAAGCTCGGTTTGAGGGCTAGCCATGCGAAAGAGGATGTCCCCAACCTGTGTGAGGAATGTTCAGCATAACGCAACCGCCGCAGCTTCAGAAGCCGAGGGGCGGAAGGAGATTCTCCGCGCAATCGACGAACGCTGGCCGGTGAAGAGTGAATGCGGGTGGCCAATCGAAGGTCACTAACAGGACAAAACCCAACCCTTAGGACGAGCGCCTTTCGGAATCTTTCCGACCTCCGTCCGCAGATGTAATAAGGAGGTTGAGGTGCGTATGCCAATACCTTTGGAAGCAGCGTTGGTCAGGGCACGAAGTGCAGCCTTGATCCTTGCCGTTCTGTGCTCCTCAGCAGCATTCGCCAAAGATCCTCAGTGGAAAGACGCTAAGGTCATCGACATCACGTCCGAAAAGCGCGGGGCGGTCGTTGTTCCCATCGCAGCTCTGGTTGGAGTGCCTATAACAAAGACGTTCTATTGGATACAAACCGACGACACGATCTATGTTCTTGGCCCCGCTATCAGCAAGCGCCAGTGGTTGAACGTGACGCTGCACGAACCGACGAAGGTTGCCATCGACGGCAATAGCGCGCATATTCTGGACGACTACGGAAAAGACAGGAAGATGCCGGTTGTCGAGAAAATCATGCGCCCGAAACCCAAAGAACCGCAGTAGCGGCGCTGGGGAAACCTCGGTCCCGGACACCTAACAATGTAACTCCGCCGGCGCTGACGACATAACTGACAGTCATCGCCCCCGTCAATCCTCCCGGCCTAAGGCGGCTGTGGTGCTTGTTGCCCTCCAAGCAGAGTCGCTCCGAACGCTGTGCTCGTTTCGGCTGGCCGTCGACTATCTCGGTGGTGTAATATCGAACGTGAAATGCGCCGTGTTGCTCAAGGATGTGGCCTCGCTGATATCGCCCCATGGTGCCCTCCAAACACCTCCATGCTAGGGCGATTATGCAACGTCAATGCAACGAATCTTAGGTGACATTAGGGTAAGTGTTTGGTTCTAAACGCCGGAGAGGTGGCCGAGAGGCTGAAGGCGGCGGTTTGCTAAACCGTTATACGGGCTAACACCTGTATCGAGGGTTCGAATCCCTCCCTCTCCGCCAGATCCTTTGATTTCCGCTATTTACGGTGCTGCAACACTGCTCTATCTCGATCAGTCCGGAAGGACTGAGACCTTTAAGGTTCCCACGCGGTAATGCCAGCGTGTGATTTCACATTTGATCAAGCCTGCGATCAGCTTAGCCATTGCTGTGGTTTGCCGATTGCCTCGACCAAGTCCCGCAGAAACTCCGCTACCCGCGCACCATCCACGACACGATGATCGGCCGAGAGCGTCAAGGTCATCATGGGACGGACGCCAGGACGAGCATCAGGGCCGGCGCCGACCGGAACGACTCGGTCAGTGATCGCTCCCACGGCAAGAATCGCCGCCTGCGGCGGAATGATAATCGCGGTGAACGCGTCCACTCCGAACATGCCGAGATTGCTAATCGTGAAAGTTCCACCGGCGATATCCGATGGACGCAACTTGCCAGCGCGCGCCCGCTCCGCAAGGTCGCGTCGCTGCACCGCGATCTCGCCCACCGCGGATTTGTTGGCATTGTGAATTACCGGCGCCACCACTCCATCGCCCACTGCCATCGCTAATCCAATGTTGATTTCAGCATTTGCGCGAACGCCATCACCGGTCCAGCTTGCGTTCATGCGAGAGTGCTTCTTGAGGACGCGCGCAACTAGCGCTACCAGCAGATCGGTGTGCGTGAGTTTCAGTCCGCGCGATTCTTCAATCCAGGATTCTTCAATCCGTAATTTTTCAATCTCTGACCCGAGCTTCTGCCGCGCCTCGTTCAGGGCGCCTGCGTCCACCTCGCGGAAGACGAAGAAGTGGGGGACCGTCGTCCAGCTCTGCGTGGTGCGCTCCGCCATCAAGCGGGAGATGGAGGTGCCGCTGTCGACCTTAACGGGCGGCGCAGCGGCTTTGGATTCCGCGGCCGCAAGAACGTCGGAAGCGATGATTTCTCCGTCAGCGCCCGACCCGCGGACATCGGCTAGATTGACGCCGCGTTCGCTGGCAAGACGTCGCGCTTTGGGGGAGATCTTGACGGGCTGGGTGGCGGATTGCGTTGGAGTCGCGGTCTGACCAGCGGATGCCACAGTTGACGCCGGAGCTGTAGGCGCCGTCGTTTTTCTTCCCGACGCGGCGGCAACTTCATCGACCGGAGGAACTTCTCCGGGACGCACGATCCAGGCAATGGTTCGGCCCACCGGCACTTCGGCACCGGCCTGCACTTTGACGCCGGCCAGGACGCCGTCGCCGGGTGACTCGATCTCCATCACCGCTTTGTCGGTTTCGACCTCCAGCAGCGCCTCGCCCTTGGCAACGGGCTCGCCTTCTTTTTTCAGCCACGAAATGAGTTTGCCAGTTTCCTGAGCCATTTCGAGCGCGGGCATAACGACACTAATCGCCATAGTTAAGTCACCGTATGAAACCGTAGAGACGAGGCTTGCCTCGTCTCCGACTGCTGACACACGCGTGCGCAGTGATAGACCTTGTGAGCTGTGGCTGCCCTTAGACGCGGCGAGCCGCGTTTCTACGAAGATGCCGTCTTAGTCGCCTACGCCAACTCGCTCCTGCCGCGAGCTTGCTTCGATCATTTCGCGCACGCGCTTGCTCGGGCTGGATTCCGTCTCTCGAATGGCGGGAAGCGGACCATCCACGGTGAAATAATGTCTGCCCGCCACCAGAAGTTCCTCGGCCGGAAAGCGCGTGATGACCTCGTGTCCAGTTTCGGTGACCACGATTTCTTCCTCGATACGCGCCGCGCTCCATCCATCCGTCGAGGGCCAGAAAGTTTCAAGGGCAAACACCATGCCCGGCTTGATCTCGCAGGGGTGATCGAGCGAGACGAGACGGCTGATCACCGGCTTCTCCCAGATGGCGAGGCCGATGCCGTGTCCATACTGCAGCGCGAAGCAGGCCTCCTCGTTCGCGAAGCCGAATTCCTGCGCCTTCGGCCAGACGGCGGCAATCTCGGCCGTAGTACGCCCTGGGCGCACCAACTCAATCGCGGCATCGAGATATTCGCGGCACCGTTTATATGCGTCGTTCATCGCGTGCGAGGCGTATCCGACCGTGAAGCAGCGGTAATAGCAGGTGCGGTATCCCATGTAAGAGTGGAGAATGTCGTAATACACGGGGTCTCCCGGACGAAGCACGCGATCCGAGAAAACATGCGGATGGGGATTGCAGCGCTCACCTGAGATTGCGTTCACGGCCTCCACATACTCAGAACCGAGGTCATAGAGCACCTTGCTCACCAGTCCTACCGCCTGGTTTTCGCTCATGCCCGGCTTCATGGCGCGATAGAGTTCGTCATAAGCCGCGTCCACCATCATGGCGGATGTATTCAGCAACGTGATCTCGTCATGCGTCTTGATTAGGCGTGCTTCCGACATGAGCGCCTGCCCGTCGACGACCTTGATTCCTTCTTTTTGCAAAGCGAAGAGGACGGGCAATTCGATGATATCGATGCCCAGCGGTTCCTTATGCAGGCCGCGCATTTCCAACTCGATGCGAATTTTCTTCGCCACATCTTCTGCTCGCCCCATCTCCGGCGTCATGGCGCCGCGAAGCATGGAGATTCCGGCACGCGAGCGCTCTCCAAGCCACGGACAGTGCAACTGGTGATGCTTCGCCGCCGATCCGAAATCCCACAGGATCGGCTCGTCATTTTGCGGAAGGAGGGTGAAGCGATTCGCCTTGTCCTGCGCCCAGGTGCCGATGTGGGTCGCGGTCAGGTAGCGGACATTGTTCATGTCGAAGCACAGCAGTGCACCCATCTCCGACTTCTGTAGAAGATCTTTCGCGCGCTTCAGCCGTTCGCGGCGCAGGCGATCGAAATCGACCCTATTTTCCCAATCCACTGCCATCGTTCCGTATGTGGGTAGAGCCATAAATTTCTCCTTACTTCATGTGAAGCCGGCGAGCCGCCGGCGCTACCGTCCGCAGAGTGCGCGAGCGGCTTCAAACACTGTCTGTTCCGTCGGCACGGTTGCGTCTTCCAAAGGCGGCGAGAACGGAATTGGAACATGCATCGCACCCATGCGCTTGACCGGAGCGTCCAGATCGTAGAATGCGCCGGTGGCGATCACCGACGCAAGTTCGGCGGTGACGCCGTAGCGTTCGTAGCCTTCGTCGAGAACGATTGCCCGCGACGTTTTCTTCACCGAGTCAACCAGAGTTTTTTCGTCAAGCGGCCACATGGTGCGTGGATCGACCACTTCGGCGCTGATTCCGATTGCCTCCAGCAGCGTTGCCGCACCCAGTGCCACTTGCACCATGCTGCTGGTCGCGACCAGAGTGATATCCTCGCCCCCACGTTTAACATCCGCGACGCCCAGCGGTACGGTGTAGTCATCCGCAGGCACCGGGCCCTTGAGCTTGTACATCATCTTATCTTCGAAAAAGACAACGGGATTTTCGTCGCGAATCGCCGCCTTCAGCAGCCCCTTGGCGTCGTAGGGCGTCGAAGGCAGAACGACTTTCAATCCCGGAATGTGGCAGAACCACGCATGCAGCGACTGCGAATGTTGCGCGGCGGAGCGGCGAGTCGCTCCCATCGTGGTGCGCATCACCATCGGCACTTTCCACTTTCCGCCCGACATATAATGGACTTTTGCAGCCTGGTTGACCATCTGGTCCATGGTCAACGTGACAAAATCGCCGAACATGATGTCGACCACCGGACGCATTCCGGTCATGGCCGCGCCGACGGCGAGCCCGGTGAAGCCAGCTTCGGAAATCGGCGTATCGAGCACGCGCTCTTTGCCGAACTCCTCCAACAGGCCAGAGAGGACTTTAAACGGAGTGCCCGCCTCGGCCACGTCCTCGCCCATGATGCAGACGGTCGGGTCGCGGCGCATCTCTTCGGCCAGCGCCTCGCGAATGGCCTGCGCGAAGGTCAGTTCACGGTCGCCCTTTTCAGGCATACACGTCCTCGCCCACTTCATCGACGGCCGGGTACGGCGCCGC
The DNA here is from genome assembly GCA_050011975.1 of Terriglobales bacterium. Taxonomy (GTDB): domain Bacteria; phylum Acidobacteriota; class Terriglobia; order Terriglobales; family Acidobacteriaceae; genus Acidiflorens. The sequence goes on along the minus strand of JBEKIB010000014.1, from coordinate 59,317 downwards.
GATGGCGAAGTCGACGGCTCTCTTCATCTCCGATTCAAGTTCAGCCTGCACTCGGTCAAGCGCCGCCGCGTCGGCGAGTTTTTGCTCGACCAGCCACTTGCCAAAATTCGCGATCGGATCCCGCGCCATCTTCCATGTCTGTTCTTCCTGCTTGGAGCGGTAATATTCGCGGTTGATGTCACCCACGTGATGTCCGTGATAGCGATAGGTATCGCAGAGCAGAAATGCAGGACCGTCACCGCGGCGGGCGCGCTCGACCAAGCGCTGCGCGATGCTATGGACGGCGCGCACGTCCTGACCGTCCACGCTGGCGGCTTCCAGGCCAAAGGCCGTCGCCCGCATCAGAATGTCTCCAGCGGTGGTTTCCGAGTAATGCGTGTATTCCGTATAGAGATTGTTCTCGCACACGTAGATCACAGGAAGCTTGAAAAGCTGGGCGAGATTCATCTCTTCGTACAGCACTCCCTGGCCGAGCGCACCTTCTCCGAAGAAACATACCGACACTTGGCCGGTACCGAGACAGCGAGCTGAAAACGCCGCTCCCGTGGCAATGCCAGCGCTGCCGCATACGATCGCATTCGCTCCCAGATTGCCGGTGGCCGGGTCCGCAATGTGCATGGAACCGCCTTTGCCCTTGCAGTACCCGGCCCTTTTCCCCAGCAGTTCGGCGAACATTCGATCGGGGAAGGCGCCTTTCGCCAAACAATGTCCATGACCGCGATGCGTACTGGTGATGTAGTCGGCCGGTTCGAGTGCCTCACATACACCCACTGCGATCGCCTCCTCACCGATGTAAAGATGCGCCAGGCCGGGCATCAACGCGCGCGTGTAAAGCTCGTTGACCTGCGCTTCAAATTGGCGGATGGCGACCATCTGCCGATACATCCGGAGCCACAAATCGACTTTTTCCAGAGCTTCGCTCGGCTCGGTAGCAGTTGTCATTTTTGAACGCTCATTCTTGAATTCCCGACATGCGTGCCAAAACATCGAAGATGACGGCAAAATCCTGCTTCTCCCAGCCCATGCCGCGCGCGGCCGTAAGGAATTCGTTGCTGATGGCAGTGGTGGGAACAGGGACATTCAACTTGCGGCCCAATTCCATCGCCAGGAGCATGTCCTTCTGCATCATGTTGACGTCGAACCAGGCTTCTTCCGGTTGCTGCAAGACGAAAGGACCGCGGTACACGATCATGGGCGAAGCGATCGCGCTGTGAACCATTACGTCCACGGCAACCGCGCGCGCGATTCCACTCTTTTCCGCCAGCAGCACGCCTTCGCAGAAGGCCATCATCTGCACCGCTAACTGGAGATTCACCGCAATCTTCATCGACAACGCCACGCCGTTGCCGCCGACGTACGTCACTTTCGGACCAATATCCAGGAGCAACGGCTTCAGGCGCTCGAAGGTTTCTTTGCGGCCACCAACCATCACCGAGAGTTTGCCCTGTTGCAAAGTAATAACGCTGCCGGAGACCGGAGCGTCGATCATGTCGGCGCCTTTCTCTCTAATTTTGGAAGCCAGCGCCCGGCTCACTTCGGGACTCACCGTGCTCATGTCAATGTGGAACTTGCCAGCGCCCATGCCAGCCAGCGATCCATCGGGCCCGTCCGTTACCGCCGCGAGTGCTGCGGCGTTGGTGACCATGGTGAACGTCACGTCCGACGCAACCGCCGCGTCCTTGGGAGAGTCGGCAAACTTCATGCCTTTGTCAATCAACCACTGCGCCTTGGAACGTGTCCGGTTGTAGCCGGCCACGGTGTGCCCTTTTTCCATCAGGCGGGCGACCATATTCCCGCCCATCACACCGAGACCGATGAATCCAAGTTTCGCCATACCACAATTCCCCTTCTGCTATGAGTCCGCGCTCATGAATTCAGCTCGCGCCGGAACTACTTCTTGCCCAATGAAGACGAATCCGCCAGTACCTGCTTAAGATGAGCGCGCATCGCTTCTCGCGCTGCCTCCGGATCGCGCTTCTCGATCGCCGCCAGGATGCGCTTGTGGTGGAACTGTCCTCGCTTCGGCCCTCCTTGCACATTGAAGATTCGGCTGCGCTGCTCGCGCAAGAGACCGACGATCGAATCCAGGAGCGAAAGAATCAGCGGATTCCCGGCCGCTTCCGCCAGCGCTAAATGAAAATCGAGATCCGCTTCCACGTAGGCATCGGGGTTACGCAGATTGCGATCCATTACGGCGACGGCTTCCCGCATAGTGCTGAGCAGTTGCTCCTCAATTCGGGGAGCAGCCAGACTGGCAATCTCCGGCTCGAGCACCAGCCGCAACCCGGCCAGGTTCGCCAACCCCTCCTGCGGGTTGATGCGGATCATTAAATCCAGAGACTGCCGCATAGCCTGCGAAGTCCCGTTCGTAACGAAAGTGCCGCGCCCGGAATAGGCTTCGACCAAGCCCTTTTCTCGCAAAGTCTTTACCGCTTCACGCACCGCTGTCCGGCTTACCCCAAAGCGTTGGGCCAGATCGCGCTCCGCCGGCAACTGGTCGCCGGGCTTCAGTTGGCCCTTCAGGATTGAGTCTTCCACCTGCTGCACGATCAGCTCAAAAAGCCGGGACGTCTTTACTGTCCGGTACACCGGCTTGGCGGCCAGGGGATCTGGTTCGTTTGTCATTCGGCCTTAATCTCGCAATCCGATCCGCCATTCTATGCGGCACAGTGGTATTGCCACTATACCAAATTCCTACCAGCGATTGAATCTGACCGTTTTCACGATTCACAAAAACTCGCGGGTTTTCCCTGACGTACAGGTCGTGAATCGCCATCGCCATGCTCGATTCTCCCAGGAGTGGCGCAGCTACTGCCCAAGTTGTCCAGCCGAGGCCTCCGGCGAGAGGCTGGTTTGTGGTCGGACCACAATACTACTTGACGGGTAGGCCGCGTCAAGGTATATCTTCCAATCGCACTTCCGTTTGCACGAGAACCGAACTCGGTCGTATGGGTGTCCGGCCGGGAAAATGTTCGATTACCTACTGGAGGTCGTAATGCATTCTCGGTTGAATGCCATTCGAGTCTTAGGAGCAGTCTGCCTAGTGCTCGCCTTGTCTGTTCCCATGTTTTCCCAAACCACATCTGGCCGGATTCTTGGGAGCGTTAGCGATCAGTCTGGCGCCGCAGTGGCTGGAGCCGCAGTAGTGGTCACCGACGTTCAGCGTGGCACCACTCGAGCCGTAGCCACCGATAGTTCCGGAAACTACGCCGTCACGCAACTCCAGCCCGGAGTTTATAAGGTCCTGGCTGAAGCGAAGGGTTTCAAGACCGTGGAGCGCCCCAATATCGTCGTGGAAGTTGCCCAGGACGTACGCGTCGACCTCGCGCTCCCGACCGGGCAGGTTTCTGAGACGGTGGTGGTTACTGACGAAATTCCACTGATTAACACTACCACCTCCACCCTAGGCGGTACCCTGAGCAACGCGGAGATCAATGATTTGCCGTTGAACGGCCGCAACTACGAGAATCTGCTGCAGTTGCGTCCCGGTGTGGAGCGATATCCGGGAGGCGGATTCTCGACCACGAGCACGAATGGACTGCGTGCTGAAGACAACGCCTACTTCGTTGAGGGCTTATTCAACAGCGAGCCCTATTCCGGCCAAGCCATCATCAACGGCGCAGGCATCGCTGGCGATTCGGCGACCATTCTACCCATCGACTCGATTCAGGAATTCAACGTGGAAGAGAACCCACCGGCGGAATTCGGGTGGAAGCCGGGGGCGGTGGTGAACGTGGGTCTTAAATCCGGCACCAATAGCGTGCATGGGACCGCGTTTGCATTTGGCCGCGACGGCGACCCGTTTGATGCACGGAACTTCTTCAATGCCGTGCCGAATCCAAAGCTGCAGCGCACCCTGGAACAATACGGAGGCAGCGTCGGCGGCCCGATCGTCAAAGACAAGGCCTTCTTCTTTGGCGCTTACGAAGGACAGATCTATGACGTAGGAAACTCTTACGGAGGCATCACCAGCCCATCGATGGCCTCGATGGCAGCTGCCGCTAACTGCGTCTATCTCGCGACCGGCGACTGCCAGAACAGCATTCCGGACGTGATCGCCGACCTTACGTCGCCGGCAGCGGTAGCAGCGGGGGTCACGGTGAGCCAAGCCAGCTTGAACATTGCCGGGTGCACGCTCTCTGGCTCTGCGGTCACTTGCAACGGCACCGGCTTCCCCACGAATCAGCAAACAAATATCGGCAGCGGCCTAACCGCCGCGCAGGCCATCTCGATCCCGAATGGATTCCCCAACGACGTCACCATTTACAACGTGGTCGGCAAAGTGGATGTCAACGTAAGCCAAAAGAGCCGCATCAGCGGGATGTACTTCTTCGGAAACAACACGGGGACGGTTGAAGACTTTCCGGAGCTGCAATCCAGGTGGCGGTCGGATATTCACACCCGCGCCCAGGTGGTTGGCGGAAGTTGGGTGTGGGCCCCCAGTCCGCGTTGGGTGAATGAAGCACGCTTCGGATATAACCGCCTTTACCAGCCGACACTGCCCGGCGATCTGAACACACCCGGGTCCAGTTACGGGCTCGACACCGGCGTTTCGGGTCCAAACACAGGTGGACTGCCGCGCATCGGGTTTGGCGGATATTTCTTTCCCGGCCTGGGTGGCTTCAAATGGCCGAAGTTCCAGGGACCCGACTCCATCACCCAATTCATCGATCACGTTTCCTACACCGCCGGCAAGCACTCGCTCAAGTTCGGCGGCGAGTTGCATCGCAACGACGTCAGGAACGCCGCGTACGGAAATGCAAGAGGCAGCATTACGTTCCTGGGCTCAGTGTTGAACGGCACCACTTCTACACCGCTCGAGGACTTCTTTGCCGGCTTGCCGTTTAAGTCAACGTTGGAGGTGGGAGATCCGACGCTGCAACTCCATAACTGGGCCTACAGCGCGTTCGTTCAGGATGACTGGCGGGTCACCAGGGCCCTGACTGTGAACTTCGGAGTGCGCTATGAGTTCAGCAGTGTGCCCCAGGAAGCTCATAACCTGCTGGGTAACTTCGATCCGAACTCGACCTACGGTTTAGTGCAGGTGCAAACGGGCACCGGTCAGATCCCAAGCCTCTACAACCCCGACCACAAGAACTTCGCGCCGCGCTTCGGATTTGCCTGGGATACGAACGGCAAAGGCACGACGGTGATCCGCGGTGGCGGCGGCCTGGTTTACGAAACCGTGAACTGGCAGTCGTTCATCGCCTTCAACAACGCCTTTGGCCCGGGCAGTGTTCCCACGGCGAGCATCGTACCCGGTGGCACGATTACAACCGGGAACATCACCTATAAGAACTTCATCACCTTCGTTGATCCCACGACGACATGGGACAACACGCCGGTGTACGGCAACAGCGCCTCGGTCGTTTGCAATGCGAACAGTCCCTGCCCCATCATGAGCGTGGACCGCAATCTGACCACGCCCTACGTCTGGAACTGGACCCTCAGTCTGCAACACGCGTTTACTCCGAACCTTACGTTGGAGATGGCCTACGTCGGCAACCACGGTGGGAATCTGACCGGCATTCGCGACATCAACCAGCCCCCGGTAGGATCGGGCTGGCCGGCTGCAAACATCGCCACTTGCAACGCACATCTCATACCGAATCCGACTCCGGGCGGGCCGCCTCTTTATGACGTCAATAACACACTGAACAACGGTGCCCCTTGCCAGGTCGGGGCCGAAGTGGGACCGTTCACTCAGTTTCCATATTTAAGCAACATCTTCAACATGGCGAACGTGTACAGGTCCAATTACAACGGCCTGCAAGCGACGCTGAGCTCCAGAAATTTCCATGGCCTCAGTATGGTGGCCGGATACACCTTCTCGCACTCTCTCGATGACGTGGGCGCAAACTGGGATTTCGGTTACGGATCGGGATTACCGCAGAACGCTTATAACCCGGGAGCGGAATACGCCAACAGCGATTTCGATGTGCGGCATCGCTTCACGCTTTCGCTCACTTACGCTATTCCCGGCAAGAAGGGCTACGCACAAGCCCTGGAAGGTTGGGAACTGAACTCCATCGTCACCTTGCAAACTCCGCAAAAGTGGGGGGCGATGGATGAGGGAACGGATGCTGCCGGCATAGGTCCGCTGCCCGTCAGCCCTCCGGCCAACAGTCCCATCCGGTGGAATTTCTATGGAAACCCTGACGACTTCAAGTCGGGACCGGTAGGCACTCCGTTTTTCCCCGGGACTGACGCTCCTTCTGCCCCGACCAGCAACGCAGCCTGCAATGCAAAGGCTCTCGCACTGGATGGAGGATCCCCGGGTGCAGCAACCGAATCATTGGCCTTTCACGGATGCTACGCCAAAGGCGGTTCTATTATGATTCCTCCATCACTAGGAACCTTCGGCACCATGGGGCGCAACATTTTTCCCGATTCCGGTTTCAAGAACATGGATTTCTCGATCGCTAAGAACTGGCATTTTGGCGAGCAGTTCCACGCTCAGTTCCGGGCCGAGTTCTTCAACATTCTCAACCATCCCAACTTTGCCAATCCTTATGGCGGCCAGAATGGTTTCGGCTTTAACGATCCTTCAGCAGGTGGCTTTGGTTGCGGTTGTGCCACCCCGGACGTCGCTGCCGCCAACCCGGCCGTGGGTTCGGGAGGCCCGCGTTCGGTTCAGCTTGGTCTGAAGCTTACTTTCTGATCGCCCAGGTTTCGGTGAATCGGGGCCGGACCTACCTTCCGGCCCTATTTTTATTTTCAAGTCGAAAGGAGTCATCCCGTGCCGACACTATCAGGTTGCAATCATCAACCCGCACGACTGACGATGCCATTAGCAATGACGCTGGCCCTGATCCTCCCGCTGAGCATCCCTTCCTTCTCGCAGGAGCGCGCCGAGCGCACGATCGATGAGATCAAGACTGAGGCTGTCCATCGCGCGGAGAACGGAATGTATCCGCTGATCGGACTGGATCCCGGCGACGTCAAGGAAGCCTTCAACTCCATCCATACGCGCGACAAAGACGAATGGGCGGCGGCCTTTATGGGAGTCGCCGATCGCTACATGAATGAAGCCAAGTCACTGGAGAAAACCGACCCAACGAAAGCGAACGCCGACTACATCCGTGCGTGGAGGCTTTATTCCTTCGGACGCTGGCCCATCCCTGCCTCTGCCGGCAAGCAGCGCTCGTACGAGAGAGCCATCGACGCTTTCCTGGCACACGCGCGCTTCTGGGATCCACCGCTAGAGATCGTGAGAATTCCCTTCGAAGGAAAAGAAATCATCGGCTACCTGCGCTTGCCGAAAAATTCGAACGGGCCCGTGCCGCTTGTGCTGGCCGTGAATGGGCTGGACAGCCGCAAGGAGGATTTATCGGAGAGCTTCAGCGCAATCCTGCCGTTCGGCATCGGCTTTCTCGCCGTGGATGGCCCGGGCACGGGGCAGTCTCCGATCAAAGTCAGTGAAAATGCGGAACGCATGCTCTCGCGCGTGCTCGATTACATCGCGACCAGGCCAGAGATCGACAAGAACCGCGTGGCCATGCACGGCGTGAGTTGGGGTGCGTATTGGGCAACGAAGATGGCCATCGTAGAGCGGGCCCGCTTGAAAGGAGCGAGCGCCCAGTCGCCGCCCATCGACAGATTTTTCCAAAAAGATTTTCTGCTGAATTCCTTGATCGGCAACCGCGAATATCTCTTCGATCAGGTTCCCGCACTGATGGCGATTTTCGACAACGTGAAGACCGTGGATGAAATGGCGGAAGTCTTGCCGAAGATGTCGCTCGTCAAACAAGGGCTGCTCGGCAAGCCGATGGCGCCCATGCTCATTCTTGCCGGAGTGCTCGATACCCAGGTACCGATCTCCGACATCTACCTGCTGCTCGACAAAGGCGATGTGCCGAAGACCGCCTGGATCAATCCGCAGGGCGGTCACCTCGGGAGGCAGGTCAAAGTGTGGCCCGATCCTGTCATCTTCAAACAGGTGATCATTCCGTGGCTGGTGCGCACGCTTGAACCTGAACCCGCAAGATAGACGATTGAACAGAACGCCACGCCGGTGGCGAAGACGTGTCCAATGCTTTGGTCAATGATCAATTCCACAGGAACACGGGAGCCGGCGCGGGAGAGGATTGCGCCTCCTTAGTAGTCACCGGGTTGAGGAGAAAACTACTCCACAGGCTGCCAAGTATCGTCAGGGTTGAATGCGGCGATGGCCTTGGCGATATCCGTTGTGCTTTCCCCGAGGTTCTTTTCGAATACAACGCCCTCCCGGTCGATCAAGAACGACATCACTCCTGAATTGCCATACTCGGCGGGATACGCCAATATGGCGAAGCCACGCGTCATGGCTCCATTGACCACGTATTCTTTTGCCCCACCGTGGGCCCGATCGCCTTGTTTTGTCAAGATCCGGTAAAAGTAGCCGTGGAAGGGTTGGGGTGTCTGGGCACTGCCGGTGTAGCCCTCGGCGCTTGCGTAAGCAGCAAGTGGTCCGAGAGGGCTCTCCGGTTGATTCTCATCGGCGGGCTTCCAGTACAAACCGTTCTGCTTGCCGTCGTCGCTGACGAACTTCTGGGCATATTGCCGCACATGACTATCGTCGTGAGTCTGGCTGAAGTAATCCGCCTGGGCGTCCGCTATGGCATTTAGAGTTTCCACCGCTGACAGTTCGTTGCCGCCGATCCGGCGAGCCAGTATCTCTTGTTTTGCCGAGTTCGTGTCGAAATACCATTGCCCGGAGGAGTTGTTCAGCAGGGCGAACGGGAAGGGATAATTCTCGGCGCCAATATCAAGGACCATTCCGCCGTTTACCAACTTGCCCCAGCGGTGCATCTCGTCATAGCGACTGGTGAACAAATCGAGCGCTGCTTTGTCCTGAACCGGATCGCCTGAAACAATCAGTTCCTTCGCCTCGGGGCCGAAATTCGCCAGCACGACATTACTGTCTCCTGATTTTGCGGCGGCGTAAATCGCTTGGCCCGCGGCTTCCGGGGAAGCGAACGTTTGCGGTCCACTGGGGGCTGGCTGCGATTTGTTACATCCCGCCGAGAGGGCGGTGATGGCGATCAAAGTCACGAAAAGCAAATTGCGCGAATTGATCTTCATTATTGGAGCAAGCCTGATCAGGGCAAATCTGAGATGCGTCATACCACTCCCTCATTAGTAGTTCGCACCACTAGCGGCCTCCTCTGCCGCCCTTGGCTGCCATACTTTGATTCCCGCGCGCGCTCTGCGCGCGTCCGCCTCCTGATCCAGAAAATGCATTCGGACGGGCAGCTTGCGTGGCGCCAGCGTTAGACGTCTGTGGACGTTGATAACCGCGGGCCTCATTCGTGCTGGGTCGTGTGCCCGGAGTCTGGCTCGGACGGTTCCCTCCATTGGCGGGCAGAGTGCTCGGCGTCCCCCCGCCCGGCCTCGAACCGCCACCTGGGGCATTCGGACGATTGCCCGCGCCGGCAGGAAGGGTTGTAGCGGGAGGACGATAGCCGGGAGGACGACCGTACCCGGGATACCCCGGACGATACCCGGGACTGCCGGGACGATACGCGGGGTATCCGGGACGATAGCCGCCACCGTAATAGCCACCACGCCAATAGCTGTTTCCGACGTAAACGTTGCGATTGTAAACTATGGTGTGGCTGTGCCAGCTCGTGCCCCAATAGCCCCAGCCCCACCCGCAGCAACCCCCGTACACCATGGCTCCGACCGCGATCCCGACGCCGAAAGCAATCACCGCAGTCGATGGGGGCGGAGCGACATAGACATAGCCGGGGTACACGTAGGGAACACCGTAAATCACTGCCGGGTTGTAAACCGGCACATACACAATCTGCGGATTTGCAGGCTGAATGACGATTGTCTGTGGGTTCTCCTGGACGACTTTGATCTCTGGGCTCGATTTCAGGTTACCCGCTGCCTGTGCCTTAGCGCGCATTCTCTGGACAGCAGCCATAACGTCCGCCTGCTGTGTAGCCGAAGCCTCGCCAAGAGCCGAAGTCCAGGCGAGGTTCTTCGCCAGATTATCGAGCACCGAAGGAAACTGGGTCAGCGCTTTCACCGCAGGGTCCCATGATTGTTGATCGACCGTCTTCGCCAGCACCTCGCCCTTAAGCTGTGAGTTGTCCTTGAGCCAGAGCGTGGCGTCGACTATTTCGTAGGGAAAAGTTGCGGCACCAAGAATCTGCGCGACCAAAGCGTCGGGATAAAGGGCGATCGGAGCAACGATCCCGTCGAGATCGTCCGCAGTAAGGGTTCCATACTCCTTTTGGGTTCCCGACGGGGAGGCGTTCTGGGTTCCCGACGGCGACGCATTCTGCGCGCTTGCCCCGACGGGAATCGTCGTCAGGACGAGAAGAAAACTCAGCAGTACGGCAACTGTTTTCTGCATTCGAAGCATAGTGTCCTGACTTCTTGGGGCCGGCTTTTGTAAAGGGCCAGCCAGCCCGCCAGAGTAAAGTTCTCCGCATCTTCGGAAGCAGAAGCACGGAGGATTCAGTCACGAGAAGCAGGTGCAGCTTTCTTTTGGTAAAACCCTCACTTGCCAGGCGCAACCCAGACGTTGTCTGGAGCGGCTATCTCGGAATTCGATACCTCGGTTGTGACATTGACACGCTGGAGCCCCCCTTTCCCTTTCGGGGCAGCTTGGAAAACAACATAATATTGGTTGTCAAAGCTCTTCTGCAAACGATCCAGGTAGGGTCTGAAACTGACCAGACTTGAGGTGCCAAGAGAGAAGCAGTCACCACCAGTCTCATCCGCGAGCTTGCTGAGTCCGGAAAGGCCGATTTGCAGATCCCAGGAACTTCGGGCGGCGCGTCCGATGCCCACGGCGTACAGCGAGTAGACAAGCACGTTATAACGCTGGCTGATCTCGCTGGCAGAGTTCACGTCCGGGCTCACGGTAGGCATACTGTGATACACCGAACCATAGTTCGGGCCCAAGCGCGAAGGCGTGGGCTGGTTTCCGCGAAGCCGGTCGAGCCCGTCCGTCACCATCAGGACTTCACGCCGGACATTCTGCTGCTTCCATCCCTTTACCAAGCTGATCAGCGATAGATATGGACTGTCCATCGTTGACAAAGTCCCGCGCGGAAGGCGGAGCGCCTTCACGGCGAGGTCATGATCTGAGGTGAAATTCTGGACGATGTTGACGGTGGCGTTCGACATGTAGCCGATTCCAATCACGGTTGATGGCGGCTGCGCATTGATGAAATCCCGAACATCATTGAGGTTGTTTCCAATTCGAGAGTCGAGCGTATCGTCGATCAAGACAAATAGTTGGAGCGCCGCGTTATCTCCCTTCGCCGGGATCAATTGGTTCACTTTGAGAAAATTCTTTCCCTGTTTGACCTTTACGTCGCCCTGCTGGAGAGGCGGAACATCGTCGCCACGGGCTGCCTCGTTGGTGACAACCAAGTGGACTTGAACTGTGGCCGGAGCACTTTTGTCTTGTGCGGGCGTGGTCTGCGCAGTGAACATCAGGAGGCACAAAGTTCCCAACGACCCGAGAACAGCCTTGTAGTTCTTCATTGAGCGTTGTCCTTTGAATGAAGAATTTTGAAACCGATATAAGAGCTCTAAACACTGGTACGGGCTCATGTCTGCCCGGCGTCAGACACTCTAAATCGACAAATCTTTAACACGACCATGGCACCCCGGTAACTGTCAAAAGTACCAGTTCGCGGGAAGGGACACGGTGCTCAGATATTCGTTTACTCGCTAGAATGCGACGATTCGGCAGCATTAGCTCGCGGGTCCCTCTGCACGCGCGGCTGTACCCAAATGCTTGGCAACCGCAATCTCTAGATTGAAGTGCATGGCGTCGTGTCCGAGTGCTTCACCCAACCGCGATCTTTGCACCACGCCAAGCACACGTGGGTTCATCGCAACCAGCCACAGTGTGATTCCACGCTCACGCTGTCGCTTCTCGCCATCGGTCAACATCTCGAGGGCGGTGTACTCGAGATCGAAAACAGGACTGAGATCAAAGGCAACGACCTTGGGCTGCGCTTCCTCAATCAAGAGTTTTATTTTCTGCGCGATTTGTCCAGCATTGGCGAAGAAAACCCGGCCCTCCAACCTCAGCAGTAACAAGCCGGCAAATGTCTCATCTTCGGGATGTTCCTTTGATCGGGGCCGGAACACATTCGTGCCCGGCTTGCGACCGAGGACGTACACCGGCGGATCAGCCACCTGGTAAGCAAGTGCTACGAGGGAGACAATGATGGCCACGATGATCCCCTGCAGTGTTCCCACAAGCGCGACACCGGCAAATGCGATGAGAGCCCACCTGAACTCTGTTCGACGCACCCTGAGAATCTCACGGAACTCCGCCGGCCGTATGAGTCCGATGGAGTAGACAATGACCACCGCGGCAAGAGTGGCTTGCGGCATCAAAGCAATGAGCGGCGCCAGCAGAATCATCGTCACCAGGGTCACAGCCGCGGTTACGATTTCTGCCAGTTGTGTGCGTGCTCCGGCCAAACGATTCACCGCGGTCTGGCTGGTACCACCGCCACCGGGCATTGCGCCGAGAAGCGCGCCGCCGGCATTTGCTAGTCCGGTCGCCAGTAACTCCCTGTTAGCTTGCGGCTCGGGTTCATCGTTGCGCACAAAAGCACGCCCGGCTGCGATTGTCTCAGTAAAGCTCATGAGCGCAATCCCCAAGGCGCCGGGCCAGAGTCGAGCCGCGAGGGAGAAGGCCGGAGCAGTAAACCTCGGCAAGCCCTGCGGAATGTGGCCAACCAATTCAACTCCGTGTGCATGCAAGTTCAGGAGGTAGGCCCCGATAATGCCGGCCGCCACTGCGATTAGTGGAGATGGAGCTTTCGGCATGAGTCGCTCGATGGCGACCAAGAGAGCAATCATGGAGACTCCTACGGCTAGTGTTGTTAGCGACGTCCCGGGAAGGCCGTGGACCGTAGCAAGCAGGTTCTGGACGAACGAACCCTTTACAAAATGAATGCCGAGAAGTTTAGGGACCTGATCGAGAACGATGACGAGGCCAATGCCTGCCTTGAAACCAATCAAAACCGGTTCGGAGATGAAATTGGCAACGAAGCCCAGTCGCAGGATCGAAGCGAGTACAAGCATCAATCCCACCAAGAGCGTCAGCATAGCGGAGGCAGACAATAGCGATGCTGGATCTCCCCCCGGCACTGCCTCTCCCAGTTCGGCGGCGGTCAATATCGCGAGCGTAGTAGTCGTGCTTACGCTGAGTACGCGCGAGGTGCCGAGCACCGCATAGATCACCATCGGCAGAAAGGCCGTGTATAGTCCCACCTGCACCGGCAGTCCGGCGATCGTTGCATACGCCATCGCTTTGGGAATGACCACTGCAGCAGTGGTCAAACCGGCGATAACATCGGGACGCCGCCATTCTTTCCTGTAAGAGACGAGCCAATTTTCCATTGGAGGCAATCTACATGCTACGGAACTCCTGCCCCGGTCGGACACTGGCAAAAGTAGCAGGCAAGTAAATCTCCAGGGCCGCTTTCGTTGACGGCTGAAAGGGTTGGCTTAATTAAACTCTTGCCAATCCGAAGTAGGCTGAGTGATCGGCCCGGCGGGGCAACTCGAAGAGCAGCCAGACCTGAAAAAACCGACCGCACTGCGAGGGGTAGTTGGGGTTTGGGACCGCGAAAACGGTGATCGCATCAAGGGCTGTGCTCTTCAGGCGCACCTCTGCTCTCCTCCTCGATCATCTGTTCCCTCCGTCCGTTGTCAGGCTAGCGGACTGCGGAAAAGCTCGATTCGAATTACACTCCCTTGCCGAGGGGGATTCATGGCAAATCTAAGCGGGCTGGCGTCCTTTGTATCGGAGTTGAGAGCAGAGAGGACGAACCTGGTAGGTCGGCTGAGGCATGTCCATGCGGCTCTTTCAGTTATTGGCAAGTTTAACGGTGGGAGTTCCCACACGAAACCGAGGCACACTGTTTTTCGAGGGGCGGGCAAGAGTCCGCCAGGACTCTTGACGAGGACTTTGCTGGTGAAACGTCCGCTCGCTGGTTGCTTGTTGTTGCTCTGTGTAACGCTTGCGAGACCGTGCAGGCCTACCTCGATAGCTGCGGTTACACCCGTGCCGGGTGATCCGCTCACGGGGAATGGCAATGTAAGCCGGACTCTAATCACTCACAGCCAGCTTTTCTCGAACACTGTGCCCGCGGTTCCGGTCGATGACAGGGGCGGCTTTGCCGTGCCTGCCAATGCTGCTGCGCCTTCTCAGGCCTTCGAGGGCACACTAACGCTCTCCAACCCGGATTCGAGCGGGAGCGCCAAGATTCTGCGAGACGACTTCGGGGACGACAGCGCGAGCAATTCTCCGTGGCGCCATCTGCCCAGCTTTAGTTTTCAGTTCGTGGAGAATGGGAGCTACCTCATTCCCGTTCAGCAAGGTCTCGTCGTCACGGGGAACGCGGCATGGAATTACATCCTCGGGCCCGGGCGGGTATGGCGGGAAAAGAGCGATAAGGGTTATATGCGCGCTTCGCTTCCTTTCGCGCTCGTCGAGAGGAATCAGAACTGCGTGCACAACGGGGAAATGACGTTCCTGTTCAATCGCAATAAGAGACCTAATATTTCGAAGGTCCGTTACCAAGTCACGCAGGAAACCTGCTTGTATTTCAAGCTCGACATGTGGGGACAACTCGCGGCAAGCTATACTCCCAGCAGCATCTCCAACGACCAAGCGGTGGAAAATGCGGAGGCTGCCGAAATGGCAAGCCGCCTACCCACCAAATCGTTCAGCGCACTCGCGACCGACTATCCCAACTCCGGGATCGAGATCGCGAACTTCACGCATGGCTTTCATTCCCCGGCTGACATTACCACCTATGGACTGCTGATCAATGGGGTTAACTACGTCAGCAGTTGCCAGACGCGCTATGGCTCCTACGCTTTCTGTGACAACATGCGCTTGCCTTCCTACTCGACAGCCAAGTCGTCGTTTGCCGGACTAGCGATGATGTGGCTGGGACGGCAGTATGGAAGCGAGGTTTACAACCGGTTGATTCGGGATTACGTCCCGGAGTATGTAGACGGTGGCGACTGGACGAATGTGACGTTCGACAACACTTCAGACATGGCTACCGGAAATTACAACAACGCAAGCGACGAAGCAGATGAGAACAGCCCCCAGGAGCATGCATTTCTGCTCGCTGAACCATACAGTACGAGGATAGCCGACGCATTTACATCGTTCCCACACAAGGCTGCTCCGGGGACCAAGTGGGTGTACCAAAGCCACGCCACTTTCATCCTGACACAAGCCATGAATAGCTACCTGCAGCAACAGCGGGGCGGCGGAGCGGACATCTTCGATTCGATTCGCGACGCCGTTTTCAAGCCGCTGAACATGAGCCAGGGAAGCTTGTCCATGCTGCGCACGGACAATAGTTCGTCCGGAAAGCCCTTTGGGAGCCACGGACTGTTTTTCATTCAGGATGACATCGCCAAAATCGGTCGCTTTCTC
The DNA here is from genome assembly GCA_050011975.1 of Terriglobales bacterium. GTDB lineage: Bacteria > Acidobacteriota > Terriglobia > Terriglobales > Acidobacteriaceae > Acidiflorens. Next base: position 43,890 of record JBEKIB010000014.1, on the reverse strand, counting down.
AACAACAGCGGCGGCGTGATTGACAACGTCCCAGTGCTCGATCCAAGACGGTTGCAGGAATCGCTGTTCCGTACGGCGAATGCGGCGACTCTGGGTGTGCAAGTACCGGATACGGGTACGCCCGTTGTGTCGAACACGTTCCGGTATCACAACCAGTTTTGGGCGAAACACATGACTACGGCCGAGTTCCCACAGTACGGCTGCAACTTCTGGGTGCCCTTCATGAGCGGCTACGGTGGGATTACGGTCTTGTTGTTGCCGAATGGAGCAACCTACTACATCTTCAGCGACGGCAATGAGTTCAGTTGGTACGCAGCCGTGAATGAGATCAACAAAATCGCGCCGCTCTGCCACTGAACGTGTGGTGCATGGTTGCGAGTTTAGAAAGTTGCCGGAGTGTTGACCCACAAGAGCAAGGTCTCCTTCCCGCTGAGGCTCCGCCAGCGATGCGCGTGTGTGCTCTCAAAGTACAGGCTGTCTCCCGCCTCTAGCGCGTAGTGCTCAATCTCATCGATCCACATTTCGAACTTGCCCTGAAGAACATAGATGAATTCCTCCCCTTCATGGCTGTAGGAGCCGCCACTGTCGGCGCCTGGAGCGATCCGGAAGAGGTGCGGTTCCATAGCCTTTTTGCCAAAGGCAAGCAGTTCCATTTGCACCCCGGGGTTGGGTACCAGGACCTTCCGCTCTCGCGCCCGCACCATGCGGCGCGAGTCATCCTCGTCGGCAAAAAAAGCCAGGACGTTCGTGTCATAAAGACGAGCCAGCTTTTGCAGGGTGGCGATGGAGGCATTGGAATACCCGCGTTCGAGGGAACTCAGGAAGCTGACACTCACTCCCGTTTTCTGGCCGACCTCGGCAAGAGTCAGGCCGTGTTGCCGCCGCAGTTCGAGCAGCTTTTGCGCGATCGCTTTCTGTTTATGCTTCGCCGCGGAGGGGGCCCGTTCATTCTCCTGTTTGCCCTGCAGGATGGCCACGATTCCAGCCGGATTGACGTGCTGTACGGTTCTCAGATACTTGATTTTCCGCAGCTTTTTCAGCCCCTCTCGGGAGTAGAGGCGATAGCGGCCCTGGCTGCGAGCCGCGGTAATCAGGCCCATGCGTTCCCAGTTCCGCAGCGAAGAAGCACTGATGCCGAGCATGTGTGCCGCTTCACTGATGCGAAAATAGACGGCGGTCTTTTTCTCAGTCATGGAGTGATACGGGGCTACTTTTGCCGGCATGTATCTTACGGCTGAATCCAGATCTATCGCAAACCTTACAACCTTACAGAACTGCACCAACCCACCAGAACTGCCCATAAAGCCAATCTGTCTATTGTTTTATGGATAATCCTGAAACGCCGATGAGGCGCGGAGTTTTCTCTTGACAGACATTACAGGAATCATAGTAAAGTATGCAAACATCCGGGAGGGTTCGGGGCTGGACCCGCTAAGACGCTGCCTCCTCTCCGGTGGAACGATACTGAAACACGGGCCCCAGTTCGAGATACCGACTACGAGGGGTGTCACGATGAAAAGCTTCGGCAGATGGGGGAAATCGCTATTGGTATTCGGGTTACTTACTTTCGCCGCCAGCATGGATGCGCAATTCACGGACGGCGATATTGCGGGGACTGTGACCGATCCGAGCGGCGCGACGATTATCGGGGCGACGGTCACAACGACCAGTTTGCAGACCGCGCGTGTGGACCGAACGCAAACCGACAAGATCGGCTACTACCGTGTGCGCCACCTTGCTCCTGGCACTTACCGGATCCGGATCGAGGCGCCTGGCTTCAAGGTGACGGTACTGAATGAAGTGGCAGTCAACGCCAGTGCGACGACTCCGGCGGATGCGAAATTGCAGCTCGGCACCGCCAGTGAGACCGTCGAGGTCGCCGCGGGCGCGGTTCTGGTTCAAACTGAGGAAGGGCGACTGGCGAATACCATTACTACCCGGGAGGTCGAGAATCTTCCCCTCAACGGCAGGCAGGTGTACCAACTGGTCACGGAAGAACCCGGGGTCACGGCGACGAATGCTCCGGTGGTCTCGAGCGTGCCCTCGCCAACTTCTTCGGTGACTTTCGATTCCGGATTCATCGCCAATGGTTCCACGCCCCGAGGCAACAACTTCGTGCTGGATGGCACGTCGAACAATAATGAGTGGCTGGGCGGAACGCCACTGATTTATCCCTCGCTGGATGCCATTCAGGAGGTACAGGTTCAAACTCTGAACTTCTCGGCCGAGTATGGGCGCAACAACGGGGCGATCATAAATATCATTACGAAATCTGGCACGAACGATCTTCACGGTTCCCTGTTTTACAACAACCGGAACACCGCTTTTGACGCGCGGAACTTTTTTTCCACGGTCGAAAAAGCTCCCCTCCAGTTGAGCCAGTTCGGCTTTGCTCTCGGCGGCCCGATCAAGAAGGACAAAACCTTTTTCTTCATGGACTACGAAGGCTCGCGGTTGAAGGATAGCGGTCCCGCCATCGTAATCAGCGAGACTCCTTACACCCGTAGTCTAGCGGCGCCGGGGAGTCTGGCAGCGATGTTCTTTCAGGATTTTCCCGGCCCCCCATGTCTCACCACCCCCGGCCCCACTGACCCCACGTGCCAGGCTGAAACACCGCAGATCGAACACAATCGAGCGGATCAATACATTGTCAGGGTGGACCATCACATCACTTCGCGGGACGAAATTTTTGCGCGTTGGACTTCTGACATAGCGTCCGGCGACGTGGCGCGGCAGGAGTTGTTCGGTGCGGGAAATCGTGGATTCACTGCGCCCTTCAACGGTTTGTTCAGTGATCTCGCTACCGGATACACTCATCAATTTTCTTCCAATACGCTCAACGACTTGCGCTTTTCCTACAGTCGAAACGGCAGCCATATCTCATTTGGCATTCCCAGCAATACCGAAACCGCCGGCATTCTGAAGAGCGCAGGCCTGCCACAAAGCGATTTCGCCTGGCTTTATATTGATGACGGCACGTTGCCGTTCGGCGGCGAACTTTACGTTCCCAGAGATTTCGTTTTCAACGCGTTTAAGCTGAACGAGACACTATTGCACACGGCGGGAAGGCATTCGTTCAAATTTGGTTTTGAGTTCAACCGCATTCAAGAAAACAGCAACTACAGGCTCTATAGTTCTCCTTTCATTGAGTTCGGCAGTATCAGCGCCTTCGCGGCGGACTCACCTTACCTCGAAGAGGCAACCGTGAACGCCGATTACGGCAGCCCGGATTACGGTCAATTCACAGACACTCCGCGCCATTTCCGGTGGAACCGGTGGGCCGCCTTTGCGCAGGATGATTGGAAGGTCACCTCACGCCTCACCGCGAATTTTGGTCTGCGTTGGGATGTATTTCCAGGCCCGAGTGAGGCCAACGGCATCCTCAGTAACATTATTCTCGGCCCGGGGAGCAATATATTTCAGCAAATCGCTACCGCCACCGTCGGCCGTGTGAAGCAGCTTTGGGACACCGACTACCACAACTTTGCGCCGCGAATTGGCCTTTCCTGGGATCCCTTTGGCAAGGGGACGTTCGTGATCCGAAGCGGCTTCAGCATCGCTTATAACGAGCCCTATTCGAACCTTTACACCAATGCGTCCCGCTTGGATCCTCCCGAAGCGAACACAGTTCTAGCCGAGCCAGGGGTGGGAGTGGGCGTCTCCGCAATCCCGTACACGTTTCCATTCCAACCCGACCCGGACTTTGCGGTGGGCCCGCCCACCAAGAATGGCGGCATTCCGGTTCCGGGCCTGGAGATCACGCCCAACGGGGTTGACCCCCACTTGCGCACGGCTTACGCCATGCAGTGGTTTCTGGGGATTCAGCACGCCTTAGGCCGCGACTATGGTTTCACTCTGAATTATGTTGGGACACGAGGAGTGGGAGGTTACACGCGGGAAGACTACAACCGTTTTGATGGAGATATCTGCAACCAGACCTCGTGCTCCTACGCCAACAATCGGTTGAACTATGGCTGGGGACAGATCACCTATATTTCGAATGAAAGCCAATCCAACTACGAAGGTTTGAATGCGCAGCTTCGCAAGAATTATTCGCACAACCTGACGTTCACTGCCAACTACACGTTCGGCAAGGTACTCGACAACCTTACCGAAGGGGGCTTAGGAGATTACTCCAACACAAACGGTTACGGTCTCCTTTACAGCGGTGTCTCCGATGTTGGAAATTCCCACTTGGACTATGGCCCTTCCGAATTTGACGCCCGGCATCGATTTACTTTGACCGGCGTTTGGAATATCCCTGCTCCAAAGGGCGGGGGAGCGTTGAATAAGGTCCTTGGCGGATGGGGGTTAAACACTATCCTCTCGCTGCAATCCGGCCGGCCGTTCGACGTCTATTGCGGGCAGTATTGGTTCAACGGCTGCGACTTTAATATGGATGGTCTGCCGTACGATCGTCCGAATCGCCCGGCTGGGATTAAGACGGCGGGCTTCAGCAACTCGCAGTTTGTAAATGGCCTCTTCGGCAATCCAGCGCTGACTTTCTCCCCAAGCGGTTTCAGCCGAACATCGCAGGCCCTCCAGGTCTTTTGCCCTTACGGGCTGAACTCGATTCTGGATTATGGACCCGTCAACTCCGGGCCAGGCGCGCAATGTGTTCCGGTGGGCGAGGACGGCAATCTCAGCCGGAATGCGTTTCGTGGACCGTCGTTCAAGGACGTCGATCTGGGTTTGGTAAAGAACACGGTGGTGTCTGATCGGATCAAGGTCGAGTTCCGGGCGGACGCATTTAACCTTTTCAATCGGGTGAATCTTTACAACCCGATTGGTGACCTAAGCAGCCCGCAATTTGGGCAGTCGACCGCAGCTTTTGCCCCACGGGTGCTGCAATTGGGTCTGAAGATAATGTTCTGAGCTGATGCTTGCGGCGGGCGCGGACTGGCGCTCGCCTCCATTCCTTGAGGACAAAGGCGTGAACACGATCAAGCTTCAAACGGAGATACCTGGACCGCACTCGGTTCGCTGGGGGGAGCGGCGACAGAGTGCCGTGCCGCGAGGGACGCACTCGACCGTGCCAGTCTTCGTTGCGAGGGCTGAAGGTGCCGCTTTGCACGACGTAGATGGGAATGTGTTTCTCGATTTCGCGGGCGGCATCGGCTGCATGAATGTCGGCCACTGTGCGCCGGCAGTCCGCGAGGCCGCCCAGGAACAGCTGGGACGCTTTAGCCATCTTTGCTTCGCGGTGACCCCATACGATACCTACGTTCGGCTGGCGGAAGAATTGAACCGGCGCACGCCGGGAAGTTTTCCGAAGAAGACCTTGCTGGTGAACAGCGGCGTCGAAGGCGTGGAAAACGCCGTAAAAATTGCCCGCGCTTATACGGGCCGTCCTGCGGTCATCGCCTTCGAAGATGCGTTTCACGGGCGAACGCTCCTGGGAATGAGCCTTACGAGCAAGGTGCATCCGTACAAGGAGAGCTTCGGCCCGTTTGCTCCCGAGGTTTATCGGGTTCCGTACGGCTATTGCTATCGCTGCTCGTACTCGCTTAGCTATCCGAAGTGCGAAATCCGCTGTGCGCACGCTCTCGAAGATGTGTTCCGACGCACTGTCGACGCCAGCGCCGTAGCCGCCGTGGTGGTCGAGCCGGTTCTGGGCGAGGGCGGTTTTGTGGTCCCGCCGCAGGAGTTTTTCCATGTGCTGCGTGAAGTTTGCACCCGGCACGGCATCCTGCTGATCGCCGACGAAGTGCAGACGGGCTTCGGTCGCACCGGTACGTTGTTTGCTTGTGAACAATTGGGTATGGAGCCCGATCTGATCGTCTCTGCGAAGTCAATCGCCGCGGGTCTTCCGCTCGGGGCCGTGACGGGCCGCGCAGAAATTATGGATGCCGCCACCCCCGGCGGCCTGGGCGGGACTTACGTGGGCAATCCGGTGGGCTGCGAGGCAGCGCTGGCGGTGCTAAAGATGTTCGATGGCCAGCAACTTGTTGCCCGCGCGGTTCAGATTGGCGAGTGGATCGTTCACCGCACACGAGAGTGGGCGGCGCGGTTCCCTCTCATCGGCGACATTCGCGGCATGGGAGCCATGCGCGCGTTTGAACTGGTCGGCGACCGTGGCACGCGAAAACCAGCCAAAGAGGAAACCGACAACATTATCAAGTATTGCTGGCAACACGGCCTCATCATCTTGTCAGCTGGAACATACGGCAATGTGATTCGGTTGCTGCTCCCTCTGGTGGTTACCGACGACCAGTTGGAAGAGGGGTTCTCCGTCTTAGAGGCTGCGCTAACGTCGGTCTCCGCACCGGCCGCTGGCGCCATTCGGAATTAGAAATACGGCATAGACGAGTACTTGGAAATCAAGTATTTGTGCTTCGGCGGGATCGGTAGCCAGCTGAGGGAGGATGACTACGACACTCTTCAATCGCTTGCCAAGAGTTTCTCCCAACAGCATGCCAGCGCGCGTATTGCTGGCATTTCTCGCCACCGCTGGACTGTTCTATGTCAACATCATGCCGGCACTGGTAGACGGGCTTAAGGTAGGACTCGGCTTCACCAACAAGCAGGCGGGGTTGGTCGGCTCATGCAATGTCTACGGCGCCGCCTGCGGCGCATTCCTGGTTGCCTTTCTGGTTCGACGCATCAACTGGAGAACGGCCGCTCACTTCCTTCTGCTGGGGCTGATCGGCATGGATCTGCTTTCCATGCTGGTCAAAGACCCATTCGCGCTCATGGGTGCTCGATTCTTGCACGGTTTTATCGGCGGCATGCTGGTGGGGATAAGCTTTTCGATCTTCGCCCGCACCGCGGCGCCAGACCGCACCTTTGGGGTGCTGCTCCTGGTACAGGTTTTTGCTGGCGGTCTTGGCGTAATGAGCTTGCCGTTACTCGTGCCGAAATTTGGCACAAATATTCTGTTTGTCACGTTGATTTTGTTCAGCCTGACGACATTAGTAATGCTGCAGTTCCTGCCGGATTATCCGGTAAAGACGCCAGTGCCCCGCGCGCCGGGTGCTGCGCCCGATGAATTGCAATTAAAACCGCTGTTGCTGGCATTGCTTTCCGTATTTTTCTTTCAAGCCGCCAACATGGGACTATTTGCCTTCATCATCGGACTCGGGGAGCGGCATGGACTCGAGGTCGCGTTCATCAGCGGAACCCTGGGCATCGCTAATTGGTGCGCCACGCTCGGCGCAGTATTGGTGATCGTGCTTTCCACCCGCTTTGGGATTTTCAAACCGATCATCGGTGGCATGTTGTTGACGCTCGTCGGCACTTATGTCTTTAACTATTGCGAGGTGAAGTGGATCTGGATTGCGGCGAATATCGGTACCGGCATCAGCTGGAACTTCGTGATCTCTCACCTGCTCGGCATGTGCGCCAGATTTGATCGAACCGGCCAGACCGCGGTTTGGGGCGGCTTTGCTTCGAAAATGGGCTTGGCATCAGGCCCGATGCTATTCTCATTTATTGTCGGAGCGAGTAATTACTCGGCGTTGATCGCGACGGCGCTCGTGCTGCTGGCTTTTGCAACTCTAGCGTCGGCGATCCCGGCATGGGTACTGGATCACGGCGCCGTCAACGATCTGCCTGACGCGCAGAATGCTCGAGCTGTTTCATAAGTCCGCATGACGTCCGCGCCACGGGTTCGAGCCGTGGTTATTCGTTTTCGTCCTCGGAGTTGAACATGTCATTGTTTTCGATTGCAGCATTACAGGTCGACTTGCCCTTCGGCGATAACCGCGATCGTCTGGAAAAAGAAACTGCGCGTGTGCTGGCGAGATTTCCGTGGGTAAGGATGGTTGTTTTGCCCGAGCTTTGCTCATTTGGCCCTGGGTTGAGTTTCGCCGAAGCGATGCCCGGACCAACGGAAACCCGCTATCAAGCTTTGGCCAAGAAGAACAATGTATGGCTCATTCCGGGATCAATTTATGAACGGGTTGGCGAGGATATATTCAACACCACGCCGGTCATCAATCCCGAGGGTGAGGTCGTCGCGCGATACCGCAAGATGTATCCCTTCCTGCCCTACGAAAAAGGGGTGAAATCCGGAACTGAGTTTGTCGTATTCGACATCCCGGAGGTTGGTCGTTTTGGAGTTTCAATCTGCTATGACGGGTGGGTTCCAGAGACGACTCGCGCGCTTGTCTGGAAGGGCGCTGAAATCATTATCCATCCGACCATGACAGGGACCATTGATCGGGCACAAGAACTGATCATTGCCCAGGCCAGTGCCATCACGAACCAGTGCTATTTCGTTGACGTAAACAATGCGGGTCAACTCGGCAATGGGCGATCCATAATCGTCGGCCCGGAAGGAGAAATCATTCATCAGTCGGGTGAAGTGGGAGAACAGATTCCTTTCCCCATCGATCTCAATCGCGTGCGGGAGGTAAGACGGTCTGGCACTCTCCGACTCGGTCAAATCCTTAAGTCATTCCGTGACACACCTATTGAATTTCCCTGTTATCGAGGGAAACATCAAGAATCTCCTTCGATGGCCGCATTAGGACCTCTAGCAATGCCCGAGAGATAGTTTAATGGAGCCGTGGTCTATGAGATCCCGGTCGGAGATTCGCTGAGCATCGCTCCCGGTTTGTCGATGAACCGGAAACTATCCAGAGACGGGCTTCCAGGCGATCTGCTCGAGGCCGACTTTTTCGGGGTCGCCCAGTGACATGGTGCTACTGATCGCCGCGGACTCTCCACCAGTCCGACTGTTCGAACTCGGCCATCTTTTCGGCCCCGTGTTGCGCATACCAGTCTTGCCAAGCCGCTGCATCGGCAGGCAGAGCCTTGTCCGTGACCTCCTGTAACGCGAGGAACGTCCAGTTGCGCATTTGCGGGGTAATTTGGGGATCTGCGGCCAGCTCTATCAGTTTGGGCACCATTCGCAGGCGCTGTTTGCGCATGAAGTTGCCGCAGTCGGACACGTTGCAGCCCGCGCGATTGCGGACCGCGTCGGAGGGGTCGTGCGTAAAAGAATCGAAGAGCTGGTCCAGAGCTTCATCGGTGCCCAGGTAGCGCATGCCTTCGACGGCCCACTGGCGCACCAGCGGGTCGGGGTCATTCCCGGCATAGTTCACCAGGACGGGATAAATGCGATCGTAGCCCACGCTGCGGCCGGCCAGCATTCCCATGGAGTACACACTGTAGGCGCGATGCGCGGGGTCGGCTTGCGCCTGTGCGATGAGGGCGTCCGCCGAGGCGTCCGTTTTCGGCACTCCGTTGATTGCCAGGTTGAGATCTGCATTGGCGTAGCGAACGCGGAGGTCGGTGGAGAATTGAGAGCGCCTCTCCAAGTCGTCCATGTGTGCGGTGCGCTGGAGATCGTGCCAGATGCCGATATTCTGCTCGAACAAGTCGAGCGCACGGGTATCGTGATGAATTGCCCGATCGAGCAATTCTTCCGCCTGCGCCTGTTCGGGTAGCGTTTGCAGATGTTGCTGATCCAGACGCTGCTGATCCAGACGCTGCTGATCCAGATGTTGCTGATCAATGTCTGTGAGCGGCGAGTGAGCCAACTGGTGTGGGGAAGATTTGGCCGGTGCCGGAACCTTGGCTAGACGGGTGGGCTTGCCGTAGTCCCGAGAGAGAAAACGGTAGCCGACGAAACCCGTCCAGGCGAGGAAGAGCGCAATCCCCACCGCGATCGCGGCCGGGCTATTGCGGCGAAAGGCTGGGAGAGATCCTGATGGTGCTTGTCCACGTTGCGGCGGCGAACCATAACCCCCCAGACCGGTGTCGACCGCGACGTGAGTGTCGAGTTTTAGGCCAGCGAGTTTCTCCAGTTGGGCGGCGACCCAGCGTGCCTCCTGACGGTTATCGATCATGTCGACGAGCGTCGCCTTCTCTCCATTCTTCATCTGCAAGCGAAGAGAGTAAGAAGCTGCTGTGCCTGGTTGTTGCGCCTTGGTGACGGGCAATATCTGAGCAATGTCGGAGAAGAGAAATTCACGAGCTCCTCCGATGCCGACGAGAGCCCTACGGCGCACAATCCTGGCGTTGCCTACCTGGATGCGGAAGGAGACCAGCGTCGCCTGAATAAGTCCGTAGATCAGCAGGAGCTCGGCCAGTCCGAACACCACGGTAAAGAGCAGTGGAGCTTTGGAATGTGCCAGGAAATAGACGATGGCCGTGCACACGGCCGTGAAGAAGATCAAAACCAGGATCTGGGACGGGTTGCGAAACGCCGGGAAATAGAATTCCGTGCTGCCGTCCATCCCGGCCGAGACCACAACTTTCGGATTCTGGGGAGCGGCCACGTCGGAGGCATCGGATTGGAAGGCTGGGGGAGCGGTTGCGCCCTGCGCGTCGCTCAGAAAAATTGGCGTCGGCTCTGCGGCTGAGGCCGACAATGGCGTCAGACGGAAAACCGGGACCTCGAAATCATCGGAATAATTCACGCCGGGGACGTCGGCCTGAGCGTGCAAGAGCCAGAGCAGCTGATCGTTCGGATCGTCGTGATTCGACTCGTAGGCGTCGCTCGGGATACCGAACTCCACTGGGATCGCGGCGTCACCCATGGGTCCGGGGGTCAGCGATGCCTGCGGCACATTCTTGTCAGCTTGCCAGAGAACGCTCTGGAGGGTGGAACGATTTTTCCCCCCGCCGGTGATGACTTGGCGCACGCAGGAAAGACTCAGGTCGATTCCATGTCTGGCATTGGTGTTGAAGCGCAGGTGAATCGCGCCCTTCAGCGTGCGGCCGGGCGAAAAGGGCAGCGAGGCGAACTCGAAATAGGTTAGGCCAAAACGTTTCCGCCGGATGCTGGCCCGCATGGCCGCGCCCGCCAGAATGACTCCACCCACACAGAAGGCAAGCACCAAGAAGGGCTTGGGGCCGGAGGTCCGCAAGAGTTGAGGCACGACCGAGACCGCGATTGTGAGCACAATCCCGTTTACAAAAATCGCCGCCGCCCAAAGACCGACGGCGCTGTTGCGGTTCTTGCTTTCCGCTCGGCTCGCCGCCCAGTCCTTCCGCCATAGCCATGGAGATTGGGGATTAGACACCTCGGCTGCCGCTTGCTCCTTTAATTTGCGGTTGCCATAGATTCCCACGCCAATGACCCCGCCCCCAATCAGAGCGAAGATCGCGCTGATGAGCACTCCCACCCAGCGATTCCCATGGACCTGGCTGGGAGCAGCGAAGAGAAAACCGCTTGCGAGAGCGAGTCCAAAGGCCATAAAAATCAGGCCAAAAACAATGGGGAAGACCTGCGCGCCTTTAGATGGTCTGGTCACAGCGGAATTATAGAGTTGCCTTAGATGGGAACCGAGCAGGATAGCAACATCTTAATTACCCCAGTCACAGCATCACGGGAGCACCATCGGGATCGGGCGCTTCCTGTCAGATGCCCGCATACCACGCGTAGCCCCCTTCAGAGCTAGCACCCCCCAGACCCTTGCCGAACGGTTTGAGGTTATCCGTCAGAGTCACGCGATTGATGTATTTCACATTTTTATAACCGAGCTGGCGCGGGACTCGCACGCGGACGGGGCCCCCGAACGGCACGGGAAGTTCGTTTCCGTTCATGCCGTGGGCGAGAAGCGTTTGTGGGTGCAACGCGTCCGCCATGTCGATGCTCTCCCACCAGTCAGGTTGGATCGAGCGGTATACAACGTAACGCACCTGGGGCAGCGCGCCAACACGGTCCAGGATGTAAGAGAGCGGCACCCCGGCCCATTCGGCGATGTAAGTCCATCCTTCTTCGCAGCCGATCATTGTGATCTGCGTACTGGTGGGGAAACTCCTAAGCTCTGCCAGCGAGAACGAGGCCGGCCGGGCCGCCATCCCGTCCACAGTCACCCGCCAGTCCACAAAACTGGCTGCCTGGAGTCGTTTGAATTCATCGCCCATCGGATCGACTTCATTGGCGAACGGATTCTTCGAAATCTCCGCGCGGGAGAATTCACGGGCCATGGAATGGCGGGTCAAAAGTCGCTGCGCAGCGTAGGTCAGCGTTTCTCCCGGGCCGTAAAGTCCTCCCGCGTCCGGCGGGATGAGCCCATGATGCCGCGCGCTTTTGGCAGCGGCGACAATCCCAGATGCACCGGCCGACACAGCCAGCCCCGTGATGATGAATTTGCGTCGAGAGATATTGCTCATAACTTCACTCCGTCGGTGGGGTAGCGCGGCCGGTGATCATGGCGCGCATACGATTTCGAAATCCGGCAACAAAGACCATCAGCACGTGAATCAACAGGAACAGCACAAGGAGTATCGTCACCAGGAAGTGCAGGCTGCGCGCCGCCTGCTGGCCTCCCAAGAGCTGAACGGCCAAGGGGAATTCCGAGGTGAATCCGAACGACATGGCCAGGCCCGTCCAGATCATCAACGGGAACAGCACGAAGATCACGAGCAGATACGTGAGGCGCTGCAGCACGTTATACGACCACGCTTCTTCCTTGCCCGGCCGCTCAAAGCGTAAATGTCGGACCAGCGAACCGCCAAGCTCCTTGATGGAAAAGTCAGAAGCCGCGGGAAACAGATGGCGCCGGAAATGCCCTGCGAGGAAGCCAAACAGCACGTAGAACAAACCCGTCCCAACTGCAAGCCATGCCGCCTGAAAATGGAGATAGCGGCTCCAACCGTTCTGATCAGGGAGCACGTACCCATAGCCGGTGGGGACGGTATCCCTTGAGGATGGCAGGTGAAGGTTGAGCCACGGGCGCGTGTTTACGTTGCCGGTCTCACCCCAGTAAAACCGTGGGTGCGAAAGCACGATCTCTCCTCCGCTGACCAGCAGCGCGAGAAACGCGGCCGTAGTAATCCAATGGGTCACGCGCACGAGCGCGGAGTGGCGCTTCCGGTGCGCGGCGGGCACTGCAGTAGCCGAAGAAGACAATTCGCGCGCACTGCGATCAGCGATCGGCAGACTCGCATTCATAAAGTGGGCCCCATCCCCGATGCTCGGGATTCTACAGCAAGCGCACAATCAGCGCCGCCGAGGAAGGCGCAATTAGTTGAACCTCAGGCTTGCGCCAACTCCAGACCAGATACTGCATTCACTTCTTCGTCTGCAAAAGAGCGACGGACCGTTTTTCGTCAATGAGATGGCGCCGGCCATCTTCGCTAACGCTTGCGCCTTGTTTGATAAGGTCGATGACCTGCGCGGGTGTGAGCGAAGGATCGAGCGCAAACAATTTGGCCGCGAGATTGACCACGTTCGGAGAAGCCATCGACGTGCCGGACAGCCTAAGCTTCTCTCCGCCAGGTACATAGCTTTCTACGTTGTAGCCGTCGGCATCGACAACCACCGTGTCTCCGTAACTGGTAAACGAGGTCTCATCCCCTGCCTGGTTCACCGCGCCGACGGCAATGAGGTTCGGGAGATGCAATGACGCCGGGACATCGTCGATGAAACCGCTGTCGCTGTCGCTGTTTCCAGCGGCGGTGACGAACAACGTGTTCGGGGCGTTTTTGATGGCCGTCTCGATGGCAGCGCGCCAAATGGCGTAGAGTCCGGCCGCCCGTTTCTTGCGCTCGGCGGGATCGGCGCCACCACCGGTCTTGGAAATCCAGGTCTCGAACTCCTGCGGCTCATCTCCCCAGCTCATGTTCACAACGCGCACATTACGGGTACGGAAGTAGTCGGACATCTGCTGGAAGTCAGCGCCAAGATGGCGAGCCCACTCGGGCGTGGGAGCAAACGGCAGGTCGGGCAACTGATCGTTGAAGCGGGCAACCACCAGGCGCGCGGCGGCATTGCCGCGGACGGCAATCCCGGCACAGTGCGTGCCGTGCAAATAGAACCCAAGCACCTTGTCCAACTCATTGAGCTCATGTAATTGCTCCGCAGTTAACGTGCTGAACCTTTTCTGCGCGGCATCCGCCGCGGGCGAATCTATGCCATTTTCAATGTCCAAACGCCCTTGTCGTACTTCGCGGAACTCCGGATACTCCTTTTGCTGCTCGGGTGTAAGCGGATACAGCCACATCGTAGATGGGTCCCCGCGATCATCGAATGCAAGGCCATGCGTGCCGCTGGCGGTTGGCTTTGGGTCGGTGAACAATTGATCGGGGAAAAGCGAAACGTCGATGCCGGAGTCCCAAATCGCGACCAACACCGGAGACAAGTTCTGATCTTTGGTGAGGGTGACTTCACGGGCGTCCCAGATATCGGGTTTCACGACGTTGTGAGCTGCAATGTACTGCTTAAGAACTTCGCCGCGGGCAGGGAGCAGCGGAATCCAGAATTGCAAGTCATTTCGCGCAGAGATCAACTCCCACGCTTCCTGATTATCGAGCGCTCCCGATTTCTGGACCGCGGGATCGAGCTCGGTTTTCACAAACCCCACAGCAGCCGATTTCGTGTAGAGCCGGGAGCCAGCGTAGGATGCTTTCGTGTCGTCCTGCACAACATCCCAAGGCAATGGGTCGATCGCTTCTTTGTAATGTTTGATGAAAGCCTCTTTGTAGGCGGGGCCATGGGTCGTGTGGGTGTCGGTTGCAGCCCGTAGCCTCGCTTGCGGGTAGAGAAAGGCGAGCAGCTTAGCCGCGGGCTTCTGTTGCAAAGAGCGCAGAGCGTCCACCGTCTGCAATCCGGCCTGGTACTCGCCGGCGAGTTCCTGTAAGTCGAGCCTGACCGAAAGCAGAGTCCGCAGGGTAGATTTGTCGTCGATATCGTAATCACGAAAGATGGTGTCGAGGTCGGCGCGGACTTTGCTCGCAAAGGCATTAAAGGTGGCATCGTCGGCTTCCATCAACTCCGAAGCTGGGCCGGTCAGCCTGTAGCTAAAGCGGGGCAGGTCAGCCTGACTGGCGACTTTCTTCTTACCGCTCGATTGTGACTGTGCAAAGGTCGCGAGGAGCAGCAGAAGCCAAGCAAGACTAGATGTGACCCGGTGACGTTTCAGCATGAGACACCTCTGGTTGAGATCGGAAACAGATCCTGCGAGTAAGCACTCGGGGAGTCTAGTGACCAAGTAATAGCCTGTCAATACGCTGGGCCTGTACCCGTCGCGAAATCGGCGCGGTTGAACAGAAAGGTCTGGGCGGAAGCCAGCGGGGCGGCCACTGTGGCCAGCACCGCAACGACAACCAGCGTCAGGATTGTCCTTGCCCGAAAAACTCTGGTTGCAAATAGAGTTGCCCGAAGTTGGTCATTGTCCTGCTCCTCTTATTCGGTTGTTTCGAATTCTGTCGTGTGCAGATCTCATACTTCCTGACCGCGCCGGGAGCGGGCATGGTTCGGAGCCTTGGTCCCCTCGACAGCGCAGGTTGACCAGCGGCTACTTTTGGTTGATCTCCGGTTTGCTGGCTTGTGCCGGAGGGGGCAAGGGAGCTACATGAGGCAACGGAGCTACGTTGGGTAGAACCGGCCTCCGTGGAATGCGAAGTTTGAGCGGCGTCGGCCCTACGACGGGCGAAGCCTCGCTGAGCCGTGGAAGGGTCGGGCGTTGGTGCGTGCCCGGTTTGCTCTCCGGTGGGATCGCTTCGTAGCCAATCCGCGCCGTTTCGGGCGCTCCGATGACTTCGGGATAGAGGTAGCGGCCGCGATCGGCAGGAGCCTTTTCAACTTCGACCGGAATCCGGTTTGCGTTGGCGAAGGCATCCTGGCGGATGCCCGTCACCTGCCAGGAGACTCTGCTTCCAGGTTTTCCGCCGGCCATCTTGAACTGGTTGTTGGCCACCTCCTCGGCAATATAGAGATTCGGTCCGGGTGCGCCGATGGGGGTGAGTTGATAGCGGAAGTCCTTGTTTAAAGCCTGAAACCAGTCGGGAAGAGCGATCACGGCCTCGCCACTGGCATCCAGTTCGGCCACGCCATTGTAGATGTTCATCATGTCGGGCGACTCGACGAAGGAGTGGTAGAGATATTTGTTGGCGGGGTCGAGCGGATGGTCGATCTTGAACGAGCCGCCTCCTTTGGAGAGCGTGCCGACCACGTTCACGCCGCTGCCGGAAGCCACCAGGGCGTCGACGTTGTTGACGCGGAGGTGCACGGTTTCACTAGCGTTTGCGTTAACGTAGGTTTCACCGTTGTTACCTGCGGTCAGGGTGTAGTTGGTACAGCTCCTCATGCCGTTCTGGCTGAGTTGGATGGCAATACGATTATCGCCTTGGCCGCATCCCGGGTCTCCAATGATCGCTAGGACTTTAGTGCCACTGGTCTCGGTATAAGGTACCTCGGCCACGAAGGCCGCGCCTCCACCGTTCCCTGTGGCGTTCTGGGTATAGAGCGTCTCTGCGAGGTTTGAAGCGCTGTAGAAAGCGCCGGCAAAAGAATTGTCGGAGGTCCCAACTACTCCAACTGAGGATGCGCTGTCACCCCACGAGCCGGCACCGGCAGCGGCAATGTCTTCCTCCATGCCTATAAGGCTGGCCTGAGCCGACTGCCCGTAGACGCCGATCGTAGGACCCGTACCCTCCACGCCATAGCCTGACGCGCTGGAGGTATTGCCTATGACGCCGTTGCCAGTCGCACTGGCCGTAACCGTGCCGTTCACCGCCTGGTTCCCCGTAAACGTGTTGGCCGCGCCCAGTTGCGCATACATGGCGTTGGTCGCCGTCGTGTTCAGGCTCAGCGTGACGTTGCCGCTGGTTCCGCCGCCGGTAAGATCGGTTCCCGGCGTCACGCCCGTGATCGTGCCCGTGCCCACCGCCGCGCACACCCACGAAGTGCCGTTATATTGCAGAACCTGATTCGCCGCACAGGCGCTGGTCAGCGATAGGTTCAGCGTGCCGCTGGTGCCGCCGCCCGTCAGGCCGCTGCCGCTGGCCGTGGTAATTCCGGTGAGCGTGCCACCGGCGAACACGATGTCCAACTCGGCCGCGTGGCTGGTGGTTGTGTTCTCCTTGCTGTCGAAACTCGCATTCAGCGGACTGTTCGCCACCAGCGCGATGCCGTCATTCGGGGTTCCGCTGAGCCACGCCTGCACCGCCGCCGTCACGTCCACCAGGATGTACTGATTCTTATCGGCGGCGACGAGCGGGACGCTGGCGGCGATCGTGGTTCCGAGCGCTGGGGCGTTGCTGGCGTCGATCGTGCTCTCGGACCAGGTGCCATTGGCGTAGTCCACGTTGAAGCTGCCGGCGGTGGTCACGGCGTTGACGTAGAGCTTGAGGGTGGCCTTGGTGATATCGGCGCTGGTGTAGCCCGCGGGGATCGATGCCAGATTGAATTGAATGAAAGAAGTCTGCGTGCTCTCGACATCGAGCAGCGTCTTGGCGCCATAGTTGGTGGTCGAGGCGGCGGTGTTGGTGTAAGAATCGCCGGTGGGAGTAAGCTGGCCAAAAGCCAAACTGCACGCCAGCAGCATCAGAGACAGAAGTGAAGCTAAGCGCAACTGCCTTTTCAGGTTTTTCATTGTTTTCTGGAAGTGTGTTTTCGATTGGTAATTTCCCGCGAACAAAATGAACGGAATAAACCCAGCGGGCGGTTCGTTCCCCGCGAATCCGCCCGCCACCGCTCCAGATGAACTTCAAAATGGAAGATCATCTGATAAGGTCCCCACTTCGGAGAAAACGTCGCCGTTCACAGCTTGCGAATGGCGGTCGTTAAGGCCCCGTTATTAGGATAAAGTGAAATTCCCGTAAGAACGGGGCCATGAATAATAAGAAATTCCTGGCGTCTCGCATCGAGCGCATGGCAAGCTCCGCGGCTACTCGACGAAATACATGCGTTTCGACGGCTTGACATTGGTCATTGGAGAGGCTAATTTGCTACCCACGAACTCCGCAGGGAGTTCTGGGGGCCCGTTGTCGCAGGTGCAGTCCAAAATCGTCTCCCAGTTGCTTGACGACTGGCATGCCGGCGATGACGAGGCGTTGCGCGCCGTGGTTCCGCTCGTTTATGAGGAACTCCGGCGGGCTGCGCACCACTATCTGCGGAAGGAACGCGCCGACCATACCCTGCAGAGCACCGACCTGGTGCACGAGGCTTATTTGCGTCTGGAGAGACAAGGCGCGGCCAAATTCGAGAACCGCGCTCATTTCCTGGCGATCTGCGCCCAGTTGATGCGGCAGATTCTGGTCGAGTACGCGCGCCGCCACAATTCCGCCAAGCGGGATGGAGGCGATCGGGTAACGCTGGATGGGCTGGCGTTCAAGAGCCGCGGCGTGGATATGGTCACTCTCGACGACGCTCTGAATGAACTGGCTAAACTCGACCAGCAACAGAGTCGCATTGTGGAGTTGAGATTCTTCGGCGGTCTTTCCGTCGAAGAAACCGCGGATGTGCTCAAGCTGTCGCCAAGGACGGTGAAAAGACACTGGGCTAGCGCACGGGCTTGGCTGTATCGCCAGATCTCCGAGCCAACAGGCGCATAACTACCAGGCATATGACACCCGAGCGTTGGCAACAGATTCGTGATGTGCTTGAAGAAGCGCAGGAACGGGAGCCAGCCCTGCGTTCCGCCTTCCTGGCTCGTGCCTGTTTGTCCGATCAATCCTTGCGGCAAGAAGTCGAAGTCCTGCTCGCCTCTGGCGATGACGCCAGCTCCAGCTTCCTTCAATCTGCACCGGCGCCGGACGGATTGATCGCGAATCTGGATGGCATCCTTTCCAGTGGCGCATTGCAAGCGGGACAGCTCTTTGCGGAACGTTTTCAACTTGTGCGCAAGCTTGGTGAAGGAGGCATGGGGCAAGTGTGGCTGGCCGATCAGACTTCTCCAGTGCGGCGGCAAGTTGCCCTTAAGCTGATCAAGGCCGGGATGTACGACGAGGCGGTGGTGCAACGCTTCCAATCGGAGCGGCAATCGCTGGCGATCATGGATCATCCCGTCATCGCCAAGGTGTTTGATGCAGGGTCGACACCACAGGGTCAACCGTACTTCGTGATGGAGTACGTGCCTGGGCTGCCGATCACGGAGTATTGCGATCGGAAGAAGCTCAATATCAGAGATCGTCTCGAACTCTTCATTCAGGCCTGCGATGGCGTGCAGCACGCGCACCAGAAAGCGATTGTCCATCGCGATCTTAAACCGGCAAACATTCTGGTGGTGGAAGTGGACGGCAAACCAGTGCCACGGATCATCGACTTCGGGTTGGCGAAGGCAACTACGCCTCAGATTGACGGCGAGAGCTTGTTCACGCAGCTGGGACATTTTGTGGGTACGCCCGGATACATGAGTCCGGAGCAGGCTGATCCCAGCGTGCAGGACATCGACACGCGGGCCGATGTCTACTCGCTGGGGGTGGTTCTCTACGTGTTGCTGGCCGGGTCGCAGCCGTTTGAGACCAGGCACCGGCAGAAGCAACCGCTCGACGAGTTGCTGCGAAAGCTACGCGAGGAAGAACCGCCGCGACCGAGCACCAAGTTCAGCACCGATCGGGACACTTCGAGTACGACCGCTGAAGCGCGCGGTACCGAGCCCAAACAACTGGTGAACCTGCTGCGCGGCGATTTGGACTGGATCACGATGAAGGCGCTGGAGAAGGATCGCGCCCGCCGCTACGGTACGCCTTCAGAACTGGCCGCCGACATTCGACGGTATCTGAACCATGAGCCCGTCGTGGCGTGTCCGGCAAGCGCCGGCTACCGGTTGCGGAAGTATGCCCAACGGCACCGTGTAGCCGTAGTTGTGGCGTCTGGATTAGTGCTGCTGCTTGTCGCATTCACCGTCTTGCAAGCGGTGGAGTTGCGCCGGATTACTTCTGAACGTGACCGCGCCAACCGCGAACGTGACCGTGCCACCCACGAGCGAGATCGCGCCACACGGATCACCGATTTCATGACCGGCATGTTCAAGGTGTCCGATCCGAACGAAGCGCGCGGCAACAGCGTGACTGCCCGAGAGATCCTCGACAAAGCCTCGAAGGAAATGGAGACAGGTCTGGCGAAGGATCCTGAGGTTCAATCGCAGATGACGGAGGTCATGGCGAGCACATACACGAACCTGGGGCTATACCCGCGTGCTCATGAACTGGCAAAGCGAGCCTTGGACGCTCGTCTGAGCCTTCTCGGACCGGATGACCCAAAGACGCTGGAGTCGATGGCGCAGCTGGGCCGGATTCTGAATAGTGAAGGACATTATGCCGAAGCCGAGAAGCTGGAGCGCCAGGCGCTGGCGGGCGAGCGGCGCCTTCTCGGACCCGAGGACCCGCTAACGCTAGAGACCGCGGGCACCCTCTCCCTCATCGTGCAGGGCGAGGGCCATTTCGACGAGGGAGAGAAACTGGCGCGCGAGGTGATCGAGGTTGCAACTCGCAGACTGGGCCCGGAGAGTGCTCTAGTGCTAGGGTCCATGAGTGCTCTGAGCAGTGCCCTTTGGAACCAAACCCGCTATGCCGAGGCTGAACGAGTGTATCGCCAGTTGCTCGATGTCGAGCGCCGCACCTCGGGACCAGATCACCCTGAAACTCTGAGAGCGATGTCCAATCTGGCGCTCGCCCTCCAGGCGCAAGGTCGCGGGGCGGAAGCCGAGCAGATGTATCGCGAAGCATGGACCGCCGATCAGCGTGTACTTGGGCCCGAACATCCAATGACGACCCACGTTATGTCCAACCTTGCGGGCCTCCTCTTTACCGAACGCCGCCTGGCCGATGCCGAGAAACTGTACCGGGAGGTGTGGGCGATTCAGTTGCGAACCCTTGGGCCCGAACATCCAGACACGTTGAACTCGAAATCCGAATTGGCAGATGATCTCTTTATAGAGGGGCATGTCCGCGAAGCGGAAAAACTGCAACGGGAAACGCTTGAGACTCGGCTTCGCGTCCTCGGGCCGGAAAATCCTCGTACCTTGGCGTCTCAGGGCGCTCTCGCCAGAACACTGATCAAGGAGGGCCGCTACGCGGAGGGCGAAAAGCTTGCCCGGGAGGCTTTCGAAGTCGAGATTCGCATCGTGGGGCCGCAACATCTCGGTACGCTGTTTGCATTGCGGCAACTCGTGACCGCGCTGACCTACGGGGGGCGCTCTGCCGAGGCCAGCAAGCTTTTTCACGACGTGATGGAGAAGGGGAAAGATTCAAATTCCGGGGGGAAGGCGAACGCCGGATGGTGGTATGCCTTCGCCCGCATGGCAGCGCTTACCAATCACCCCGATGAGGCGCTTCAGTATCTTCGGGAAGCCATCGATCGCGGATACGCGGACGCCGATGTCTTGATGGCCACCGATGATCTGAGGAATCTCCACCACAACCCTCGTTTCCAGGAACTCATCGCCGAACTCAGACGCCCGGCCACGAGAATTCGAGCCCAATGATGCTGCGTGGGTTCGCCCGGCATTCATAGGACTCAAGCGACCGGTTTGTTAGCGAGAGGCACGCTATTCGTCGGCATCGAACTGTTAGTTCTGCCAGTTTTGTCGTCAGGCTAAGCTGTTAGCATGAAATGAGGAGTGAACGCCCGTTATGGCGCCGTTGGAAAAGACCGTGTCCCAACGCTCGGAAGTCTTTACTGTAGCGACGCTGAGTGATAGATTCGGTTTCGCTAATTACGAAGTCGCTGAGGTAGACGGGTTATGGGCGGAGAACTGCCCTGCCGGGTGACCGGTGCGGAACAGTTTCAGCGGAGTCACATGCGCTTTGAGTTCAGAGTTGTGATGTCAAGCCATCCGCGCTTTTTGTCTATCGTCCGCGCCACCGTGGGCCAGCTCGGCGTGGTGTACGGCTTGACGGAGGACTCGTGTCGAGAGGTCACTTTGGCGGTTGACGAGGCCTTGGCCAACATCATTCGACACGCCTACAAGAACCGCTATGACCAGGAGATCGAATTGAACTGCCAAGCTGGTGCCGATCAACTGGAGTTTACGTTCATCGATCGGGGCGAACCAGCGGACCTGGCCAGGATCTGTGGCCAGCCGTTGGATGAATTCTCACTGAGCGGGCGGGGGACGCACTTGATCAAGGCGGCCATGGACGAGATGCGCTACGAGCGAGTTCCGGGAGGAAATCAACTGAAGCTCATCAAGCGGTTGCCCACTGCCCAGGTAGCTGCTGATGGGGCGTGATCGCAGCGGTGCCTGCGACCAAGCCTCAACGTGACCGGGGCGCTGATAGTTAGCGTTCCGTTGAGATAAGAAAGCTGATGAAGGCCGTGGTTCCTGAACCGATGGAGGATGGACATGGAAAGATATATGGCGTCTTCGACCCGTGTTGAGAAAGGGACCACGATCGTAGATGTTGTAGGTCAGATTGACTTGGGCAATTCACCAGCCCTGCGCAAGACACTATTGGACTCCTTGCAAGGGGCAGACCGCGTGGCCGTGAACATGATCGCGGTCAAGTACATCGATAGCTCCGGGATTGCCTCACTGTTGGAGGTTCTCAGGGCGGCGCGGCAATCCAAAAAGCGGTTTGTCCTGTTTGGCTTGACCGGGGCTGTTAGCCAAGTGTTACAGCTCACACGCTTGACCGGGGTTTTTGAAATACGCGAAACCGAGGAGCAGGCCCTCGAAAGTTGAATCCTGCCTTCGAAGACGGGCGTCCATTGAAGGCGCCCGCCAGGGAAGTGCCCGGCAGAACTAAGGCGGAATGAGTTCCTTGGAAGGGGAACGGTTGGCGTGAAAGTGGCGGAAAAAATCGCAGTCGTACCGAGCGTGGTCGGCCTCTGGACGCTGAACGGGCTCACCTATGTTGGCGGCTTGGCGGTGCTCGCGGGACAGTCCGCCTATTTCACATTCGTGGGTCCTTTCCGGGGCCAGCGCCTGCGCCCGCATCGGGCTTTCCATCAAGCTATGGCGGTCGGCGTCGAAGCCATACCCATCGTTTCCCTGATCACGTTCTTTGTGGGCCTGATCATGGCCCTGCAGAGTGCGTACGAGTTGCGGAAATTGGGGGCGATGCAGTTCCTGGCCAGCGCCGTAGCGCTTTCGATTCTTCGAGAACTTGGCCCGCTACTTACAGCCATCGTCGTCATCGGTCGTTCGGGATCGGCCTTTGCTGCGGAAATCGGCACCAAGAAGGTGACCGAGGAGGTGGATGCGCTGAAAACGATGGCTTTCGATCCAGTGGCCTTTCTGGTCGCGCCCAAGTTCCTGGCCATGCTGGTGATGATGCCGTGCCTCTCAATCTGGGCTGACTTCATGGGGATTGTTGGCGGATGTGTTTTCGGCGTTACCGCCGCCAATTTTACGATCACTTCGTATTTCCAAGCGACGCGAGATGCCATCGTCGCGCGCGACATATATACCGGCCTCATTAAAAGTGTGTTATTCGGTTTGGTCATCACGGCTGTCGGCTGCAAGGAGGGCTTCGCCACCGGGGCCGGCGCTGAAGAGGTTGGACGCTCGACTACGGCGGCGGTGGTCACCTCGATTGCGCTCGTGATCGTAGTCGATCTGGTGTTCACTGCCTTGTTCTATGTGATTAACCCGGGTTAGCAAATGAATGTGCACATAATGTCCGAATATCGACGGCCCTGGAATTCGAACCGCGTGCGGGTCCTGATTTGCCGGGCGAAACAGGCAAATCCAGGAGGTCTGGGATATGACTGAGCCCGGCGCAGACACGCCAGCTATTTCGGTGGTCAATCTTCGAGTGAGCTATGGAGAGCGCGAGATTCTTCACGGCGTCAGCTTTGACGTTCGCCGCGGCGAAACCATGGTGATCCTGGGGGGATCGGGCTCGGGAAAAAGCACCTTATTGAAAACGCTCGTCGGTTTGGAGAGACCAAGCCAGGGTGAGGTGTGGATTAATGGCGTGGACACGGCGAAAATTTCGGAACGCGAAATGGATACGATTCGAAAGAAAATCGGCATGTCGTTTCAAGGCTCAGCCCTGTTTGGCTCAATGACGGTTGGAGAAAACGTTGCGCTGCCCTTGCAAGAGCATACCGATCTTGAAGACTCGACGATCGAGGTCATGGTGCGGATCAAGCTGGGGCAAGTCGGTCTGGGGAATTTTCAAGACTATATGCCGTCAGAGCTCAGTGGAGGAATGAAAAAGCGTGCCGCGGTGGCGCGTGCCCTGGCCATGGACCCGGAGATCCTGTTTTTTGATGAGCCGTCAGCGGGGCTTGACCCCATCATCGCCGCGGGACTCGACGAACTCATCCTGAACCTGAAGAAGGCTTATTCCATCACCATCGTGGTGGTGACGCACGAACTGGCCAGCGCTTTTCTGATCGCTGACCGTATGGTTTTGATCGACCGAGGCCACATCGTGGCGCTCGGGACCAAGGAAGAGCTGCGGGCGAGCACGCATCCGCGGGTGCGCCAGTTTCTGGACCGGGTTCCGGAGCCTGAGGTTACCGAGGAACTGGACTACTTGCAGATGCTCACCGGGGACCGCAAGGCCGCGAAGAGTTGAGAACTTGAAGCCATTTAAGAGGGCGTTATGAATAGCAAGCGCGAGCAGACTTGGGTTGGACTCTTTGTATTGATTGCCGCGGGTTTGCTGATTGGGACGGTCTTGGCGGTCTCCGGCGCATTCAGTGGAGGCGAAATTCCCCACCATGCGTTTTTCAAGTCCGCCGGAGGTCTGGTGGCGGGCGCCACGGTCCGCTACGGAGGCATGAAGGCCGGCAGGGTTGAAGGGGTGCGCGTGGATCCTCAGGATTCGACCCGTATGGAGATCGATTTCAGCGTGGGGCGTCACATTCCCGTGAAGACGGACAGCATAGCGAAGATTACCAGCCTAGGGGCGCTCGACGAAAATTATGTGGAAATCGGAACCGGAACGAAGGACGCTCCGCTCGCTGCTTCGGGCAGCGAGGTGAAGGGTGTGGAGACGGTCGGAATTGGCGCCATCGGCGACATGCTGGGCAACCTGGAACCGGTTGCCCAGCAGGTTCTGCAGAACCTGAACCAACGCCTTACGGAAATACAAGTTACGGTGGCCCGCGTCAATGACCTCCTGAACGACAAGAACCGGGTGAACGTCAGCAACGGATTGGAGAACATGAACGCGATGCTGGCGGAGGATCGCCCCAAGGTTTCGGCGAGCTTAACAAACGTGCAGGCTGCGAGTGCCAAGGTTGTCCCAATGCTCGACAACCTCCAGAAAACCATCAATCAAGCGAACCTTGTACTCTCACACATTGACCCGTTGGTGGTGGAGAACCGCGAGGATATCCGAACCGTGGTCGTCGAGTTGAAGCAAACGCTGCTTACGGCTTCAGCTCTCATGGAGCAGCTTAAGAATACGACGGATTACAACGCGGACAACATCGACCAGATATTAGTGAACCTCCGGGTCACGACCGAAAACGTAAAACAGCTGACCGACACGTTGAAGTCGAGGCCATCGACACTCATTCGTGGAAGCTCCGGGCCGGATCGCCAACCTGGGAAGAAAGACTAGGGCTCCAGAGCAGGGGGATGGCCGATCGATGTCGCGACTCGCTTGACGTCTAAGCAAAGTGGCAAGAGAGTTTTTGCGCTTGAGGAGTAAAGCAATTTCAAGGCCCATGAGTCTTCAAGGGCGCAGGAAGAGGTGATCTATGTATCGACCGACCGGTATCATGCTGATCTCGTTGTTCGCCTTGGTTTTGAGCGGGTGCGGCACTGGCCGACCCATCAAGTATTACACGGTCCAGGTCCCGGTGGCCCCCACTCCTTCGACGAGCACCTACCCTGTCTCCCTACTGGTTGCCAGCATCGGTGGGCCAGATATGTATAAGGATACGCCGATTGCCTATCGCGTCGGCGCCAATGAGATTGGTGTTTACCATTACAGCCGTTGGGCGGAGCCGCCCGTCGAAATGCTCAAGAGCAAGTTGATTCTTATACTTCGTGGCTCAGGGCATTATCGGTCCGTGAGCGGATTGGGAAGCACGCCGGACGGACAATACGTGGTTCGCGGCAGGCTCTACGATTTCGAGGAAGTCGACGGCGACGGAATCGTTGGACTGGTGTCCATGGAGTTTGAGCTCTATGAGCGAAAATCGGGCAGGGTCGTCTGGTCGCATTTCTATTCTCAAAAGGAGCCAGTGCAAGGCAAGGCGATGTCAGCCATAGTTACGGCGCTCGATCTTAATCTCGACCGCGGACTGACCGAGATAGCCGCTGGGCTCGACCAGTATTTTGCCGCAACTCTTGCCAAGCAATCGTGAGGGCATCGGATTACCGTGATGGCAAAGAGTGACAACAGCGAGCATGGAGAAATCGAGCGGCCATGGGCTTGAATGAACTCCCGGTAGGAGCCCGGCCCTGGTCAGTCGGAAAGAGGCAAAGCGATGGACGCCGAAGCGAAGACTGTACTACTGGTGGACGATGCACCCGCAAACCTCCAGGTGGTGAACTCGATTCTCAAAAGCACTTACAAGATTCAGATCGCCACCAGCGGCGAGAAAGCATTGAAAATCGCAAATCAAAGTCCGCCGCCTGATTTGATCCTGCTGGATGTCATGATGCCGGTGATGGACGGCTACGAGGTTTGCTCGCGCCTTAAGTCAGCTCCCGATACACGGGATATCCCCGTGATCTTCCTGACGGGTCAGACTGAAAGTGACGATGAGACCAAGGGTTTCGAGGTGGGGGCTGTCGACTACATTCACAAGCCGTTCTCGCCAGCCGTCGTGAAAGCGAGGGTGCACACGCATCTCGTGCTGCGCGGCATACGCGAACAACTGGCCAGCCAATTACTTATGATCCAGCACGAAATGGAGACCGCACGGCAGATTCAACTGTCGATCTTGCCGCGCGAGATCCCATCCATCGCGGGGCTGGACATTGCTGCCCGGTATATTCCGATGACGTCAGTGGCAGGCGATTTTTACGACTTCATCGTGATCGACGAAACGCGAATCGGCGTCCTGGTGGCGGACGTATCCGGCCACGGCATGCCCGCGGCGCTTATCTCCTCCATGCTCAAGATTGCTCTAGCCGCGCAAGCCGGTTCTGCATCCGATCCCGCGCGTGTATTAACTGGTCTGAATCAAGCTCTGTATGGAAAGTTCCAGGGGCACTTCGTCACCGCAGCGTATGTATTAATCGACACCGGCAAAAGAACCCTCCGCTATGCCGGCGCGGGACATCCACCGCTTATCATCTGGGACCATGCGGCAGGGGAGACCCGCGAATTGGTGGAAAACGGTTTGTTCCTCGGCTTTTTTCCCGACGCTGCCTACACTTCGGTAGAGATACCTTTCCGGGAAGGCGACTGGAGTGTGCTCTACACCGATGGCATCCCGGAAACGACTAGCCTTTCGGGCGAACAATTTGGGGTAGACCGCTTCAAGCTCTTTCTTCAGAGCCATCATGACTGGTCAGCGGGCCAAGTCGTTGATGGGGTCCTTGATGAATTGTCGCGCTGGTCTGATACCGCCTCCGGCCGGGAACCAGAGGATGACATCACGCTCCTGGCGATTCACTTCAATCCCGAGACAGTTGCGTGATCTTGAGGGCGATGCGGATGCCAGGCGGTTTCATTGCTTGCTCGCCTTCGGAGTGCAGCACTGTTCGGCGATGGCATCGAGTTTCAGCAACGCTGCCTCAAAATCGAAGTCGCTGATGGATGCGCTCAGGGCGTCCATGTGCGCCTTGTCGACAACACCCGCTACTACCTCCCGCAACCTGCGAAATGCCTCTTCGGATTCACCATCACTCGCATCGAGTAAGGACTTGAGGCGGGCAATTGCGGCGGAGGCCGCTTCTCCGTCGAAAGACGATGGCAGCACTTCCTCCGGCTGCGCAGGTGCTGATTCCTGTAGCGCTCGCTCGATGGCATGAACCTGAGCGCGAAGTAGGGATGCTAACGCGTCGAGCGGCGCCGCGACAGAATCCTGTCCGTCGCGAATTGCTTTTTCCACCTTTTGCGCCGCGGACTGCACCTCTGTGATTGCAAGATTGCCGGCCACACCCTTCACCGTATGCGCGATGCGTTCCGCCAGTTTGAGGTCCTTGCTTTCGAGCGCGGCTGAAATCTGCGCGGCCGCATCGCCTTGCTTTGCGGCGAACTGGCCCAACAAATCGCGGTAGAGTCTCCGATTGCCCGCGACGCGGTTCAGGCCATCGGCCAAATTGATCCCGGCGATTTCCGGCAGAATCACTTCGTCGGCCGCTTTTGCGGGGGTCGGTAACGGCGCCTGGGGATCGACTACGGGCCTGGGCCGGGGCCGGGGCTTTGCCCATCGCAGCAAGGTCGAAAACAGGTTGTCGGGATCAATCGGCTTGGACACATGATCGTTCATGCCTGCATCGAGGCAGCGCTGGCGCTCTTCGACCAGAGCGTGCGCCGTCATGGCAATAATCGGGAAGCGCTGCAAACGCGGATCACGCCGCAGCAGCCTGGTTGCCGTAAACCCGTCCATCTCGGGCATCTGCAGGTCCATGAACACCACATCGAACGGCGGAGCCTGATCGCCTGCGGTCAGGATTTTCACCGCTTCCCCACCGTGGTTGGCAACGGTTACGATTGCTCCGGCGCTCTCCAGCAACTCGGTTGCAACCTGCTGGTTCATCTCGTTGTCTTCGACTAGTAAAACCCGGATTCCAGTGGCGTCATGAATAGGCGCGTCGTCTTTCTTGACACGGGAGCGGTGATCCTCGACTCCGGCGACGCCGAACAGATCCACCAGCGTGTCGTAGAGCAGCGACGAATTGACCGGCTTCAGCAGGTAGTTTTCGATTCCAATCTCGTCAGCCTGTGTCCTGATATCTTCCCGGCCAAATGCGGTCACCATCACGATTTTCGGAACGTGCTGGAGACGATCATCGCGCTTGATGATGCGACTTGCCTCCAGTCCATCCATTCCCGGCATGTGCCAATCCATCAACACCAGTCGATAGGGATCCTGGGAATCTGCACTGGCTATTTCCCGCACGGCATCTTCCCCGGAGGAAACCGACTCGGCTCTGAGCGCAAATACCCGGAGCGCATCGGTGAGAATCTCGCGTGCCTGCGCATTGTCATCGACAACCAGGGCCCGGATTCCCGCCAGGTCAGGGATGAAGCGCTTGCGTTTCTCCTCCGACCCAACACCGAACCAGGCAGTGAAATGGAAGGTACTGCCCACGCCGGGTTGACTCTCGGCCCAGATGGCGCCCTCCATCATCTCAACCAACCGCTTGGAGATGGAGAGTCCAAGCCCGGTGCCGCCGTACTTGCGCGTCGTCGAAGTGTCTGCCTGCGCGAACGCCTGAAACAGCTTAGCGCTCTGCTCCGGCGTCATGCCGATACCACTGTCGCGGATCGAGAACCTCACCTTGACTCGGTCCGCCAGCTGCTCCTCGGCCGCAACCGTCACTAATACTTCGCCACGTTCCGTGAACTTGATCGCGTTGTTCACCAAGTTGATCAGGATTTGTCCCAGGCGCAGCGGGTCGCCGACCAGATTGGGCGGAATGTCACGCTGTGCTGCGATCAGAAACTCGAGGTTCTTGTCTTGAGCTTTCTGACTGACGATCGATGATAGATTGTCGAGCACATCCTCAAGCCGGAAGCCTGTCTTCTCCATGTCCAGTTTGCCCGCTTCGATCTTCGAGAAGTCGAGGATGTCGTTGATGATCCCAAGCAACGCGTGGGCAGCGGACTTCACCTTAATCAGATAGTCTGCTTGTTTCTTAGATAGATCGGTCTTCAGAGCCAGGTGCGTCATGCCAATGATGGCGTTCATCGGCGTACGGATTTCATGGCTCATGTTGGCCAGAAAATCAGACTTGGCTTTGGTGGCGGCTTCGGCGGCTCCTTTTGCTACCTCCAGGTCTGCCGCCTGAACCTGCGTCTGCTTCAGCAGTTTCTTGGCCTCTATCGTGCCCACGAGAATTTTCGCGCTAAGGGCGACTCTTGGTAACAGCGCGTCCAGCAGCGCTTGCTGACCCTCCGACACCGGCGCCGAAGCTGCCAGCTCGATGACGGCCAGCACAACGTCCTGATTTATGAGGGGGACAAAAAGGACACACGCAGGCGTCACCATGCCTACGCCCGTGGAGACTTGAAGAGGCCTTTCGGTGGTGGAGACAATCCGAAGACTGCGCCGCTCAACGGCGGCCTGCCCCACCAGGGCTTCGCCAACCGCAAATTCTCGCGGTTCCGTTGCGACGTCTGTCGCGAAAGCGCCAACGCGAGTGAAGCGCGTATGACTGTCGTTTGCGAGATAGAACGCGCCGTACACCAGATCCCACGTTTCCGCCATCCGTGACAGCAGGATCGTGGAGAACGCCGCGAAGTCCTCGGCCACCTGCAATCGTGCCAGCGTAG
Organism: Terriglobales bacterium; assembly: GCA_050011975.1. Taxonomy (GTDB): domain Bacteria; phylum Acidobacteriota; class Terriglobia; order Terriglobales; family Acidobacteriaceae; genus Acidiflorens. The sequence continues at coordinate 13,905 of JBEKIB010000014.1, read as the reverse complement.
CCGCCACCTCGGTCTTGATCCAACCCTGCGTGTGCTGCTCCTTTGCCGCAACCTGCAGGACCTTTAGCGCTCGGCTCATATCTCCAATTTCATTGGTGCAGTTGAGATTCGCTATGGGCTGGTCCAGACGTCCCTCCGCCACATCCAGAATCCGATGCCGAAACGAAGACACGACCTCCACGACTTCGAACTGCACGATGGAGAGCGCAACCATGAAGGACACGAGCAACCCGAGCACGATGACAATCCAAGTAATCAGAATTGCGCGGTGCGTCCGGACGGTGAGTTCGTCGTTTTCCTGGTTTGCGGACTTTTGCATCCCGTCCACCAGGTCGGTCATAGCCTGCCGTGCCTGCCGCAAATCGGCATCGACCCCGCTGTGCATGAGGTTCATGGCCTTTTCACGGTTGCCAGCCAAGGCGGCAGCGCGGACGGGGCGTGCACTGGAGGCAGCTCGGTCGAACAAGGCCTCGGCCGCTTTGATTTGGTTAGCGCGACCGGGGCTCTGCCGTTGCGCTTCGGTGAGCAACGCCCGGTAATCGGCTTGCACCTCGTCCAATTCTCCGTCGTTCTTCTGCCTTTGATCGGGGTTGTCCTCGGCGACGAGTTGGTAGAGCAACAAGCGGAACCGCATCGTGTTCCCTCGCGCCGCGGTCACCGATTGAAATGTTTTGACGTAATTGTCGATCAAATCGCTATACCAAGTGTCGATCTTCTGGCTTTCGATCGACGAATACACCCCCGCCCCGATCGCCATCAGCGCCAGCGGAAGCATGGCGCCCAGCACCTTGTTCCGGAATTTGAAATTCGCTAAGAGACCCATATCATCCGTTCATATCCCAGGAGTTATCATATGGTGGCGCCAATCGAAATGCTGTTGCATCCGCCAAAACTGGGGACCTTCCCGCCGATAGAAAACCGGAGGCCTGCTTCGAGTAGAGTCCCGGGCTTTCCCAAGTCCCCTGGCGGAAGGATCGAGGGCGGAGCTTCCTTTGGAGAATACGAACGCACCCATACGTGGAGTAAGTTTATAAGCATCGTGGTGCCCCAATAACTGGCAAAACTGCCAGTTCGCACGGAAATCGCCTGAGCATCGTGGGCGTACGCGTCAGAGCAAACATACGCTTGAAGGATTGAATCCGCAGCCAGCGTGGCTTCACCACTTGATCAGCAAATTCTCTGGCGGCGAGTCTTCGTTCCTCCGTTCACGGCGGATTACTGCCGGTTTGTCCGTGATTTGCCCGGAAACTGCCAAGCCCCGGCTCGGGCCTGGCGCCCCGCGGACAGTCCACGCAAGCGGTGGTCGACGACGGTGTCAAGGCAAATTCGACAACGGAAACTGCGTGGTGCCGTGGCGCAAAGAACTAATACTGGCTGACCGGCCCCAGATACTGATCCAGCCAGCTGGTCGATTCCTTTATCAGCTCGTTGCGCGGAAGTGTGTGGCTCGTGTCGTAGATCAGATGCTTCTTCTGGTCTTTCTTCGAACCCAGCATCTGGTAGAAAGGTTCCTGGGTTGACTCTACCGGAAAATAGAAATCGTAGCGGCCATTGAGCATCAGGACCGGTTGTTTGACACGCGACACAAAGTTAATGACATCGACTTCCGGCAGCGAATGCTGGAAGTCGAGTCCTCCCAGCGCGAGCACGGAAGCCTTAATGCGCGGCTCGACTGCTGGCACAATTCCGCCCATCTCCGCTCCCCAGCTGTAGCCGTAGTATGCGATCTTGTCGTGATCGAGGTCGGGGCGGCTTTCCACATAGTCGATCGCCCGGGAGGCGTCTTTCACCCACATGACCACGTGATCGCGCCACGTGTTGCTCATGTTGGCGACGTCGGACTCCATGCCATCGCCGCGCTCGTAGGTGCCTTTATAGATGGGATAGATCACGGCGCGCCCGCTGCGAATAAAGCCGTCCAGAGCCGCAGTCGGGTAAATTGAAAATGTCCGCAGCAGCAGCGCGTTCGATCCGGGAAAGAAAACCACCGTCTGGAACGGTGGTTTGCCCTTCTTCGGTAGCAGCAGATAAGCAAAAGCCCGCTCCTTTCCGTAGGCGGCGTTGTACGTGATCTTCTCCAGACTCCACCCGTCCCCGTCGGGCAACTTCTCCACTGCCGCATCGAGCGGCAACTTGTCATAGGAGTAAAGGCTGCGGTAGGCCTCGAAGAGTTGGTCCGGCACCGGCTTTTCTTTGCGCAGATCGCGCCGCGGCGACGGTATCTCCGCCATGGCCGTGGACATCGCAGGGTCGGCCTCAATGACCTTCATGCAGCGGAAGCCGATCTCCGCCTCACGGAGAAACGCCGACTGCGCATCCGGATCCACAAACATGTAGTTCGGTTCATTCCACGCCCCGCCGAGAACATACCGCTTGCCCGGGTCCGCTTCGTTCCATACCCATTCCTTCACGTTGCCGGCCATGTCGTAATTTCCCCATGGGCCCATGTCCGGCTTGCTTCCCACCGCCACTGGGCCGGCGCTGCCGAAGTTGCTGGCGGGCACAATGAAGGCAGCCGAAAACGGTCCTGCCGCGCGGTTCCAGTGATAGATCGTCGGCAGGCTTTTTTCCGCGAATTCCGCGTAAGCCGCGGCCTCATACCAGCTGACCCCGCTTACCGGGAAATCGTCCTGCCCTTTCGGATATTCGCCTTGCACCCAATCTTTCGGCCCTGGGCGCCCCGTCGCATCGCGGAACAAAGCCATGGCGTCGTCGAAGGAGAGTGGCTTGCCGTCGCGCACGAAGGCGACTTTCCAGTAGTCGCGTTTCTGGTAGCCACCCCGGTCCAAAAACTCTTTGTATTGCCGGTTAGTAACCTCGTGTTCGTCGATCCAGTAGTCTTTCAGCCCCAACGCCGGCATTCCTTCGTATCCGGGGATGAAAAGCGTTTTGAAGTACTTGGCCGTTTCGACTCGCACCATGCCCGGCGGAATCTTACCCAGTTCGTCGAGTGTAACGTTCGCTTCAGCGGGCTCGCCCGGCGGAGGAGGCGGAAGCCGCGGGATAAATGCGGGTGTCGTGCGGTAGACCGTGCCATACCCAGGTTTTTCCAGCTTCCAGATCAGCATCCCGCGTGGCACTCGCAGGCTCTTTAACGGCGTCCTGCCCACCGGCGTCCAGGAAGCATCCGGCTCGAGGTAGTTCTTGTAAGACACGTCCGCGCCCTCAGGCGCGGTATCAGCGGAAAGCTGGTAGGAAATCGCCGGCCACAGTTTGGCCAGGGTGGGATCACCGGGGATCGACCTCTCCGCCTGCGCTGCGAGCTCGTAGGTTTCCGGCAGCCTGCCTTCATCGGCCAGCTGCGCGATCTTAGGCAGAGCGACTTCTCGCGCCCAATGCATATCGCGCGACCGCTTGACCAGCCAAACCACCCCGGCAGCGAACGCAAAAGCAATCACTAGAAGGGGCACCAAAACCCGCGCCCGCCGCACCTCACGGGCAATCCGCGCCGGGGTCAGTGCCGCGCCCGACTCCGGAAACAAGACCTCGCGGGCCGCCTTCAGGGCCGCCCCAACTTCGCTTCCCGAGGCATATCGCTCGGCAGGATTCTTTCGCAGGCACCGCGCCGCGATGCTCCGGATTTCCGGCGGAATCGCCGGCCGGATGGCGCTGACCGCGCGCGGATCGTCACGGATGACCGCAGCCAGCACGGCGGCGTTCGACTGGCCCTCGAATGCACGTTTCCCTGTGAGCATCTCGTAAAAAACCGCGCCGAAGGAAAACACGTCGCTGCGTGGATCGGTTGGCTCGCCCTCCGCCTGCTCCGGCGACATGTATGCCGCCGTCCCGACGATCATGCCCGGCATGGTCGCGACCGTGGCGGCCTGGCTCTGCTCCAAAGCCGGCCCTGCCAGCTTGGCCAGACCGAAGTCGAGCACTTTCACCAGGCCGGAGTTCTCCACGACGATGTTCGAAGGCTTGAGGTCGCGGTGAGTGATGCCGGCGCTGTGAGCGTGCGCCAGCGCGTCAGCGATCTGGATCGCGTACCTGACTGCGACATCCGTGGCCAGAGGCCCAGCCTGAAGGAGCTTGTCGAGCGTCTGGCCGGAGACCAGCTCCATCACCATGAAGTCCATGCCATCCTGTGAGCCAATGTCATGGACGACGCAGATGTTAGGATGCTGCAGCGCGCACACTGCCTGCGCTTCCTGCACGAAGCGCCCACGCGGGTCAGCATCGGAAGTAAGGTTGGCGCGCAGAACCTTGATCGCGACTTCGCGCTTGAGCCGGGTATCGCGAGCGCGATAAACCTCGCCCATCCCGCCCGCGCCGAGTGGCGATAGAATCTCGTAAGGGCCAATCTTTGTGCCAGGGGTTAGAGCCATTCGTGGGCGCAATTATAGCCTGTGCAGCACGTTGCACGCCGGAGGCGACGATTCTGGGTGTGTTGTCGGCCAACCTTACCTTGCGGTTACTTCAGAGTGGCCCGTCAGTCGCCCAGAATCGTTTGAATATCTGACTGACTTCCAGCTCTTTACCCGGAAGAAAAATGGATGGCCTTATGGAACGGGTTGGCCACAGAGAAGCAATGCCTGGCGTATATTCTTAGGACGGCCTGCTAACTGACAATCCCTTCGCGGATCTGTGTGAGGGTTGGTATTGACCCATCGAAGAGATCTGCTCCGCCCCTTAGAATCGCTGGGGACTGAGGGATCACCGTGCTGTGCGAAATCTCAGGCCCCGTGCGCCTGAGTCCATGAAAACTGAAACCTACCCCGACCGTAAGCTTTATCCCGAGAAGGTGCGGCTCGTTATCCTGGACCTGGATGCCTTTCTCTACCCTTACGATAAGGCATACCGCAACGCCGTTCTGCGAGCCTGGAGGGCGGTAGAAAAGGAATACGGCCTTCCCATATTCCGGAAGAGAATAGCGCAAAAATTGATTGAAGAGGCAAGGCAAGAAGCGAAGAAGAATCCAGATGACGCGTTATGCCAGTGCATCAGCGAGATGGCGGAACGCCTGGAAAGCACGGGCCACCCCGGCGCGTCCGTGATCGGCATGCTGGAAGCCTATCGTCGCGCCCGGAGGTTGGCGCGCTCGGGTGCGGCGGAAGAAGGTATGCAGCCCGATCACTCCCTTGAGCCACCTTACCTTGATCCGCCCTACAAGGACATGATCGCCATGGCCTTTAATCTGAGGCTCCTTCAGGACCACAGGAACGAAAAGAAAACAGGACTCACGCGCGACGAACTGCGAGGAAAAATCCTGGAGGGAGAAAAGGGGATTACGCGGCTGTGGAACAGGCACATGGGCAGCGGGTTCATCCGTCCCGATGCCGGGCTGGTAAGCAGGATACAGCGGCTAACTGACGCGGGGGTCGAGGTTGCTGTGCTTTCGCATTCGTTCAAGCAGGGCGAAGGACAAGCAATGGAAAAGTTGGAAAAGCTTGGCCTCAAAGGGGTGATTCCCGAGCACAAAATTCTTGGGCTGGAAGAGATTTCTCCCTATAAAAAAGGCAAGAACCCGGAGGTTTTTGAGAAAGCGCTTGCGGCCATCAACAACATGCGCGACCCGGCGGACCCGATTAAGCCGTGCGAGACAATCATGGCAGAAGATACGATCGGCAACCTGCAGGGTGCCAGGAAAGCAGGCATGCAAACCGTCTGGGTGCCGCGCAGGAACAAAAACATGCCAGATCATGCCTCACAGAAGCTACAGAAAAAGCTCGCGTCAGTCGATCATATCTACGCCACGCCGCATCAATTCTTGGACGCGCTGGATGCCGCGATCCATATTTCCAGACATGCTTCCAGAAAAGACCTGTAAGGGCGGAGTTGCTCCCGAGGCGGGAGTAACACTTTCCGGACGTTCTCAATCCAGATCTCATTCCCCGAAACCGGGCTGACGTATTCCGCGACTCGCCAATCAAGAGCGGCGTGCTCGCTTTGGCAGGCCCCAAGGCCACCAGTTCCAATCACCTGCAATACGAAGGAGGGCGGGACCGATCACAATACGAACGAGTGTGGCATCAATCAACACGGCGACCGCCAACGTAAATCCGATCATCTTGACCACCAGGAAACTTCCGAAAGTGAAAGCCGCAAATACCACAATCATGATCGCGGCGGCGCTCGTGATCAGGCCTGCGGTTCTAGCCAGACCTTCCGGGATCGCATCCATTTCACTTAGCCCGCTTCTTCTGGCTTCGAGAACGCGCGCAACCAGAAATACCTCGTAGTCCATGCTTAATCCGAAAACGATGGCAAAGGCGACGATCGGGACAAGAGGAAACACGCTACCTGTTCCTCCAGGAACTCCCAGGAATCGGCTTCCGTGCCCGTTTTGGAAAACGAAAACCAATGCTCCGAAGGACGCGGCAACCGAGAAAAGGTTGAGTACGATGGCCTTCAGGGCGGCGAAGATAGATCGGAACCCGCAGAGTAGCGCAATGAGCGTCCCCCCGACTACCAGCGCCATTACCGGCGGAAAGTGGTCCCTGATAATCGTTTCATAATCGGCGTTAAGCGCCGGGATGCCCCCAACGAGAAGGGTTGCTCCAGGCACACCGGTAAGAGCTAGCGCGCCCGTTTTCCGAAGCTCCCGCACCCAGTTCACCTGGTCGCGCAGGGAGACGGAACTCGCGGGTAACACCTCAATCAGCGCCGCTCGTCCGTCAGTACTCAGAAATGTTCGACGGGTCTCCCGCGAGAGGTCGCGGAGGGAAGACCGGTTGCTCTCCGCAATCGTAGTGATAGAAATCACGCGGCCAGAGCGAGGATCGCTCGCGAGGCGCTTGGTGAGACGATCCACCACATTCCACCCAGCGTCGGTTTGCGCGATGGAGTCGGTTGGAAGCTCGACAATGATGCGGAGTGATTCAACAACGCCTTCCCGATCCATCTGTCTCAGGATGTGGAGGGCATGGACAGATTCCGCCGACGGTGGAAGCCAATCCCCTCGCGGAAGACTGGTATCCAATCGTCTGACCTGCCAGGCGAGCAGAAGCAAAGGAGTGCCTGCCACCAAGAGGGCAAGCCATGGATGCGCGACGATCACCTTGCCCCATTGCCGCCAGCGAATGCCAGTGCGCTCCGCCCGATGCGCATCCAACTTTGGAGTAAAGGGCAATCGGCCAAGATTAATCCGCGGACCGAGCAACGCCAGCGCCGTCGGAACGATAGTATTTGTAAGCAACACACTCATCCCGGCCACCAGGAATCCTGCGATACCAATGGAACGGATTTCGCTTATCGGCACCGTCAAGAGGGCTGAAAATCCGATGGCTACCGTTGAGGCTGAAATCAAGAGCGTGCCACCTGCCTGCCGTGCCGCAATAACCGAGGCTGCGGGCCCGTCGTGCCCGGCGGAAATCGCTTCGCGGAAGCGGCTAACCATGAGGAGCGCGTAGTCGATTCCCAGGCCCAAGCCAAGCATGGTGGCCAAATTCTGAACCAAGATTGACAAGTGCCAGCGCTGCGCCAGGAATCCCGTAATCGCCATAGTCGTCGCGATGGCAAACTGGCCAACCGCCAGTGGAATCAGGGAGGCGATCAGGCTTCCAAAAGCCACCAGCAGAAGTGCGAGGGTCGCTGGGATCACCAGACTTTCGCCGCGTTGCACGTCGTCGGAGCTCGCTTTCCGAATATCGAAATTCAGTGGAATCTCGCCGGTGAGTTCGAGCCTCACCGCCGGATAACGGCCCCGCAGTTGATTTTCAAGCGAGCTTGCCAACTGGTGAAGCTGCGGAACAAGCAACTCCACGGGACTGTCGGTCGACGTGAGTCCCACGAGAACAAACGTTCCCCCTCCCCGGCCCAGGAAGATGGGATCGCGAGAGTCGAGATAGGACACCACTCCGGAAACGCCGGGTTGCTCTCTCAGAGCTGTCACAATGGGTTCTACTGCTTGTGCGCCCTCATCCGAATCCGTGGGCGGGAGTCCTTGAATCACCAGGACCACTTGGTCCACGAACGGCGACCTAAAACGGTTGGCCAACTCTTGCCGGACAGTTTCCGCCTGGCTCCCTTCGACACGGGTCGCGGTCTCCAGGTGACGCTCGGCGTGAAAAGAGAATGGGAGAAGTGCAATGGCTGCTGCGAGGACGATCCCTGACACCCATAAGCGGCGCACATTCATCGCACTTATCATGGCACACAATATCGTCGCTGCTAAAGCTCTGCACGCTTGCGCACCATCCACGGTAACAAGCTATGTGAATCTGCCAGCTATGTGAATCTGCTAAACTTTCGATATCGGCGTGGGAGGATCAATTCGTACCTTACTGCTGTTCGTACTACTTGCCACCGTCCAACCTGGAGCGACAGACCCTCGCATTGGCGTCTGGACGCTTGTCTCTGCGCAGTCTAGCCTGGATCCTCCGAACCGGCTCTCCATTACACACCTGCAGGGCGGAGTGCATGTGGTCATGTCAGGTGAAACCCATTTCGATTTCACTGCGAATCGGAACGGACACGATTCTCCCGCACCCGGCAATCTCGGCTTCAATCAAATTGATCTGCACAGGATCGACAAGAAGCAAAATGAGGTCGTCGAGAAAAAAGACGGAGCTCTTGTTGCCACGGTTCGCGATCAAGTTTCGAAAGATGGTAAAGAACTGACGGCCACGACTATCACCGCTGGCCATCCCGATAAGATCACTGTCTGGACGCGCACCGGAGGTGCGAAGCTCGCCACTGACCCGTTTGTAGGCGAGTGGACGCAGGATCTCAGCAAGACGCGTTTGCGGCAAGGGTTGGTGCTCAAAATCGAGGCGGACGGAAGCGGTGGGGTCCGTTTTCTGGCCGACTTCAGCTACACCGCTCGTTTTGACGGAAAGCAATACGATCTGAAGAACTCGCGCAACGATACCGTGACGCTCGAACTTGTCGATCCTCACACGGTGGATGCGATTTACCAGCGGGACGGTCAAGTTACTCAAAAGGATAGCTGGCTGGTTTCCGCAGATGGGCAGCAGATGACCCTATCCACCACGGGTACGTTGGAAACGGGCCAGCGGCTAACGGAGAAGCTTGTGTTTAAGAAGCAGTAGCGCATGACGCGTCGGCGCCGTGCAGAGGCCGATCGTTCTGGGGCGATTAGTGTAATTGAGATGTTACAACAGCAACCAGCCTTGTCGTACAATCTCACGCTGAGGCAGGACAATGAACATCGCTCATGTGGCTTCAAAGGCGCTAGCTCCACTGCTGATAATGAGCATTGCTACTTGGTGGATAGTGGCACCGACAAGCTATGTGGCCTGTATCCGCAAGGTGCCGTTGCTTTGGACCAGTGCCTACCCGATGAGCACCAAGCCTTGGTTTCCTCGGTATCTACGTGCATTCGGAATCTTGCTCTGGGTGTTGTTTCTGGTGGGAATTGTCAACTGGTGGCGAGTTCGCTAAGTAACCGCAAGCCGCCGAGCAAGGAGTTCTTTTCTCAATTGATGTAAGCAGGCGTGGCTGTTGAAAAACTTCTTTCCACGGAATTTCAGCGGCAGAATTCGTTCGTAAGTTATTGAATGTTCGTTCGCCGTAGACGCTGAAATTCGCTGAGATTACTGCTTTGGTTCCTTTTTCAATACCCACAGGCCATTTCGCTCATTGACCCCGCAATCATCTCACAGCTGCTCTGAGGCTTCGATCTTCGGAATCTCCGCGATACACTCAGGCTCTCCGGCATCGGCCATGCATTGGAGGCAATCCGCACCGCAATCGATACCTCTCCGATGGGTCACGATGTTCAGTTCGCGCTCGCGGATCGGTGATACCGTCTTGACCTCGCGAGCCGCGACCGAAATGATCCCCTTGCGATACATAAATTTCAGAATGCCGTTGACCGTGTCTTCCAGGGACGGGTCCGGTTTGCCCCACACGGATGCATCGCGGGCCATTTGATAGCAAGAGTTGTCATACCGTTTGAACTCCATCGCGGAAATGTTGTCGACAGAGCCCACCAGAAAATCGAGCAGGGGAAAGAGAAGATCTTCCTTCCGGCATCTCCGGATCAACTCTGGAACGAAATCGGGAAGGCTGAATTGTTCGAATTGCCGCCCCGTTGCTTTGGTAATTAGCCCGGTAATATCCATCATGTTCGAATAATCGTCGCGAACGACATGGTAAGTCTTGTTCGCTGTACTCGGAGTCGTAGAGATGGCAACGATATTGTTCGCCACAATGTCGGCCGGAACAAAGCTGACCTGGTTGAGAGTATCGACGCCAATGCCGTGATTCACCATAAAGGCAACTAAGCGAACGGCGATATCGAAGTTGTTGCCTCCGCCCGTCACGGAAGGACTCACCAGAGCCGGCCGGAAAATCCGCGTGGAAAGTCCCCGGCTGCGCGCTTCGGCAACCACCTGTTCCGCTACCCATTTCGATTGACTGTAGCCAAAATCAAGAAGCTCCATATTCCCGTTCATGTCGGTCTCATACAAGACTGATTTGACCGCCCAGCCAAACACGAAGGTAGTCGAGACATAATTGAATTCTTTGGGCCTTCCCTCGAACGCCAGTCTTACGACCTCATTGGTTCCCAGCACATTCGCGTCGCGCATCAGGTCGTAGTTGAAAAGGTAGTTCACGGTTGCACCGTTATGGAACACCGTGTCGATCTCACTCGCGAGGAAATCCCACACGTCCTGCATCAGGCCAAGCTTTGGCTGCCCTAGATCGCCGGAGACGGGAATTACGCGGGCCTCGAACTTCTCCATCAACTCCGCTCCGCAGGGTCCCATTGAGTCCATCGCAGCTCTCAGTCTCCGCCTGCCCTGCTTTTCGTCGGAAGACCTGACCAGAACATAGATCTTCGCCCCGGTCTGTTCCAGCAAGCTTTTTATGAGGAATGGGCCTATGAAGCCGGTCCCGCCTGTGAGCAGCACCTGTTTCAGCAGCGGTATCTCCGGCATGGGCGCAGGCACCGGAGGCACGAAGATGAGCTTCCTGTCGTTGCTCATCATTCGTTTCTCGGCCGTGCACTGCTCTTCACGGAAAGCCGCAAGGGAATGGCGCAGATGAACCAGGGCCGCTTCGGGAGCGCGCTCCAGTTGTTCGGCCAGTTCAAACAGTTCCGCTACACTCACACGCTGAATGACACCAACATCGATCTGCCTCGCCAGGATCTCGGCGCCTTTATCTTTCAGGAGTTCCTTGAGTTCATGCATAAACACAACAAGATCCAGGGAATCCAGCCCGGCCTCGACGAGGTTGTACGATTCCTGACCGGTCAGGTTGTATCTGGCTTTCAATTCGGCGAAAGTCGAATGCATGTCGGAAACGGACGCAGAGTTTCCCGCGTCCTTCTCCCGCGAAAAGTCGAAGAGAACGGTGAACTGACCTTGCAGCCACATCTGTTTGGTCTTATGGCGCATGATTTTCCCCGAACTCGTTCTCGGAATCGCACGAGGCGCGATAAGGCAAATCACCGCCACTTCCACGTTGAGATAATTCCGCACAGCGGCGGCAATCTTTCGCGCTTCGGGAAGCGCTTTAGGATTTTTGACTTCGACAACGATTGCCAGCGCAGGTTCGCTGTCTTCCTGTATCTGGAACGCGACGACGCAATTGTGCCGGATCAGATTGGACGATTTCTCCACGACGTTCTCGATGTCTTGCGGGTAATAGTTTTGCCCGCGGAGAATAATCATGTCCTTGATGCGGCCGCAGACGTAGAGTTCGCCGTCGTGAATGAATCCTATGTCGCCGGTCCGAAGGTAGCCATCGTCATAGGGAGTGTCGTCCACAAGCCGCGCTCGAAACTGCTTCAGAGTCAATTCAGGGTTATTCCAGTAACCCCGGCACTTGCCGCTTCCGGCGACCCAAATTTCGCCAGTGCGCTTTGGTTTAAGAGCGAAATGTCCTTCCGGATCCACGATCTTCAGGTCAAGACCCGGGAGCGAGGTACCACAACTGACAATCTGCGTGGCGCCGCCGATTTCTGACACCTCAGTCGTCATGCGGACCTTCCCCAGTGCCAAGGCACGCTTGTTGACGGAAACGATGTTGCGACCGCCCAGTGAGACCGCCAAAGTATTCTCGGCCAGCCCGTAGGCGACATAGAAACTCTCGGACTTGAGTCCATAGGGCTGAAACGCTTCTAGAAAACGGGTGTAAGTATCCGGCTTTACCGGTTCGGCAGCGCACATCAATACCCGAAGCGAACTCAGATCACAAGCCTGCAGGCTCTCCTTGGAAAGTCTCCCGGCGCGCAGGCAATAGTCGTAGGCGAAGTTGGGGGCAGCCGCCGCAGTGGCCCGATATCTGGTTATCGCATTGAACCAGAGGATCGGGCGCTGAATGAAGTCCATGGGAGCGAACCCGTACGTGGTGCCACCTTTCAGTGCTGGATATAGGTAGCAGCCGATCAGTCCCATATCGTGATACTGCGGAAGCCATGAAACGACGACGGGTGCTGGATGGTCGATCACCAGCGGACAGGTAGTCAGGATATTTTCGTGCGTAACGATCACGCCCTTGGGCTCCATCGTCGAACCCGAGGTGTACTGGAGAAACAAGATCTCCGAAGAATCGACGGGCAGGCTGTCCGAAATCGTGTCCACAAAATCTCCCGTCGCGATCCACGGAAGACTGGAAATGTAATCTACGTCAACGCCCGACGCCGAGACTCCACGCCGGGCGAGATTCGTCTTCAACGATGCGTGGTAGTCTCCGCTCGTTAATATCCCAGCCGCCTGGCAATCCTTGGCGATGTGGACCGTCTTATATAGGGCGCTCTGGAAGCCACGCGAACTGGGCGGATAGACCGGCACGGGAATCAATCCGGCGCGCACGCAACCAAAAAATGCGCAGATCATTTCGAGCCCCGGCGGGTAGGCAAGCAGAAGCCGGTCGCCCGCCGCGAAACAACCCTTTTTCAGCAAATGTCCAGCGATCGCCCGCGTTCGATGGAGAAACGACGCGTAGGTGTAGCTTTCGACCGGATCGCCGTTTACGTCAAGGTACGCATAAAGGAGTTTGTCCGGGTGCTCCTCTGCCAGCCTATCCAGGTGGCCCAGAATTGACGCCGTCGGCATCATTAATCAGCGATCCTCCATGGTCGAATAGAATGAAAGTCAGTAAACGAAACATACCTCGCCAGCGAGCGAGGTGAAACACGATTGAGTCTCAAAGTGCAGATCGGCGTGCAGACCCGGAATGTGGGACTGTGAGAATGTGCGCGCAATTTTTTTCTCACCACAAGCGTCGCTCGATTAGCTGGGGAACGGACGTTCTCCCTTTCGCCGCCGTGAGGCGAAGCAGACTTGTGGAGTTCCTATACCACATGCAGGAGGCTCCGTTCACAAAGATTCATTGGTCGCTATATATTAGCAAAACGTTTGCACAATACCACGCGTCATCTCTTCCTGGGATCGCTTCCTGGGGCGAGGCTACCAGCGTCCACGCTTTGTCCGTTCTGAATCTTCTTGATTGCGCTTAATCGCTTGCACTAAAATATTGCATCAAGACAGTCGACGGCGCGAGCAACAATTTCGCTGCGGGTCAGGGCTACGCATGCGGCCTGGGTAGCGCATCGGGTTCCCATTACCATGATCGAAGAGGCGCCGTGACGTTCCAACCCGAAGCAGTGATTGGCCAATCGATGATTGCCCAGCAGCCGGACATCGCGGATCTTGTGCCATCGGAAACGTCACCTTCGCCGATTATCGAATCGGCCGGTGCGTCTTCATTCCCAAAAGTCTTGCGTAGCCGCCTGGATAGGTTTTTTGCCGATCAGAGCATTTCTCCCAAAGCGGACCGCACCATGTGGATCAAGATCGCTATGGGTCTGGCAGTCCTCGCGGGCGCATGGATTGCTCTGTATACGCTCAAGCCCGGGTCCTGGAAGTTTGTTGCCCTCTATCTTTTAGGCGGCCTCGCGCAGACCTTCCTTTTGCTGAACATCGCCCATGACAGCAATCACAACGCCATCTCGTCTCGGTCGCACGTCAACAAAACCCTGAACTATGTCTT
>JBEKIB010000013.1:0-71585 GCA_050011975.1 Terriglobales bacterium | reverse complement strand
ATACCGCTCCCTGCTGCTCGTCATTTCCTCGCATCCCTACTTCTTATCAGCTTTCCCTGTGCATCTCTCGTTCGAAACGCGATTCCCCAACGACTTTTTCCGCAAGCTGTTCAGCCGTGCCGTTCAGGGCCAATAAAAATGCGGGCTTTAGCCCCTGAGGGCCGGACAGCCTGCTCGCAGAGCCATTTATGAGACTGGTTCTAGTACCGTGATCTCGTGATTGTTGTTGCCGTCGATCCAGGCTTGCCGGTGGAGAGCCGGGCGTCCCCGCCCGGCTGGTCGGGCGAGACGCCCGTCCCTCCACGAGCTTCATCCAAGTATTCCCATCTTCTTCCCCACGCGCCCCAGCACTTCGAGCGCCTGCTGCAATTCTTCTTTCGTGTGCGTGGCGGTCATGATGGTGCGCACCCGCGCCTTGCCCTCAGGCACAGTGGGAAATGCAATGCCAGTCCCAAGCACTCCCTCTTTAAAGAGCTCGCGGGAAAAGTCCATGGTCAACCGCCCATCGCCAATGATGATCGGCGTGATCGGCGTTTCGCTCGCCGGAGTGTTCTGGCCTCCGATGTTGAAGCCGAGCAGGCCCAGTTCTTTTTTCCAGAAGCGCGTGTTCGCCCAGAGCTGCTCCATCCACTGCGGCTCGGTTTCGAGAACGTCAAAGGCCGCAATGCAGGTCGCCGCGACCGACGGTGGATGCGAAGTCGAAAACAAAAACGGCCGGGCGCGGTGATAAAGAAAATCGATCAGATCGCGCGTGCCGCAGACGTACCCGCCCAAAGCGCCAATCGCCTTCGACAAGGTTCCGACCTGAATATCGACGCGCCCGTGCATCGAAAAATGATCGATGGTGCCGCGTCCCTGGCGGCCGAGCACACCGGAAGAGTGCGCATCGTCGACCATCATAATCGCGCCGTATTTCTCGGCCGCCTCGCAGAGCCCGGGCAGCGGGCTGATGTCGCCATCCATCGAGAACACGCCGTCGGAGATCAGCAGCTTCCTCCCCGGCTGATTCTTCACGCTGGCAAGTTGCTCTTCAGCGTGGGCAACGTCCTTGTGACGGAAAACGAGAATCTTCGCCCGCGAAAGGCGGCAGCCATCGATGATCGAAGCGTGATTGAGTTCGTCAGAGATGATGAAATCCTCTTTGCCTAGAAAGGAAGATACCGTTCCCGCGTTCGCCGTGAATCCCGACTGGAAAACCACGCAAGCCTCGACGTTCTTGAAGCGCGCGATCTTCTCTTCCAGCTCCATGTGAATTTTCATGGTGCCCGCAATGGTGCGCACCGCGCCCGATCCCACGCCATACTTACGCGTGGCCTCGAGCGCCGCTTCGCGCAGTTTGGGATGCGTCGTAAATCCGAGGTAATTGTTCGAGGCAAGGTTGATGACCTGCTTGCCGTCGAAAGTGCAAACCGGCGCCTGCTCGTCATCCAGCACGCGCAGCTTGAAGTGCGTGCCCTTGGCCTTGAGTTCGTCGAGTTGATCGGTCAGGAATGAAAGCGGATTGGTGCGCGTGGCTGTGGGCATGGTTAACCTCGGATCATCGTAGTTAAGATCGGTATTGAAAGCTTAATCAGTCTAATACCGGCGCCGCAACCGCGTTGCCGGTGGAGAGCCGGGCGTTCCCGCCCGGCCGCCGAACCGCTGGACGGGCGAGGCCCGTCGCTCTGCCGTATAGCTCATCGCTCGGTATCGGCATTAGATACTCCTTTTAGGCTCGGCCAGCGCCGCAATCGTTCCTTTAGTCGCGCGCAGATAGTCGCCTGGCGCGATCAGAATCTGCAATCCGCGAACCCCCGCCGAAATGGAAACGAGGTCGAACAGTTCGATGGTTTCATCCACATACACAGGAAAATCGCGCTTCGCCGCGAGCGTGGTCACGCCGCCGCGAATGTAGCCGGTGAGCGCTTGCAGTTCTTTTACCGGGACGAGTTGAATCTTTCGTTCCCCCGCCGCAACCGCCAGCACCTTCAGGTTCAGTTCCTGATTTCCAGGAATCACCGCCATGCAGATCCCGTTACGATCGCCACGCGCCACCAGCGTCTTAAAGACCTGTTCCGCCGGCAAACCGATCTTCGCCGCAACCGTTTCCGCGGCGAGGTCGTCGGGATCGACCTCGTACTCGCGCAACTCGTAGTGGATCCCCATCCGATCGAGCAGCCGCGCCGCATTTGTCTTCTGCACGAAGGTTTTCTGAGCCGGTTTCACGTTGTATAGTGTCCAATCATTACCTGGTCAATCATTTTGAAGGAGGCTTATCGTGCGTCTTCTGCTCCATTGGATTCTAAGCGCTGTAGCGGTGTGGATCGTTGCCCACGTAGTGCCGGGCATTAGCGTGAGCGGCCCGATGGCGGCGCTGATCGCGGCCCTGGTCATCGGCTTTATCAACGCAACCCTCGGATTGCTGCTCAAGATCATCACCTTCCCGCTGACGATTCTAACGCTCGGCCTGTTCTGGTTCGTGATCAACGCGCTCATGCTGGAACTGGCGGCCGCGTTCGTGCGCGGGTTCGAAGTGCGAGGCTTCGTGCCGGCCCTGATCGGCGCCGTCGTGCTGAGTATAGTGAGTTCGGTATTGCAATGGCTGTTCATGCCGAGCCGCAAGGCTAGCTAGAGAGTGTTTCATAAATCAGTTTTGGGTAGGCAAGGCTTCACAGCCTGCGGAAAAACTCCGGCTTCGTATCAGGGTGTCGCTTCAGCGATACCGTAAGTCGTGTGAAATCAGACGCCCCTTTAGGGGCTGGGCCAGCGAAATTCACTTGTTCCGCAACCTCTTCAGCCGTGCCGTTCCGGGCCTGGAAAAATGCGGGCTTTAGCCCCTGAGGGACGCGCCTCAGACTTGGAAGGCGTTTATGAAACACGCTCAAAGAAGATCGCGCGCTATTCAGTACGATGAGGTGACCCTCTTTCTTGCTGCAGCAGCGCGGCGAAGATACGCTGCACCTGCTGCTCGGTGAAATCCAGCGATCTGGAGTTATCAATTACAAAATCGGCGGCTTTGATTTTTTCTTCGTCGGAGATCTGCGCCGCCATGCGGCGAGTTACTTCGGCGCGGGCCGCGTCTTCAGAAATTCCCAGGCGTCGGGCAAAACGCACAACGCGCTGTTCGGGATGGCAAGTCACGACGATTAAACGTTCGAAGCGGCCGGCCGTGCCCGATTCCAGGATCAATGCGGCTTCGACGATGGCGATCGCCTGCGGATCGCGTTGGCCAATCTCCTCCAGCCACTCGTTTTCGTGTGCGATCACGGCGGGATGCACAATTTCGTTGAGTTCCTTGACGCGCGCTGCCGTGCCGAACGCAACTTCAGCCAGCCTCGATCGGTCGATGCTTCCGTCTGGATTCAGGATTTCGCGGCCAAAGCGGCGCACAACTTCCTTATAGACCGCGCGCCCGGGCTCCATCAGCCAGTGCGCGACGGCATCGGCCTGAATCAGGTGCGCGCCCAGTTTGACAAACATCTCGCCCACCACGGATTTCCCGCTCGCGATGCCGCCAGTGAGGCCGAGTTTTAGCAATGGGTGCCCACAGTTGTCGATCCCCAATCAGCAGAATCCTGTAGAGACGCGGCTTGCCGCGTCTGCTTCTACCGGCGAAGATGGTACGAGCGCAGACGGCCCAGCCCCGTCTCTACCGCGAAATCCCACGCCGCAGCATGGCGGCTTTTACCGTGTTGGCCATCAGCATGGCGATGGTCAGCGGGCCGACCCCTCCGGGAACGGGCGTGATCGCGCCGGCGATTTCGGCTACCTCGGGGTGGACGTCGCCCACCAGAGTTGAGCCTTTGGCCAGAAACGTTTCTTCGCGCTTCCTGTTTCCTGGCATGTTTCCGGAGAAGAAGCGGTCGAATTCCTTTCGGTCCGTAATCCGGTTGATGCCGACGTCGATCACCGTCGCTCCGGGCTTCACGAAGTCGCGAGTAACCATGCCGGCGCGGCCAATCGCCGCTACCAGAATGTCGGCGCGGCGGCAAACTTCGGCCAGATCCCGCGTCTTCGAGTGGCAGACGGTGACGGTAGCGTTCTGATTTAGCAGCAGCATGGCGACAGGCTTGCCAACAATGTCGCTGCGCCCGACCACCACGGCTTCCTGTCCCGCAACCGGAATCGCGCAGCGCTTCAGAATCTCCATGATGCCGGCCGGCGTACAGGGCACCAGGCCCGGACGCTGCGTCGAAAGGTAGCCCACGTTCATGGGATGAAATCCGTCCACGTCTTTGGCGGGATCGACCGCCAGCAGCACTTTCTTGGCATCGACGTGCCCCGGCAGCGGCAACTGCACCAGGATGCCGTCGATCTCGTCGCGCCGGTTCAGGTCGGCGATCAGCGCGACCAGTTCCTCGGTGCTAGCGCTTTCGGCGGGCGTGTGTTGTTCGCTGTACAGGCCGACTTCTTCCGAGCTCTTCACCTTGCCGCGAACGTAGACCTCCGATGCCGGGTTATGCCCAACCAGCACCACGGCCAGTCCGGGACGCAGGCCCGATAAGCCCAGAGCTTTCGCCTGGGCGCTGACTTCCGCGCGAATTTCACTGGCGATCTTGTTTCCGTCAAGAATCCTGGCTGCCATCTCACCTCGCCTGCGGCCTGCAGTGAATTGAAAGCCGATTCTATCGCATCGCGGGTAGTGGGCTAGACTCCGACTTGTTGACCACATTGTTGACCGCGTTGTTTACAATGGCCTGCGAGCCGCGACTTCGAGCAAGCCGCCTGCCACCAGGCTCGAGCCTGCATCCTCGCCAACTCCGAATCAGGTCACTGCCCGCATCGCAACCCCAGTCCGCCCCGCGCCCTTCGCGTTAGAATGGAGCCGCTATGATTTCACAGGATCTGCTTGACATGCTGGTCTGTCCGGTTTGCAAGAAGCCGGTAGTCCTGAAGGCGAACGGAGAAAGTCTGAAGTGTGGCGAATGCCGCCGTGTCTACCCCATTCAGGACGACATCCCGATCATGCTGGTCGACGCCGCCAAAATCGACGACTAACGATTAACGACTGACGATCGACGGCTGACGATCGACGACTGACGCGTGACGCCGCCTGAAGCCGGAGCCGACCGAACACCCGACAAAGTTCGGTTCCCTCCCGTCGCGAAACGACATTTAGTGTCATTCTGGCAACGGGTGCCATTGTTATGTCTTTTCCGCGCCCGCCGATAATATCCTCGCAACCTTTTGCAAGATATTGGGTTCTAAGAACTTGAGGCGCCGGAAAGCCGCATCTAATGGAGTACCGAAGTTACGGCATTACGATTGCATGAAATGAAGTAGGTTGCCGATGAATACAAGCAGGGCAACGGCTGGGAGGTCGAGGGTGAGAATGGCCATGAAAGAGAGATTCACGGTGACAGAACTATGCGCCCTCAGAAACGACCTGATCCAGGGCGGCATGGTCGACTCCCGCGAAGCCGCGGAACTGCTGCAAGTTTTTCTCGCAGGGCGCGGCTACGGCGTGTCGCAGACCGCTGCCATCGACGCCGCCGGACGAGTGGAAATGGCGGGCTGTTCTCTGCCAGTGCTGGAGCGTGAACTGGAAGGGCTAGCGCTGGTAATGTGAGGTTTCGCGCATTGATTGAGAAGTTTTGAGCAGTCATAAAGCTCAAATCGAGGTTGACAGGACGAGGTTAACGGGGAACTGATCTAGCTCAACTCAGCGATCGACAGTTTCTCACTACGAAACGCCGGGCTCAATCGCCCGGCATTTTGTTTTTCCGCTTGTTTTTCTGGGGCCAAATCTGCCATCCCGGTTTCGATGTCGTTTTGAAGGGGCGCGGCTTCAGCCGCGCCGCACGTCGCGCAAAATCAACCGGCTGCTTCACAGGCTGCGGAGAAAGTCCGGTTTCGTATCAGGGTATCGCTTTAGCGATACCGTAGGTCCTTCAAAATCAGACGCCCCTTTAGGGGCCAGGCAGCGGAAATTTACCCAAAGAGGGAGACGCCCGTGGAATCCCACCCTTCAACAACCGAAGGGCGGGGCGCCCGGCTCGAAAAGGCCGAAAATCCAGCCCCGGAGGGGCGACCGAGCTTAGCCCAGCGCTTCAGCGCTGGGAAAACTGGGAGAAACGATTCGAGTCCCGGAGGGACGTTACTCAAAATGAGTTACCTCCGTTATCTTTCATATAGTTAGCGTCAGAGCGAGACTCCTATCCGCCAGCGCATGAGCAGGAATTTGTGGCAGGATCGCATGCGCTGTTGAGGTTGGGGCAGCAGAGCCCATTGCAGACAGCGTGCCCGACAGGGCAGCAGGTGCCATTTGATGCACAGCCCTCCCCTGGGGCGCAGCAATTCCGGCTGCACACATTAGCGGGAGCACAGCAAGTGATGCCATCTTGCATACAGGTTTGGCCCGCGCTACAGCAATTCGAACCGCAGGAGTTAGATGGGTCGCAGCAGGTGTTGCCTCCCACGCAAGCCTGGCCAGCCGCGCAGCAATTCGAGCCACACGCGCTTCCACTCGGGCAGCAGGTATTGTTTCCTATGCAGGTTTGGCCGGACGGGCAACAATTTCCGCCACACGCGGTAAGGCCCGCCGAGCAGCACAGAGGTGGCGCGGCGCAGCTCTCGCCAGTACCGCAACAGAAGGAGCCTGAATTAAGCGCGGTACTCGTACCGCAAAACGTGGGGCAGCAGGGCGGACCCATGGAAGAGGGCGTCGCGCCTCTCAACTCAGATGGCCCAAGCATATGACACGGCCCGACCGGACCGAGATTAACCGAAATGCCGCTCGCTGAGACGGAGTACGTCCACGGAGTGCCCCCGTAGCACCCAACATCTTTGTACTCGCAATATCCCAACTCCCCAGCCAGGCAAATACCATAGAGAGGACCGCAGAAGGAGGCCAAAACGGCTGACGTCCCCCAGCACACCGTGTCGACGCTTTCGCACCCTAACAAGCAGGTCAGGCAAGGTACTGATGAGTAGGGGTTATAGAAATGTGCGGGCGGATCCTCGTTTGGACTTCCGCTGCCTCCCAGCGATGGAACAGCAGACGCACTCGTGCCCGTTGTCTTGGCACACTTGGCTCCTATCGCCTGCACAAGAAGAGGCAGCGCTTGCTGCGTGTCACTATCCACGGTCATTGCCGGAATCGCACTTCCGTTTGCTAGCTTGACTGACTTGGGGTCGGCCTGGATCGGAAACGGCGCCAGGGCAGCCCCGTCGACAGTTCCCTGAACGGTGGCGCCATCGCCACTGGTAAGTGTGATCTGCTTGACTCCCTGAAATCCGGTCCCGAAAGTAGCGGAAACCTGCAGGACGCCGCTGGAGCTGGACTGCGAGTCAACCTGAAGAGAAATCGCCTGCGTAGCGCCAAGCCCAGGCACGCTCCGCTGGACTACGAGCTGGTCCTCGGAGGTTAGGGCGCCACCGGAAGAGAAGGCTAATGACTTCGTGTAAGTGGCCGTGAACTGGTTCGAACCGATGATTGTGCTGGCGGTGGCGGTTTGAGTGCTGACGCCGTTCTGTGTAGTGGCATTGCAGGCAACGGTGGGCGGTGGGGGAACATGAACAAGGTTCTGGTGGCGACATCCGGTAGCGAGAAGAAGGAGGCCGCAGACGACAGAAACTAGATTGGAGGCGGGCGAACCCGCCTTCACGTTGGTTTCCCCCATTTTGTCGCCGGCCGGTTAGAGCTGCGACGGCTCGTTCTCCGGGGAGCGCAACCGGCGGACTACCTGCTGATCTGCCTGGCCGCTGATCGAAGGATGGGCGGCCCGCCGAAGCAAGATCGATTCTAACTACTACTGCGCGCAGATACTGTCAACAAGAAAATGCATCCTCGCTGGGAAACTCTCAGCAGCAGTGCCACTATGCTGAGTGAGGATTGGTTGATGAGTGCACCGCTCTGTTGGCAATACTTGAGATACTCCGTGGTGACTGATTCGGATGAGTACTGGGAAACGCCTTTGTGTCCAAGCGAACGATCACTGTTTACCGGTTGGCTAGAAACGGGCTTCGCGGACATGGAGCCCCAAGCGCTCTTCCGCAAAGTCTCGCTTCCCCGAAGAGGACTTCTGGCCAGCGTCAAAGCCCGCGATCAAAGTGTCGCATCCGCTCCGACGTGACTCAGGCAGAAGCAGCAATCGTCACCTCTCTCCATCGGTAAACACAAGCCGACTTCCCAGTACTAATCTCCTGATGGCGGGACCGGACTACCAATGCGATGGCCCGCCGGATTGCTGACCAATCGCCCGGAACACCGCCTGACGCTTCCCATAAGTCCGTTCTTGGACATGAGTTGGATTCGCAGCAATTGGAGCGATGCATTCTCACTGATCCTGAAAACACATCTGCACTAGTTCTTTTGGCGGTAGGTCAGTGGCAATTCACCAAAGATTCTGCTGACGCACTCCGCTTCTCTATCGAGGCGAATAGGCGACCGCTTTGATTTCGATGATCAGTCCGGGCCGCGCGAGACCGGCGATCTCGAGGATTGTCCACGTAGGAAACGGCGCCCGGATGTACCGGCTCTTGATCTCCACGAAACGGGCCAGATGCTTCTGGAGTCCAACATGGTAACTGACCAGTTCGACAATATCACTCTGCGAGCACCCGGCAGCGTCAAGGACAATCTTAAGGCGATCAAATGCATTCACAATTTGGGTCTCGTCATCCGGCGGCATGGAACCATCCGGATTGAGACCGATCTGGCCGGCCACGTAAACGAAATCGCCGGCCCGCACGGTTGCCGAGTAACCAAATTTTTCGAAAATGGTGGACCCATCCTTGGTTGAAAAGATTGGATTCGATGGATTAATTGCCTCTTTTTTCATCATCAAAGCTCCTCTAACGATCCTTCACAATCGCGCACCTGGAAGAATATCAAGCCCGAGCAAAAGCCGGCCGTAAGCTTCGCCGATTGCGTCAGGCTGCAACAGAAAATGCGAGCTCATCGCATGCAAATCGCGGAACAAACGCTCTGCCCGGGACCCGCTTGGCAGCAAGCTGCCTCCCAGTGCCGAAAACATCTTCTGAGCGGCGGCGAGCGCAAACCGGCCTGCCATCGCCAGTCGCATTCTAATCGCTCCACGCTCCTCCGGCGTGAGAGGACGACCGGTCCGGATGATTTCGAGCACGAGATCTGCGTCGTCCAGCAGAGCCTGACGCGCGATGGCCATAGTGGCTTCCCCGGATGCGGCGTCGATTTGTGCCACTTTGTCGTCGCGCTGCCGTTGTTGGGTTCCTGGGATCACACGAGTTTTCACCAGTTCGCGAAATTCCTCGGCCACCGCTGATGCAACTCCCAACAGCGGCGCCAGCACCGACATGGCGAATACGGAGTTAAGCGGGTACGCATAGATCGGCTCGTCGTTGGGGCAGGTAGGATGTTTTTCGCCGGCTTGGAGCTGGCTCCAGCTCAGCCAGCGATGTTCGGGAACAAACGTCGGCTGGAGGGAAATATCTTTGCTCCCGGTGCCGCGCATACCGAGCACATTCCAGCTCGAATGATCAATTGAAAACGCATCCTGCGGGACAAGCACCACGTGCGGGTCACGCACACCACCGTTCCTGTCCGGTAGCGGAACCAACAAACCCGCCCAGGACGCGACGTCGATGCCCGATGCGTAGCGCCAGCGGCCGCTGATCAACATCCCGCCCGAGACTCGCTCGGCCGTAACTCCTGAACCGACGCCGCCGGTAAGCAGTGAGACAATGGCAGGCTTGCCGCACAGGAAAACGTCACGCTGCGCCTGCTCGGAGAACTTGCCGAGCATGAGAACGTTGGCACTGTTGAGGCCAACGATCCAGGCGCACGAGCCGCAGCCCTTGCCGACTTCAAAGACTGCCTCCCACGCTTCACGTGGAGTGCAGCCCAATCCTCCGAAGCGGGGAGGTTGCATCATTCGGAACAAGCCGGTGGTAGCTAGGCGTTCCACGACCTCGTCCGGAATCCGCCTCTCCGCCTCAATCTGTGTAGCCTGGCCTTGCAACCATCCGCACAGGGCCTTAGCCTTTTGGGCCACGTCGCCAACTTCCGCTCCATCCCCCCGTACGGTGCGCATCGGCGTCATCGCTAATACTCGATTCCCCCAGTAGGCGTTTCAGGCACTCCGGTTCAGACAATTTAGACTGGAGTCGCGTGCAACTTTGTATCGCCAGATACGCAGCCCTTTGCTAATCTGTTTTACCGATATAGAGAGGATGATGCTCTCGAAACAGGCACGGATGAGGCAAAAGACAGCCAAAACTAAGAAGGTGCCGGGAACGTGGCGCATTAACCCCGACCTCGCCCGGCAGATCATGGGCCAGGCGAGCTCTGGCCGGGCGCGCCGTTTTCGCAAGGACGAGGTAATTTACGACCAAGGCACCGTGTCAAGCAAGTTCTATTTCGTGCTTTCGGGACTGGTTCAGGTTTCGATTGTGCGGGTGGATGGAGTGGAGGTGGTACTCGAATTCATGGGGCCCGAGACGATCTGTGGCGAAGGCGACGCGTTCGACCAGTTGCCGCGGTTTTCCCGGGCGGTCGCGCTGGAAGAAACCGATACCATCGAGTTTGATGCGGCGCGGATGGAAAAGGTGTTTTCTCAGCACCCGGAGTTTGCCTCCGCGTTGTTACGGGTGACCAGCCTCAAGCAGCGGGTGCTGGCAGTGCGACTCGAGCATCTTGCCTCGCGTGAACCGGAGGAGCGGATTATGGATCTGTTCCATCGACTCCAGGAGATGTTCGCTGTCGATCACCCGGGCGGGAAACTCCTCGTCACGCGTCTCACTCATGAGCAGATCGGCGCCATGACCAGTACCTCGCGGGTTACCGTGACCCGCGCCATGCGGACCTTACGCGAAGCAAACAAGATAGACATTCTCGGCGGCTATATTCTTTTGAGAACTCCTCGCAATGAGTGAGATGCTGTTTCGGGTTTCACATCGATCGGCGTGTATCCCCTGATACAGACGATACGGGTCTCGAGAGCCGTACATTCACATGGATCGGCTCAGACGATGATCTGTCAGCGGCCGATCGGCAGCGGCTCGTGGGAAGCCGTGCTGTACCACCGTACTCTGAGGAGAAGCGGCTCTAGTCTGAGTCACGTCCGGGGGCAGATCTGTCACGATGGGTGCACGGGCTTTGCAGACACAAGCTCGGAACGTGATGTCTGCGGGCAAGTCGGAGTACACATTGGCGGACGAGGATGCGCGCGATCGCTTAGAAGGACACAGATGCTGGAGGACATGACACTTTGTTACCGGCAGCTCTTTGGCCGGTGGGCCACCGGAGTTGCCGTCATCCTGGGGGAGGACGCGGACCAAGTGGTTGGATTGACCGTCAACTCGTTGACCTCGGCCAGCCTGAATCCGCTTCTGCTGTTGTTCTGTGCCCGCAACGAAAGCCGCTCCGCCGCTGCTGTCCTTCGTTCACGCCGGTTCTCGGTCAACGTGCTGGCAGCACACCAGGAGAACATTGCACGGTACTTCTCCGGCGCAAGAGACCGGAATGTCAAACTCGGCTGTGTTCGAGGAGAGGGGTTCGTGTGGCTGGCTGGCGCGAATGCCGTGTTTCGATGTGAGGTGGAAGCTGCCTATCCCGGTGGCGATCACCGTATCATCCTCGGTCGAGTGGTCGACATGATGGGTCCGGAGGAATGCGACCGTCCGCTGCTCTATCACAATGGCCGCTACACCCATCTTGAGCAGCAGACAGAAGGCAGAGCGCTGTTGAACAAAAAACAATCGGGAGTTGAGCGATTATGACTCAGTTTGCTTCGAAGGGAGACTTGACTCCGAAGAAGGTCAGCTTCAGTCGGCTTTCCGAGAACGCCTACGCATACACTGCGGAGGGCGACCCCAATTCGGGAGTGGTAATTGGCGATGACAGCGTCCTGGTGGTAGATACGACTGCCACGCCGGTGATGGCGCGCGCGCTGATCGGGCACATCCGCCAAGTCACGGACAAACCAATCCGGCATATAGTTTTGTCGCATTACCACGCCGTGCGCGTGCTTGGAGCATCGGCTTACAAAAGCGAAGGCTGTGAGCACATCCTAGCCAGTCGCGGTACTTATGAGTTGATCGTGGAGCGCGGGGCGCAAGATATGCAGTCCGAGATTGAACGCTTTCCGCGGCTTTTCCAAGCGGTGGAGTCCATTCCCGGGTTAACGTGGCCGAATCTGACCCTTGACACGGAAATCACGCTGCGCCTGGGGAAACTGGAAGTTAACATCATGCACCTCGGTCCCGGGCATACCCGGGGCGACACCGTCGTCTGGCTGCCGCAGCAGCGTATTTTGTTTTCAGGGGATCTCGTCGAGTACCAGGCAGCTGCGTACACGGGCGATGCCCAGCTTCAGGAGTGGCCAGCTACACTTGATCAGCTGCGAGCCCTGAAGCCCGAAAAACTCGTTCCTGGTCGCGGACCGGCACTCGAAAATTCAGACCGCGTGAGCGCCGCGTTTGACTATACGACAGACTTCGTCACTACTCTGTTTGCTTGTGCCAGGGAATCAGTTGCCGCAAAGAAGACGTTGAAGGAGACGTTTCAATACACGCGCTCAAAAATGGACCCCAAGTTCGGCGGCGTGTTCATCTACGAACACTGTTTGCCTTTCGACGTCTCACGAGCCTATGACGAGGCCAGCGGTATCAAGAGTCCAAGAATCTGGACGGCAGAGCGGGACCGCGAAATGTGGGCGTCACTTCAGGGTTAGAGCTTACTCTTACTCTCCACTGCGGCCGTACTGATCCGCCGCAGCCCCGCGGAGGTGTACCAAAGCAACGCCGCATGCGCTATCAAATCGCGGCGGAACTGTTGCAGAGGACAATGGTCTTCAAGCCCTGCTGGTGAGCAAGCTTTTCCATTGCGCCAAGAGTTTCCTCCAGTGGTACGGAGGCAGTCACCAGACGAATGACGTCGAGCTTGCCGCTGGAGATCAGCTCCACGGCCTTACGGAAGTCCTGGGGACCGAACCCGAAGGAGCCGGTGAGCAGAACTTCGTCGTAATGAACCCGGTTCATATCAACGGGAAGGCTGGAGCCCGCAGGCATACCGGCAAACAGGTTGATTGCGCCCCCCTTGCGGACGATACTCAACGCGGTCTGCGCAGCCGCCACGTCGGCAACTGACACGATCACCTTGTCAGCACCCTCGCCCGCGGTGGCCCGGCGAACAGCGTCTCCCGCGTCTTCGTGCCGTGCATCGATGACTACGTCGGCGAGCGCGGAGGCCACCTTCAGCCTTTCCGGCGTAATTCCACTCACGATGACGGGATGCGCCCCAATCCACCGCCCGATTTCAGCCTGGAGCAAGCCCATCACTCCGTCTCCGAGGATGAACAGCGACTCACCCGCTTTCACGTCGATGGAAGAGAAAGCATGCAGACAGCAGGCCACAGGCTCCGCAAAACAAATCGCAGTCGAGTTCGATGATTCCGGCAAGGCAATCATGCCTTGCGCAACCAGACGCTCGGGCACCCGAACAAACTCGCTGAAACCTCCGGGATCGAGGGCCTCCTCGAAAAGATGAGGACACAAGCTGTATCGCCCCCGCAAACACTGCGGGCACGAACCGCAGGGCACGTACGGTGCTACGACAACCCGCGCTCCACGCCGCCACTGGCCGGATCCCGGCGCTTCGACGATGACTCCGGAGATTTCGTGGCCCAATCCGGAGCCAGGACGAATCTTGGGGTGGCCACGCTGGAACGTCTTAATGTCAGTCGCGCAGATGCCGCAAGCTTCCACCGCCAGCACCACTTCTCCGCTTTCGGCGTGAGGTACCGGGATTTCCTCGATGCGAATATTGCCAGGGCCGTAATACTTGAGCGCCTTCATGCTGACCTCGAATTCTTCCGGAAACGGACGCCTCGTACTGCGTCCTTGCGAACAGAAATGACGATGCGGTCCGACTGGTTCAGGAGGCGCAAGGGATTGCCGTCGACACACAGCACAGCATCGTCGCGCACCCTCTCGACCAAGATGCTGACCTCCTCAGAAAGTGTGACATAACTGGAAATCATAGGAGCTGCGCACAGCAAGGCGGAGGCACTCATCTGCACCTGCACGAGTGGCAGACTGCAGACCAGGCATCCCGCAGGAAGACCCGCGAGGGCGGCGAGACAAATACCACCAGAAACGGCCTTTCCGAAAAACGCAGGCTCGGCGAATCCGGCAACGACAGTACCGACGGATTCGCCCTCCGCAACTACGGTCTCCCCGTCTTTGCTGCTTCTCGTCACTCTGGTTTTCGAAGTCGCGACCGGTCGAGGCGTGCCCAATGTGAGTTTTCCACGCAAGCGTGCAGCGCCATCAATATCCCTGACCTGCCCATCGATGGTTCCAACCACCGTATAGCCGATCACCACGTCATTGAATGCTCGCCCCATCAAGTCGTCGTTTACGCTGGCGGTGAGGCAATCCATGTTCCAGGTTTCGAGCTTATCCGGGTGCAGTTGCGAAGCTTCGCTGGCACGGCAGGTGACCAGACGCCCGACATTGGTGGAACCAGCACCGATTCCCAGGATCGGAGTTCGACAACCCACCTCGATGCAGACTTGGGCAACATCGGCGAGGGTTCCATCGCCGCCCACCACGACCAGAGCAGCGACGTTCTGCCCGGCCATCCATCGCGCCAGGGCGCGCGTTTGCTCTCGGCCGCTCACCGCTCCAACGTCGTGGACCACCACCCGGCCGCTCCAGCCTGACAATGCTGCCGCGCCCGTCTGCCCGGCTCCGGTCAAGACTTCTTCCGCCCCGATGCTGGAGAGAGCGCTTCTCGCGGCCTGCAAGGCTAGTTCAACACCGCTACCCGCCGATGGATTCACAATCGACCCGACACGCCGCCACGCCTCAGCCATGGACCGCCTCCACTAGCGATGCCGTGATGCTGCCAGGGTCCACCGACTGCCAGACGTTGCGGCCCACGGCTACCCCTTTGGCGCCGGCGGTCAGAGCTTCGCGGGTTGAAGAAAGAAGCTGCTCCGGGCTCTGTTTCGACCCGCCGAGCACTACCACCGGACGGTAGCAACTGTTCGTAACCGTTCGAAAGCTGTCGACGCTGCCGCTGTATCGGATTTTGATCAGGTCTGCCCCGAGTTCTGCTCCGACCCGCGCGGCCACCGCGATCTGGTCGACCGAGACTTCGGACGCGGCAAATCCTCCAGGTAACATTTCCGCCAGGAGAACTACTCCCCATTGGTCGCATTGACTGGCAAGATTGGCCAGCGCTTGCAGGCTGGCGGATTCGCCGGGGGCGCCCACAATTCCCATTGCTGCCACGGCGTCCGCACCTAACCGTACCGCATCCGCTACCGTCAAAGCAGGTCTGTTATTAGACCATTCGCCCGTGAGTGCGGTAGGACCACAGTCAACACGAAGAATGATTCCGACCCTGCCAAACAGGCCCGAGAAACTTCGCGCCAAACCAGGAGTAACGAGCAGCGCGTCGGCGCCATTTTCCGCGAGGGCGCGAATCAGAGGTTCCGGGTGCTCGAGTTTCGCCAGAGGCGCAATACCGGCAATCCCGTGGTCAATGGCCACAATGACGGTCTTGCCGTCCTCCCCCAATAGCCGATTCAACCGCCTTTCCTTTCCCGGACTCATCTTTTTGACCTCTCCGCTCAAAGCGCGACCCTCAGTGCGCGAGCATCGGAAATCGCGCCAGAGCTAAGCTCGCACAACACTCCTCTTCCTCGTCACAACATTTCGCATGTGGGACACTGATCTTCCGTTGTGATGCGTGGGCCTCACACTGGTAACTGAGTTTCTGATTTTCAGCTCCGTGGCCAACACAATTTTCCGCGCTGGTCCCTCGTCGCCGCTGATGCGGCTTAATAGCAGGCGTGCCGCCGTCCGCCCCAACTGATAGCCAGGTTGGCAAACGGCCGTGAGCGCTGGATCAGAAAACTCGGTGGTGTCGAGGCCATCGAAACCAACAATGGAAACGTCGTCGGGACAGGTAAGTTTAAATTCCCACACTGCCGAGAGGGCTCCCAATGCCATCAAGTCATTGGCCGCAAAGATTGCGGTCGGGCGAGGGAGCATCCGCAGCAGGCGAGTCGTGCAAGTGTGTCCGCTGGCCCGGTCGAAGCGTCCTTCCTGCAGATATTCAGGGTCGATCGAAATTCTGGCTTCACGCAATGCACTCCGAAAACCTTCCAGCCGCTCCTTTGCGTTCGTCAGATGGAGAGGTCCGGAGATGATTGCGATCCGCCGGTGTCCCATCCGGATTATGTGTTTGGCGGCCTCGTACGCTCCTTTGTAATTGGCCACGACGACCACGTCGCCCTTCCAGCCCTCGGGAACGCGATCCAGACAAACCATCGGAGTGCCGGCATTGGATGCAATCGTGCTGCCCACGGCGGGAATGATCAAAACTCCCGCGGGCAGGAAAGACCACAGGTCATTCAGGTATGAAATCTCTTTCTGCGGATCATCGTCCGTGTTACAGAGGATCAGCCGGTAGGAGTTCTCATAGGCGGTGTCCTCGACGCCGCGTACCACCGTCGGAAAGAAGGGATTTGTAATGTCGGGGACGATCATACCGATGATGTTCGTACGATTCAGGCGCAGCCCGCGCGATAACTGGTTAGGCGTGTACCCGAGGTTTCGAATCGCACCCAGTACGCGCTGCCGCAATTTCTCACGCACCGACAGGCTTCCATTGATCACGTTAGAAACGGTGCCGATCGACACACCCGCGGTTTCAGCGATCTGGTACATCGTGATCCGCGGCGATGTGCTCGCGCTCTTTCTCTTATTGGCCACAAGTAAACTCGCAACGTCTTTCGAGCAGCGTCGGCAAGAGTTGCCGTTCTCGACCGGTGATGGTGAGGACCATATAACACTCTTAGTGCTCTGCTGGCTCCGAATCCACTACGCACCGAAACCCGATTGCTCCCGAGCGATCCAGGCTGGGCGCCATCAGCAAATACTTTCCGTGTTTTGAAAGCCGGTATGCCTGCGGGAAGTACCAGCGCGAGCCCTGCGGCTGGTAGTGGCTGCCACCACGCAGAATCGCGGCGCGAGTATGTTCGTCAATGTACTCGTCTGTCCACTGCCATACGTTGCCGACCAGATCCATCACCCCCAAAGCACTGGCTCCCTTCAGGTGCGCTTTAACATCGCTCGGCGGTGCCATGTCGCGCCCCACATCCGGCTTCGGAACAGCCTCCTCGATCCAATCATTTCCCCAGGGATACGCTCGCGCATCGTTGCCTTGGGCGGCATACTGCCACTCCCATTCGTGCGGCAGGCGCTTGCCGGCCCACTTCGCATAGGCGCGGGCGTCTTCCATAGAAACCCAGGTCACCGGCTTGTGCTCCCATCCCAGCGGAAATGAGCCGTCCTTCCAGCCCTTCAGAAAATTATGGTCATCGACGGGGCGATAGTGAGTGGCATCGAGGAAGTTTTTGAACTCGGCATTGGTGACGGGATACTTGTCGATCCAGAACGAACGGATGTGAATTTGCTGTGTGTGATAGCGGCGCGGCGACGGTTCCCAAGGGTATTGAACGTCGACTCCCTCGTCGTTCATCCCTTCAATCTCGATGCCGTTTACACGAAAGACGAAGTCAGCTTCGGGAATTTTCACCATGCCCGCCAGATCCTTCGCGGTTCCTGGCACGGGTGGAATCTCGACCAGCCGTTGCGGGAGAGTGTGCCATTCCCGGGAAAATGCGCTGAGCGGTTTCTGGCTGAGGTTTTGCATTGTCGTCAAAAGCTTGTTCAACCCGGCAGCGTCCACCGCCGAGGTTTCCAGCACGGCACCGTACCCGTCGGCCTCCAAATTGAGCGCCAGAACTGATTGATCGCCTTCGCGTTTGGGCTGAAGCTCGACTCCGTGCCACAAATCGAAGTAACGGGCGCCCTGCTGGTAGGGCACCACCAACTGCCGTCCACTCGAGTCGTAGTGATTGCGGTTCACAATTGTCCATAGTGTCGCGTCTTTCCCCGGAAACTTGCTGGCGAAGACTCCAAAGTTCTCGGTGAACGTGTGCGGCTCCCAATCCGGACTGACCAGCAAAGAGGCGAAGGCGCGTTCAATGGTTGCAATCCGGCGCAGGGCCTCGGCGTCGCGCGGAATCATCTGGTTCCAGATTCCCCAGATGTTCTCCCAGCTCTCAAAACCAACGCCGTTGAAGAACGCTTGTTGGAGGTCATCGAGGTGGTCGTGCTCCCACCGGTCGCACATGTTCACCATGTGACGAGATTCCAGCCATTTGTAGCGGCTCACGGAAGGAACGAAGTCGTATTTCCAATAGCCCCAGCTGAAATTGTTGTAGGCCAACATTTCGTCGGCCGACAGAGGTGCTTCCGGCTCCAGTGCCAGCGGGTGACCGGTTCTGTCGGAAGCGCGACGAAACGATGCCGGCATCCCCTCCTGGGTATCGCCATTGATTCCATCGGCATCCACCGCGGCAAGTTCGCGGGCGATCGCTTCCACATCGGGCACGCCCTCGTTGTGCGTGCCCTGGTCCCAAACCATTACTGGGAACAGTACGCGGACGCCGCGACTGTGGAAGTCACGCACCATTTGACGAACGGCATCCTCGCCCCCAGGGAGATCCCGGAACAGATCGTACTGGCTGCGGCTGTCGATGCCCATGTTGGGATATGTGTGCCAGATGAGCACACTGTCGATCCCCCCATAGCGCCTTTCGAGATCGTCCACATAGCGGTCCACAGTATAGCGGTGGTTATCACGATCGTAGAAATAAAGATCATGGACCATCATTTGCGGCTGAACGAAGGCGGTCTGTGTCCACTTCAGCTCACGCCGCTCATACTGTGAGCCGTCGTAGCCCATGCGGATGAAGTGCTCCGAACGCCAGTGGCGGATGTCCGCAAGCCAGGCACTGATTTCAGCCCGGCCGCAGGTCTTGGGTTTTGCCGTCGAATTCCACTGCGGGATCGGCGCACAGTCTGGACCGGGAATCTGTTCCCACACCGGGGGATATGCGGTATCTTGCGCCGCTGCAACGGATGCGATCAGCAGCAGACTGAGCCATGCCAAACGAGCGGAAAAAGGTGCCAAGCGCCAGACCTCCCGCCGGAAAGATTGAAACTGGGAGCCAATATAAAAGCTTTCATTTGAAAAAAATGTATCCAGAGTTACTGCAATGGTGCCGGAGACGTATTATTTTGGCTCCGTCTCAAGACAGGGACCCGTTATTCGCCCAACGCGAATGAATGCTTTCATTTGGGAGCGGGATTTCCCGTCAACGATCGAGAGCTCATCAGCTCTCCGGGGAGGCGTTCATGTACTCCGTCTCAGCATCCAAGCTGTCAATTCGGTTGGTTCTTCTACTGCTTTTTCTGGCACTCACGACTTTGAGCACGCCCGTTTTTGCCCAATCCACGTTCGGATCGTTCATCGGTACCGTCTCGGACGCGTCGGGGGCCGTGGTAAGGGGAGCTTCCGTTACCCTTATCAACCTGGGAACCTCTGCCCAGAAGAAAACGGTCACGGATGAAAGCGGTTCATTTTCTTTCATCAATGTGGAGGCGGGCAAGTACTCGCTTCTGGTAGGGGCACAAGGCTTCCAGAAAGTTGAAATCACCGATCTGGTACTGCAGGCCCGCGAAACAAAGCGTGTGGATGCGAGTCTGAAAGCGGGTGCTGCGACCGAAACCGTGGACGTACAAGGCGGCGCCATCGGCGTCATTGCAACGGATGTCTCCAACGTCGAAGCCAATCGAACCGGGCAGGAACTGGTAGATCTGCCGGTGGCAATCTATTCGAGGTCCACCGGTTCCACCAGTCCAATCTCGACATTGACCACGCAGCCAGGAGTGCAAACCGACGGTAGTACCCTAGTGATCGCGGGCACCACCTCGGCCCTTACCGCCGTCACGCTGGACGGCATCAGCACCATGAACATTGAGTATGCCGGGCCTATCAACGAACTCTTTCCATCCTTCAACTCCATTTCCGAGATGAAGGTCAGCGGATCGAACAACAACGCCGAGTTCAGCGGCGTGGCCGACGTTACGACGACATCCAAAGCCGGGACAAACGCGTTTCACGGCGGCGTCTTTGAGAACTATGAGGGTGCGGCGCTGGATGCCGGGAATCCGTTTGCCCTGACCAAGCCAGCGCTGGTCATGAATGACTTCGGAGGGTTTCTGGGCGGCCCCATCATACGCAACAAAACCTTTTTCTTTTCCAGTTATGAAGGGTTGCGTTTGCCTCGGCAGACGCCGATGACCACCAGTGTCCCGTCTGTGGCCATGCGAAGTGGAGATCTCAGTGCCTACTTGAACGCGGCGTACGGCCCCGGCAAACAGATATTTCAGCCGGACGGGACTCCGATCAACCCCGCCGCGGTGCCCATCTCCGCCGTCGCCGCGAACTTCCTGCAATACCTGCTGCCCGCTCCCAATACCGGAGCGGTTGACAGTTATGCCAACAATTACCAGATCAATATGCCGACGCCCATTTCAAGCAACCAGTTCGATGCGCGCGTCGACCAGAACCTTGGGTCGAAACAGCAGCTATTCGGCCGCGTGAGTTACAAAAAGCGGTCGGTTGTAACTGCGCCTCTCCCGAATTGTCCGTGGTTTTGTGAGACCGCAGGTTCACCCTCTACCGGACCGTTCTCGCAGCCAGAATCGGACACAGCGCTGACGGTGGCGCACTCCCTCTCCATCTCTTCCACCCTCCTCAACGAACTCCGTGGTGGATTCAGCCGTTATCATCGCGCGACGACCTTGGATGTCGACTCCCAAACCATCCTGAGCAACATCGGGATCACCGGCATCCCCAATGTGAGTACGTACGGCGCCGTCCCCAGTGCGTTGATTGGCGGCGCTGCCAACTTCCAACAGACCGGGGGAGCGAACCCCTCGACGCAGATCAGCACCACCATGCAGATTTCTGACAATGTGACCTGGATGAAACACAGCCACGCGTTCAAGTTCGGCTTCGACTTTCGGCGCTTGAGCGATCACGACGATAACGCTTTCGGAAGTCTCCGTTCCGGACAATATGGCTTCGATGGCTCGTCCGCGGTCGGGCAGACCATTGGCGACCCCTTCGTTTCCTTTCTGCTTGGCTATCCAGACTGGGAAACGATCACCCTAATTAGTAATGACAAGATGAATGGCTTGGGCTACTCCTGGGGATTCTTTGCTCAGGATGACTGGAAGGTAACTCCCAGCCTTACACTGAACCTCGGTCTCCGCTACGAACTCCATCCGCCGATGACCGAGCAGAGTTCCAACGTCGGGGCATTCCTGCCCAGCTATGAGGGGCCAAACGGGCCGGGTGCTTTGGTCGTTCCGAATCAGCAGGCGATTGCGATGGCCAATCCCGGACTGGTGGGCTCCGTCCCGAACACACCGCTGTTGACCGCGGCGCAGGCGGGAATCCCATCCGCCCTGCGCTATACATATAAGAAAGATTTCGGTCCGCGCATCGGGTTTGCGTGGCGGCCATTCCATAATGACAAGACGGTGATCCGCGGCGGGTACGGCAGGTTTATTCAGGCTCCGCTGGGCTTCGCCCTAGTCGCTGGTTGGGCAGCGACGTCGAGTTACATCCCTTACTACGGAAACTATTACACTGCGTCTGGGACGCCGGCGTTTTCGTTCCCTACACCTTTTCCGACTCCAATCGATCAAGCGCAACCAGGCAGCGCCAGCTTCTACTATGCATTTCCAGTTCACTACAAAGACCCGAGTGTCCAACAGTGGAACTTTACGCTGGAGCGTGAACTCGGTTTTGGGACCGGCCTTCGCCTCTCCTACATCGGGAACCATGGCAGTAATCTGGAAGTGATGCAGGACCTCAATCAGGTTCACGCCAACACTCTGGGGTACTCGAACGGCCCCTATCAAGGGCGCCCCTTCCAGGACTGGCAGATTCTCGAGAGTGTTACCAACGCCGCGTGGAGCAATTACAACAGCTTTACTGCAGACGTGCACAAACGTTACGGCAACGGTCTTCAGTTCGAAGGCAGCTATGTGTTCACTCGGGATCTCTCTACCGCGGGCGGCGGTAATCCTACCGCTCTGGCGACTGAATCGGGCAGTAATTACGTGACGGATCGGTTCAACACTAATCTCGACTACGGCAATGTGACCTTCGATCGCCGTCACCGTTTCATGGCCACCTACCTCTATGAACTTCCAATCGGAAAGGGCAAGAAACTTCTGGGGAATGCCAGTGGCGTGCTCAACCAGATTGTGGGTGGCTGGGAAACCGGGGGCGTATTCCTATTTCAAAGCGGCCCGTTCTTGACCCCGGTTCAAACCACGTGCGACTCCTCCGGTACCAACCTGATTGGTGTCGCGGGAGCCGCTCGCGCTGACGTTGTCCCCGGCGTCTCACTCTACGCGCCGCAGGGCTCGATGAGCGGATCGAATCCGCTCTATCTGAATCCCCAGGCTTTTGCCATACCCGGATACGCTACTGGGACGGGTACCTGCAGCGCCATCGGAAGATTTGGCAATGCCGGAGTGGGCAATGTGGTGGGGCCCGGAACCAAAGCTGTTTCGATGTCTTTCGTCAAGTCCGTTTCCTTAGCGGAAAGAGCGAAGTTACAGGTGGGCGCAGAAATCTCAAACATCTTTAATCACCCCAACTATGCTCCGCCGAACATGTACGTAACCTCCGGGCCGAGTGGCTTTGGCACGATTAGCGCTGTACAGACCGCAGAAGGGGCCGGCCCGCGGATGATCGAATTCACGGCGCGAATCAATTTCTAAAGGCCTCCGTAGCCCAGAAAGCAGCGCTCATCTCGCGAACCAGCGGTGGTGAGCGCGGGCTGCGGATTTCCGGAACAGGGAGTTGTATCGCAAGCCCGCGCGCGGGCAGAAAAGCGTGGCGGAGTCAATAACCGGGTGCACGCTGTAAGCGCCTGGGTGCCTCCGCCATTTTGAAGCGTTCGAACGAGGCGCACATGTATCAGCCAGAAACCTACTGGGCTGCATTGCTTTTCATGATCCTTTCCATGCTGTGCTGGGGATCGTGGGCCAGCACAATGAAGATGGCCCCAAAATTTCCTTTCCAGCTCTTTTACTGGGACTATGTCATTGGCGCCCTGGCGACGAGCGTTTTTTGGGGATTCACGTTGGGCAGTACCCGTGGTGGGGAGCTGTCATTCCTTTCTAACATCCACCAGGCCGACACCGCTCACATCGCCTGGGCGCTAGCAAGTGGTGTTCTTTTCAATGTCGCGAATCTTCTGCTGGTGACTGCCATCGATCTTGCCGGGTTGGCAGTTGCATTTCCTGTGGGCATTGGGCTGGCCCTCGTGGTAGGTGTGTTGTTGAATTTTCTGATCTCTCCGAAAGGGAATCCCCTGCTGCTCTTCGGTGGCGTGGCGCTGGTAGTCTTGGCGATCGTGCTGAACGCAGTGGCTTATCGCCGTCGCGAGAGCCAGAGGAAGACTCTAAGCTTGCTCGGAATCGAAATCAGTGTGGCATGCGGCATTTTGATGGGGATTTCCTATCCGTTTATAGTAAAGGCGATTACTGGCAACCATGCTCTTGGGCCTTATGCTGTTTCCTTCATCTTCGCTTTGGGTATCGCTTTCTGCGCTATCCCGGTGAATTACTTCCTTATGCGACGGCCGCTGACGGGCAGTGCGCCGGTGAACATGAAGGCCTACTTCGATGCCGGGCGTCTGGACCATTTCTGGGGAATTATAGGGGGAACAATCTGGTGCACCGGAACCACGCTGAACTTTACCGCTTCCCACGCTCAGATCATCGGTCCAGCAGTTTCCTACGCCATTGGCCAAGGGGCAACCATGGTGTCCGCCATCTGGGGTGTATTTGTCTGGCGCGAATTCGCTAATGCCCCTGTTTCCGCTCGTAAACTGATCTTACCGATGTTTCTCTTCTTCATCGTCGGACTGGTTGCGGCGGCGATCGCCCCGGTTTTGAGGCGCTGAGCATCTCGAACAAAGGACAAAACTCCATGCAAAGTACAACTACCTTTCCCGAAATCGATCTATCCCAGTTGCAAACTCGCATGTTGATCAACGGCGAGTTTCGCAACGCCTCCGGCGGCAGTACATTCACTCTCCATAATCCGGCGACCGGCCAGGAGATCGCGCGAGTGCCGCAGGCGACGAACGCTGATGTTGACGCAGCGGTGCAAGCAGCAAAAGCGGCGCTCCACCATGCCAGTTGGCGGGAGATGATGCCGGCGGCGCGCGAGCGGCTCCTGCAGAAGCTGGCCGATTTGCTGGAACAACATGCCGACGAAATGGCCAGGCTCGAAACCCTTAACCAGGGCATGTTGCTGGGTGTGGCGCAGGCGGTTGACGTGGGTGCAAGCGTGCAGTGGTTGCGCTACATGGCTGGCTGGGCAACGAAAATCCATGGCGATTCTATCGACATTTCTTTCCCGATGCCGCCCGGCACCAGGTATCAGGCGATCGTAAGACGGCAGCCGGTTGGCGTTGTGGGCGCCATCGTACCTTGGAATTTTCCTCTTCTGATGGCCATCTGGAAAATTGCCCCGGCTCTGGCTTGCGGTTGTACGGTTGTACTGAAGCCGGCGTCAGACACGCCCCTTACGGCCCTGCGCTTTGCCGAGCTTACACTGGAGGCGGGTTTTCCACCGGGGGTGCTTAACGTCATCGTAGGCAGCGGCAGCACTGCCGGCGCGGCCCTGGTTCAACATCCCGACGTCAACAAGATCACCTTAACCGGGTCCACCGAGGTCGGCATCTGGATCGGCCAGCAGTGCGCTAGCACCGTGAAGCGCGTCGCCTTGGAACTGGGCGGGAAAAGCCCCGTCATCGTGCTCGAAGATTGCGATCCGGCGATGGCGGCGGCGGGCGCCAGCGCGGCCATCTTCTTCAACCAGGGCCAGGTTTGTACGGCCGGATCCCGTCTGTATGTGCAGAAGAAGCAGTTCGAGCGCGTCGTCGAAAGCGTTGCCGGCACAGCCCGCAATGCGGTGCTCGGATCAGGGTTCGACCCGGCAACGCAGATTGGGCCGCTCGTCTCCGAGCGCCAGCGGGAAAACGTATTGCGGTTTATCGATACTGGCCTGAAAGAAGGAGCCCAACTTGTGGCGGGAGGTGCCGCCGCGGATCGCGACGGCTACTTCGTCCGGCCTACCGTCTTCGCCAATACCACCGGTAGCCCGCTCACCCTGACGCGCGAGGAGGTGTTCGGCCCAGTCTTGATCGCCCAGCCCTACGACGATCTTGAAGAAGTTGTGCGCGAGGCGAACAACACTGTCTACGGGTTGGCGGCAAGCGTCTGGACCTCAAACATCAGCAAAGCTCTCAGAGTGGCGGAGCGCCTGGACGCGGGCACAGTCTGGATCAATTCGCACAATGTGGTCGATCCCAACATGCCCTTCGGCGGTTTCAAACAGTCTGGCATCGGGCGGGAACATGGACGCAGCGCGATAGAGGCGTACACCGAGTGCAAGTCGATTTGCATCGCGTACTAACGATCGGTAACGATAAACGCCCTAGGGTCTACGAATGCCATTGGGCGCATTTCGCGGCAACAATCCACTTGAGCAAACAGTCGCCAATGCGGACAAATGACGCCAAACCTCTTGCGGCCTTGCCAACTCAAAGAGTGAATGATAGGGACGTTCACATGTCTGTTTACTGCAAAGATATTAACCCGTGTTTACCACTACCCCCCTACCCCCCTCCTAGTCGAATCATGGGGTTACGGGGAATCGAGCCGCCAAAATCTAGAGCGCTAAGGACTTATTTTCAAAATATTCCGGAATAAGGACTCAGCTCCAAATCCCCAAAAAAAAGTCCCCTCACAGATTCTCAACCGCCTTTTGCAGTGCCCGAGCGATTTCCTCCGGGTCGCTTTCTGGCGCGAACTCGACCGGCTTGCCGATGCGCACTTGAATTTTTCCGGGCGTCGCAAACTTTTTGCCGGCCTTCTTGATTTCGAATAGGCCATCAATCCGCATCGGCAGGATGGGGATGCGCAGATTGTTGGCGAGCAGGCCGACTCCGGAGCGGAACGGGCAGAGCTTGCCGTCTTCGGTGTACTTCCCCTCCGGAAACACCAAAACGCTGTAGCCGCGATCGACGGCCTCTCCGGCGTAGGCAAAGCTCTTGCGGAAGCCCGACTGGCGCGGCAGCGGGAACAGATTCAGCAGGGCAACACCGAGCGTCCACTGCACGCGGTCGCAGATGCGACGGAACCACGGCCGATCCGGACCGGGCGAGCGCAGCGCTTCCAGCGCCTCACCGCGGGTTGCGGTCGCCAGTTTGTGGCGAAGGCGCGCGGGAAGCGCGAACTGGATGAAGCCGATATCGACATCGGCAATATGGTTTGAGACGACCAGCAGCGGCCCGCGAACGCCGCGCAGGTTCTCGCGCCCGCTCACGCGAGGCCATCCCAGAAGAAACACCGCCGGGCGCGCCAGCAGATAATGCGACGCCAGGCGCGCCCACGTAGTCGGCCAGCGCAGCGCCCAGCGTGGATAGTGATAGTGATAATGAAAGCCCGGAGTGTGAAGCTCATGAAGTTGTCGGCGAGCGCCTCGTTCACCCTGCAGCAGTTTTTCGAGATCGCCGACGGTCGCTGCCGTCGCGAATTTGGTTTCGCTCAGGTCGACCTGGTAACGGTCTTCGAGCGCGCTGAGTAGTTCGACACGTTCGAGAGAACTTAGTCCCAACCCGCTTTCCAAGTTTGCGTCCGGCATCAGGCTCCGCGCTGCGCGGCCGGTGATTCGCGTCAGCAACTCGGAGAGCGGGCTGGCAGCGTTCTCGAGCGCTTGCCCGCGGAGGCCAGCCTCGACCGCATCGCGAATCACGTTGCGCCGCGGCTTCTGCGTGGAGCTGCGGGGAAAATCTTCCTCGGGCCAGACGAACCAGGTGCGCATGCGCTGGTATTCGGCCAGTGTTTCGTTGGCGCGATGGACGATGTTCTGCACGGTGGTGTCCTGCGCGGCAACGCCAGAAGCGTCCGCATCGCGGTCACGCAGAATCAGAACGGCGCAAGGCTCGGCATTTCCGCCGCGTTCCAGCCCGACGACCACGCAATCCCGAACCTCTTTCTGGCCTCGTAAAGCTGCTTCCAGGTCCTCGGGATAAATGTTCATGCCAGCAGGCGTGACGATCACTTCTTTTTTGCGGCCCTTGAAAAAAAGGTTGCCTTGCTCGTCGAGTGCACCCAGATCGCCGGTGCGATACCAGCCTTCATCGCTCGCGACCGGTTGCAGTTCGTGTCCGTTCCAATAGCCGCTGGCGACGCCGCTGCCGCGAACCAGAATCTCGCCGTCTTCGCCAAGCTTGATTTCGCGCCCCGGCAGAACCTTGCCAATGGAGCCGCGGCTGGTGTGGAAAGGATGGTTCAAGCTGATCAGCGAAGTGGTTTCAGTCAATCCGTATCCCTGGACCACGGCGTATCCCAGGCGATGCCAGAATTCTTCCGTCTCGCGATCAAGAGCGGCGCCGCCGCTGATCACCGCCCAGAACTTCCATCCGAATTGGCGGCGGAGGTCGCGGAAAGTCCACCAGCGCCGCAGAAAGTGCTGGCTTTTAGCGGCGGCGTAGCGCACGGCAAAATTCTCGCGACCGCCAGAGTCATATTTACTGTCG
This sequence comes from Terriglobales bacterium, assembly GCA_050011975.1. GTDB lineage: Bacteria > Acidobacteriota > Terriglobia > Terriglobales > Acidobacteriaceae > Acidiflorens. The sequence goes on along the minus strand of JBEKIB010000013.1, from coordinate 44,118 downwards.
ATGAGATCGCGTTCGATCTTCTGCTGCAGCGACTCGATCATGCGCGGGACGGCCACCAACACCGAGACGCGTTCCCGGCGGATCGTCGCCATGACTTCGGTTGGGTTGAATGTGTTTTCGAATACGACAGTGCCTCCCAGCAGCGGCGGAAGGAAAATTCCCAGGAATTGGCCGAAAACATGGCTCAGCGGCAGCAGGTTCAGGAAGCGAATCGGATGCACCAACCGCTCGTACTTCAGATATTTTCTAATCTCAGTTTCAATCGGGGCCAGGTTGCCGACCACGTTGGCGTGGGTGAGCACGACTCCCTTGGGCTCGGCCGTGGTGCCGGAGGTGAAAACGATTTCCAGTGGATCGGAAGGCTGAATCTGCGCCGGACGAAAGCGCTCGGCCGGATGCTCTGCGACTACCGCCGCCAGATCGGCGGGATCGATGGTTACGACCCCACTTGCGACCTTAGTTACGACCTTCTCCGCGACCAGCCCGTCAAAAATCGGGCCCCGTTCGCGCGGACACAACACCAACCTGGTTCGCACCTGCGTGCTGATCCGGCGCGCAAAATCCGGGCTGGCGCCATCGTCGATGGGAACGGCAATGACCCCGCAAAGCGCGCATCCGAGGAACGCCGCTACCCACTCGGCACAGTTCGGACTCCACAACAGCACCGCGTCGCCCTTGCCGATATTGCGCGCCTGAAGCTCGTGTGCAAATTGATACGCCACTTCGGCGACCCGCTGGTAGCTCCAACGCTCGCTCCGGTATCCTCGCGGAAACACGTAGGCGCAGTCGCCCCCCCAGCGCTCGAAATCGTCCAGCGAATCCAAAAGACTTGCCCGCACACCCTGTTTAGTAGCACAATTCCCAGAACTTTACATGTGATGACCCGCGCTCGGTGCCGTAGTTGGGGACGGATGACAAGAATTTTTCCAGTTCGCAGCGTCACAGTTCAGATCGTCTTCGCGCTGGGGATGTGGGGCCTGATCTCGTGCCAGCCGCCCGCGGCCACGAATGGCGCCGCGGCGGCGCTGTCGGGGTCTATCACCGCTCGGGTCGAGGCCCACCCGACCAATGGTCCCGTGCGCGACCTCAGCCGGGACGAGGCCGCCGGTGGACACATTCTGCGCAAGCATGTGGGACAGACCGACGACGAACTGCGCGAGCGCCTGCAGCGGGAGCCCCGCATTACCGGCGCGTCGACTTACACCGACCGCCCGACCGCTGAACATGCCGTGGGCGCGGCCATCGCAGCATCGCAGGACCGAATTCAGCGCTGGCTCAGCCGCACGGGTGGACATCCCAACCTGGTGCTGGACTACGACAGTGCAGCTCCGATCGGCCGCACGATCTCTCGCGATCGCGGCGAGAGCCAGTCGCGTCCGTGCTCGCACGCGCTGGTCGTGCTGAAATACGCCGGGCCCGACGAATATTACGTTTTGACTTCTTATCCGGAGTGCCGCTCATGAACCCGAAACCGGAAATCACCGCTGCCAACTTTCCCGCGCTGCATACGTTCCTGCGGGGCTACTTCCATGAGGATGTTGCTGACGAGTACGGAACTCCTCCAGAAGCGGCCGATCAATTTTGCGAAGACGCCGAAACCGACGAGCGCATCCCCGTTGCCCGGGAGTGGCAGCAACTCTCTGAATTGACCCACGCGCAACCCGCCGCGCTGAATGCGGCCTTGAAGAAGCTGGGCAGCGCGATTCGGTTGAATGAAGAGGAGATTCCGCAGGTGTCGGCGATCTTCGCACGGTGCCTGGCGGTGAAATCGCACCGCCGCGTGGCCAATGAGTAAGGGCCGCGGCCAGATGCGGCCAGCCGGGACAGGGCGCGTCTCCACGGCTCCCCGCCCCAATCAGGGCCCTATGCTGGTAGGATTGGCTGGTCACAACCGAATGCGCCGGTAAACGTTCTTTTGTGACGTAGGACACAGCTTCCAGTGCGCGGCCTCGATATTATTAGCGGGCGCGTTTGCTCCCGCGTTAGGTTCTTTCGCTGGCCATCGTTCTCAGGAGGGTTTGAATGTCGCAAGATTCCTTGACTATCACTGACAACCGTACCGGGCAGAGCTACACCGTTCCCGTCGAAAATGGAACCATCCGTGCGATGGATCTGCGCAAGATCAAGACCGGGCCTGATGATTTCGGCCTGATGACCTATGACCCCGCCTTCACCAATACCGCTTCCTGCCGGAGCGCGATCACCTACATTGACGGCGATAAGGGAATCCTGCGCTACCGTGGCTATTCCATCGACGTTCTCGCCGAGCACTGTACCTATCTCGAAGTTGCCTACCTGCTTCTGTTCGGCGAGCTGCCCACCGCAAGTGAATTGAAGGACTGGGTATATGAGATCACCCATCACACCATGCTCCATGAAACCACCAAGAAGTTCATGGAAGGCTTCCGCGACAACGCGCACCCGATGGCGATGCTGGTGAGTACGGTGGCGGCGCTGTCGACCGTGTATCGGGAGGCGAAGAACGTTCACGACCCGGCAACCCGGCTGCTGCAGATCAAGCGCCTGATCGGCAAGATGCCCTCCATCGCCGCCATGTCATATCGCCACATGGTGGGATTCCCGTACGTGTATCCCGACAACGATCTCACCTACACCGAAAACTTCATGAATATGCTGTGGCGGATGGTCGAGCCGAAGTATGTCGCCAATCCCGTGATTGCGCGCGCGCTAGACGTCCTCTTTATTCTGCATGCCGACCACGAGCAGAACTGCAGCACCAACGCCATGCGCTCGGTGGGCAGCTCCTACGCCGACCCCTACCTGGCTACGGCTTCCGCCGCATCCGCTCTTTCCGGACCGCTGCACGGCGGGGCCAACGAGGAAGTGCTGCACATGCTGGACGAGATCGGAACCAAAGCCAACGTGCCCGCCTACATCAAGAAGATCAAGGAGGGAAGAGGCAAGCTGATGGGCTTTGGGCACCGCGTCTACAAGAACTACGATCCGCGGGCCAAGATCATCAAGTGGGCCGCCGACCAGGTGTTCGAAGTTACCGGACACAATACCAAACTCGAGGTTGCTCTCGAACTGGAACGCATCGCGCTCGAAGACGATTATTTCGTGCAGCGCAAGCTCTATCCGAACGTGGACTTCTACTCCGGCATCATGTACCAGGCGATGGGCTTCAAGCCCGAGATGTTTACGGTTCTGTTCGCGATTCCGCGCACCGTCGGCTGGCTGACGCAATGGCAGGAAATGCTGAACGACCCCGAACAGAAAATTGCGCGTCCGCGCCAGGTCTGGATCGGGCACGACACGCGGGAATTCGTTCCCATGGAGAAGCGGGGCGAAGTAGCAGTTGCATTGCAGAAGTGAAAAATCGAATTGCAGAAGTCCCTTGCGTCGCGAGTGCTGCTCCTAGCCGCCGGCGATAGCTCCTATGACGATAAAGGGCTCCGCCCCGGACGCAACCGCGTCGGGCAGTGCGGCGTCCGGCGACTCATGGGATAGATCCTCCTCGCAGGCGAAGAACCGCAGGAACGGACGGCGCTGCTGGGTGATCTGATCGCGGATCGTGCCGCGCAGCATCGGATAGCGGGCCTCGAGCGCATCGAGGACCGAACGCTGCGTGGGCCGGCCCTCGACGTCGAGCTCCACGTCTCCGCGAACTTGCGCCAGCGTTCGCAGATGCTGGGGGAGTACGACTCGGATCATATCGAAGTGGTCACGGCAGCGTTTGCACCTCGACCGATAGCACTGCCGGAAGATCGCGAACAATTGGGGCCCAGCTGTCGCCGGCATCGGCGGAGGCATAAACCTGCCCGCCGCTGGTGCCGAAATACACGCCGCATTGATCGAGCAAGTCCACGGCCATAGCGTCGCGTAGCACGTTGACGTAGCAGTCGCGTTGCGGCAAGCCATTGGTCAGCGCCTCCCATTCGTTCCCGCCCGTGCGGCTGCGGAACACACGCAGCTTCCCATCCGGAACAAAGTGCTCGGAGTCGCTCTTGATGGGGACGACGTAGATGGTCTCCGGCTCGTGCGCGTGCACGTCGATCACGAACCCGAAGTCGGTGGGCAGGTTTCCGCTGACCTCCTGCCACGAATCGCCGGCGTCGTTGCTGCGCATCACGTCCCAGTGCTTCTGCATGAACAGCACTCCCGGACGTGACGGGTGCATCGCGACATGGTGAACGCAGTGACCAACTTCGGCCCGAGGGTCGGGGATGGTTTGCGAGTACAATCCACGGTTGATCGGCTTCCAAGTCTTGCCGCCGTCATCGGTGCGAAACGCGCCCGCCGCCGAAATGGCAATGAAAATCCGGCCGGGGTCGCTCGGATCGAGAATGATAGTGTGCAGGCACATCCCGCCGGCCCCGGGCTGCCATTGGGGGCCAGAGCCGTGGCCGCGCAGTCCAGAGAGTTCCTGCCACGTCTGCGCGCCATCGCTCGAGCGGAACAGGGCGGCGTCTTCGATTCCAGCGTAAACAGTATCAGGATCGGTGAGCGACGGCTCCAGATGCCACACTCGTTTGAACTCCCAGGGATGCGCCGTGCCGTCGTACCACTGGTGAGTGCCGGGGATGCCGTCGTACACGAACTTGTTGCCCACCGGCTTCCACGTCTGGCCGCCGTCGTCCGAGCGCTGAATCAACTGCCCGAACCACGCGGTAGACTGCGAGGCATACAGCCGATTCGGGTCTGCGGGCGATCCCTTGAGGTGGTAGATCTCCCAGCCCGCAAAATGCGGGCCGCTGACATCCCACTGCTCGCGCTTGCCGTCCGACGTCAAAACGAACGCGCCTTTGCGTGTACCGACCAGGACTCGTACCTGGCTCATGCGGCGCTCCTTTTATTCATTTCATTCACCCCGATAAGCTCGTTTCAAGCCCTCGATGTCAATCTTGGTCATCTGCAGCATGGCTTTGAATACCCTGTGCGATTTCACACTCCGCGTCCGACGGCCGAATGAAGATCGGGAATCGGTGACTCGATCCGCTGACCTCGCCGGTCACGATTTCCTGGACTTCTTCTTACTCGGCTTGTCAACTTTGTCACTGTCGGCAACACCGGCGTCACATGGGCTCGCCGATTACTTTCGCAAAACACGCCGACGATCCGCGCTCAGGCGACGGCCTGGTCGGCCCTCAAAATGGCTTCAGGGACATACGGAAAGGTTGTCGACGGCTTCGACGTGACCGATTCCTTGCCGATGCCAAGGCTCACTGGAGTGTTCGCCGCTATGGAGAACATGACATTTGGCGCGTTATCGATGAGGGAGCGACCATTCCACTCGACGAAGCCGAACACGGCCGGTGTGCCGACCTCGTACGGGAGGATGTTGGGGAAGAACCGGTGCGCGACCTTCTCCCCAAATGCTCGGGGATCTTGTGCGGTTCCATTGGCGGATACGACACTGGCGATTGCCTTGGTGACGGTTTCTCCATACGTTGCGAAGTCATCGGCCGGGCGACCGGCATTGAGACGGTTACCAAAATCTTCGTTGTACTGTGTGAACAGCGGGTGGATCATCGGAAGACCTACGCGGTTGATCGAACGCCAACCCCCAGCGTCGGTGGCCAGCGACGACACAGCCCATACCCCAACCCGACGCTTGTCGCCCGCGCCCGCGAGCAGTTCGCTATCGGGCAGTTCCAGCACGATCGAATACACTGTGTGGCCCGCAAACAGGTTCTTCGCGCGACTTGCGTCCCATCCGGACAGGTTCACGCCCGTGCCGTCCTGAAACGCGTGGCCGACCGCGTGGAGCACATCGGGCTCAATCCAAAACGGATCACCAGCTCTGCCCGCCCAGATGCGCAGACCGGCCGGCGTCGTAACCGTCTCGCCAGTTGTTCCCTGCGCCACCACAGTGCCAGCCGCATGCGGGTCCACGGCTTGCGCATCTCTGATGCACCGCACCACGTAGCGCTGCTTCCCCTGCTTGTCACGGTCGTCAAATGTAAGGCGGTAGGTAAGATCTTCGACAGCATCGCCATTGAGATCGACTTTGAATTCGTACATGCCCTCCGGATGATAGCCAGGCACCGGAATGGGGCCGAAAATTGAGTGGCAGACGTTGATCACGAACACTGTGCCGGTTTCGCCGCGGAATACGTAGAGGTCCGTGATGTCGAGCCGAATATCTTGCCGAGCGATTGGTGAATCGAGGTGATGAGACATGGTGCTCTCCCTTTGTTGCTGCGAAATCGGATGAACTTTGTCCCTCGCATTCGGAGTGAAACGAGGCGAACCCACTGAATTCCGGCATAATACAACGATTAGGACGCTAAGGGCAACGGCAAGAGCCGTTTGTTCTAATTCGTTTATGGAAGGTCAAATGGGCACTAACCGGCAAAGAACTCCGCCGCAAGAGTGCGTCACACACCGGCGTCACAACTGGCTTTATTGGCTTTGGAAGTGGAAGTGATGGAGAGTAAAGCTTTGTGGCAGCCGGACCTGTAAGCCGAATTCTGTCTGCCGTTGCCGGCAGGACGGTCATTCCTCTGGGCCACGCATTACTGCGTGGCTCAAGCGACCTACCCGGAGGTTGTGGCGCACCGAGCCGGCACGCGTCCCCGGCAAAGCCCGAAGGCTTACCAGGAAATCCCTCCCTATTTGGTCTTGCTCCGTGTGGGGTTTGCCCTGCCCGCCGCATTACTGCGTCGGCGGTGCGCTCTTACCGCACCTTTTCACCCTTACCTGAGCCTTGCGGCCCGGGCGGTATGTTTTCTGTGGCACTTTCCGTCCAACCGGCTTAAACCGGTCGTCCCGGACGTTATCCGGCACACTGCTCTGCGGAGTTCGGACTTTCCTCCCGTCTTTCGACGAGCGACCGTCCGGTCCGGCTGCCAACGGATTCATTATAGTGCACGCCATCACAGTGCACGCCGGCGAGCGTGTCCTCTTACTGCACCTCTTTGGGCGCGAGGACGAACGGATACACCAGCAGCGCCGCCCCGATCAGTAATGGGATCAGTCCGACGAGATAAACCGGTCCATCATCGTTCGCAATTCCACGCAGAAGCGCCATGACACCGATGCCGACGGCGGCCGTGATCAAGCCGCCCAGCTTCATGCCTTCGAGGCGGCGTTTCACAGCGTTCTTCTCCTGCTCGCGCAGCAGCTCCATTGCGCTCTTGGCTCCCTCACCTGAGCTCTCCGCGATCTTCTTCAGCGTTTCGTTCCTGTAGTACGCTTCTCTCTCTTTGCGGCGTGCCTCGGACCATGAGGCGACGGCCAAAAAAGAGAACAGGGCAATACTTCCTACGACGGGTATCGCGACGGCTACGACTCCGACAGCGTTGTTGTCCATTTCGAATGCCATGGTCAGCTCCTTGAAGTTCTTCTGCTTACGTCAGGTAGGACCGGCCTTCCGCTGTTCCGGTTGCATTTTTTCGTCACGGGGCCATTTTTAAAATAATGCAACCGTGCGTAACGGCGTCGTGTCTTACCATTGAGGCAGGGTCCAGAGTGAGCGCGAGCGACGATCAGACCGATGTCGAAACAGTCCTGGCTGGCGACATTTCCGCCTTTGAGGGAATTGTCCGCCGCTGGCAGGGGCCACTGATCAACCTGGCCTATCGTTTTTGCCACGATCGCGGCCGCGCCGAAGAGTTGGCGCAAGAAGCTTTTCTTCGTGCCTATCGCGCGCTGGGCCAGTGGCGCAAAGATGCTGTCTTCTCCACTTGGCTCTTCGCGCTGGCGACGAACCTGTATCGTTCGGAGCTGCGGCGCATTCCGGCGCGCACGGCGTCTGTGTCGCTTGACGACATTGCCGAACCCGCGGACGCGCGCGCCTCGGACGGAGGGCTCGAAGACCATGACCGGGATTTGGCGGTGCGGCGCGCGGTCGGTGCTCTGCCGGCGAAGTATCGCGAGGCCTTGATGCTTTTCTACTTTCACGACATGGACGTCACCACCGCGGCGCGTAGCCTCGGCCTGCCCGAGGGCACGGTCAAGGCAAGATTATTTCGCGGGCGGGAAATCCTGCGCAGTAAACTTCCGCAACGATTGGCTGTGCCGCGCCTGAAGGAGGCTTAATGGGACGCTTGATTGGACGATCGATTAGACGATTGATTGGAGACGAGGAGATCGATCGCGTTCTTTCCCGCGACGATGAAATCCTGCCGTCGTCGGGCTTCGCCGTCTCCGTCATGGATGCGGTTCGACGCGAGGCTGCAGCACCTCCGCCGATTCCGTTTCCTTGGAAGCGCGCTCTGCCCGGCTTGGTGGTTGGGGGCTTTGCACTGGCACTGGTTCTGGTTGCGATAGTTGTGGCCATCGCGCGGAGAGCCTCTATCACCCCACAGTTTTCCATGCCCTTACCATCCGTAATGCCGCCCATCTTCCGTGGGGGCATAGAGTCTGCGGCGATCTGGACAGCGCTGGCGCTGCTGGTGGCATTCGTGTCGGTGAAATTCTCGATGCGTCTGGCTTCCGGCAGGGGATGAGTGTTGGTGATCGAGCACCGGGCATCCCCACCCGGCCGCCAAACTGCCACCGAACTGCTGGGCGGGCGAGACGCCCGTCCCTCCACTAAATCCACATAACACGCTCGTTCTGTGAATGCTTCCAACGCGGACCCGACTGCCCCGTCCTGCTAAACTCATTTGGGGAACTGCCAACTCTCGCAGACCCAGGAACTGCGGTGAGAAGCGCAAGCCCATGAACATTACCGAGGCCATCAAGATCGCGTTCCTGTCGTTGTGGGCGAACAAACTGCGCTCTGCGCTCACCTTGCTCGGAGTGGTGATCGGAGTGGCCGCCGTGATTGCCGTGGTCACGTTCGTCAACGGCATCAATGGCTACGTGGCGACGAAGATTTTCAATCTTGGCGCCGACGTTTTTATCGTCTTCAAAGTTTCACCCGCGGTCACTAACATCGATAAATTTCTCGAGGGCGAAAAGCGCAAAGACCTCACCATGGAGGACTACGAAGCCGTCCTCGAAGCCTGCAAGCATTGCGAATGGGTGGGGGCATCGCTGCGCAACGATAGCGGACACGTCAAGTATGGCGAGCAGTCCATCAGCGATACCATCGTGCGCGGCATGACGCCCTCCATGGTGCCGATTCTCGATATCGACCTCACCGCCGGGCGCATGATCAACGATATCGACGTGAGGAACCACTCCGACGTGGTGGTGGTCGGACCGGATATCGTGGATAACCTCATGCCCGGCATGGATCCCATCAACAAGGAGATTCGCGTCGATGGCTGGGTCTATCGTGTGGTCGGCGTCGGCAAACGCAAAGGCAAGACGCTCGGCCAGAGCATGGATAACTATGCACTCATGCCGATCACCGCGTTTGAGAAACAGCATGGCTCTCACGAAAGTGTCCGCATTTCGGGCAAGGCGGCGGCGAGTGGCGCGGGATTCGACGAAGCGATGGACGAAACGCGCGCCATCCTGCGCGCCCGCCGCCACGTCCACCCCGGCGACGACGACAATTTCGACATCGAGACCAACGACAGCCTGCTGAGTATCTGGTCGAATTTCAGTGGCACGTTCTTTTATGCCATGATCGGAATTGCCGCCATCTCGCTGGTGGTGGGCGGCATCGTGATCATGAACATCATGCTGGTTTCGGTGACGGAGCGGACCCGGGAGATCGGCATCCGCAAGGCCATGGGCGCGCGCAGAAGCGACATCCTGTTGCAGTTTCTGATCGAGTCGGTCGCGTTGGCTCTTCTCGGCGGCGCGATCGGTGTGCTCTTCGGCATTACCATCGCCAAGGGCGTAACGCTCGCCATCGGCATGCCCTCGGAAATCAAACTCTGGGCAGTAGTGGCGGGAGTGTCGGTGGCGGCAAGCGTCGGCATCTTTTTCGGTGTGTATCCCGCGCGCCGCGCCGCGGTGCTGGACCCAATCACGGCGCTGCGCTTTGAAACGTAACGAAGTGGTTTTTCCCGGCGCGCTCCGCGTCTCGGCGGTGAAAAAGGCTCTGAAGTCATGCAATTCAAAGGCGAACTCGGCGAAGGCCTGAACATGGCGGTGGACACGATCCGCAGCAACAAAATGCGGTCGTCGCTGACCGTGCTGGGCATTGTGATCGGGGTGGCCGTCGTCATCGGAATTTCGTCGATTGTGCGCGGGCTGAACGATAACGTAAGCCAGGTCATCAGCAGCCTGGGTTCCAATATCATTTTTGCCTTCCACATGGAGCCCTTCAACTTCGGACGTCCGACAGAAGAAATGCGCACCCGCAAGGAACTGACCTATGACGACGCCATGGCAATGCAGGATCTGCCGCACGTGAAGGCGGTCACCGTCGGCGTGCAGTATGTCCGGCCGGAACTCGGCACCGGAACCTACACCGTCAAATACAAAGGCCGCAAGGCCAAGCAAACTATTCTGGAAGGCGACACCAGCTCTTACAAAGATGTCATCGATGTCGACCTGGACTCCGGCCGCTGGTTCAGCGATATCGATGAAGAGCGGCGCGCCTCCGTTATTGTCATCGGTCACGATACCGCGGCAGAACTTTTCCCGAGTGAGCAGCCGATGGGCAAAGAACTGGACATTGAGGGGCAGCTGTTTACCGTCATCGGCGTCTTGAAAATCAGCAAGAGTGTGTTCGGTGGGGGGAAGAATCCGAATGACAATATCGTTTACTTTCCGCTGAGCACATTCCGGAAACTGCACCCAGAACTGAAGCAGTATTGGATCAGCGTCAAGGCCACCTCGCACGCCGACATGCCAAAAACCATGGACGAAATGCGCGAGTTGCTACGCCGCCGCCGCAAGGTCGCGCCCGAAAAGCCGGACAACTTCGCCATCTTCACGCAAGACTCGATTTCCGACGTGTGGAATCAGATCACCAGTATGATCTTCATTTTCATGTTTGCAGTTTCGAGTGTGGGCTTGATCGTGGGCGGCGTGGGCGTGATGAATATCATGCTGGTTTCGGTGACCGAGCGCACGCGCGAAATCGGAGTGCGCAAAGCCATTGGGGCCCGCAAGCGCGACATTCTTGTGCAATTCACGCTCGAAGCCGTCATGCTTACCGCCGTGGGTGGAGTGATCGGGCTCTTGCTGGGCGCACTCATCACCGCCATCGTTCCGATTGCATTTCCGTCGCTTCCGGCCACCATGTCGATGTACTGGTCGATGTTCGCCTTTGTCGCCTCGGCCGCGGTAGGACTGGTCTTTGGTATCTATCCCGCATGGAAAGCGGCCAACCTCGATCCCATCGAGTCGCTGCGCTACGAGTAACATGCTACGTATGCCGCCACTAACAGCCAGAGTCTTACTCGAAGCTGTGGCTGCGATTGGAACCGTCTGCAGTTTGTTGTTCTATTTTCTCTCCGCGCTTTCGCTGGCGAGTTTCCTCGGCGACAGGCGCAAGAAACTTAAGCAGGCGTTGCCGCTGGAAAGCCAACTACCTCCAGTTTCTATCCTCAAGCCCTTGAAGGGTGTCGATCCCGAAATTTGGGAGAGCTTTTGCAGTCACTGCGAACAAGATTATCCCCAATTTCAAATTCAATTGATCTTCGGGGTCAGCGATCCCGGCGATCCCGCCATCGAGGTGGTGCGGAAGCTCCAGGCAAAATATCCGAACCTTCCGATTGAGCTGATCGTGTGCGATCGCGTTCTGGGAGCGAACATCAAAGTCAGCAATCTGGCGCAAATTCTGCCTGCGGCACGTTACGAACTGCTGCTGGTGAATGACAGCGACATCCGCGTCCCGTCGGATTATTTGCGCAAGGTGATCGCGCCGCTCGCCGACGCTTCCGTGGGACTGGTGACCTGCCTCTACCGCGGCGTCGCCAGCCCGACCGTCTGCTCCCGTCTGGAAGCATTGGGCATCAGCACCGATTTTGTGCCTGGGGTTCTGAGCGCAAGGTTTCTCGAAAAGGGATTGCACTTCGGATTGGGCTCTACGCTGGCGTTTCGCCGTCGCGACCTCGAAGCCATCGGCGGCTTCGAGCCATTGCTCGACTATCTCGCTGACGACTATGAACTCGGCCGGCGCATCGCCGCAACCGGAAAGCGAATCGAAGTCAGCGCCACAACCGTCGCCACGTTTCTACCGGCCTATACGCTGCGGCAGTTTTTTCGCCATCAACTGCGCTGGTCGCGGACCATTCGCGATGCCCGCCGCTGGGGATACGCCGGACTGCTCTTCACCTTCGGTTTGCCGTGGGCATTGTTGACGCTGCTAGCGGCCCGCGGTGCGGCGTGGGCGTGGGCATTATTTGTACTGACGTTCGCGGTGCGACTGGGCGTTGGGTTGGTCGCTGCGGTAGGCGTGCTCCACGACCGACAGGCAGTCCGCGATATTTTCTTGCTGCCACTGCGAGACCTGATGGCGCCGCTCGTCTGGGCCGCAGGTTTCATGGGCAACCGTATCCACTGGCGAGGCGATGTTTTCGCCTTGAAAGACGGCCGCCTGACTATCGTGAAGCCGGCGTCATCGGCTGGTTGGCAAAAATAGTTTTGCCTCCGCGGCGCGCTACCACATAGCTTGTCAATCCGCGCAACGCCACCGGATCTTCCTGATCGGTCCAGAAGAAAACGCGCTGCGGTCCATTCCACATTTCGACGAACGACGCCTGCGTTTCGAAAACCCGCGGCGCTCCCGGAAACTGCGTACCGTACCACATGTTTCCGCCGGGCGCGTGCAGACTGTGCAGGGGCAGCCCGGTGTAGAAGTTCAGCGTGGACGCGTTTTCATACAGCCCGGCGACCACGATCTGATCGCCCGAACGGTACTGTTCGCGAATCGCCATCGCCAGATCTTTCGACGAGATAATCGGAGAAAAAATGCCGAACGCAATGCGCACACACGCGAGCACAACCACCATCATCGCCGCCAGCGCCGCATTCCCCGCGCCCGCCCGCGCGCGACGGCGCAGCATCCAGTTGGTAAGCGTTCCCAGCAGAAACGCGAGCGAGAACCCGAACAGCGGCACGCGGAACGCTCCCATTGCCTGCGGGGTTAAATCGAGAAAGTGCCCGAACGAGAGAGCGTAGTCCTGTGGGTTTTTCCGCAGCAAGTCTGAGAGATCGGTGCCCGGAGACGGCGCCTTCGAAAACCAGAGCAAGGCAAAGCCAACCACCGCGATGATGACTCCGACTGCCAGCAACACCGCCGATGAAATCCGTCCGGCGCGCCGTTCGCGGCTATCCGCTGCCGAGGCTCGCTCCCTTTGCAGCCATCCGCCCACCAGCAATGCCATCCCCGGAATCGCCGGGATGGTGTAGTATTCTTGCCGCGTCGAGAGGCTGAAGAAGCCCACGATGACCACGGTCCACAAGAAAAATAGAAGATACGCGCGCTGGCGCCGTGTCATCTGCGCGTGGAATGCCGGGGTCCCCGACGGGCCCGGTTTTGGCCCGTTGGGGTGGAACTCACGCCAACGCCGTGGCACTTCCGCGAGCGACTGCGGAAGAAACGCAGTCCACGGAATGAGCCACAAAACCAGCAACGCCCAGAACAGCAGCAGCGGAACCGTGTCGTAATCGCGCGGCACGCGCCGGTTCAGGAAACGCAAAATGTGCTCATTGACGAAGTAGAACCAGAGAAACCCGCGCACCTGGCCCTGCGCCGGATTTCGCAGCGCGGCCAGAATGTGCCACGGCGCAGCGATCGCGAGAAAGACCAGCGCGCTCGAGAGCAGGCGCAGCTTCAGCAAGTGCCGCAAATTCCCGGTCAGCAGCAGGTACAGCCCAATCGCTCCCGCCGGAAACACCAGTCCAATCAGTCCCTTGGTGAGCACGTTGAGCGCGCATACGGCGGCGAGTCCCCAGCAAGTCCAGCGCGCAGGCTTCGCTTGCTCCAGCGAGACCGAAAAAAGCCAGAACGTCAGCGTCAGCCACAGACCGACGGCCACGTCCGGAATCAGAAAGCGCGTAAAGAGAAACGGTCCGAGCGCGGTCGCGAGCACTAGCCCGGAATTGAATCCGGCTTCGCTGCCCAAAGCCCAGCGTCCTAAGCCGTACGTCGAGAGAATCATCGCCAGCACGACCAGCATGAGCGGAAAGCGCGTGCTCCACTCGCTGACGCCGAACAGCGTGTAGCTCGCAGCCACGCCCCAATACATCAGCGGAGCTTTTTCCAGATAGCGAATGCCGTTGACGTACAGCGTAACCCAGTCGTGCCGCAGCAGCATTTCGCGCGCCGCCTCGGCATGCACCGTGTCGGCATCGTCGAGCAAGGCGGGCCGGGAGAGCCCGGCCATGTAGACGACAGCCCACAGCGCAATCAACAGCAGCACGGAAATCCGCCAGTCCGCGAGCAACCGGTTGGGAGGATTCACAGTGCGATAGATCGCGCTCTGAGATATTGTCGGTTCGGGGTTGGGTGTAGCGCCGGAATTCATCGCAGAGTCACTCATTATACGGGAGGAAGAACACCCTCAGTCCGCGGCGGCGCCGCGGGAAACACGGGCGCCCGCCACCTCCCGGTAGATCTCGAGGATTCTCGATACCGACGCAGTCCAGGAGAAGCGCTGCGCTTGTTCGTAGCCCCGTTGCTTCATCCGCTCGCGCAACGCCGGATCAAGCAGCGCTCGCTGCAACCCTCGCCGGATCTCAAACACGTTTTCCGGATTCACCAGCAACGCCGCGTTTCCCGCAACTTCCGGCAGGCTTGAAGTGTTCGAAGTGACCACCGGAGTTCCGTGGGCCATGGCTTCGAGTGGCGGCAATCCAAAGCCCTCGTAGAGCGATGGAAACACAAAAACCTTGGCTACATCATAGAAAATGCGCAGCACTTCGATGGGCACAAATCCGAGGAAACGCACGTCGTTCTGCACGCCGCTGCGCACCACCGTGCGTCGCAGGCGCGGATGGCTCGAAAGATCGTCCCCGATGATGATGAGCTTCAGATCCGGGAACTGCTGCTCCTTCTGCAGTTCGCTCTTCAGCGCCGAAAACGCTTCGATGATGCGCACCACATTCTTGTGTGGCCGGATCGCACCCGCATACAGAATGAACGGGTAGTTCACCAGATAGCGCTGGGCAATCAGTTCGCGATCCGCTTCGGTCGCATGGCCGTGCAGAAAACGCTCGTCAATCGCGTTGTACACGACCTCGATGCGCTCGTCCGGAATGGCCAGCAGCTTTTCGATTTCGTTCCTGGTGAATTGCGACACCGCGATCACACGCGCAGCCCTGCGCAACACGCGCCGCGTCAAATAAAAGTGCAGACCGCGCCGCAAACTGGAAGCGTCGCGCGATCCATACATGTGCTCCAACAGGTCGTGCACGGTCAGAACATAAGGACAACCGAGTCCTCGCGGAATCCAGAACAGGTGCGGGATGTGAACCACGTCGCACCCGAGGCGCCGCACAATTGCCCGGAACGCGAGGGTCCCTTTGAGCGTATCATCGCCGCCGTCCAGCGCCACCGCGTGGAAGTTCGGCGGCAGCGTGCCGAATTCCGCCATCTTCTCCGGCGATCCTATGAGGAAATACTTACTCTCGCGATCCAGGCGCGCCAGCGTGCGCACTACATTCCGGATGTAGGTGCCAATCCCGAATTCCGTCATGCGACGGATGTCGATGGCTACTTTCACAACCTGAATTTAACCACAGGGGGCAGAGGGGGCACAGGGAATTCGCCAGACCTTTGTCGCGACGGCCCGCTATCGCGGCAGGGGCTCGGGCATGCTGGCGAGCGCGTATCCCATGACGGCCATGGCTGCAGCGTTTTCGCGCAAATCCTGCGGATCGACTTTATCGAGCGTATCCGCAGCGGAGTGGTGATAGTCGAAATACTTGCGGCCGTCCTGGATAAGGCCGATGCCGGGGACGCCGGCTTCCACCAGTGGCTCAATGTCGGAGCCGGGACTGTGCTCGGTCGAGCGGAAAACGGTCGAGCCAACCGGGCGCAGGATGTCGCGCAGCGGCTGCAACGCGGCGACGGCAGCGGGCGGCATCTTCAGATAGAAGCCCAGTGGGTGGCCGGCTCCAGCATCGCTCTCGATGGCGGCGATGTGGTTGGGAAATTCCGCGGCGTGAGTTTTGGCATAGGCCTTGTTTCCGCCGCCTCCATTTTCCTCGTCCATCCAGGCGATGACGCGCAGCGTACGGCGCGGGCGGAAATGCAGTTGCTGGAGAAGTTCGGCCGTGGCCATGGAGATGACGACACCCGCGCCGTCGTCGATGGCGCCGCGACCGAGGTCCCAGGAATCGAGGTGACCGGAGACGACGACGATCTGCTCGGGATGCTCGCTGCCCTTCAGGTCGGCGACGACGTTGTAGCCGGTGGCGTCGGGCAGGCTTTGCGGAGTGAGCGTGAGGTGCATGCGGACGCGACCCTGGGCGGCGAGATGCTCGACCAGGTCGGCATCTTCCGCGGCGAGAGCGGCGGCCGGAATTCCGGCGGGAACGCTGTAACCGGTGTGCGGCAGGCGATAGTCGGCGCCTCCGACGGAACGGATGAGAGAGGCGACGGCGCCCAGTTCAGCGGCAGCTTTAGCGCCGCGCGCGCGATAGACAACGGCTTCGCCGTAAGCTTCGAATGCCATGCCCCCGAGCGCTTTGCGCTCGTCGTAAGGAACATTGAAGAGGACGATTTTGCCGGCAATTTTTTCGCGGCCGAGAGCGGTTAGTTCGTCAAAGTTGTGGACCACGACGACCTCCGCAGTGATGCCTTCGGCGGGAGTCGCCGAGCTGCCGCTGATGGCGGTGAGAACGATGCGCTGCGTCGTTTCCGGCGTCTGGCCAGGATATTCGACGAGTTGGGCTTTTTCTTCGCCACGAATCCAGTGGGAGACTTGCGCGGGCTCCAGGTGAACCTCGAGGCCGAGCTTGCGCATCTCGGCGGCCACGTATTCAGCGGCGGCCTGAGCTTGCGGCGATCCGCTCGGGCGAGGGCCGATGTTCTCGGTCAGGTGCTCGAGTTGATGCCAGGCATAGTCGCTGGTGAGCGCGGCGTCGCGCAGCGCCTGCAACTGATCGCGCAGTTCTTTGGAATAGGAAGCAGGGGAATAGGAGGAAGCAGGCGCGGGCGGCGGAGTCTGCGACCACGCGGCAAAGCTGGCGAAAAGCAAGAGGGTGCAGATTGGGGTCAGGGTTTTCATGTTAAGCATTCTCATTCTGGATACTCTCTGCAAAACGTTTTGGTACAAAGCCCGAGCTTTCCGCAGCCGGTCACGGTTGGTTCGCGGCCTGACCGAGCGCGGGCGCCGGGTACTCGGGTAGTTTCTGCTTCGTGGCTTCCGTCCGCTTCACCTGGAGCTCGTCGAAGAGCAGCGCCGGGCTGGCAACGCTAAACCACACAGGCTCGAAGCGGTCTTCGACCTCGAGCGTGTCTCCGGCCGCAATCAGATCGCTGCGCAGCGAACGGATATCGAGGTCGCCAAACACCGCGCCTCGCACCAGTTCTTCCCTGCCGTCTTCCACCCAAATGCGATAGATCATTCGCGGAGCCAGCTTCGGACCCACGGATTCCACGTATAAGCCGTATTTCAAATCGCGTTGCCTGCACATCTCAATCAGTTTCTTCTTGAGGTCGGCATTGGGCTGGGGATCGGACGACTCAAGTATCAGATTGCCCACTTGCGGCGCAGCCGCGGCGCTGGCGGCGGCGCGTCCATGACCGTTCGAAGCTGGAAAATCGCGAATCGGTTCGCGCCCCACAAGGTAGCGGACGAGTTGTCCCTTTTCGATCAGCGAAACTCTCTGCGCTTTTACGCCCTCGTCGTCGATCGAGTAGCTGCCAAACAGGCGCTTGCCGGAGATGGTCGATATGGTCGGATCGTCGAAAACATCGATGAAATCGGGCAACACGCGGGATTTGTAGCTGGTCGACCATTTCCCGGCGGTGCGGGCGTTCTCGCCGAGTTTGGGCTTCTTGCCGAGAACGTTGGGCTCAACCAGGTCGCCGATCACTATCCTGGCGGCGTTGCCGGCGAACAGCACCGGCCCACGGTATTCCTCATTCACAACTGGCGCTTCGCGCATCGCCTTCAACGTGGCAACGAACTCCCTGGTGGAGTCGAGGAATTTCTCGCGGCTGGGCAGGTCCTCCAGAGTGGGTTCAGCGTCGCCGTGGTTCCGCGCCAGTAGCATGCCATCGGCGGCTTGCGTTGATCCGTCCACATGCAGACTGTAGTGCGCATGTCCCGTCCGCGCCACCGTCCCCTCCGAGTTCAGGAAGTAACGGTTCTCGGTGATGAAACGAAGCGACGATTCGAAGTTCTCCAGGTCTTTGTCGACGCGATACAGGCCGGACGCCTCTTCGATCAGATTCACCCAGGGCGTGAAATCGGCCGAAGACAGCCGCACCACGGGCTCGATCACTTCGACCGGCGGCGCTTTCGCGAAATCGTCGACGGGCTCATCGACCTTCAACTGCTTCAGCGCGGCTTGCTTGGCGGAGAGCGCTTCGGTCGCGGCCTTGTATGCGCGATCGGTGGCGAGCCATATGCGATGGCGGATGGCGAAGACGTCATCATCGGATGGCACCAGGTCGAGGGTGCCTTCTCCGGTGCCGTAGAAGCTGTCTTGCTTGTAGTCGCCGACGCGCACTACAACGCGCAACAGGCGGGCGCGATTATGCTGCTGGCTGCGCAGCGCGCCGAAAACGGCGCTGGCTTCGAACTGGTCGATCTCGGTAACGCGGTATTCAATGTAATAGGGCGCTGGGACGTTCTCCAGTTTCAGCTTGGCCTTGGAGCGCTCCATTTCTTCGCGAAGAGCGCGGAGGACGACATCGCCGGAAGCGGGATCGGCGGCGCGCGCGAAGGTTGACAGGGCGCAGATCACGATCAAGCATGAGATCGACAAGGCGCATTTAATCATTTTGCTCCTCCCTTGTCGTCGGTCGCACCGGGGGTCGCACCGGGCGGCGGCGGAAGAATCGGAGGACGCGCGTCGCCATACTTTCGTTTCTGCACTTCCATCCCGGAAAACAGCATAGCCGGAGCGGCTGCGGATACAGGCACGCTCCCCGATTCGGCTCCGCAAATTCCGTTGAACACGCTGATCGTGTCTCCGGTCGCCGCGATCTCGGTCAACACCGTGAGCGGCGTTCCCACAATGTCCACTCCGCGCACCAGTTCATCTGGCCGTCCATCGGCATAGACTCTCCACACCATCACCGGCAGCACCTGGAATGACTGCGGCGCGGCCCGTGTGGTCAGCGTAAATCCGCCCTGGATGTCTTCGAAATACAGCCCGTACGGCTTTCCCTGCTTTTTGATTTCTTCGATGAAGCGGGAGCGCAGTTGGGCGTCGGGAATCGTCTTCGAAGAAGTAACAATCAGATTGCCCTGGCGGCCAGCCGGCATCCGTCCTGCCTGAGCGCGGCCGTGGCCGTTCGAGGTGCTGAAGTTCTTCACCGGCAATCGTCCCATCAGAAAATTCTTGAGGATGCCGTCCTTGACGATCTCGACGCGGGCGGCGGGAATGCCTTCGTCGTCGAAGCGATAGAAGCCCGACAGTTCGGTGCCGGCGAGCGAATGCAGAGTGGGATCGTCGGTGACGCTGAGAAAGTCGGGCAGGATTTTTTCGTTCACCTTCTTAGTAAAAGTCTGGCCTTCGTCGCGGCCGCGCTGGCGCTGCCCTTCGACGCGATGGCCGAGCACTTCATGAAAGAAAACGGCAGCGGCGCGGCCGGAGAGCAACGCCGGGCCGCTGTAGGGTTCGGCGAGCGGAGCCGCGCGCAAGGCGCTTAAGTCGCTGGCCATTTTTTGCACGCTCGCTGCCACTTCCGCTTCGGAAGGAGATTTTGACGGGTCGGAAAACTGGAAGGTTTCGACGCGCATCAGTTGCATGCCATCGCCGGCGCGGGTTTCGGCCTCAATCATGATGCGGAAGATGGCGTCGGCGGTGACGATCTTCGCGCCTTCGGTTGAGACCAGGTAACTTCGGCTCTTCTCGGCGTAAAGAAAAACCACAGACTCTTCGACCTGGGGGTACTGGCGAAAGGAAGCGGAATAGCGGCGGGCGAGTTCTTCCCAAGCCTTTTGCTCGGGAAACGCAGGCGATGGAGTCTGGTCGATGTAAGTCGAGGGTTTCTCCTGGGAGAAGTCGGGCGAGTCGTCCTCGTCCTTGGCGCGGACGGCGATCTTGGTCTTCACGTTGATATAGGCTTGGCGTGCCTTGCGGTATTGCTGGTAGGTCAGGCCCCAGAGGACGCGGGCGATGGCATCGGGGTCGTCCCGTTGGGGAAGCTGGCCGGAGGAGATGCCGGAGGAGCGTTCCTGGTCGTGGGTGTTATCGAGAGCGGGAGCGCCGATGCGCATGCTGACGTCGGCGGCACGGCGGCGGGTGCGGGTCGAGGTGAGGATGCCGCCCTGGGCGCTGAGGATGACCAGCGATTCGCCGTCGGTTACGTTGTAGCTGGTGAAGTACGGAGGGGGATCCTGCTTGGCGAGCTCGGACTGGCCGCGATGCAGTTCCTTCTCCATGGTGGCGAGGAGGAGTTCGTCGGGTGCGTCGAGAGGCTTTTCGGCATGTAGCGGTTGTTGCCCAAGGAGCACAACCAGGAACAGAAGAACGCAGAGGGAGGCAGTTCTTTCGAATTTCATTGGAAGCGCCGAGTGTACAGGACCGTGAGAAACAAAAAAAGCGGCCCCTTTCGGGGCCACCTTTTTCAAAGAGGCTAAGTGGCGGGAATCAGAGGAAAACTAGTTTTGACGCCCGCTCCGGCGACAGGAACGGACAGAGTGAGATGTCGAGAACGAGAGTGAAGTTGTTCAAACGGTTGCGGCCTCTTTCGTACCATGGAATAAGCATTTGCGGCACCAAAATGGTAACGGGGCTGAGAGCGACGTCCCATTTTGGGAACCTGTTCTAAATCAGGATCTTAGGGTGAATCTCTTAGAGAGAGACGCGGCCGCGGGTCACACGGCAATGTGAGGATGGCTGCACAATGATGCACATTGACAGAAGTCACGGTGTAAATCTGGGTTAGCGCTGTCTCCCCTTGCTGCCGGAGACGCGGCAAGCCGCGTCTCTACGCAACATCCCTCCTAAGAAGCAAAGCCCCCTCGAAGGGGGGCTTGGGACAGCTCGGCACGGGTTTCTAGCTGTCGCCGGCTACGGTACGCACCTTCCCCGGCAGGAAATGGTAGGGCGGCCAGGGACCGGTGACGACCATCTGGCAATTCTTGAGTTGCTTGGCGGCGGTGTTGTAACGGTTCTGATATTTTTCGATCGACTTGGTGTCGATGAGGTGAGCGATATCGAGCAGCATCCCGTCCGCGTCGACCCGCTTGCAGCTGACTTCTTCCTCGAGGGGGTTAAAGAGTTTGTGCACCTGGACGGAGAGGGCGCGGGCCTTGGTCTGGCGTTCGCGCTCACGAGATGCCTTCTCGCGCAGCTTGATAAGGTACTCGCGGCCGACGGTATCGGGCAGGACAATCTCTTCCAGGTCGCGCAGAGAACCGTCGCGGACCATCAGCTTGATGCGCATTTCGGACTTGCCACGAAGCCGGGCCACGCTCTCACAGAAAGTGCGGCGGTTGGATCGAACCGCTTGGCGAATTGCATCTTCGGTGTCGAAGATTGTTCCGAAGCGGAAGGGTAAGACAGTCGCAGTTCGAAAGCTCTGACTGACCACGCGGGCATGTTCGAGAACCGACTTTTCGTCGAGTTTGGAGGTTGCGCGGTCATATTCACTGACGATTACCGCGAATTCTCCGCTCGGATAGCTCATGACGGGAGCGGAATTCACACCCTGAATTCCTTCTAAAAGGAAAGGACGGCGGGCGCGAACACCGTTGGCGAGGGTTGGGTGTTCCGTGAGGCAGTACGCGTACCACGACATGCATTCTCTCCGAATTGCACCGGGGTTTGAGCACCCCTTTAGATTTTTTAACTAGGGCTGCGTTCCTACCTGGAAGTTTTTTGTTTTTTGAGACAAGATGAACGCGAAATGCTGCGTCCAAAACCCATATTACTTCCGTTCCGGCTTATTTGCAACCTTTCTTGTGATGACTGCATCGCCTTATTGTCTCAATTTGCTACGAAGGCGATTTTTGCGCGCTAGCAAGGGGTTCGCGCAGCACCCGAACGTGTCGAGCGGTCATGGAAGAGCGCGTCCCAGTGTTTCCGCGAGTGACAACTTGTGCCTGAAGTGCTTTCCCCTCGCCTGTTCTCGATCTCGGTTGGTTGGTGCGGGTTTCAGATTACATATTGTTGCTTTCGCTGGCGGTTTTGGCGAGGACGATTCCTCATTTGTGGTGCTGGCTGATATGGTGCGGGCTGATAACAGGCATGGATGGTTCCGGGCGGAAGGGCTTCGCCGCTGCGCTTGCTGTCTGCGTCGGTTTGGGCTGAGGGGTTGACGGGGCTAGCGTCCCGATGATGACTTGGGGTTTGCGCACTCGCCGAACTTTCGCTTGCCGAACTCTCGCTTGCCGAACCTTCGCTTGCCGAACTTTCGCTTGCCGAACCTTCGCTCGCCGAACCTTCGCGGGCGGCCTGGTCGTCGTCACGGGCAGCCATGTGAGTTTCTGATTCCTTATCCGTTTCGAGATCAATGACTACCTGCTCTGGTTGCGGCTTTTCGAGTTCCATACGCTTGAGATTCGAAGAGGCTATCTGGAGCGCGTAGAGCAGGAGGCTGGCGGTCTTCCGCTCGAGCCTTTTTTGCAGGACCATCTGCACGACCTGGCGAATGACGGTCTGAATGGAGTGCGCATCTTCAAAATAGGGCAAGGTGATTTCGCCGGTTGCGTAGGGTCCGTCGAAGTAACATTCGACGGGCAGGGGGCGATCCTGTTGATGGTAGAAACAGAAATTCTCGTGGCGGAGAGCGGGCGAACCGCATTGGGTTCCGTTGACCTTGATGTGACGGCAACGAGGTGCTGCAAAGGATGACATAGTTGCTCCTGGTTAGTAACTCGCGTTTGTTGGCTGGCCTGCGCCCAGGTTAGCGCCCAAAGAGCGGGCGCGAACCTGCGGCACCGTTGGTAGGGGGTACCCCCCTGTGGGTCGGTATATTAGAATCATCGACTTAGCTTCATGCATTGCGGCAAAGTCCTGAAAGGAAGACAGTTATAGGTAAAGTCTTGATTCTGCATGGGTTGGTGGAAATCGCGTCCTTCTCTGCCGGATAGGTCACGGCTGGCGCGGAGTTATAAGTAGATAGGCCGCGCGTATCTTCTGTGTTTTGCCTTTACTACCATTATAAGACGGGTTGTCAAGTGTTATTGCGGAAAAAATATCGTGGGCAAGATGGAATCGGCGGCATCGCGCGGGCGAGGGCGGCGGCGCCAGATGGGAATTTTCTACCGTTTGGAAAGGCCCAGGTTAGCGCCCACAGGTTAGCGCCCAAAGGACGGGCGCGAACCTGGGGCACCTTGCACCTTGCACCCTGCTTTTTTTGTTTTGCTGATCACAGACCGGTCATTCGCTCGAGTTTTTCAGGGTAGCGAGCTCCTTCCACCTTGATCTTGGAAGCGGCAGCATCGACGTCGCGGAGGTCATCGGGCGTCAACTGGACTGCCACGGCTCCGATGTTCTCTTCGAGGCGGTTTAGCTTCGTCGTGCCTGGAATCGGAACGATCCACGGCTTTTGAGCGAGCAGCCATGCGAGTGCGATCTGAGCAGGAGTCGCTTTCTTCCGTTTCCCAATGCTGCCGAGCAGGTCAATCAGTGCCTGGTTCGCCTTGAGAGCCTCGGGCGTAAAGCGAGGGAGAGTGCTGCGGAAGTCGGAACTGGCGAACGTCGTATCTTCTTTGATCGCTCCCGTCAGGAATCCCTTGCCAAGAGGGCTATACGGCACGAAGCCGATCCCGAGTTCCTCGAGGGTCGGTATAACTTCCTTCTCGGGGGTTCTTGTCCAAAGGGAGTATTCGCTCTGGAGAGCAGTGAGCGGCTGGACTGCGTGTGCGCGACGAATCGTCTTTGCGCCCGCCTCGGAAAGCCCGAAGTACTTGACCTTGCCTGCTCGAATCAATTCCTTTACGGCCCCGGCAACGTCTTCGATCGGCACGTTCGGGTCAACCCGGTGCTGATAGAGCAGGTCGATGGTGTCGACCTTGAGCCGCTTGAGCGAGCCTTCGACCGCCTGCTTGATGTGCTCGGGCCGGCTATTCAGACCTGCCGCTCCCGGCCGATTATCGCTGCCACTCAGATCGAACCCGAACTTGGTGGCGATCACCACCTTCCCGCGGAAAGGAGCGAGAGCTTCGCCCACAAGCTCTTCGTTCGAGTACGGGCCGTAGACTTCGGCGGTATCAAAAAATGTAATGCCGCGTTCCACGGCGGCACGGAGAAGAGAGGTCATCTCCTGCTTGTCTTTAGGCGGGCCGTAGGAAAAGCTCATGCCCATGCAGCCGAGCCCGATCGCGGACACTTCCAAGTTGCTCTTTCCAAGTTTGCGCTTTTGCATTGTTTCTCCTATGAAACGTTCAGGGCCGCAACCACTTCGTGTCGAATCCAGAGTGCATCGTTCTCGTTCACTCCGATCTGAGAGAAGCCATATCGATGGAGAAGCGGTACTTTACATCCGACTTGACCAGTCTCTGGTAGGCTTCGTTAACCTTCTGGATGGGGATGACTTCGACATCGGCGGTGATGTTGTGTTGCCCACAGAAATCGAGCATCTCCTGGGTTTCGGCGATGCCGCCGATGTTCGAGCCTGAAAAACTGCGACGGCGGATAATCAGGCCGAAGGCAGAAACGGCGAGCGGCTTCGCCGGGGCGCCGACAAGGGTAAGGTTGCCGTCGCGGCGGAGCAGGTTGAGATAGGCGTTGATGTCATGGTCTGCGGAAACGGCGTCGAGGATGAAATCGACGCTTTCAGTGTGCCTTTGCATCTCGTCGGCATTGCGGGAAAGGACGACTGCATCGGCGCCGAGACGAAGCGCGTCCTCCTTTTTGTTCGGTGAAGTCGTGAAGACAACGACGTGGGCTCCGAGCGCATGGGCAAACTTTACGGCCATGTGGCCCAATCCGCCAAGGCCGACCACGCCAACTTTCTTGCCCTTGGTGACGCCCCAGCGGCGCATGGGCGAGTAAGTTGTGATTCCAGCGCAGAGCAGAGGAGCAGTCCCCGCGAGGTTCAGATTCGAGGGGACACGCAGGACGAACCTCTGGTCCACGACAATGCTTTCGGAGTAGCCGCCATAGGTGACGCCTCCGAGATGCTTGTCCGGCATATTAAAGGTGAGTGTGAGGTTGGGGCAGAACTGCTCAAGGCCAGCCCGGCACTCGGGACAGGTGCCGTCCGAGTCGACCAGGCAGCCAACCGCGGCGAGGTCGCCGGGCTTGAATCTGGTAACAGCGGAGCCGACCTTGGTCACGCGGCCGACGATCTCATGGCCGGGAACAATCGGGTACACAGTGGGCATGAATTCGCTCCACTCATTACGCACCGAGTGAAGATCAGAGTGGCAAATACCGCAGAACAGGATTTCGATCTGTACGTCGTGTGCGGTTGGTTCGCGCCTCGGGATCGTGGTAGAGGCGAGCGGCGATGTCGCGCTGGCAGCGGAGTAAGCTTTGGCGTTTTGCATGTGCTTAGTTTAGATGTTCGCCGAGAGTCACGATGTGCAAAACATTGCCATTGTGCATGGGTAGTTTCCGAAACAACGCATCTAAACGCCGCTCGCTTAGCGCGTCGACCGCGCATGCTCCGGCCTTTCACAAGGGGAGAAATGTGCGAAAAGTGCGAGGCAAGTCCCGGGAACACTGGTGCACTTCCGGTAGAGGACCGCATGCAGGACGCGATCGCGAATGCTGTGAATTACAATACATCCATTGAGCCCTGAGTCGCAGTCTTGGACACAGGAGGACGATACGGACGACGGAGCTTGGCGTCGTGCTCGTTAGGTCGAGCATCCCTGCGAGATCTGTTGCGTCACAGTCAGTGGACTTTGATCTCAACCCTTATGCGCTCCAGGTTCTCTCGGGTGTTCGCACCGGCGGTGATGGTGTTACTGCTGGTGGGGACTGGTAGTGGGCAGAATACGACGCGGATCACTCTCGATCAGGCCATTGATCTGGCGCTGACGCACAACCATTCGCTGCAGGCGACGCGAACACAGATTCTTCAGAATCAGGCCCAGGAAATCACCGCGAACCTGCGCCCCAACCCGACCTTGGGGTTGGATACGCAGTTCATTCCATTTTTCAGCCCGCAAGACTTCTCTGGGGAGAATCTGAACGAAACTCAGCAGTTCGATATTGGGATCTCTTATCTCTTCGAACGAGGCCACAAGCGGCAGAGGCGATTGCAGGCCGCCCGCGATCAAACGGCGGTCACGCGCGCCCAGGTTGCCGACGCCGAGCGCACACTGGCGTTTAACGTAGGACAGCAGTTCGTCAGCGTTTTGCTGGCGGAATCGACGCTCCAGTTTGCGCTCGAGGATCTGAAAGATTTTCAGCAGACGGTCGATATCAGCGAGACTCAACTCAAAGCGGGATACATTGGTGAGGGCGATTATCTGAAGATCAAGCTCCAGCTTCTGCAGTTTCAGACCGACGTTTCTTCCGCCCGGCTCGCGAAAGTGCAGGCACTTGTAGGCTTGCGCGAGTACCTCGGCTACAACGCGGTACCGGCCGACTACGACGTTGTGGGCGACTTGGCCTATCAGCCGATCAAGGGAAACCTGGAAGACTTGCAGGCGCGGGCGTTGCGCGAGCGGCCCGACTACCGTGCCGCTGAATTAGGGATCACCGCCGCACAGAGCCAGATTCTGCTGGCCAAAGCGAACGCCAAGGTCGATGTCAACGGTACCTATGATTTCGACCACGTTTCCGGCGAGAACACCGCTTCCATTTTCGCTAATTTTGAGTTGCCGATCTTTAACCGCAATCAGGGAGAGATCGCACGCACCGGTCATGTGCTCACGCAGGCACAGGAGCAGCAGCAATCGGCCAGCGATACGGTTCTTTCCGACGTTGCCAATGCTTATGAGGCGGTCAGAAGCAACGAGGAAGTGGTGCAACTTTACATCTCCGGCTACCGCAAACAGGCGCAGGACTCGCGCGACATCAGTGAGTATGCTTACAAGCGCGGCGGCGCAAGCCTCCTGGATTTTCTGGATGCCGAGCGCAGCTACCGGGCTGTGGAACTAGCCTATCGCCAGGCGTTGGCCGCTTACATGACCGCGCTGGAACAATTGAAAGAAGCGGAAGGAACGAGGAACCTGCCATGAGGATTTGCGCGGATCGCTGGCGATGGTTGGCTGCACTCGCTGCCGCGTCGGCGATCATGCTGGTGTTTGCCGGTTGCCAAAGGTCCGGGTCGAAAGCATCTGCCGATTCGAGTAGCGCCGCCAAGAGCTCGGACAATGCAGAACTATTCACCATCCCCCAAGAGCAGATGGAGCATGTGCAGGTGCTGACGGTGCAACCCACGACGCTGCCTCGAACTCTGCGGCTGACGGGGGCGGTGGCTTACAACAGTTTTCGCACGACGCCGGTCATCACGCAGGTGAGCGGACCGGTCAGCCGGGTGGTGGTCGTGCCCGGTCAGAAGGTACAAAAGGGCGAGCCAATGTTGTACGTGGCGAGCCCGGATTACTCGCAACTCCGAACGAATTATCTAAAGGCCAAGGATGCCTACGCTCTGGCACAAAAGGCCTACGCTCGCGCCCGTGACTTGTATGAGCACAAAGCGATTGCCGAGCAAAACGTGGAGCAGGCGCAATCGGCCGAGGTGCAGGCGGGCGGCGACCTGGCCTCGGCGCAAGCCGCGTTGAAAGTGATGGGAATCATCGATCCCGACGCACTCGTGCAAGCTCCGCCTTCTTTTGAAGTTCCCGTGAGAGCGCCAATTAGCGGGGAGGTTGTCGAGCAGGATGTATCCGCTGGGCAACTCATTCAACCCGGCACCACCCAATGTTTCATGATTTCAGATACGGGCAACGTCTGGGTGCTGGTCAATATCTACCAGAAAGATTTGCCCTACGTGCGGGTTGGAGATACGGTCACAATTCAGACGGATACCTATCCTGAAGTCTTCCATGGCCGCATTTCTTACGTCGCGGCCTCGCTCGATCCGAACACGCGAACGCTGCAGGCGCGCATCGAGACGAGTAATCCCGGCGAGAAGCTGAAGAAAGATATGTACGTAGTTGCGACCGTAAACGCGGGCACGATCGCGAATGCCATTGCGCTTCCGGATGCCGCTGTTCTCCGCGATAGCGAGAACCAGCCTTTTGTTTATGCCGCGGCAGCTTCGAACCAGTTTGGCAGACGCGCAGTTACGCTCGGAGAAAGCCTGAATGGACAGACGGAAATTACCAGAGGGCTAAAAGCTGGTGACCGAGTTATCGGGAATGGCAGCTTGTTCCTGCAGTTTGCGAACTCGCTACAGCGTTAGCGGGATCGCGGAAGCTTTGAAAAAAGTTACGGCAACTCGGGCAAATATTATAAGGATAGTGTCCACCACCTCCGAATGATCCACCGAATCGTCCAAGCGGCGCTGCGTCAAAGGTTTCTGGTACTGATGCTGACCGCTTTCATCACGGTTGCGGGAATCCTGTCTTTTCAGCGGATGCCCGTGGACGCCTATCCCGACCTCTCGCCTCCGCAAGTCGAAATCATCACCCAGTGGCCAGACCACGCGGCGGAAGAAGTCGAGCGGTTGGTTACGCTTCCGCTTGAACTCGAGATGAACGGCGTTCCGCACATGGTGGTGATGCGTTCCATCTCGCTCTACGGTCTCTCTGATCTCATCCTGACGTTTGAGGAAAACACAGACGATTACTTTGCGCGGCAAATCGTGTTTGAAAGGCTCGCTCAAGCAACACTGCCCACGGGAGTAACTCCGAGCCTCGCGCCTCTGTTCAGCCCCAGTGGCCTGGTGTATCGCTATGTGCTGGAAAGTCCCGACCGCACACCGCAGGAATTGAAGACGTTCGAGGATTGGGTGGTGGAGCGGGCCTATCGATCCGTGCACGGTGTAGCCGACGACTCGGGTTTTGGTGGAACGGTAATGCAATACCAGGTGCTGCTCGACCCGGCGCGCATCTACGGATATCACCTGACCATTCCGCAAGTGGTGACGGCGCTCTCCGCCAATAACGCGAATGCCGGCGGCGGATTCTATTCTCAGGGCGGGCAGTTCTACTACGTGCGCGGCATCGGGCTGGTGCGCAACACGGATGACATCGGAAATATCGTGGTTGGCGCGAACAAGGGTGTGCCGATCCGAGTGCGTGATGTAGGAGATGTAACGATCGGGCACGCACCACGCCTGGGCGAATTCGGCTTCCAGAAGAATGACGATGCGGTGGAGGGCGTCATTCTGATGCTGCGTGGGGAGCAGACGCAGACCGTCCTGAAAGGAGTTGAGGCAAAAACGGAGGAACTGAACCGACAGATCCTGCCGCCTGACGTCAAGATTCATCCTTATTATGACCGCAGCGAACTCGTGGAACTGACTACGGACACGGTGGAAGCGAACCTGCTTCGCGGCATGGCGCTGGTTTTAATCGTGCTGATTTTCTTTCTGGTCAGCTTCCGGGCTGCGATCATTGTTGCCATCACCGTTCCACTCTCGCTTCTGTTTGCCTTCATCGTGCTCCATGCGCACGACGTTGCCGCGAATTTGCTCTCCATCGGCGCCATTGATTTCGGAATTGTCATCGATGGCACCGTGGTCATGATGGAAAACATCTACCGCGAGCTGGCACTGCGGGAGGGACAGGAGTACAAACTGAACGAAGTTATTCTTGCGGCTGCGAGGGATGTGGATCGCCCGATCTTTTATTCAGTGGCCGTCATCCTCGCCGGGTATCTGCCGATTTATGCGTTGAGCGGGCCCTCGGGGAAACTGTTCCACCCCATGGCTGAGACCATGTCCTTTGCGCTGGTCGGCGCGCTCATCCTGACCCTTACGTTAATACCCGTGCTCGCCTCCTACTGGTTCAAAAAAGGCGTGCATGAGAAACCGAATCGCGCCTATGAATGGATGAAGCGGAAGTACGCAGTTCAGTTGGATTGGTCTCTCAACCGGCCCAAGACAACCATGTTGATCGCGACCCTGATCTTCCTGGCGACCCTGCTGCTGGTGCCCTTCATCGGCGGCGAGTTTATGCCTCACCTCGACGAAGGCGCGCTCTGGGTCCGGGCTACGATGCCGTACACCATTTCTTTTGAGGAAGCCAGTAATATCGCTCCTCAGATACGCGACATTCTGATGTCTTATCCGCAAGTTACTGTCGTAGGTTCAGAGTTAGGACGGCCCGACGACGGCACCGATCCAACGGGCTTCTTTAACTGCGAGTTCTACGTTGGCCTCAAGCCCTACAAGGACAAGTCTTGGACCGGCGAAACCAGTGATAAAAAAGAATTGATCGAATCGATCAACAAGAAACTCACTGCGTTTCCCGGGATCATTTTCAACTACACCCAGCCCGCGGAAGATGCCGTGGACGAAGCGCTCACCGGCCTCAAGAGTTCCTTGGCGGTCAAGATCTATGGTGAAGACCTGAGCGTGCTTCAGGACAAGGCGATCCAGATCAAGAACGTACTGTCCAAGGTGCCCGGGTTCACCGACCTCACCGTTGTGCGCGAACTTGGCCAGCCCAGCCTGCTTGTCGATGTCGATCGGAACAAGATTGCGCGGTATGGCATCAACGTTGCGGACGTGGAAGCTGTGATTTCGGCCGCGGTCGGTGGGCAGGCGGTCACGCAGGTGATTCAAGGAGAAAAGCTGTTCGATCTGGTAGTGCGCATGCAGCCCCAATTCCGCAGTAGCGCACATGAGATAGGAAACTTATTGGTGGGCACACCCGATGGGCAGCAGATCCCTCTCAGCCAGTTGGCCAATATTACGCAGGGGAACGGGGCATCTTTTATTTATCGCGAGAATAACTCCCGCTACATCGGCGTGCAGTACAGCATCGAAGGGCGTGATTTAGAGCGAGCGGTGCGAGACGGCCAGGCAGCCGTGAAGAAGGTCGTGACCCTGCCGCCGGGTTACACGATGTCGTGGGGCGGAGAATACAGCCAGTTTCTCGAGGCCAAATCGCAGATGTTTTTTATTGGTCCACTTGCCGTAGTGCTGATTTTCATGATCCTGTTCGCCCTCTACGGAAACTTCAAATTCCCGGTGACTATCGCGTTGGGAGTCATTATGACGGAACCGGTGGGTGCGCTGGTTGCGCTGAAACTCACTCACACGCCGTTCAGCGTTTCCTCGGTGCTGGGTCTTTTGGCGTTGCTTGGGGTCTCCGTGGAGACCGCCGTCATTCTTGTTTCCTACATCAACAAGTTGCGCCTGGAGGGAATGGGCATTCGCGCGGCCACACGGGAAGCTTCGCTGCTTCGGCTCCGTCCCATCATGATGACGGCCCTTGTCGCTTGCCTCGGCTTGCTGCCTGCTGCTCTCTCCACCGGCATCGGATCGGATACGCAAAGGCCGTTCGCCATCGTCATCGTGGCTGGTCTCATCTCCCGACTCTTCATCGGATTCTTCGTCAATCCTGTGTTGTACGAGATGGTCGCCCGTGAGGGCGATGTGCTACAGGTATAGAGAGAGGAGAACCATTCTTCAGTGGGTTGGAAGTAGATATGAGCCTCTTGCAAAGCGATGTCTGTCAATCGCCAACCACCTCCGACCGAGGTCTTGCCGGGTCAAAATGAAGAGCGATTATTAGTCCCAAAAGGGTAGAGAATCATGCCCGCCGACTATAGTGCAGGGTGCGGTGGGTCCCATCCTAACGGTGGGTCCCACCCTAACGTCGCAAAAAGCGCGACGTTAGGATGGGGCACCCTCATGCGGAGTTCACTTTCTGCTGCAGGGCGATGGTGACTGCGCGCAGCATATCTCCGGCGGGAGCGGGCTTGCCGGTCCAGATTTCAAACTGGCGGGCGGCTTGTTGCACAAACATCTCGACTCCGGGGATGACGGCAATTCCCTTGGCGCGCGCCACTTGCAGGAGGTGGGTTTCGACGGGATCGTAGACCATGTCGAAAACGACGCGGGCCTGAATCTCCTGGTCTTTAAGCGGACAGTCGCTTGTGTTGCCCATTCCAACCGGTGTGGCGTTGATGATGACGTCGAAGGCGACCTTGCGGAGGTCGGCGCGTTTGATGGTGCGCGCCTTGGCCTGGCGGGCGAGTTTCTGAGCTTTGGCGGAAGTGCGATTCAGTATCCAGACTTCAGCGCCGCGCTCCTTGAGACCGAAGACGGCAGCGCGAGCCGCGCCGCCGGCGCCGAGCACCAGCACTTTGGCGTTTTCGATGGAGAGGCGCTGCTCGAGGGGACGAAGGATGCCGGCGATATCGGTATTGAAACCATAAAGCTTGCCCTCTTGTCCGCGGACTACAGTATTGCAGGCGCCGATCTTGCTGGTGTGGGCGTCGGTGTTGTCGAGATAGGGAAGGATGGCCTGCTTGTAGGGCATGGTGACGCTGAGGCCGTGGAGGGGAATTTCGCGCACGCAGTGGATCAGATCCTTGAGCGTTTTGGCGTGGAGAGGAAGATAGACGCCGTTCACGTTCTCGCGGCGCAGCGCCGTGTTCATGATGACGGGCGAGAGCGAATGTTCGATGGGATCGCCGGCGACTCCATAGACGCGCGTGGCGGTGTCGACTTGATCGATGCGGTAGATACTGCGGAGATCCCGGGTAGTGATCTGACCGGGCGCGGTTTTGAGATCGGCGCTGACCGCGCCAAAGGTGAAAGCGCTGCCGGCACGCACGCTGAGCACGCGGCTGATGATGCCTTGCTCTCCCATGCACAAGCCGATCAGCGCATGCTTGCCGCTCTGCTTCTGCAGAAACTTCATCATGGCCACGTTGTCGGAGAGGGTGGTGGCGGTGGTGACGACCTTGTAGAAGTCGGCTGGGATCTTGAGCATTTTTCCGAGCGTCTCATCGAGGTTGCGGGTGGCGCGGAAATCATGGAATGAGAGGATGAGTCCGGCGCGGCTGCGGAGGCGCGCAATCGCTTCGGGCTTCGATTTCAGCGCGCTCTGCAGTTCCAGGTCGACGATCTGACAACCGGCGGCGTGGGCCTTGGCGAGCACATCCAATTGAGAAGCCAGCGATCCTTTGAACTTGCCGCCATTGTCGACCCGGCGGCAGGTGCCGATGGCAGTGACGTACTGGTGAGTTTCAAGAAAACGATGGAGTTTGGGAAGCGCGGCCAGAGGCTGCTTGAGGTAGTCCAAACGAAACTCGAGCAAGGGGTTGTCCCGGGCCATGGACTCGGCGGTACCGAGCATGTCTTCGGCAGTGTCGCCGCTCAGGGCAAGGCAGACCCTGGGAAGGCGCATAGGCAGAAAACGGGGCGCGAGAGTGGAAGACGAAGCCAAGGCCATTTGTTTTCAACGACGGCGCGATATTACAGGGGTGTGGGCGCAGATGCAACATTAAGGTTGCCAAACGGCTGCGGAAACACTTTGGGAGCGGGGGGGCTAAACACCCTCGTAACCTTGACCCTTGCCCAAGCACTTGTTACTTTTCGGCTGTAACCCTTGTCTTCCGAGAGAGATAGCTGAAGCATACCCGGAGCGGTTTGGAGTCGGAGGTAACATGAAGAAAACAGGATTGTTATTGCTGTTCGTGGCGACGTGGGCGATGGCCCAGCAGTCGACGACGGCGAGCACGCCGGATGCGGACGGTATCGTCCACACCTCGGTCAACGTGCCATTCGTGCGTTTCCAGACGCCCACAGCGGCAGACATTTACTGCGCAGGATTTATTACCAAGGAACATATTCCGGACGCGAACTACGTGAACGGTGGTCTGGAGACACCGACCTCAACGAAGTTCGAGATCGGGGAAATTGTCTACCTGGCGGGGAGTGGCTACCAGGCGGGGCAACTGTATTCGGTCATCCGCGAAATACGTGACGTCAACGAGTACGAAATTTATCCGGGGATGAGAAAAATACTGGCGGCCGCGGGACAGCCTTACGGGGAAATTGGCAGAGTGCGCGTAGTCGATGTCCGCAGTCATAGCGCTATCGCGCAGGTGGAATTCAGTTGTGATCCCATCAACCCGGGAGATGTCGTCGTGCCTTTCGTGGAGAGACCGCCGGTTACCTTCCACGTGCCCGGACATTTCGACCGGTTCGCGCCTCCGAATGGAAAACTGACCGGACGGGTCGTGCTCGGCAAAGACTTTGACGGTTTCCTCGGCACCGGCATGAAGCTCTATATGAACATGGGTTCAAACCAGGGCGTAAAAGTAGGAGACTATTTCCGCGTGGTGCGTTCCTACGAAGCCACTTTGCAGGATCCGGTGGACTCGCTCTCGTTTGACGCTCATACGTCAGAAGACACGCAATCACGCCCGCCGACTTTCGAGGCCAATCGCTTCACCAAGACCAAAGGGCCGAACATTCATGTGCGTGATCTGCCACGGCGCGCGGTCGGTGAAGTGGTGGTTGTGAACGTGACCCCGACCGCATCGTCAGCCATGGTCGTCTTCGCGCTGGAAGATGTATATGCGGGCGACACGGTAGAACTGGACAACCAGCAGTAAAAGAAAGCGCCAATTTGATGGAAACGAGTAGGGGGAGAGAAAATCTCCCCTTTTTCTTTTGTGTGAAGTGCGCGTGGGCGCAGCTATCCTGCTTCGACTGCGCTCAGGATCTGTCCGGCGACGCGAAACTCCGCCACGCGGTTGACTATAGGGGTTGAGTATAAGGATGGACTAACTAAACCCTGGCGAGCTGCGCTTGCCTGGACAGCCGGGGGCGGCTGTCCCTACGCGTTCGCTTCATTCAGCGGAAGAAACGAATTTGAGTATTCCCCGGAATCATCGCGCCCGCGACGACCAATACGACGATCACAACAGCGAGTTCCATGTTGCCCCCACGACGCTGCCTTCAAAATCAAAGCGGCAGGGCTCAGCTTACGTCCTTTTGCCGAGAAAACAAGGGTACTAAAGTGGGGGCGGGCGCACCGGAATCAGAGGCGAACTTCGAAATCGCCGTCGGAAAAGACTTCGGCGGTAAAAGCCTCGATGGTCGCGGCCTTGCGCCAGGCATCCAGCGGCAGACCAGCTTTGCGGCAGGTTTGCTCCAGAAAAGTTTCCCGGTCCCAACCATGCTCGGTGGGAACCTGGGGCAGCAGCAGGCCGCGGCGAGCGCCATCCGAAATGAGCAGGCCGTGGCGCCCCACTTCCACCGCCTCGGGAGGAATCGGAAAGAGGCGGGAGAGCACACTCAGAGAAACCTCCAGCTCCCGAGCTTCCTCTTTCGTCACCGGCAAGAAACGGGAATCGTCGAAGGCGGCGGCGCGGGCCGTTTCGGCGACGGCGCGAT
The DNA here is from genome assembly GCA_050011975.1 of Terriglobales bacterium. Classification (GTDB taxonomy): domain Bacteria; phylum Acidobacteriota; class Terriglobia; order Terriglobales; family Acidobacteriaceae; genus Acidiflorens. The sequence continues at coordinate 9,017 of JBEKIB010000013.1, read as the reverse complement.
AGAGAGGCATGATGGGCAAGGCGTATCCGACGCATCCGCGCAGTTCGCGATGATTTTCGCGGGGACTTTCGCGGGGGCTCTCGCGATGAAGATCGCCGGGGAGATCGCCGCGCCGATTGCTGCACAGATAAAGAGTCGAGAAGACGCCTCGTGGCTCCGACAGTGCGGCGGTTAAAGCGGGCGCCTCCGAAGAACGCTGCGGCTCCAGCACCGAAAGAATTGCCTCGTGCGCGATGTGGAGTAGCGTCCGGCGCTGGTCGAAAGAAAATTCCGGGGATAGCGAAGCGGGGCCGTGCGCGGCATTCTCAGGCGATTTTTCGGATAGCGTTTCAGACAGCTTGGACATCGCGTTTTCTCCGTCGGGCAAGGACGAAGGCCCGGCGTCGCCGCTTTTCCGATTTGCGGTCGATCCTCGACCAGAAGGCAACGAAGTAGTCGAGCGCGGAAACCAGCGAAAGCAGAACCATGAACCAGATGGCGATCCAGGCAATCCAGTACACCGGGAAAATGTAAATGCCGTACACCGGCCACTGGTGCCAGCGGCGAGCCAGAATCACGGCCACGACGGAAATGATCTGCACCAGCATCTTGAACTTGCCTAGTTCGCTCGCTTGAATCGTAAAACCTTCAGAAGCGGCAATGGCGCGCAGCCCGCTTACCAGAAACTCGCGGCCAATGATGACCACGGCCATCCACGCCGGCACGAGCGCGGGATTGAACTGCACCAGCGTGATAAAGGCAGCGGCGATGAGCAACTTGTCGGCCAGTGGATCGAGCAGCATGCCCATGGTGGTGATCTGGCCGCGTCGGCGCGCGAGATAGCCGTCAATGCCGTCGGTGATCGAAGCCAGGATGAAAACAACCGAAGCCAGGATTTCCCGTTCCCCGGTCTGCTCGCCCGCGAAGCGCGGGGTGCAAAGAATCCAGATGAGTAGCGGGATCGCGGCGATGCGGGTAAGCGTGATGTAGTTAGGAAGGTTCACGCGATGACTGAGCCAGGGCCGCGCGGTGGCGGACAATGTGATTATCCTCTACATCAGAGGCCAAGGCAACGGACATCAGGCCATGGTCGAGAGAACTTAGGATGGCCGCGCCAAAGCCGTACCGTTTTAGACTGGGGCGAAGGACCAACCGAAGTGGCGTGCGCCAAGAACAAACGCCGCGCTTCCTTTTATTCTTTGTGCGCTTCTTTGTAGCCGGCAGCCTTCGCTTCGGCTTCGGTCATGAACTTTCCGCTCTTCGTTTTGCCGTACCAGCGGCCGCTCTTGTGATAGACGCCGCTCTCGGTGTTGACCCAGACTTTGCCGCTGGCCTTAGCGGCGGCAATCTCCTGGCTGGAAGCCTTGCCAGCCGCCGGAGTTGTGCTGGGACTAGCCGGTGCTGCGGGTTTTGTTGCGGTGGAGTTAGTGCCGGTCGCGCTCGACTGCGGCTTCGCCAAGGCTGACGAAATGGCAAACGTAAGCGTCAGACAGAAAGCGAGCATCCACAGAGTAAGTTTGCTTTGGGAGCGATTCATATTTCCTCGCGAGATTTTAAGAGGCGTCAAGCCCCGTTGTTTACGGATCAATACTTCTGGACGCACTTCCGAAAGCTGCGGAAAAAGTAGATTTCCGCTGCCCGGCCCCTAAAGGGGCGTCTTGTTTTGAAGGCCTTACGGTATCGCTAAAGCGATACCCTGACACGAAACCGAACTTTCTCCGCGGCCTGCTAGGCATAGATTCCGCGCTGGCGGATGGTGTACGCCACGCGGTCGATCGCCAGCATGTAGGCGGCGATCCGGTTGTTCACGCCGTGAGTGTCAGCGTAGCGGACAACATCATCAAACGCCGCATCCATGATCTCTTCCAGATGCTCGTTGACCACCGATTCCTTCCAGAAGTAGCCCTGGCGATCCTGCACCCACTCGAAGTAAGAAGTGGTGACGCCGCCGGCGTTGGCCAGGATGTCAGGAATCACGAAGACTTTTTTCTCGGAGAGGATATCGTCGGCTGCCGCGGTGGTGGGACCATTCGCGCCTTCGGCCAGGATTTTGCATTTCACCCGGTCGGCATTCTGGCTGGTGATCTGGTTTTCGGTCGCCGCCGGGATCAGAATGTCGCAATCGACCAGCAGCAGTTCGGCTGGATCGTACTTCTCGGCGCCCGGGAAGCCTTGAATGGTGCCATTGCGCTGGCGGAATTCCCACAGCGCCGCAAGGTCGATGCCGTCTTTCTTGTACAGGCCACCGTCAACTTCGACGATGCCGATGACCTTGTATCCGGCCTCCGCCATCAGGCGGGCCGCGTTTGAACCGACGTTGCCGAAGCCCTGCACGATGACGCGGGTGGTATCGCGATTGAGGCGCAGTTTCTGGATCGCCTTTTCGCAGACCATGAGAACTCCGCGCCCGGTGGCCTCGCGACGCCCGCGCGATCCGCCGATGTTGATCGGCTTGCCGGTGACGACCGCCGTGACCGTCTGGCGCGCATGCATCGAATAGGTGTCCATGATCCAGGCCATGGTCTGTTCGTTGGTGTTCACGTCAGGGGCCGGGACGTCTTTCTCGGGCCCGATGAAATCGAAGAGCTCGGCGGTGTAGCGGCGAGTCATGCGCTCCAATTCGCCCTGCGACATCTTGTGCGGATCGCAAATGATGCCGCCCTTGGCGCCGCCGAATGGAATGTTCACCACCGCGCACTTCCACGTCATCCAACTGGCCAGCGCGCGGACCTCGTCGAGGTTCACGTCGGGCCCATAGCGCAGGCCGCCTTTAGCCGGGCCCCGCGCAATGGAGTGCTGCACGCGATATCCGGTAAAGACTTCCAGACGCCCGTCGTCCATCTGCACCGGGATATGAACAATAATTTCGCGGCTCGGACTTCGCAGCACCCGCCACAGTCCTTGATCAAGGTTCAGCTTATGCGCGGCCAGGTCGAAGCGGGCGGCTTGCGACTGCCAGGGATTAGTTTCCTGCTCGAGGTCCATTGTCGTCATAAAAATCTCCGCATGAATGCGATTGCGATCGCCGCCCAAATTATCGGGCAAGTCTCGCAAAGTATATTGCCGGCCAGCAGGCTAGGCAAGCGCAGGGGTGCCGAGGGAACTCATGTATTTACAACGTGCGCACGTTAGTGTATAGTCATTGTGTATACATGGAGGACGTTGATGCCGGCGACAGGAACAAGGACCAGGAGAACCCGCGATGAAACCATCAATCTGCGCGCCAGTCAGCGCCAGAAATCGCTGATCGACCGGGCGGCGGGTGCGCTCGGCCGCAACCGGTCGGACTTCATGCTCGAAACCGCGTGCCGCGAAGCGGAAGCCGTCCTGCTCGACCGCCGGTATTTCGCGCTGTCGAGCGAGGAATTCAAACGCTTCACATCCATGCTCGACAAGCCTCCGGCAGGCAACGCGAGACTGCGGCGTCTGCTCAAGACGAAAGCGCCCTGGGAGCAATAAGCTGGGAGCAATGAGAATGAACCGGAGCGACCAACCGCTAAGTGCTCCCGAGAAACTGCACCCGGATCACAAACTTTCCGAATTCGAATGCGGAGAGCCTGCGCTCGACGACTGGCTGCAACGGCGGGCACTGCAGAACGAGGAAAGCGGCGCTTCGCGTACCTATGTGGTCTGCGCCGGGCAGCATGTGGTCGGCTATTATGCCCTGGCGGTTGGCGCCGTAGCGCATGCGGAAGCGCCGGGTCGGGTTAGGCGCAACATGCCCGATCCAGTGCCGGTCATGATCATCGGCCGGCTGGCTGTCCACAAAGATTTTCAGGGGAGAAAGATCGGCCCGGGTTTGCTGCGCGATGCCATATTGCGCACATTGCAGGCCGCGGATATAGCCGGCATCCGCGCGATCCTGGTGCACGCAATTTCAGAGCGGGCACGCGAGTTTTATGAAGACTGCGGGTTCATTGCTTCCCCGATGGACCCGATGACGCTAACGATCACCGTGGCGGAAGCGGTGAAGGCGTTTGTTGGCAAGGACGCCAGATAGCCAGCAATCTACGGTGGCGTCCAAATCTAGAAACGGGCTTGCTCCTTCTCCTCTCGCTCAGCATACTGATTCGTGCGATCCTAAGCGCTGCTGCAAAACACCCATGATCCGTCCTGACTACAAAGAGTTCGCGCGATTGTCACGCGACGCCACACTGGTTCCGGTGGCGAAGTCGATCTCTGCCGACCTGCTGACGCCGGTTTCCGCCTTCCTTGCCGTGGCTGACGAAGAGCCGGATGCCTTTCTGCTGGAGTCGGTTGAAGGTGGAGAAAAAATTGGCCGCTATACGTTTCTTGGCGTACGTCCCTTTCTGCGTCTGGAGTCGCGCGGCTCCGAGATGAAGATCGAACGCAGCCACATTAAGAAGATCGAGCGCCGCACGGGAAATGTTTTCGCAGTCATCAAGGAGCTGCTACAGCAGCATCGTCCGGCGGCAATGGAAGGCTTGCCGCCGTTCACCGCTGGAGCCGTCGGTTATTGCGCGTATGACATTGTGCGTCGCCTCGAGAACATCGGCGAGCGCGCGGCGGATGACCTCGACGTTCCCGACTGTGTGCTGATGTTTTTCGACCGCGTGCTCGCCTTCGATCACCTGCGGCACCAGATCCATATTGTAGCGTCGGCGGACGTGACCCGCGAAGCGCCCAGAGTTGCCTACGAGCGCGCCGTGAAGGACATCGCGCGCATCGAGAAAAAACTCGCGGCCGGATGGAAGCCGGCGCATTGGCGCAAAGCGGCCACGCAGTCCAAGCTGGCACAGTCAAAGCTAAAGCTGAAGCCGCGGGCGCGCACCGCGAAGCCGAAGTTTCTGGAAAGCGTCCGCCGCGCCAAGGAGTACATCGCCGCCGGGGACATTTTCCAGGTGGTGCTTTCGCAGCGCTGGGATTTCGAGCCGGGAGTCGCGCCACTCGATCTGTACCGCGCGCTGCGCACGGTGAATCCGTCGCCGTATATGTATTACTTGCGATTCGGCGGCGGGAAAAACTCCAGGGGTAAAGATTCCGACGCCATGCACGTGCTTGGCTCGTCTCCGGAAATGCTGGTGCGTGTGGGCGGACGAAAGCTCGAATACCGTCCGATTGCGGGGACGCATCCGCGCGGGCGCGACGAAGCGGAAGACGCAGCGCTCGAAAAGAAAATGCTCACCGACGAGAAAGAGCGCGCCGAACACGTAATGCTGGTGGATCTTGGCCGCAATGACCTCGGCCGCGTCAGCGAGTATGGCTCGGTAAAAGTTCGCGATCTGATGTATGTGGAGCGCTACTCGCACGTGATGCACCTGGTGTCGGCGCTCGAAGGACGCCTGCGTCCTGAACTGAATGCCATGGACGCGTTCGCTGCGTGCTTTCCCGCGGGAACACTAAGCGGCGCGCCGAAAGTTCGCGCCATGCAGATCATCGAAGAACTGGAACCAACGCGCCGCGGAGTATATGGCGGATCGGTACTCTACGCCGATTTTGCGGGAAATCTGGATTCGTGCATCGCGATTCGCACTCTGCTAATGAAAGGTAAGAAGGCGTATTTGCAAGCGGGCGCAGGTATCGTAGCCGATTCCGATCCGCAGCGCGAGTTTGAAGAAACGGAAAACAAGGCGCGGGCCGTGCTGCGGGCGGTGGAAATGGCGAGAGGCGGTAGTTAGAACGGATCTTGGATCGTGCGTGTATTTGGTCGATGCGTGTAATCGGCTGTGGCTGTTGAAAAACTCACTTTTCGTCCCAATTAGCCAAAATGACCCGAGATTCACCTTAACCAATTGTTGTGAAATCCCCGATTACACTCATTTTGACCGGCGAGTGGGTTCAACTCCGCAGAAAGTTCGCTACCAGTTTCTTTCCTTCGCCCGTCAGCACGCTTTCGGGATGAAACTGCACACCTTCGACTGGGAAGTTCTTATGTCGCAGGCCCATGATGACGCGCGTGCCGTCGTTGTCATGAGTCCACGCGCTGACTTCGAGATCGCTCGGCAGGCCGTCTTCGGCGACGATCAGCGAGTGATAGCGGGTTGCGGTCATGGGCGAAGCGAGGCCGCGGAAGATGGTCTTGCCATCGTGCTCAACCGGGCTGGTTTTGCCGTGCATCAGGTTCTTGGCGCGAACCACCTGGCCGCCGAAGGCCGCGCCAATCGCCTGGTGTCCGAGGCAGACTCCGAGCAACGGCACGTTGTTCCTGTTCTTGTCCTTGTTCTTGCCCGCGAAATGGCGGATCAATTCGATGCTGATGCCGGCTTCCTGCGGAGTACAGGGTCCGGGGGAAAGGACGATGCGCTCGGGATGCATTGCCTCGATCTCGCCGACGGTCACTTCGTCGTTGCGGCGAACCTCAACCTGGGCGCCCAGTTCGCCAAGGTACTGGACGAGGTTATAAGTGAACGAATCGTAGTTATCGAGGACGAAGACCACAGGTTTATTGTAGCTGTTAAGAAGCAAGGTTTCAGAGTTTCAAGGTTTCAAGGAGAAAGCAAAAGCCTTCGATTCGAACGGTGACTAGTCTTTTAAACTCTGAATCCTTGAAACTTTGAAACTCTGAAACCTGGCTCTTGCTCCTGCTTGACAGACGTGTCGCTAATTGCCATGCTTACAGGCGATTCTGGACAAGTCTTTGAAACCTTGAAACTCTGAAACCTTGCTTTGGAGCGGTGCAATGGCCGAGACGCAGCGGGACCAGGACAACGACAAGCGGGCCACGCGGCGCTTCGCGCTTCGTCTGCCCGTGAGCGTACGTTATGGCGAAAATGGGGAGGAGCACGCGGCGCAGACCCGCGACGTCAGCGCGCGCGGAATCTGCTTCTACGTCGACTCCGCCATTCAGGCCGGCTCCGCGCTTGACTTCACACTGACGTTGCCACCCGAGATCACGCTGACGGAAAGCATCCGGGTGCGCTGCAAGGGCCGCGTGGTACGAGTCGAAGGCGGTGGTCCCGCCAACAAGTTGGCGGTAGCGGCCGTTATTGATGAGTACGAATTTCTCGCCGACTCGTAATACCTATAGTGGTTTACGTGATGGTGTATGGCGCGCGCCCCCCGCGGCTAAAGCCGGAACCCTTGTAACTCATGACGGCATGGCTGAGGGGGCTGCGGAAAAAGTCGACTCGCTAGAGCCAGCCCCTAAAGGGGCGTCTGATTCCGATGAACTTACGGTATCGCTAAAGCGATACCCTGATACGAGGCCGAGTTTTTCCGCAGCCTTTGAGGCCGTGCCCTACCCGTTCCCGGCTTCCTCCGCAATAACTGGAGAACCGCTCTAGCGGCGCTAGCGCCGCGGTTTCCATGCTCGTTTTTCGCGGTCTTTCTCCGTGCAACCCCCGAGTGGTATGGTTTCCTTAACACTCGAGTGCTTTCGTGAAGGACGTCCCGCCGAATCTTGCCTTCCGGCAACCGCGGTCTCGCCGTGGTTTGCGGGCGGATTTGTGCGCGGTTCTTGCACTGGGCATGCTCGTACTCGGAGCGCCGCGGCTTCGTTCCCAGACCCCGGTTGAGGCTGGGGTTAAGCCCGGCTCCAAGCCTTCCACTTCTTCTGCGGTGAGCAAGATCGCCGTGATCAAGAGCTTCCGGATTGTGCAGGAAAAGGATGGCCAGGCAGTTGAGATTCTTTCGACGCAACCGTTGATTCCTTCGATCCAGGCGGTCAGCAACCCCGAGCGGCTGGTGATCGATCTGCCAAACGCACGGCTGGAAACGCGGCAGAAACGGATCAGCGTACAAGCCGATCAAATCAGCACGATACGCGCCGACCAGTTTCAACAGAACCCGCCGGTGGCGCGGGTGGTGGTGGACCTGCTCGCGCCGCGCGCTTACACCTGGGACGCTGCAGGGAATCGGCTGGTCGTGCACCTTGGAAAAAATCCCAACCCGGCTCGAAGTTCGCCGTTTGAGCCGCCTACGGTTCCCAGCCTGACGCCCGCGCCGAAAGCGGCGGTGACTGCGGTGCGCACGGCCGGCCCGCTGGCGCTGGCTGGAGATGGCGGGGGCGCGGGTTCTTCGATTACGGCCGGCCCCGATACCGCCGTTCTCAGCCTGTCGAGTGGCGGCGAGGTGCATGTTTGTCCGGGAACGACCGTGGCGGTTACTCCGTCCGAGAACCGGCATAACGTGATGCTCAGCATGAACACGGGCGCACTGGAAGCGCACTTCGCTCTCGACGCCTCCTCGGATTCCGTGATCACGCCGGACTTCCGCATCCTTCTGGTAGGGCCGGGGGAATTTCACTATGCCATCAGCGCGGACAATCAGGGCAACACGTGCGTGCGCGCGCTGCCCGGCAATACGGCGTCGGCGATTGTTACCGAACTGCTCGGCGATCGTACTTACCAGGTCAAGGCAACCGACCAGCTCGTGTTTCGTTCCGGGCAACTCGATCGTGTGGATATGGCGGTGCCGCTCGAGTGCGGGTGTCCGCCGCCGCGGGACGCACCAGCGCGAGCGGCAAACAATCTGCCCACGCAAAGCCGAGCATTGCCGCCCTTGAACGCAAGCGCCGCGCCGGTTGCGGAGACAGCTCACGGGGAAAGCGCGCCCTCGACTGGGGTGCCAGCAGCGGCCGCCTCACTTGAGGCCTCCGTCGCGCCGAATGAACTTCACGTGCAGGTAGAGGCGCCGTTCGTGTTCCACGCGACCGGCCCTCCGCCGGCGCCGGTTGAGGATGTGCGGGCGCTGCCTCTCGATTCGCGTGCCGGGGCAGCTCCTGCTTTGGCCGCTCCGCTTCCTCCCGCGAACAAAACTCCAAAACCGGCCGGCGCCGAAACGGCATCGGCGAATCGCGCGCCGGCGCGCGGCTTCTTCAAAAAGCTCGGCGGATTTTTTGCCGCGCTGTTCCACTGACCTGCCCGCGCATCTTTCTAGAGCGCGTTTCAAAAATGCCTTTCGGGTCGGACGGCGCATCGCTCAGGGGCTAAAGCCCGCATTTTTGTTGGCCCATGGCGGCACGGCTGAACAGCTTGCGGAAAAATGGGATGTTTTTCTCGTTCCATCTTCTCCGTGAGTTGTTTTTCCGTGCGTTATCACGCCCCGATTTCGTGTTCTCCGGCCATTTCCTCGACCGG